>JACOMY010000026.1 GCA_014324045.1 Rhodospirillales bacterium | reverse complement strand
TAGAAACAGGCTCCGCTTCAGAAGAATTCCGGTTGCCGCAGACGGCAGCTATGCGAGGACCTACAGCGAAGATGAGGGCGGAGGCGGCATCAGGGGTGCATTCTATGGCACCGATCAGGCCGAAACCGCCGGGACCTTCGAGCGTTTCGGCATCGTCGCAGCCTTCGGCGCCAAGAAGCTGACGAATTAACGCTGCCCACATGCCCGGCAGCCGGGCGCCGGCGGCCTACCCCAGGGTCCTAACAGAGGTCCCGACAGCCGCCACGCCCGGCACTTGGCTTCGCTTTAGCCGGGGCGGGCACTCTCTAGCCCGCCCCGCAAGCGGGGCACACCGCCAACACTCGGTGTGCCCAAATACCCGACGGCACAGCTTGGGGAAATTCTCGAGGTCGATCTGCCGCCACGTGAAGCGGCTGCACCGGGACCGTATCGCTCATGTTGGCGAGCATAAGCCCTGCCGGCGGCTGGCTGCTGAAAGGCAAGAGTAGTTTACTCTTCAGATCCCATTCCGGCCGGCGGCCGGCAGAATCATGGGGCGGCCGGCTAGGCTCATCCGGCGCTGCCGGTTGCTTGAAGGAGATGCCCATCCTCGTCCTGGCGGCGTCGGTCGGCGCGGCGCCACTGCACGATCTCGGCCAGGATCGAGAGTGCGATCTCCTCCGGCTCGATCGCATCGATGGCGAGGCCGGCGGGACCCTGCAACGCGGCCAAGCGCTCCGCCGGCACGTCCGTCAGCTGCCGGCTCAAGGCCTGGACCTTGCGGCGGCTACCGACCATGCCGACGTAGCCCGCCGCGGACAGCAGGGCCGCCTTTAGGGCCTCCCGGTCGCCTTTGCCTTGGGTCGCCACCGCCACGGCGTCGCGGGGGCGGAGGTCAAGCCTGGACAGATCGAAGCCGTCGTGACGCTCTGCCTTGCTGGCGAGTAGCGGTTGATCGTCGGGCAGGGCCGCCAGGGTGGCCCTGTAACCCAGGATCAGAGCCAGCTCGGCCAGGGCATTGGCCACCGGCGAGGCACCGCAGATCAAAAGGCGCGGCGCCTGGCACAGGGGTTCCAGGAAGAGTTCCGTCGTGCCGCCGCTGGGGCAGCTGGAACGGTGCAATTCCACACCGTCCGGATCGGCGGCTTCCAACACCTCTTCGGGCGGCCGCACCCGGATCAGGCGCGGCCTGCCCGAGGTCAGCACCTCTTTGGCTACCCGCTTGGCCGCACCGCTGATGCAGCCGCCGCCGAGGAAGCCGATCAGTTCTCCCGCTTCTGTGACCAGCGCCTTGGCACCGGCCTTTGTGGAGGTGGCATTGGCGGTGCGTACCACGGTCACCAGGCAAAAGTCGGTACCGCGCCGGCGCAATTCCTCGATGCTGCGGAAGACCTGGTCGCTCATGCCGGTCACGGGTTCCCTTCCTAGAGCCGCGCCAGCTGTGGCTCAAGCGCGGCGAGGCTCTCCAGATTGTGAGCGCTGGCGAAATGATCGAGCAGCGGCAGGGCCGCCGTCATGGCACGGTTGATCGCTCGATAGTCGCGCCAGCCCAGCAGCGGGTTCAACCAGATCAGCCGCCGCGCCCGGCGCCGCAGCCGCGCCAGTTCGCGGACCAGGTCGGCCGGCACACCGGTGTCGTAGCCGTCGCTCAAGATAATCGCGACACTGCGCCCGTTCAGGGCCTGTTTGGCGTAGCGGTCGTTGAAGGTCTTGAGACTGGCACCGATCTCGGTACCGCCGCCGAAACCGCCGGCCATGAGCGAAAGGCGGGTCATGGCTTTGATCGGATCGCGCTCCCGCAGGCCTTCGGTCACTCGCAGCAGGCGGGTGTGGAAAAGATAGGCGTCGCTCTCGGCCCACTGCGCGACCAGTCCCTTGACGAACTGCAGAAAGAAGCGGCTGTAGAGCTCCATCGAGCCGGATATGTCCAGCAAGACGACGATACGCACCTGCTCCTCCGGTCGGGCGCGCCAGACCGGATCGATCGGCGTGCCGCCCTTGGCCAGGCTGCGGCGCAGGGTGCGGCGCAGGTCGAGCCGCTGCCTGGCCGATTGCAGGCGGTAGCGGCGCGACAGGCGATAACGCAGGGCGCGCGCCAGAGCTTCGGCGGCACGTTCCGCCTCTTCCATCTCGGCCCGGTCGGCCAGATGGCGCAGGTCGCGGGCATGAAGGGGTGTCTGCTTCGAAGCGATCAGCCGTCCTTCGCCCGCCCGAGTCTCGCCGCCGCCGCCGCCGCAGCTGCGCGGGTCGCCTGGGCTATCGCCGTGGCCGTTCTGGCGCTCCAGGTGATCGTTCCAGACGCCGGGCCGTGTGGGGCGCCGGGGCGTGTTTCCCGTCCTGCGGCTCCGATCGCGGCGGCGGCCGCGGGCATACCAATAGGCCTCGAAGTCCGCGTCGAAGCGCTCCCATTCCTCCTTACGCTTGGCTAGCAGCGAACGCAGCCGCAGCTTGGTCTCGCCGACGTTGGACAGCGGTTGCTGCATCAGCAGCGCGACGGCGGCCTCGGCCTCCGGCAGGCCTAGGGTGTAGTCGTTCAGCCGCAGATGATTGACGAAGCCGATCATCCGGGCGGCTGCTCTATCGCCGGGCCCGCACAGCATGATTCAAGCGGCGCATCCTGCCAAGCGGCTCACCGCCTCCGGCGCCAGGGCCTTGTGATCGGCTTCGGTCTTCAGCAAGCAGACCAGCGTGGTCTGCAGGCCGGTCGGATCGGCCGTCGAGAGATCGGCGAAGCCCAGGCTCAGTAATGCTCCGGCCCAGTCCAGAGTCTCGGCGATGCCGGGAAGCTTCTCCAGGTCTTCCTTGCGCAGGCTTTGGACGAAGCCGACGATCTGTCGAGCGAGGGTCTCCTCCAGCGCAGGCAGGCGCTGGCGGAGGATCGCCAGCTCCCGCTCCGAATCGGGGAAGTCCGCGTAGGCGTAGAGGCAGCGCCGCCGTAGGGCGTCAGAGAGCGCGCGCGTGGCGTTGGAGGTGAGGATCGTCGCCGGGGTGGAGCGGGCCTCCATGGTCCCCAATTCCGGCACCGTCACTTGATAGTCGGACAAGACCTCCAGCAGATAGGCTTCGAAGGCCTCGTCGGCCCGGTCGATCTCGTCGATGAGCAAGACCACGGGCTCTTCGCTGTCGATCGCCTCCAGAAGCGGCCGCCTCAGCAGGTAGCGTTCCGAGAAGATTTGCGTCTCGATGGCCTCGGCGGAGGCGCCGTCGTGCTCATGGGCCTTGATCGCCAAGAGCTGGCGCTGGTAGTTCCACTCGTAGAGCGCGGCGCTGGCGTCCAGCCCTTCGTAGCACTGCAGGCGGATCAAGCGCCGGCCCAGCAGGCGCGACAGCGCCTTGGCGACCTCCGTCTTGCCGACGCCCGCTTCGCCTTCCAGCAGCAGCGGCCGCTGCAGCTGCAAAGAGAGCTGCAGGGCGGCAGCCAGTGCGGGATCGGCCAGGTAGCCGACCCCGGCCAAGCGCTGGAGGAAGGCGGCGAGGCTCCCCCCGCCACCTTCCACTGCCTCCGCTTCAGCCATGCAGACCCAGATCTTGGGCGACGCTCCAGACCCGCCAGTGATCGTGCGGCATCTGGGTGTGGGTCAGGCCCAAGTGCGCGAAGGCATCGACCACGGCGTTGGAGAAGGCCGGGACGCCGCCGACGTTGGGACTCTCGCCCACGCCTTTGGCTCCGATGGGGTGATGCGGCGATGGCGTCACGGTATGATCGGTCTCCCAGGTCGGGGTCTCGACCGCGGTCGGCAGGAAGAAGTCCATCAGGCTGGCGCCCTGAACATTGCCGATCTCATCGTAGCGAATCTCCTGTCCCATGGCAATGGCCAGGGCCTCGGTCAGTCCGCCGTGCACCTGACCTTCGATCACCATGGGGTTGATCCGCGTGCCGCAGTCGTCCAGCGCGTAGAAACGGCGGATGTCGGTCACGCCGGTATCGACGTCGACGTCGACTACGCAGATGTAGGCGCCGAAGGGGTAGGTCATGTTGGGCGGATCGTAGTAGCTGACCGCCTCCAGCCCCGGCTCGATGCCTGGAATGGCTTGGTTATAGGCGGCAAAAGCGATCTCGGACATGGCCTTGAAGCGTTCCGGGTTGCCCTTGACCTGAAAGCGGTCGACCTCCCACTCCAGATCGTCGTCGTGCACCTCCAGCAGATAGGCGGCGATCATCTGCGCCTTGGCGCGGATTTTGCGCCCGGCCATGGCGGTGGCCGCCCCGGCAACCGGTGTCGAGCGCGAGCCGTAGGTTCCCAGACCGTAAGGCGCGGTGTCTGTGTCGCCTTCCTCGACGGTTATCCGGTCGGCCGGCAGGCCGATCTCGCTGGCGAGGATCTGGGCAAAGGTGGTGGCATGGCCCTGACCCTGGCTGATCGTGCCTAGCCGGGCGATGGCGGAGCCGGTCGGATGGACCCGGATTTCGCAGGAATCGAACATGCCGAGCCCCAGGATATCGCAGTTCTTCACCGGCCCGGCGCCGACGATTTCGGTGAAGAAGGCCACGCCGATGCCCATCAGGCTGCGGGTCTCGCCGCGCACGAAGGCCTCGCGGTTGGCCGCCTGCTCTGTCCGCAGGGCCTGATAGCCGACGGTCTCCATCGCCTTGGCCATAGCGGTGTGATAGTTGCCTGAATCGTACTCCCAGCCCAGCGCGGAGGTGTAGGGGAACTGCTCCCTGGCGATGAAGTTCTTCATGCGCAGTTCGGCCGGATCCATCTCCAGCTTGCGGGCCAACACGTCGATCATCCGCTCGATGAAATAGGAGGCCTCGGTCACCCGGAAGGAACAGCGGTAAGCCACACCGCCGGGTGCCTTGTTGGTGTAGACGCCGTCCACCCCGACGTAGGCTACGGGGATATCGTAGGACCCGGTGCAGATGTGGAAGAAGCCGGCCGGGAACTTGGTGGGATCGGCGCAGGCATCGAAAGCGCCGTGGTCGGCCAGCACATGGCACTGGAGACCGGTGATCTTGCCCTCTTTGGTCGCCGCGATCTTGCCGGTCATGTGATAGTCGCGGGCGAAGGCGGTGGACGAGAGGTTCTCGATCCGGTCCTCGATCCACTTCACCGGCTGACCGGTGACGATGGAGGCGACGATGGCACAGATGTAGCCCGGATAGACTCCAACCTTGTTGCCGAAGCCGCCGCCGATGTCGGGGGAGACGATGCGGATGTTGTGCTCGGGAATGTTGGAGATCAGCGAGGCCACGGTCCTGACCGCATGCGGTGCCTGGAAGGTGCCCCAGACCGTGAGCTTGCCGTTCACCTTATCCATCGAGGCGACGCAGCCGCAGGTCTCCAGCGGGCAGGGGTGGACGCGCTGATAGGCGATAGACTCTTCAGCCACCACCTCGGCCTGGCTCAGGGCCCGCTGCGTTCCTTCCAAATCGCCGGCATCCCAGTAGAAGATATGGTTGTGGTGTTTGCGCGGCCCGTGCGCGCCCTCGTCCTTATCTTTGATGTCCTCGCGCAGCAGCGGTGCATCGGCCGCCATGGCTTTGGCGGCGTCGACCACCACGGGCAGTTCTTCGTAGTCCACCTCGACCAACTCAACGCCGTCGGCGGCGGCATAGCGGTCGGTGGCGACCACGAATGCGACCTCCTGGCTCTGGAATAGCACCTTCTCGTGCGCCAGGACAGCCTGCACGTCGCCAGCCAAGGTCGGCATGTAGTGCAGGTTCAAGGGGATCAGATCCTCGGCAGTGATGACAGCCAGTACGCCGGGCACCGCCAAGGCCGCCTCCTTATCGATGCCCTTGATGCGGGCATGGCCGTAGGGCGAGCGGACGAAGTCGCCGAACAGCATGCCATTCAGTTTGATGTCGTCGACGTAGTTGCCCTTGCCTTGGGTGAAGCGGGCGTCTTCGACCCGCTTACGGGCGCAGCCCAGGCCTTGCAGTTTCTCGGCGCGCTCTGCGATGGGGGTCTGCTCGTTCATTCTGCTGCCTCCGGAACGCTGTTGAGATTCTGCGCTGCCGCTTGGATGGCGCGCACGATGTTCTGATAGCCGGTGCAGCGGCAGAGGTTGCCGGAGATGCCGTAGCGAATCTCCTGCTCGCTCGGATCGGGATTCTCCTGCAGCAGGCGGTAGGCGCGGGTGATCATGCCGGGCGTGCAATAGCCGCATTGCAACCCGTGATGCTCGCGGAAAGCCTCTTGCAGGGCATGCAGTCTACCGTCCGGCTGGGCCAGACCTTCGATGGTGGTGACCTCCGCGCCCTCGGCCTGGATGGCGAAGACCATGCAGGATTTCACCGATTGGCCGTCCAGATCGACGGTGCAGGCGCCGCAGTGGCCGGTGTCGCAGCCGATGTGCGGACCGGTCAGGTCAAGCTGTTCGCGAAGGTAGTGGATCAGCAGAGTGCGCGGCTCGGCCGGCGCCTCTACCGGACGGCCGTTGACCGTCATGGAGATAGCTTTCTTGCTCATGAGACCTTGGCTCCCTTAGGCGGCGCGGTTTTGGGCGCTGGCGATGGCCCGGCGAAGCATGACGCCGGCCAGCTTGCGGCGGAAATGGCTAGGCCCGCGGCTGTCGGTAACCGGATCGGCGATGGCCTCGGCAGCTGCAACTGCAGCATCGATTGCAGCCGGGTCGAGGCTGCTGCCGACCAAGGCCTCGCTGGCTGCCTGGGCGTAAAGCGGTGTGTCGGAGAGGTTGGTCAGGCCGATGCTGGCCTGGCTGCAGCGTCCGCCCTCCATGACGAGGATGACGGCCGCCGCAGCGGTGGCATAGTCGCCGATCTTGCGCTTCTGCTTCTCATAGGCATAGCCGTGGCTTGCAGACGGTGCCTCGAAGTGAATGGCGGTCATGATCTCGCCCTCGCCGAGCGCGGTGAAGAAGGCGGCCTCGTAGAAGTCACGGGCCGCGATTTTTCGCTTGCCCTCCGGCCCTGCGACTTCGAATTGAGCGTCCAGCACCTGCATCGACGCCGGCATGTCGTTGCCGGGGTCTCCATTGGCGACGTTGCCCCCCAGGGTGCCGAGATTGCGGATCTGCGGATCTGCGATCTGCAAAGCCGTCTCGCGCAGGATCGGACAGACCTGAGCCAAGGCGTCGGAGGCAATGACTTCCGCCTGCGTGGTCATGGCACCGATGGAGACAGCCCGTCCCTCGATGCAGATGCCTTTCAGTTCAGCAATGGACCGCAAGTCCACCAGGTGCTCCGGTACGGCCATACGCAGCTTCATCATGGGGATGAGGCTGTGGCCACCAGCGACCGCCCGGGCCTCTTCGCCCAAGCTGCCTAGGAGCTGGACGGCGGCGGCAAGACTCTCCGGCCGATGATAGTCGAAAGATGCGGGGATCATAGGCTTTCGGCTCCTCCCATTTAGACCTTTGTCGTTGTCTGGAGGACAGCATGCCGTACACCGGCTCCATGCTCCAGCGGCAGCGCGCTAGATCCCGGCGGCTTGCACGAGCTGCGGATAGGTCGCACGAACTGCGGACTCAGGAGAGGCCGAGCGCTTTTTGCACGTCCGGGAGCTTGGAGCGGCTGACCGGTACTTCGGTCTCCCTGGCGTCGGCCAGCAGGCAGATGCCCCTGTCGCCCTCGCGTCGGAAGCCGGCTACCTTGGAGAGGTTGATCAGGTAGCTTCGGTGGGTGCGCAGAAAGGCTTTCCCGGCGACCGCCTGCTCCACTCGTGAGATCGACCAGGGACAGAAAAGTTCGCCCTCGCCGTTCAGCAGCCAGGTGTAGTGGCCGTCGGCCCGCACAGCCGCGATCTGCTCGGCCGCCAGAAAGCGGATGGCGCTGTCGCGCTCGAAGGGAATGCGTCCCGCGTCGGCTTGTTTCGGGTTGCGCGGTTGCGAGAGCGCTTGCGAGTAGACGGCGGCCGGGGCCGGCGGCGGGGCGGGCTCCGGCTTCGGTGCGGCTTCCGCTTGGGACAGCCCGGATTCGTGGGTCTCCGCCTCGGCGGGAATGGCGATCAGCAAAAACACGCCGCAGATCAGGAAGGAGGCTAGGGAGACCAGCAAGGCCAGGCTGTCGCTGGAGAGGATGGATACCGGCTGAATCTCGGTTTTGTCCGACAGATCGAAGAAGGTGAAGGCCATGGCGGTGTAATGCATGGCAGAGACCGCGAGGCCCAAGACCACGCCGCCGCCGATGGTCTGGGCCGGGCCGCGCTGCCGATAGGCCAGATGCAGGCCCAGAGTTGAGGCCGCTACCGCAATCACCGCAGCGAGCAGGACGCCAATCGGCTCGTAAATCAGCACACAGTTCCCCCGTATCGCCGACATGCCGAGGTAGTGCATGCCCACGATACCGATACCGGTCAGCAAGCCGGCTCCGACAATGCGGAATTGGCTGCGCTCGCCGAAGTGCAGCAGGATGAGCCCGGAGCCGGTCACCAGAATGGCCAGGAGCACCGACAGCAGGGTCGGGACAGGGGCGTAGGAGATGCCAATAGGCAGCTGCACTGCCAGCATGCCGACAAAATGCATCGACCAGATACCGGCCCCAAGTGCGATCGCTGCCTTGGCGATCACGGGTTTGCGCCTAGCCGGCGCCAGGGCGCTCAGGCCGTTGGTGAGCCTGAGTGCGGTAAAAGCCGCCATAACCGCCACCAGGATCGAAGCGGCTACCAGCAGCGGGCTATAGGTAACGCTCAGCATCGGTTGGCAAGCTGTCCCAGGGTCGCTCAGCCCATCCTTTTGCACCTGTGCCCGCAACCATGCCATGGCCTTGTTGGCAAATCCAAGCAGCCAATCATATCGCTTCCCTCGGGTCCGGCCGAAGAACGGAAACAACGAAGCATGATGCGTAAATTGCTGGCCGTGGCGCTCACCCTCTCAGCGGCGCTGGCGATTGCAGCCAGGGAGTTGCGGACAAGCTTGTCATATCGAGAGACGATGGGGGTTGAAGTGCTTAAGGCGTCTAAGCAGGGCTCGATGGCGTTGCACTGTAGCCCGCCCCGGCCTAGTGGACGAAGCAATCGTACAGTGTCTTGGCCGCCCTTTAGACTGCCAGCACATCGGACCGCGGCGCCCGCCGGTCTTCGGAACGTGAACAATACCGACGCGACCGCCCGCAGCGATCGGGTTGACGACGATCGGCGGCGCCTCGGCTACCTCTCCGCCGATCATCGCTAGCAGCCGGCGCAGCAGCCCCCATGGACCCGGACGGACTAGATCTTCTGCGCCCTGCTGGGATCGGGAGAGGACGCTCGGGTTGGAGAGTCAGACCATCCACCAGCGCTGCGAGGCGCGGAAGCCGTCCATGGAATAATTGCTGGCCACCGTCTCCTCATGCTGCACCTTGTCGGAGATGCCCATGATGTTGTTGGCGAAGGCCCAGACGATGGCGCCGCCGTCCGCGCTGACGATCTGCTGCATCTCGCTGTACATCTCGCGACGCAGGTCTTGGTCCAGTTCGGACCGTGCCTTGATCAGCAACTCGTTGAAGCGCTCGTTCTTCCAGAAGGTGTCGTTCCAGGCCGCATCGGCTGCATAGGCCGTGGAGAACATCCAGTCCGCGGTCGGACGGCCGCCCCAGTAGCAGGCGCAGAAGGGACGATTCATCCAGATCGACGCCCAGTAGCCGTCGCTGGAGACCCGCTCCACGTTGATCTCGATGCCGGCCTTCTTGGCCTGTTCGGCGTAGAGCACAGAGGCATCGACGGCACCGACATAGGCTCCATCGGCAGTTGCCAGGTCGACCTTGAGGTTCTCCATGCCCGCCTTCTTCAGGTGGAACTTGGCCTTGTCCGGATCGTAGCTGTGCTTCGGCAGATTGGGATCGTAGAAGGGGTCGTTGGGACCGATCGGCGAATCGTTGCCGAGTGTGCCGTGACCGCGCACGATCTTGCGCATCAACTCTTCACGGTCCAGGGCGTACTTCATTGCCAGGCGCACATCGTTGTCGTCGAAGGGCGCCGTGTCGCAGCGCATGGGGAAGGTGTAGTGAAGGTAGCCGGTGTTCTCCAGGATGTCGATGCCGGCGACGCGGGCCAAACGCTCCACGATCTTCACGTCCACCCGCTCGATGGCATCGACCTCGCCGGTCTGCAGTGCGTTTACCCGGGCCGAAGGGTCGAGGATCGCCAGTACCGAATAGTCGTCGAAGTAGGGGCGGCCTTCCTTCCAGTAGTTCTTGTTCTTGGTCATCTCGACCCGGATACCCGGCTCGAAGTTCTCCAGAACGAAGGGACCGGTGCCGATTCCGTCCTCCCAATACATCTGGCCGTCGCGGTCGGGGAAGACGATCAGGTGATAGTCGGACAGCAGAAAGGGGAAGTCGGCGCTGCCGTCGGACAGTGTGAAGACGACGGTCCGATCGTCGTCCTTTTCGATGTCAACGATAGACTTCAGGATACCGGCCGCGCCCGACTTGCTGTCCGGGCCGCGGTGATGGTTGATCGAGGTCACGACGTCGTCGGCGGTCAGGGTCTTGCCGTTGTGGAACTCGACGCCCTTGCGCAGCTTGAAGGTCCAGGTGGTGGCGTCGGCCGAGGGCTCCCAGCTCTCGGCAAGCTCCGGCGCCAGCTTGCCGTACTTGTCGATCACCGTCAGGTTGTTGGCGAACGACCAACCCATGGCGAGATCGAAGCTGTCGTCGTAAACGCCCGGATCGAGGCTGTCGGTCGTGGAACCGGCAGCGATGCCGAGACGCAGATGGCCGCCGTGCCTGGGCTCCGCGGCGCGCGCCGAACCGGTCCAGAGATTGGCCGCCGCAACGCCGCCCACACCCAGCAGTGCCGCGCGCTGCATGAAGGCGCGCCGACCCGGGCGCTCCTTCGCAAGGGCCTTCAGAAGCTCTCGTTCTTGCCTGTCGTCCATCCGGTAAGTCTCCTGTCTTGGAGGAAAGCACAGCTTTCCGCCATCTTCGTTTTCTACGCCGTCATTTTCTAGCAGCGTCAAGCCTAAGGCAAGGAAGCTTTTCCGGCATACTCGATGGCCGCGCGCTCTATCGCCGATGCGGCGGCCTGGGCAGCGGGCCGGGGGGTAAGCTCATTCACAGTCGGCAACCTTCTGCCTCCAAGAGCCTGTCGTCCGTCCCGATCCCGAAAAGCGGGTCGTTCCCGCCGAGGCCGTGGATCGCGCATTGGTGCCGGTGCCGGCACGTCGATCCGCACCGCTGGTGTGGTGCGGTAGGGGATGGTCGTTGCTCTTCTATCTCCCCGACCCTTGGAATTCCTCGACTCCTGAGAGGTTGGAACGAGCCGGCAGCAAAGACTGCGTCCGGCAAAACGCTCTGCTGACGCAGGTAGTATATCACAGTGCAAAACACTCACGGAATGTCCGGCCCTATCCGGCTTTTCGGACGGGACTTGTCAGAGAGAGACTTTGGCCCTAGACTTCGTATTACCGTTGGGGCGCTCTCGGGCTGAGAGGCAGGATCTTGCCAACCCATCGAACCTGATCCGGATAATGCCGGCGAAGGGAACGGACTTCCCAGCAGCGATGCGATAGATAAGCCCGGCTCCCAACGTCGAATAGCCCTCGTCGGAAGGAGCCGTTTAGTGAAAAAAATCGCTTTGTTCGCGTACATTGGTGCGCTCACCCTCGCTGCACCGTTCGTCGCGCTGCCGGCGCAGGCGGTCGAGAGGATAACCCTTCTGCTCGACTGGTTCGTCAATCCCGACCACGGCCCGATCGTCGTGGCGCAGGAGAAGGGCTACTTTGCCGAGGTCGGCCTGGAGGTCGAGATCGTCGCTCCCGCCGATCCCAACGATCCGCCGAAACTGGTCGCCGCCGGTAAGGCAGATCTGGCCGTCAGCTACCAGCCGCAACTGGAACTCCAGGTACACGAGGGCCTACCGCTTAAGCGCGTCGGAACGCTGGTGGCGACGCCCCTGAACTGCTTGCTCGTGTTGAAGGACGGTCCGATCGAGACCATCGCCGATCTCGAAGGCGGCCGGATTGGCTATTCGGTCGCCGGTGTCGAGCGGGCGCTATTGGGCTCGATGTTAAAGCGCCATGGCCTCACGCTCGACGACGTGGAACTGGTGAACGTGAACTTCTCGCTCTCGCCCGCGCTCATGTCCAAGCAGGTGGATGCGGTGATCGGTGCCTACCGCAACTTCGAGCTCAATCAGATGGAAATCGAAGGCGTGCCGGGCCGCTGCTTCTATGTCGAGGAAGAAGGCGTACCAGCCTACGACGAATTGATCTACGTCGCCAATCCTAAGACTTTGAAGACCGAGGCGGTTGCCGCCTTCTTGGCGGCGACGGAGAAGGCCACGCAATACATCGTCAATCACCCGCAAGAAAGCTGGGAGATTTTCTCGGGCACCTCGTCGGAGCTGCAGGATGCGTTGAACGAGCGGGCCTGGTTCGACACGATTCCGCGCTTTGCGCTGCGCCCGGCCGCACTCGATCGAGGCCGTTACCAGCGCTTCGAGGCCTTTCTGAAAGAGGCCGGGTTGATCGATGCGGTCTTGCCGGTGACTGACCTGGCAATCGACGTCAACGCCAAATGAGTCCGGGCGGGAGGGCGCCTGGGATCGATCTTGATGGGCGCTTCGAGATCGGGGGCGCCGCTCTCTTCGACGGCCTGCGTCTGCGGCTGGAGCCGGGCCGTTGGACCTGTCTTCTCGGCCCCTCCGGCGTCGGCAAGTCCACGGTTTTGCGCCTGATCGCCGGGCTTGTCACTGGCGGACGCTTCGACGGTCGGATCCGGGCGGACGACGGCGCCGCACTCAAGGGGCGGATTGCCTATATGGCGCAGTCGGACCTGCTGCCGCCCTGGCTGAATGTCGAGCGCTCGGTGCTGCTCGGTGCCCGCCTGCGCGGGGAACGTCCGAACAGGGAGCGCGCCCGCCGGCTGATCGAGCGCGTCGGCCTGGCAAGTCACCGCCACAAGCGCCCCTCGGCTCTGTCTGGCGGCATGCGTCAGCGCGCTGCCTTGGCCCGCTGTCTGATGGAAGACCGGCTCGTCGCCCTTTTGGACGAACCCTTCTCCGCCCTCGATGCCGCCACGCGTGCGGAAATGCAGGAGCTTGCCTTCGAGACCTTGACGGAACGCACGGTCCTATTGGTGACGCACGATCCGGTGGAGGCCGTCAGGCTGGGCCACCGGGTCTATCTGCTGCTGCCGGAGGGTTTGGAGGAAGCACGGCTGCCCGAGAACGTGCCGTTGCGTGCTGTCTATGCCGATGCGACTCTCCACGCCCAGGCGGAACTGCTTCGGCGCCTCCGCGCGGTGCGCTTGCAGAGACGGGCATGAGGCGCTTACTGGACGTTGCCGTCACCGCGGCCGTCGCGGTCTTGGTTTGGCAACTCGTCGTCTGCGCGACCGGGGTTCAGCATTTTATCCTTCCCGGGCCGATCCGGGTGGCGGAGGCGCTCTACGACCACCGTGCGCTGATCGCCGAAGAGGCGATGGTGACTGCTGCCGAGGTGACGATCGGGCTCTTGCTGGGCGCGGTCTTAGGCGCGGCGACCGCCTTGCATTTGATGGTCTCGCCTTTGGCGCGGCGTTTCCTTCTACCCTTCTTGGTCTTTAGCCAGGCGGTTCCGGTCTTCGCGCTGGCGCCGCTCCTGACGCTTTGGTTCGGCTACGGCATCTGGTCGAAGATCTTGATGGCGGTGCTGATCATCTATTTCCCCGTCGCCTCGACCTTCTACGACGGCCTCAGGCGCACCGATCCCGGCTTCCTGGACTTGGCCGAGACCATGGGGGCGCAGCCTGAGCGCGTGCTCTTTCTTCTGCGCGTGCCGGCCGCCCTGCCGTCCTATGCGTCGGGTTTGCGCCTGGCCGCGGTCTACGCGCCTATCGGTGCGGTGATCGGCGAGTGGGTCGGAGCCTCTCAAGGGCTGGGCTATTTGATGCTGCTGGCCAGCGGTCGTGCCAAGATCGACCTGATGTTTGCTGCCTTGCTGGTCTTGGCCCTTTTCACTGTCTTGCTGCATGCCGGAATCGGCCGCATCGCCGATCGCCTCCAGAAGGCGGTGCAGTAACCATTTAGCTACCCCTTTTCCGGTTCGCGCGGGTCGAAGCGGCCGGCCTGGCCGGCTTCCACGATCGAGCGGCGGATGGCGCGGGTCTTGGTGAACTGCTCCTGCAGAACATTGCCCTCGCCCCAGCGGATCGCACGCTGCAGAGCGGTCAGATCCTCGGTGAAGCGCTGCAGCATCTCCAGGACGGCATCGCGGTTGTTGAGGAAAACGTCGCGCCACATGACCGGATCGGAGGCGGCGATGCGGGTGAAGTCGCGGAATCCGCCGGCCGAGAAGCGCACCACCTCCTTGCGCTCCTCCTCTTCCAGGTGACTCGCGGTGCCGACGATGGTGTAGGCGATCAAATGCGGCAAGTGCGAGGTGATCGCCAGAACCTTGTCATGGTAGTTGGCTTCCATGAAGGAAACCTCGGAACCGCAGGCGCGCCACAGGGCCGCCACCCGCTCGGACGCTTGCTTGTCGCAGCCGGGCGGTGGGGTGAGGATGCAGTGGCGGTTCTCGAAGAGTTCGGCGAATCCGGCTTCCGGACCGCTGTGTTCCGTGCCGGCGATGGGGTGGCCGGGAACCAAATGCACGCCGCGGGCCAGGTGCGGACCGACATCTCGGATCACCGCCAGCTTGACCGAGCCGACGTCGGTGACGACAGTACCCTTGGCCAGATGGGGGCCGATGGCTTCGGCGATGGCGGCATTGGCGCCGACCGGGACCGCAAGCACGACGAGATCGGCCCCGGCTACGGCCTCGGCGGGATCGGCGTAGACGGACTGGGCTAAGTCCAGGTCCAAGGCCTTCCGGCGGGTCGCCTCGGATCGGGCGGCCGCGACAACGGTCCCGGCAAGACCGTGGCGGCGTATGGCGCGCGCGAGAGACGACCCGATCAGCCCGATACCGATCAGGGCAACGCGATCGAACAGCGGGGTCATGCGAGGAAGCCGCGCAGGCCTTCGATGACGCTGTCCATGTCCTCTTCCAGGCCGATGGTGATGCGCAGACAGTCGGGCAGGCCGTAGGAGGTCATGCCGCGTACCAGAACGCCTTCTCCGGCCAGCCGGGCTTTGGCGGCTTTTGCCGTCTTCGCGGGATCGGGAAAACGCACCAGTTGGAAGTTACCGACCGAGGGCGGTGCTTCGAGACCCAAAGTCAGCACAGCTTCGCGGAAGCGCGCCAACTGGGCCGCATTGCTGGCGACCGAGCGGGCGACGTGGTCGCTATCGCCGATGGCGGCAAGGCCGGCGGCTTGGGCTGGGGCTGTGACATTGAAAGGGCCGCGGATGCGGTTCAGTACGTCGATCGCCGCCTTCGGGCCGTAGACCCAACCGAGGCGCAGCGCGGCGAGCCCGTGGATCTTCGAGAAGGTCCGCAGCATCGCCACGTTCTCATGGGCTGCCACCAGCTCCGCACCGGCGTCGTAGTCCGCCTCCTCAACATACTCGGCATAGGCGGCATCTAGCACCAGCAGCACATCTTCGGGCAGACCGTTCCGCAGGCGGGCGACGGCTTGGCGCCCGAGGTAGCTGCCGGTTGGGTTGTTAGGGTTGGCCAGGAAGACCATGCGGGTTCGTGCGCTGACCGCGGCCAGTAGGGCGTCGACGTCGGCGGTGAGGCTGTGCTCCGTCGCGGCCACCGGTCTTGCGCCAGCCGCCATGGCCGCCAGCGGATAGACCAGGAAGCCGTGCTGGCTGTAGAGTACCTCGTCGCCCGGTCCGGCATAGCCGCGCACTAGCAACTGGATCAACTCGTCGGAGCCGGCACCGCAGACCAGGCGGTCGACCGGCAGGCCCTCGGCCGCGCCGATGGCCTCACGCAGCTGCGTCGCGCCGCCGTCGGGATAGCGGTGCAGGGAGTTGGCAGCGGCGCGAAAGGCTTCGATCGCTGCCGAACTGGCGCCCAAGGGGTTCTCGTTGGAGGCCAGACGGATCGCCCGATTGGCGCCCTTGGCCTTGGCCTTACCGCCGACGTAGGGCTGGATCTCCAAGATCCCGGGGCGCGGCTGAGGGCTTTTCTTGCTTAAGGTCATGACGGGGATCTCTCTGACGAAACGTCTTCGATGGACTGTGCTTAGGCGGCATCCAAGTCCTTGGCGGTCAAGGGCACGGCGTAGCTGCCGAGCGAAATCGCCTTCCCGAAGCCGGTGCCGCGCCCCAGCAACTCGGCGAAGACCGGGGCCTCCCGGTCGACGTAGCCGCCGACATGCACGAGGTGGCTATGCTCAGCCTTGTCGGGGTGACTGAAGATTTCCGAAGACGAAAGGCCGGCGGCGTCCAGCCTGTCCTTCAGCGCGCCGCGGGACATTTCTCCGTCGCATTGCACCATAAGAAAAGAGTTGTCAGTGCCGGTCGGCTCGTTGGGCGAGAGGCTGATCGCCAAGGCCTCTTCGACGGGCGGACTACTTTGGACGAAGGGCAGGCGGGCGACGATGCGCGGCACGTTGGGGCCTTCGCCGGCAAGCAGGCTCCACCAAGGGTGCAGGTCGTCGACCGTGGGCCAAGGCAGCAAGCCGACTCTGGCGGAACCGTCGCTGACCGCACGAATGACGCCGGCGGCGGTGCCCATCTGCGAAAGCGGCGTCAGGACGCCGAAGTGACTGCGGGCGATCTCGGCCAGGCCGCTGGCACCTGGCGCGCCCAAGGCCGCGACGGCGAAATGCACTTGCTGGGCGGTGCTGGCGGCGATGATCTCGCGCCAGATCCGGGCGACGACCGAGCGCGGAAATTTGCCCTTATGGCGGCCGACTAGGCGACGCAGGATCAGAGCTTCGCGGGCCGGTCGCAAGGCCGTGCCGCGCCCCTTGGCAGCGGTCACCCGATCGACAAGCTGGCTGCGCTGCATGATCAGATCGTGCAGTTGATCGTCGATAGAATCGATCTCCAGCCGCAGTTGCGCCAAAGGTGTAAGTTTGCTGTCCATAGGGGTGGCTTGAGCACTCTCCGAGGGTCGTCCAGAGCTAAGAGAATTAGTCGCCTCCACCGGCAAAAGCAAAGGCTGTCTTGTGCGCGTTGTCCTGCCTTGCGTTCGGCAAGCGTTGACAGCTGCCCGTTCCTCTCTCTAGCTAGGCAGGCTGGAGGTTGGTGCTCTCTCGCCGCCGATCCACAGCGACAAGAAACTGAGCCAATGGACACCGCCGAGACTCGTCACTATCGATCGCCCTATCGCGCGCTGCCCTGTCACTTCCTGGATCTGCCGGGACCGGGCGCCATGACTTTGGATAGCGGCGAGGTCTTGGATGGCATGACCGTCGCCTATCGAACCTACGGCAACCTCAATGCGGAGAAGTCGAACGCAGTTCTGGTGTTTCATGCGCTGACCGGCGATCAGTTCGTGGCCGAACGCCACCCGGTGACGGGGCGGTCCGGCTGGTGGGCTTTGATGGTGGGGCCGGGCCGCCCCATCGACACCGACCGCTTCTTCGTGATCTGTGCCAACGTGCTCGGCGGTTGCCTGGGCTCAAGCGGGCCGCTGGAGCCGCACCCCGAACGCGACGAGCCCTGGGGCTTGAATTTTCCCGTGATCACCATTGCCGACATGGTGCGCGCACAGGTGCTGCTACTGGATCATCTCGGTATAGGGCGTTTGCTCTGTGCCGTGGGCGGTTCCATGGGCGGCATGCTGACATTACAGTTGGCCAGTGCCTATCCCGACCGCGTGCAGGCAGTCCTGCCGATTGCCACCTCGGCCCGCCACACGGCCCAGAACATCGCCTTCGACGAGATTGGCCGTCAGGCCATCATGGCCGACCCGGAGTGGTGCGGCGGCCGCTATCTGACAGAAGGCAAGACGCCCCGCTGCGGCCTCTCGGTGGCCCGGATGGTCGCGCATGTGACCTACCTCTCCGAGGCGGTGCTGGCGGCAAAGTTCGGGCGGCGGCTGCAGGACCGCAAGGCCCTGACCTTTGGCTTCGACGCCGACTTTCAGGTCGAAAGCTATCTGCGCTATCAGGGCTCCACCTTCGTGGATCGCTTCGATTCCAACAGCTATCTCTACATCACCCGGGCGATGGACTACTTCGATCTGGCGGCCGACCACGGCGGCAGCCTGTCTGCTGCCTTCCGCCATTCGAAGGTGCGTTTCTGCCTGGCCTCCTTCAGCAGCGATTGGCTCTTCCCAACTTCCGAGAGCAAAGCCATCGTGCGAGCCTTGAGCGCGGCCCTTGCCGATGTCTCCTTCTTCGAGATCGAGACCGATTCCGGCCACGACGCCTTCCTCCTGAACGAGCCGGAGTTCCTGGAGACGGTGCACGCCTTCCTCAATGCCTCGGCCGAGCGCGCGGGCCTGCCCACCGCGGCGCTGTGCGGCGATCCTGGCCTGCTTGATCCCGATAAGGATCGCATCTCGTGAGCGGCGAGGCGGGACCTCTGACCCGCGCGCTGCGGTCCGATTTGGCGCTGGTCGCCTCGATGATCGCCGAGGGTGCGCGCGTACTCGACATCGGCTGCGAGGACGGCGCCCTGCTGGAGGCCTTGGTGCGCGAGAAGAGTGTGGTCGGGCGCGGCCTGGAGATCTCGCAAACCGGGGTCAATGCCAGCGTGCGGCGCGGCCTCTCGGTGGTGCAGGGCGATGCCGACCGGGACCTCGATCACTATCCCGATCTCTCCTTCGATGTCGTGGTGCTGTCCCAGACCTTGCCGGCGACGCGGGCACCGGACGAAGTGCTGAAGCAGTTGGTCCGAATCGGTCGCTGTGCCATCATCTCCTTCGCCAACTTCGGCTATTGGCCGGTGCGTCTTCACCTGCTGTGGCGCGGTCGTATGCCGGTGACCCGCGCGCTATTGCTGCCATGGTATGCGACCGAGAACATCCACCTCTGCACCATCCGCGACTTCCTGGATCTGACCGAGCGCCTGGATATCAAGGTAGAGCGTGCTATCTCGCTCGATTCCCAGAAGCGGCCGCGTCAGATCGTGAGCCAGCGCTATGCCAACATCTTTGGTGAGATGGGCCTCTTCCTGCTGAAGAAGGGGTAGCAAGGCTCAGCAGCGGGCGCTTGCTTTGTCACCTCGGGACTCCGGCCGCTGGGCAGAAACGCCCGCAAGAGCTCGCCACTCGATCACGGCTTTGACTGCCTTGGCTCGGCTGCTGCTGCTAGGCGTGACCACCTCGCAGAAACCCGTCGCCACCAATCCCGGAGCGCCTTCCGGTGACTCTAAGCAAGCACGGCAAGATCAGCACAGCCATCGACAAGAACAGCGACGGCAAGTGCGACTTCTATGTGACCGCGTCCGGACCCGGGGAATCGATGCCAAGTCTAGGCAAGATCTCTCCTAGAACCCGGCGGTTGGTGACGGGGAGGGCCGGTCCGGCGGGCGCGACCAGGCGCTTGCGGGCCTCGATCAGCAGAACGCCTCCGAAGCGTGGGAAGAAGCGAGCGCCCAGGCGCTCGCAAGACTGGGCGGAGCGCTGCAGCCAGAGCCGGTCGGTCGGCGGCAGGAAGAGGCAGCGCTCGGCGCTGATCTGCTCAAAAAGCATGTCGTTCAAGAGGCGGGTAACCTGGGCCCGGCTGAAGGGTTGCCCCCAGCCGAAGGGGGTTCGGTCGATGCGGGCCCACAGTCCGCGCCGGTTGGGCACCGCGATCAAGAGGTGGCCTTCCGCATCCAGTACGCGCCAAGCCTCGCGCAGCAAGGCGTTGGGGCGCTCGGCATGCTCCAGGGCATGGACGATCAGCAAGCGGTCGAGCGAAAGGTCGGAGAGCGGAAGCCGCTCCTCCTCGACTAGGCAGGCGCGGTTGGCGCCGGCGTCGGGCCAGGGCAGAAAGCCTTGCGCTGCCGGCATCAGCGAGATCGAAGAGCGGGCTTCCTTCCGAAATAAATCGAGATAGGGATTGGCGAAGCCGTAACCGGCCAGCCGCGCAGGGCCGGCATCCGGCCAGGCCCGCCGCAGCGCTTGCGTCAACAGCTGCCGGGCGGCCCCGCCCAAGGGAGAGGCATAAAAGTCCCGAAGTTCGACCACGTCCGGCCACATGCCCGATAGCTTAGCATGGGAACTGTGACCGCAAGGCTCTGCCGTTGTGCTTTCGGCGGGAGCGCTGCCATGCTAGCGTTACCGCCATCATGAGCGCACTTGAGATCCATCAGATCCCCGTGCTGGAAGACAACTACGTCTATCTGCTGCACGAGCCCGGGAGCGAGGCCACCGGCGTCGTCGATCCGGCGGTGTCGGAGCCGGTACTGGCCGAGGCCGAGCGTCTCGGCTGGGCCATCACCCACATCCTGAACACCCACCATCACGGCGACCACGTGGGCGGCAATCGTAAGATCGTGGCGGCCACTGGCTGCCATGTGATCGGTGCCAGGCGGGATCGCCGACGCATTCCCGGCATCGGCGTCGAGGTGGACGACGGCGACCGGATTCGCCTAGGCGAGGCTGAGGCCGAGGTCTTTTTCGTACCCGGCCATACCTCCGGCCACATCGCCTTTTGGTTTCCGGAGTCGGCGGCCCTCTTCTGCGGCGATACCATCTTCGCGCTGGGCTGCGGACGGCTGATCGAAGGCACGCCGGCTCAGATGTGGCCGTCGCTCAAGAAGCTGCGTGCCTTGCCCGACGAAACGCGGGTTTATTGCGCGCACGAATACACGGCGGCGAACTTCGCTTTCGCGCGCACGGTCGAGTTGGAGAATGCGGCGCTGATGGCCCGCGGCGAGGCTATCCTTGCTGCCCGCGCCAAGGGAGCGCGCACCGTGCCCTCGCTGCTGGGCGAGGAGAAGGAGACCAACCCCTTCCTGCGCGCCGACGTGCCGAGCTTGGCGGCCGCGGTCGGCATGAGCGGGCGCGATCCGGTTGAGATCTTTACCGAGGTGCGCGGGCGGAAGGATCGCTTCTAGGATTGCGGTCCGCCGCGGTCCCTGGCCTCGGAAGGACCCGGGCCTCCCTCCGGTCTCCGGGCGGGCGCAAAGGAAGTCCAAATGACTGTTTGCGACTGCACACTACCAGCCTAAGAATATGCTGACCCTTTTCTCAAACGAACGCCAAGGAGGAACAGGCGTCATGATGCAGTTGACCCACAGCCCCAGCAGTCCCTTCGTACGCAAGGCCTTGGCGGCGGCCATCGAGACCGGTGCGGCCGAACGCTTGACCTTGGTGCCTACGGATCCTTGGAATCCGGACGATCCCTTGCCGCACACCAACCCCTTGGGCAAGGTGCCGGCGCTGGTGGTGGAGGACGGGAGCGTCTTCACCGGCTCGACCCTGGTAGCGGAGTATCTGGATAGCCTGCATGACGGCCGCAAGCTCTTCCCGGCGGAGGGGGCGGAGCGCTGGCGGGCGCTCAGGCTGCACGCCCTGGCGGACGGGATGCTGGAGGCCGCCGTAGCGCGGGTGATCGAGCAGCTGCGCCGCCCGGAAGACAAGATCTGGCAGGGCTGGCTCGACCGGCAGAACCAGAAGATCCGGTGCACTTTGGATGCGGTGGAGGCTCTGGCGGCGGCCGGCGAATTGGCGGAAGAGCCCACCATCGGCGAGCTGGCCTTGGCCTGCCTCTTTGGCTATCTGGATTTCCGCTTCCCCGACGTCGCTTGGCGCAGCAACCGGCCGGCCTTGACCGACTGGAACGCGGTCGTGCAGGCGCGGCCCTCCCTGCGGGAGACCCAGCCGGTGGTGCCGCAATGAGCAAGGAATGCAGTAGCTCGATCTTGGTGTTCCCTGTGGAAGACCGAGCCGGTGGCACCACAATGAGCCAAGCCGAAGCCCGGGCCTTGATCGAACGCTTCGGCATGCAGCCGCATCCCGAAGGCGGGCATTTTGTCGAGACCTACCGTGCCCCGGCCTTGACCGGCGGACGCGCGCCGGTCACGCAGATTTACTTCCTGTTGCAATTGGGCGAGGTTTCGCATTGGCATCGGATCGATGCGGTGGAGATCTGGCATTGGTACGGCGGCGCGCCCCTTGTGCTTTCGATCTCCGAGGACAGTAAGCAGGCGCAGGCGCATCTTTTGGGTAACGATCTGGCTGCCGGTCAGACTCTCAATGCGGTGGTTCCCAAAGACGCCTGGCAGTCCGCGGAGAGCCTCGGTGCCTGGACCTTGGTCGGCTGCACAGTCGCGCCGGGATTCGAGTTCTCGGGCTTCGAGATGGCCCCGCCGGACTGGCGCCCCTCCGGCGGTTAGGGGTAGTAAAGCACACGCTTCGAGAGCCGGGCGGCTATACTCATGCTTCAAGGCCGCGTACATAGCGGTCCCGGCGCTGGGCACTATCTGAACGGCAGCCTGCCGCTGCACATGGATTTTGCGGTTCTTTTGAAAGACAGGTCCTGAAAGACGGGGCGGATCGCCGACTCTGTACCTGGAGTAAGGCCGATTGCATAGGGTGCCGCATCGCTCCTGCGGTTCGATTCCTTGGAGCGGCCGCCTTTCGGGCAGGGAGCGTTCTGCGCTAGAAGTCTTCCTCCACCTCGTAGCGGGCGGCGATGCCGGGATGGGCATAGCCGGAGAGAAGTGCCAGCGAGACCACGCGTGCTTCCAAGCTCTCCGGTATGTCGCCCGCCATCGACAGGCGTTCGTCGAAGGACCTGGCCATAGCCTCGCCGCTGTGATCGGCGAAGCCCTCGGTGCCCTGATAGCAGAAGGCGAAGAGGGCGGCGCTGTCGTACAAGGCGGCAATCAGAGGCTCGGCTGCTGCGCCTTTGGGTTCGCCTCGCTGCGGCAGGCCCAAGGCACCCTTCGTCAAGCGTACAAGGGCAAGACGCAGCGGTTCCGGAAAACCGCCGGGGGAAAGCCCGGCCGCCTGCAAACCTCGATCCAGCCACTCCAGAGAGAGCGAACTGCCGAAGAAGAGCTTGCCCAGGATGTCGATGGCCATCGGAGCTTCCCTCAGGCTGCCTTGCGCCTCTGGCGCCGGGCCTCGGGCCTCTTCCACCTTGGCATGAATTTCGACTGTATTCTTGTACGATCCTTGTACGGTAGGAGGAATCCACCGATCGGGAGGACGATGTAGCGCCAAGCGCGCGTCGCCGGGCGGTAGTCGCCCAGTCACGATAGACCCAGTCACGATAGAGAGGAAGGCGATGTTGTCGAGGTCGCCGGCCACGGCCGTCGGGTTTTCCATATCCTTGTTAAGGTTCTATAGGGTTAAGGTTCGCTAGGCGCCCGATCATGGCGGGGTGGACTCTATAATTCCGGCCCCGTCACGGAAACGGCAGGGATCGCATTGCAGAGCCCTTGTCCTTTTGGCTAAGAGCGGCCCAATTCGGCAGCTGCGTGCAGGGAGGAGAGGGTATTGGCGGCGCTCTTGGGGATCGATACCGGCGGTACCTACACCGACGCCGTGCTTTATGACGAGACGCGCGGCGTCCTGGCCAAGGCCAAGGCCCTGACCAGTAAGCACGACCTGGCCGAAGGGGTGGGTGCAGCCTTGGCGAAGGTGTTGCCCGAGGATCCGGGACAGGTGCAGTTAGTCTCGCTCTCGACCACGCTTGCGACCAATGCCCTGGTCGAGGGACAAGGGGGCGCCGCCGGCCTCATCCTCATCGGCTATCCCGAAAAGGCCCTGGAGCGGGCGGGCCTGAAACAGGCGCTGGGCGCCGACCCTGCCGTCTTCGTCGCCGGTGGCCATACGCCGGAAGGCAACCCCAAGGCGCCGCTCGATCCGGAGGCCTTGCGCGCGGCAGCGGCGGCGATGGCGCCGAGGGTCTCCGCTTTTGCCGTGGCCGGGTTCTTCGCCGTCCGTAACCCGTCGCATGAATTGGCCGCCCGCGAGCTGTTGCGGACGGAGTTTGGACTGCCCGTCACCTGTGCGCATGAACTCTCGGCCGGGTTGGATGCGCCGCGGCGCGCCCTGACCGCGCTGTTGAATGCACGGCTCATTCCCTTGATTCAACAGCTGGTGCTGGCGGTTCGGGCGCTTATGGCGGAACATGGGCTGGCGGTGCCGTTGATGGTGGTGAAGGGGGACGGCTCGCTGGTCGGCGACGGCCTGGCCTTGCAGGCGCCGGTCGAGACCATCCTCTCCGGGCCGGCCGCCAGCCTGGCCGGTGCCCGGGCGCTCCTGGGCGCAGAGGACATGCTGGTCTCCGACATGGGCGGCACCACCACGGACATCGCCGTGCTGCGCGGGGGCCGCCCGGTGTTGAGCGCCAGCGGCGCCTCGGTCGGGGGATATCGCACGATGGTGGAGGCCATTGCCGTGCATACGGTCGGGCTGGGGGGCGACAGCGAGGTCTGCGCAGCGGGACCGGGACGCTTCTCCCTGGGGCCGCGGCGGGCGGTGCCGCTGTCGCTGCTGGCCAAGCAGTGCCCTGCGGTCGAAGGCTGGCTTGTGGAGCAGTTGCAAGCTCCTTTCGAGCATGCCGAGGACGGGCGCTTCCTGCTGCCTTTGCGCAGCCTGCCGGAAGGCTTGCAGCTGAAACCGGCCGAGACTGCGGTCTGGCAGGCGCTTCAAGCCGGCCCCTTGCCGTTGAGCGCGGTGGCAAAAGACTACCTCGGCAAATGCGCGGTCGAGCGCATGATCGAACGGGGCTGGATCGTCCTGTCGGCCTTTACGCCCAGCGATGCCGCCCACGTTCTGGGCTTGCATGCGGCCTGGGAGGCAACGGCGGCTGAGACGGGAGCCGCGCTGCTGGCGCGGCAACTGGGCCTCAAGTCGGCGCATCGGATGGCCGAGGCGGTGTTCGGCGAGGTCGTCTCGGCCGGCGCCGAAGCCCTGGTTTTCGCCGCCTTCGGCGAAGAGGGGCTGGATGTCCGCTGCGCCAGCGGCCTCGGCCGCACCTTGCTCGATCGCGCCTTGGGCCGGCAAGCGCCGTTATCGCTGTTGACGCCACGGCTGACCCTGGAGCGCCCGCTGGCCGGCATGGGGGCGCCGGCGGCAACCTACTATCCGGCCATTGCCGAACGCTTGAACACAAAGCTACTGGTCAGCGAACATGCGGAGGTCTGCAATGCCGTCGGCGCGGTCGCCAGCGGAATCGTTCAGCGCGTAAGCCTGACGGTTACACAGCTGGCGGACGGGCGCTACCGTGTGCATCTGCCCGACGGCGTCGGCGATTTTCTCACCCTGGAGGCGGCGGCGGCTAGGGCCTCGGCGGCTGCCGGGGCCGCGGCCCGCGATCTGGCGGATCGGGCCGGTGCCGGGGAAAGCCTGCTGGAGGTGGAGCGTGCGGACTGCATTGTGCCGGACAGCAGCGGTCAGACCACCTTCGTCGAGAGCGTGATTACCGCGACTGCCGTGGGCCGGCCCCGTTTAGCCTTACCCCGCCCGGCCCGATCCCCCCTGGCCCGGCCGGCATAATGAATGGAGGAGCTTCTGTGGAAAATCTGCGGATCGACGGCAAGCGGCTGTGGGACAG
Source organism: Rhodospirillales bacterium (assembly GCA_014324045.1). Taxonomy (GTDB): domain Bacteria; phylum Pseudomonadota; class Alphaproteobacteria; order Kiloniellales; family JACOMY01; genus JACOMY01. Next base: position 22,279 of record JACOMY010000026.1, on the reverse strand, counting down.
CCTGATGGAACTGGCCCAAATCGGCGCGACCGGGAAGGGCGGGGTCTGCCGTCTGGCGCTGACCGATCCCGACCGTCAGGGGCGCGACCTCTTTGTGCGTTGGTGCCGCGAGGCCGGCTGTTCCCTCGAGGTCGATGCGGTCGGCAACATCTTTGCCCGCCGGCCCGGACGCAATGCTGCGCTGCCGGCGGTCATGACCGGCAGTCACCTGGACAGCCAGCCGACGGGCGGCAAGTTCGACGGGGCTTATGGCGTCATGGCCGGGCTGGAGGTATTGCGCAGCCTGAACGATCTGGGGATCGAGACCGAGGCGCCGGTCGAGCTTGCGGTCTGGACCAACGAAGAAGGCTGCCGCTTTGCCCCGGCGATGATGGGATCGGGTGCCTATGCGGGGGTCTTCACGCTTGAAGAAACCTTGGCGCGCCGGGACGGCGAGGGGGTGAGCTACGGCGAGGCGCTCGACGCCATCGGCTATCGCGGCGCGGGGCTGGGCGGCCGGCCGGTAGCCGCCTACTTCGAGGCCCACATCGAGCAGGGGCCGATTCTGGAAGCGGAAGGGAAGACCATCGGCGTGGTCACCGGCGCGCAGGGTCAGCGCTGGTACGAGGTGACCCTGACCGGGCAAGAGGCCCATGCCGGCCCGACGCCCATGGCACGCCGCCGGGATGCGCTTGTCGGGGCCAGCCGGGTGGTCTCCCTGGTCAATCGCCTGGGCCTGGCGCATCGGCCCGATGCCTGTGCCACGGTCGGCATGCTGGAGGTTCACCCCAACAGCCGCAACGTGATCCCCGGCCGCGTCTGGCTGACGGTCGATCTGCGCCATCCGGAGGACGGCAAGCTGCAGGCGCTCTGCGCCGAGTTCGAGCGGGGGACCCGTGCGATCGCCGCGGCCGGCGGTCTGGAGCTCAATCTAAAAGAGATCTGGCATTCCCCGGCAAGGCCCTTCACCGGGGAACTGGTGTCGGCGGTCCGCAGCGCCGCCGAGCGCGGCGGCTTCAGCTATCGCGACATGGTCAGCGGTGCCGGGCACGATGCGGTCTACATGGCCAGGGTCGCCCCGGCCGCCATGATCTTCGTTCCCTGCGCCGGCGGGATCAGCCACAACGAGAGCGAGAGCGCTACGCCCGGCGATCTGGCGGCCGGGTGCAACGTGCTCTTGCACGCCATGCTGGAGCGCGCCGGCGTCTGCGGAGCGCGGGCATGACACGCCGGTAAGTTGGCGCGGCCCGCTTGCCGGAAAGCGGCACGATAGCAAGGGACCGGCCGCTCCGTTCGCGCAAGCGGCGGCGCCTCACCGGTAGCGCGCGTCGTTCAATCTCCAGTAAACTGGACTGTTGCGGAGCTTTTCGTTCTCTTCCGCCAGATCTACAGGGAAGCGTCCCGCCTCGGTCTGCGCGCCGCCGTCGGCGCCTCCGTCGAGCAACACCGTCACAACCTCAGTGCCACCCACAAAGACCGCCGTGTGCAGGGGCGTCACACCATATTTATTCCGTGCATTGGGGTCCGCGCCGGCGGCGAGCAGCGCCGTCACAACCCCGGCACTATCTTCCTGTGCCGCCACGTGCAGGGGCGTCTCACCGTGTTCAGTTGTGCATTGGGGTCGGCGCCGGCGTCGAGCAGCACCGCCACAGCCTCGGCGCTGCCCTGCCATGCTGCCCGGTGCAGGGGCGCCCAACCGAGTAGTTTAGACCGCGCATTGGGGTCCGCGCCCCCACCGAGCAGCACCGCCACAGCCCCGGCGCTACCATACCCTGCCGCCAAGTGCAGGGGCGTCCAACCTTCTTCAGATCGCGCATTGGAGTCCGCGCCGGCGGCGAGACAGCGCGTCACTTCCGCTGCCGCCGCCGCTTGCCAAAAGGCTTTGTCGAGCCAATCCCGGCACTCGGCATCGGCCCGCAGCGGTGCGGAAAGCAGCAGCGCAGAGGCGAAGAGGGCGGGTTTCATTTTCATAAGATGCATCCTGGCTGTTCCTTTGGCCGAGCCGCCTTCGCTCTGCCGAAGACGGCGGTTGCAGTGCTCCGAGGTTGGAGAAACCTTGCGCAAGTCTGTGCAGCGGCTTCGATCCTGTCAACACCGTCGGGACCGGAGCGGTCCGGTACTCTTTTGCCCGCACTTTTGTGCAATCTGGGGGCTCGAAGGTTGGGAGCGCCGCGCTAATCGATTGCCCGTTCCTTCACGTAGGATCCCGGCGCGTCCTCAAGGACGGCAAGCCCCCCCTCGCCCGGGATGCGTGCCGGCACCTTCGGCCCGCCCTTGCCGGCGAGCCAGCGGTACCAATCCGGCCACCAGGAGCCTTGGTGCCGCTCGGCGCTCTCCAGCCAGGCCTCCGGCGCGGCCGGTGTCTTGCGGTTGGTCCAGTAGCAGTACTTGCCGGCGGCCGGCGGGTTGATCACCCCGGCGATGTGGCCGGAGGCGCCGAGCACGAAACGGACCGGGCCGCCGAAGCTCTGCACCGCCGGGTAGCTGGAGATCCAAGGCGCGATGTGGTCTTCCTTGGTGCAGAGAAAGTAACTGGGCGTCCGGATCCGGCCGATGTCGATCGGCACGCCGTCGAGGACCAGGCTGCCCGGCGTCATCAGGCAGTTGCCGATATAGAACTTGCGGATGTAGGCGATCAGCATGGTGGCCGGCAGCCGCGTCGAATCGCCGTTCCAATAGAGCAGGTCGAAGGGTATGGGGTCGCGGCCCAGCAGGTAGTTGTTCACCACGAAGGACCAGATCAGGTCGTTCTCGCGCATCATGTTGAACATCTCGGCCAGGTGATAGGCTTCGAGATATCCGGTCTCGGCGACGTGCTTCTCCAGCGACTCGATCTGGTCGTCGTCGATGAAGACGGAGACCTCGCCTACATCCCGCAGGTCCACCATGGTGGCAAGCAAGGTGGCGGAGTGTATGCGCCTATCGTCCTTGGCCGCCATGTAGGCCAGGGTCGCCACCGAGAGGATGCCGCCGATGCAGAAGCCCAGGAGATTGACCTCCGCCTCTCCGGTCGCCGCGCGGATCGCGTCGAGCGCGGCCAGCGGACCCTCGCGCATGTAATCGGCGAAGTTCTTGTGCGCCGACTCCTTCCCCGGATTGACCCAGGAGATAACAAAGACGCTATGCCCTTGATCGACGGAGGCCTTGATCAGGCTGTTCCCGGGCTGCAGATCCAGAACGTAGAACTTGTTGATCCAGGGCGGCACGAATAGCAGCGGGCGCTTGTGTACCTGCTCCGTTGCCGGTTCATACTGAATCAGCTCCATGAGCTGGTTCCGGTAAACCACCTTGCCGGGCGTGACCGCCAGGTTCTTGCCGACCTCGAAGCGGGACTCGTCGGTCATGGAGATCTTCAGGCGTCCGTGGCCCTGCTCCATGTCGGCCAGCAGATGCTCCAGGCCCCGGACCAGATTTTCGCCCTTGGCATCGATGGTCTCCTTCAAGACCGCCGGATTGGTGGCCAGGAAGTTGCTGGGCGCCAGGGCGCTTAGATATTGCCGGGTGAAGAAATCGACCTTCTGCTTGTGTTTGGGGTTCAGCCCTTCGGTGCCGTACACCAGCTCCTGCGTCAGCCGCGCGGCCAGCAGATAGGACTGCTTGATGTAGTCGAAGATCAGGCCTTCGTTCCAGGCGGCGTCCTTGAAGCGGCGGTCGCCGGGGGCCGGCTTGGCCAGCGGTTCGACCTCCTCGCCCAGCATGCGGCGGCCCATCGCCTGCCACAGCTGCAGGCCTTCTTCCCACAGCTTCATCTGGGTCTCGAAGACGCGGCCGGGGTCGCGCGCCCACTCGGCCCAGAGGCCGGCGAAGGCCTCCGACAGTCCCTGGGCCCCGACCAGATTGAAGCCGCCTTCCTTGCCTTGGCGTTCGGCGTAGGCCTCGATTACGGCCCGGCTGCGCGTGGCAAGCGCCTGCCATTGCGCCATCGTCTCCTCGCCACGAGCCTGCAAGGTTTCGTCCCGCTTGGCGCTGGGCATGTCTTTCGTCTCCTTAAGCCGGGATCTCGTTCAAAAAGGGCTGCAAAGCCGCAAGAAAGCCCTCCGGATTCTCGGCATGCAGCCAGTGACCGGCTTTGGCCACAACCTGCAACCGTGCATGCGGAAAAAGCTGCCGGATCAGCGGCTCGTCCTGCCGGCGGACATAGTGCGAGGCAGCGCCCGCCAGGAACAGAGTCGGTCCCTCGAAGCGGTGCGTCAAGAGGGTCTGAGGAAAGCCTTGAATGGCCTCGATCGAGGCCGCCAGGCCGTCGAGGTTAACCTGCCAGCGGTAGCGGCCTGCCGTCAGTACCAGATTCTGCAGCAGAAAGCTGCGCAGGCCCGGCTCCGGGACGGCGCCGGCCAGTGCTGCGTCGGCGTCGCTGCGCTTTACAATCCGCCCCAGATCCAAGCTTTGCATGGCCCGGATCAGGGCCAGGTTGCCGTGGTTGTAAGCGACCGGTGCGATGTCGGCCACCACCAGCCCGGCCAGCCACTGCGGTTGCGTGAGGGCCAGGGTCATGGCGGTCTTGCCGCCCATGGAGTGGCCTAAGAGGCAAACACGCTCCAAGTCTTCATCGGCGAGCAGCGCCGCAACCGCCTCGGCCATGGCCCGGTAATCGGTGGTCCGGGTCCAGCCGGACTCCCCATGGTTGGGCAGATCGACCGCCATCACCCGCCACTCGGCGGAGAGCCGGCGTGCGATCCGCATCCAGTTGCGGCCCGACCCGAAGAGCCCATGGAGGAGAACTAGGACCGGACCCTCCTTGCCATAGCGGCTGACTGCAAGTCGGGTCATGGACCAGACGCCTAGTTCGGCAGAGTGGACAGCAAGCTGTCCATGCTTTGCTTGGCGTCGCCGTAGAACATACGGGTGTTTTCCTTGAAGAACAGCGGGTTCTCGATGCCGGAGTAACCGGTACCTTGACCGCGCTTGCAGACGAAGACCTCGCGCGCTTTCCAGACCTCCAGAACCGGCATACCGGCGATGGGGCTGCCCGGATCCTCCTGGGCGGCCGGATTGACGATGTCGTTGGCACCGATGACGATCGCCACGTCGGTCTCGGGGAAGTCTTCGTTGATCTCCTCCATCTCCAGCACGATATCGTAGGGCACCTTGGCTTCGGCCAGCAGCACGTTCATGTGGCCGGGCAGGCGTCCCGCCACCGGATGGATGGCGAAGCGGACCGTCTTGCCCTGGGCGCGCAGGCGCCGGGTCAGCTCGGAGACCGGGGCCTGGGCCTGGGCCACCGCCATGCCGTAGCCCGGCACAACGATAACGCTGTCGGCATCCTGCAGGGCCTGGGCCACGCGATCGCCGGCTGCCGGCACCATCTCGCCTTCGATCGCCCGGGCGCTGGAGGCCTCGCCGCCGAAGCCACCCAGAATCACCGAGACGAAGCGACGGTTCATGGCCTTGCACATGATATAGCTGAGGATAGCGCCCGAGGAGCCGACCAGCGCACCGGTCACGATCAGAAGATCGTTGCCCAGGGTGAAGCCGATGGCTGCTGCCGCCCAGCCGGAATAGCTGTTCAGCATGGAGACCACGACCGGCATGTCGGCGCCGCCGATGGCCATCACCAAGTGGGCGCCGATGACGCCGGCGATCAGCGCGATCAGAATCAGCGGCCAGACGCCGCCATTGCCCAGATAGATGGCCCCCAGGACCAGGCAGACCACGACCATGGCAATGTTCAGTAGGTGGCGGCCCGACAGAGTCAGCGGTTTACTGCCGATGGAGCCGGCCAGCTTGCCGTAGGCGACAATCGAGCCGGTGAAGGTGACCGCACCTATGAAGATGCCGAGGAAAACCTCGACCTTCATGATGCCGATCTCGACCGGGGTCTTGTGCGCCAGCTTCTCGCCGAAACCGGTCAGGCCGGTAAGCTCGGCGCCGCTGACCTTCAGGGCCAGGACGCCGTTCAGCTCCAGTTCGGCGTTGATGCCGATGAAGACGGCAGCCAGTCCGACGAAGCTGTGCAGGGCCGCGACCAACTGCGGCATGCCGGTCATCTCGACCCTCTGCGCGACCACGGCACCGACGATGCCGCCGACGATGAGGGCCGGAAACAGCCAGGCAAAGCCGCCGCCGACGGAAGCGATGGTGGCGACCAAGGCCACCAGCATACCGACGATGCCGTACCAGACGCCGGGCTTGGCCGACTCCTGGTTGGAAAGGCCCCCCAGCGAGAAGATGAAGAGGACCGCAGCCGCGACGTAGGCGGCGGAAATCAAACCGTATCCCATGCCCCATATTCCATAGTCTTGGTTTCCTCCGCCTTAGCTCTTATGGAACATCGCCAGCATGCGCTTGGTCACCAGAAAGCCGCCGGTCAGATTGATGGCGGCGATCAGCACGGAGATCGTGGCCAGAATGACGACCCAAGTGCTGCCCGAGCCAATCTGCAGGACGGCGCCCAACACGATGATGCCTGAAATGGCGTTGGTGACGGCCATGAGGGGCGTGTGCAGCGCCGGCGTCACATTCCAGATCACCTGGTAGCCGACGAAGACCGCCAGGACGAAGACTGTCAGATGCTGCATGAAGCTGGCAGGCGCGATCAGGCCCAGCAAGAGCACCAGGACTGTGCCTATGGTCATTAGGCCGACGTGACGCCGGCCAGCCTTCTTCATCGCCTCTGCGGTCGCGGCTGCCTTCTCTTCAAGGGTCTTTTCCCTGGGCTTCGGCGCCTGCTTGGCGATCGCCTGGATCTTGGGCGCCGGCGGCGGGAAGGTGACTTCGCCCCGATGACAGACCAGAGCGCCGCGGATCACGTCGTCTTCCATGTCGATGACCGGATTGCCGTCTTTCTCCGGCGTCAGGTCATCCATCATGTGACGGATGTTGGTGGCGTAGAGGGCCGAGGCCTGGGCCGCCATGCGCGAGGGGAAGTCGGTGTAGCCGACCACGGTGACACCCTTCCCGGTCACGATCTTGTCGTCCGGCACGGTCAGGTCGCAGTTGCCGCCGCGTTCTGCCGCCAGATCGACGACGACGGATCCGGACTTCATCGCCTTCACCATGTCTTCCAGCCACAGCTTCGGTGCCGGACGGCCGGGGATCAGCGCGGTGGTGATGACGATGTCGATCTCGGGCGCCTGCTCGCGGAAAAGAGCCAACTGCTTCTCGCGGAACTCCGGCGAGGAGGGCTTGGCATAGCCGCCTTCGCCCGCGCCGCTCTCCTCGAAGTCGAGAAAGAGGAATTCGGCCCCCATGGACTGGATCTGTTCGGCCACTTCCGGGCGAACGTCGAAGGCCCGTACGATGGCGCCCAGCGAGACCGCGGCGCCAATGGCGGCCAGTCCGGCCACGCCGGCACCCACCACCAGGACCTTGGCCGGCGGCACCTTACCGGCGGCGGTCACCTGCCCGGTGAAGAAGCGGCCGAAGTTGGCACCGGCCTCGATCACCGCGCGGTAGCCGGCGATGTTGGCCATGGAGGAAAGCGCGTCCATCTTCTGGGCCCGGCTGATGCGCGGCACCATGTCCATGGCCAGCACGGACATCTTTTTCTCGTTCAGCGCCCTTAGCAGATCTTCGTTCTGGGCCGGCCAGACGAAGGAGACGAGGATCTTGCCCTCCGGCGCGCCGGCGACTTCCTTCAGGCTGGGCTCGCGTACCTTGACGACGATGTCGGACTGCGCCCAAAGCCCGGCCGCATTCTCTACCACTGTCACCCCGGCCTCACGATAGGCCTCGTCGGAGATCGAGGCGGCAGCACCGGCGCCGGCCTCGACCGAACAGTTGTATCCCAGTTTCTGTAAACGCTGGGCACTATCCGGGGTCAACGCGACGCGTGCTTCGCCCTCGCAGGTTTCCTTTGGGGCACCGATTTTCATGTTGCCTCGTTCTCCTACCGCTTCCCGTGTCGCTTCGGTTCGGCGGGGCCGGGTTAGCCCGCCCTCAACTCCTTCAAAGCGTCTTCAACTTGCCCTTGGATGACGGCAAAGGCATCCGCATTGGCCTTGGCAGCCGCGTTCGATAGTTCGGTCATAAGGGAAAGCGCCTTCTCGACCGATACGGCGTATAGTTCTGTCTGCTTCTTCAATCCGTCCGGTTCTGCGGTCTGACCCATTTCCCCGATCTGCCGCTTCGCTTCTGCGGTAATCTCTTCGAAGATCCGGATCTGTTTATCGAAGAGGGCACGATAGGCCTCTGCGGCCGCCTTGTTGGCGGCGATCATCGCTTGGAAATGCTTCTGGCTCTTGCCTATGGCCGCCTGCAGGTCGATGCCCTGTCGGGGGGCCGGCGCGAAGGCCGTCATCATCTGCTGCGGGTCGAACATCCTGGCCACGTTGGCCGGATCGAACAGCTTGGCGAAGTCGGTGAAGTTCGGCATGGAATTCTCAGTCATTGTGCAGCTCCTTCGAGAGTGAGTGTTGGCGATCGGACCGGGCTCTTTTCTTCTCCGGTATCGGGTCCGCGATCATACCCCCGAACATCCCGGCTGAGAAGCTGACCGTTCCATGCAAGGGCCGGGTGGGGATGAACGGACCGGGATGAAAAGTGCGATCAAGGCCGGTGGCATCGGTACCCATCCCGATTGTAAGCGCGGATGTTCGTTCAGTAGTGTAGCTAGTGGTGGGCCGCCAACGGTGCATGCTACAAAAATGATGGACTATTATACTACCGCAACGGGTTGCTTAGCAGCTACCGCCGCCGCTAGGGTTTGCAAGCGCACTGGGTCCTTGGCCAGGCGGTCAAGGGCGGCCAATTCCTTCAGCAGGGGAGCGACCCACTCCAGCTTCAGCATGACGGCACCGTCGCTGGGGGCCTTGTCAGGGTCTTCGTGGGCCTCCATGAAGAGGCCGGCGACGCCGACGGCCACGGCAGCACGGGCCAGGATCGGCGCGAAGCCGCGCTGGCCGCCCGACGCCTCCCCCAGGGCGCCCGGCTGCTGCACCGAGTGGGTAGCATCGTAGATCACCGGATAGCCGGTCTGTGCCATGGTTGGCAGGCTGCGGAAGTCGGTCACCAGGGTGTTGTAGCCGAAGCTGGCGCCGCGCTCGGTCAGCAGAATGCGATGGTTGCCGCCCGCGGCCAGCTTGTCGGCGACGTTCTTCATGTCCCAGGGCGCTAGAAACTGCCCCTTCTTCACGTTCACGGCCTTGCCGGTGGCGGCTGCAGCCAGCAGCAGGTCGGTCTGACGGCAGAGGAAGGCCGGGATCTGCAGCACGTCGACCGCCTCGGCCGCCGGCGCGCACTGTTCGCGCTCGTGCACGTCGGTCAGCACCGGACAGCCCAGGGCGTCGCGCACGTCGCAGAGAATCCGCAGGCCCTCCTCCAGACCGACGCCGCGCTTGCCGGACAGCGAACTGCGGTTGGCCTTGTCGAAGGAAGACTTGAAGATGAAGGGTACGCCGGCGGCCCCGGCCGCCTTGGCCAGGCTCTCGGCCATGAAGAGGGCGTGGTCGCGGCTTTCGATCTGGCAGGGGCCCAGGATCGCCGCGAAGGGGCGGCTGTTGGCGATCTCCAGATCGCCAATCGCAACGCAGCGCCCGGCCGTCTCTGCCATTCCTAGAGCCTCTTCTTCCGCAAACCCATGGATCCATGGGGGACTGCCTTCGTGTACGTAGTCTTCCGCCCGGCGACAACGGTCAATCCCCTTGGGGGTCAATCCCTACGGCCCCTCTCACTCAGGCGCTTGTGCCAGTGTGGCTGCCGACCGATCAGCGCCGGCCCAGACTGACGGGCCGATTGCAAGTCTACTATCCCTTATGCAGATTGCTTGGGCTTCATCTCCGCTTGACCTGTCCCCCCGGCGCCGCTAATCGATATCCCCCTCGATCGGGATCGTCCTTGTCCGGCTCGATCCCCGGACGGGCGCGTAGCTCAGCGGGAGAGCACTGTCTTCACACGGCAGGGGTCGCTGGTTCAATCCCAGCCGCGCCCACCATCATTTCTTCTCCACATCAGACGAAATTCATCCTGTGCCAGATTACTCTCCTTTGTTCCAGGATTGGCCGGCCTAGATAGGTGCGGCCGAGACCGAGATGCGAGGTGAAGGCCCCGGAGGTCCCCGTGAAGAGCACATAGCCCGCCCCGACCGGTCCGATAGTCTTGAATGACCCCGGTCGGGCCGGAGACCGGTATGGCCTTGATACGGCCCAAAGCGTATAGTCTTCTTACGTACCTGTGGCCCGCAACAGGATCGGCGGCGTCAGCGCGTTCCGGCCAAGATCGAGGTAACCGGCTGTGCGCCTAGCGCAGCCGTGAGCTGTTGCGGTGAACATCCGTCAAATTCGAAACGCAGGGTCGACGGGCGCTCCTGCATAGCGATTCCTGAGAAAGACGGTGGGGGAACTTTTTTGCCTGGCCGTCTCAAGAGGCGCAATAGACACAGGTCGGCGTCGTCAAATTGACGGCTAGGCGCTTCTTCTCAATGTCTTCGCCGCAGACGACGCAAGCGCCGTATTCATCCTCCTCTAGGCGTTTCAGGATTGCGGCGATGCGTTGGCGGCGCAGCTGCCGGCAGCGCTGGGTCTCCAAGGCCATGGCTTGGACCTGCAGGGCGTCCATGCGGCTGAGGCGTCCCTGCGTGGTCTGGTCCAATTCCACGGGGGCGCGGGCCTAGGCGCTGGCGGCCTGGATCCGGTCCAAGTCGGCCAGTTCTTGCTCCAGCTTGGCACGGATGTCACTATCCTTCATCGCTCTTCCTCGTCCGGTCAGGTGCCTTGCGGCATGGCCAGAAGCGCTTTCTCGAGTGCAGCCTAGCGCGCCGGCCCCAGGGGCGCTAGGCTTAGGGCGGCCTGCAGCCGGAGGCCGTGCGGTGTGATCGGGCGGTGCGATCGGGATCTCCGTTGCCCTGATGCCGACCTTGATTGCCAGCACCGGATAGCGGCGGATCGGGCGCCAAGCGCCGTCCTCATCCGCCCCCCAAAGCTCCAACAGCGCCCCGTCCTTCAGGGCGGCGAAACGCAGGCGTTGAGGGAGGGCTGCTTCGAAGCCGGCAGCGGCCTCTCTTGCCAAGGCCGTAGGAATCTGCTTTTCTGCCGCCGTCTGCTCTTTAAGGTTAATCCCTCTCGAATGGAAGACCGTCGTGCATAAGAGCCGTTTGGGCACCTTGGTGATCGACTGCCGGACCGATTCTCTGGAGCAAGCGGCCGGCTTCTGGGCCGCTGCCTTGGGCCGGCCGGAGAAGAAAGAAGCCCGCGCCATCGACCCGCTCTATGCCCAACTGCAAGAGTGCGAAGGTGAATTGCCAGTCCTGGTGCAGAAGGTCGGCCACGACTCACGCGTCCATCTCGACATTGAAACCGACGATATCGAGGCAGAGGCGCGGCGCCTGGAGGCCCTGGGCGCCAAGCGCTTGGGTGCGGTCAAGAAGTGGGTGGTGATGGAGGCACCGACCGGTCAGCGCTTCTGTCTTGTGCGCCCGCAGCGCCCCGACTTCGAGGAAAAGGCAAACCGCTGGGACTAGGCCCGCTGAGACTGGGCGACAACCGAACCCGAACCCGGGAGCGGACTTAGTTTGCGGCGAGCGCGACCGTCAGGGTGCGTGGGAGGAAAAGGTAGTAGCGTCCCTTCTGCTTCATCCCGCCCGCCAGATCCAAGGCTGCTGCGCCGGTACCCCAGAAGAGGTCGCCACGGACGGGGCCCTTGATTGCCGCACCGGTGTCCTGAGCGATCGTCAGGCGGCGCAGCGGGGCACCGTCGGCATGCGTGGTCTCCAGGAAAAGCGGCATGCCATAGCCGATGAAGGCCGGATCCACGGCAAGGCTGCGCCCGGCGGTCAGCGGAACGCCCTGGGCGCCCACCGGGCCGTCGCCCTCGATCCAGCGGAAGAAGACGTAACGCGGGTTCTCCTGCATCAAGGCCCGAGCCTCTTCGGGATTGTCCTTCAGCCAAGCCTTGACGCCTTGGGCGGTGGCCCGATCCGGGCCGATGTGGCCGCGGTCCAGCATCAGCCGGCCGATGCCAACGTAGGGCAAGCCGTTGGTGCCGGCATAGCCGATGCGACGATAGCTGCCGTCCGGCAAACTCATGCGCGCCGAGCCCTGAATGTGCAGATCGAAAACATCTACCGGGTCGTCCAGCCAGGCCAGCTCCAAACCCTTACCTTTGAGAGCGCCCGCCTCGATGGCAGCCCGGTCCGGCGTGCCGGACACGGTAATCGCGCCCGAGGGCGGGCGATAGAGCGGCCAGCGGTAGTCTCCGCCGGGCTGCAGCGCACCCTTGACCTCAACCTCATAGTAGCCGGTGAAGAGCCCCTCGCTGCGGCCCCGGCTGGCGACCATGTAGGGTTGGAACCAGATCTCGAAGTAGCGCCGCGCTGCGGGCGCGTCGTAGGCTTCCGGCTCGCCTAGCGCCGCACAGGCCGGCCGCCAGTCGATTGTTCGGCCATAGCGCCCCTCCGGACCGACCGCGGCCGATGCCGGACGGCGGAACAGCACCGCGCAGGAGCGGCGGAAAGCGGCAATGGCGCCGCTGGGATCGTCCTCCGGCCAACCGGGCAGCAGCGCATAATCCACGCGGGTCAGGCCGAAGGCACCGCCGGCGGCCTCCACCGGTGCCGGCGAGAGCGGGGCATGGCTTGGGCTCGGATGGCTTGGACTCGGGCGGAGCGCCGGCGGCGTGCCGGCATCCGGTTCGCTTGTATTGCGCTCGCAAGCAGTCAGCGCAAGGGCCAGACACAGAAGGGCTATCCAAGGTTGCATGGGCGCAGACTGTGCGCATAGCCACGCCGCCGCAAGCCTCTTCGGCACGATCGGCACGAATTGCGCCGCCGGCGTTGCTTCCGGGTCCGGACGCTAAGCGCGCTTAGTGCGCCTCGGCGAAGGCCCTGAAGTCGGCAGCCAGGAACGGCACGGCACCCTCGAACAGTACTTTACCTGCCTCGACGCTGGCCAGCGCCGGGTTGGAGCCGATACGGCCGTCGGGGAAGCGCAGGCGGTAGTCGGCGGAGTCGTAGATCGGCCCGGTCGGCGCGATCTCCGGCGACATCTCCGCGTTCTTCCGGTGCTGCGGATAGCCGTAGTAGGTCAGGGATACCTCGGAGCAGGTGGCATGCCCGCCCTCGGCATTGCCGAATCGCTCTTTCGAGATCCGCTGCACGGCGGCGTTTTCCCACCAGTTCTTCAGCTTGCAGCGCAGCGGCGGGCGCTTGGGGTCGGCCTTGCCGAGGCTGGCTTCGGCGTAGATCTCGGAAAAGGCAGCCGAGACCGTGGCGATGTTGCCGCCGTGACCGTTCAGGAAGTAGAAGCGTTCGAAACCGTGCCTAGCCAGCGAATCCACGACATCCTGCACCACCGCGATCAAGGTGGTCGGGCGCAGGGTGATGGAGCCGGAGAAGCCCAGGTGGTGCTGCGCCATGCCGATCGGGAGCGTGGGAGCCACCAGGCAGCCGATCTCGGCCTCGATGCCGCGAGCCAGGATCTCCGGGCAAAGGGCATCGGTGCCGATGAAGCCGTTGGGCCCATGCTGCTCGGTCGAGCCGATGGGGATAAGAACGGCCTTGGATCGTTCGAGGTAGACCTCTACCTCTTGCCAGGTGGAGAGTTGCAGGTACATGGCGCTGAAGTGCCCTCGTGCAGGGAATGGGAGACCGGCCCCCGGGGAGCCTGTACAGAGAGCCTATAGCAGAGGTTGGGAAGAGCTTGGAAGCAATGGCCTATTGGTTAATGAAATCGGAGCCCTTCAAGTACCCTTGGGACCAATTGGTCGAGGATGGCCGCACCGAATGGGACGGCGTACGCAATCACCAGGCCGCCCGGAATCTGAAAGCCATGCGGATCGGCGACCGCGCCTTCTTCTACCACTCCAACGAGGGCAAGGACGTGGTCGGCGTCTGCGAGATCGTAAAAGAGGCCTACCCCGACCCGAGCGATCCCAGCGGCCGCTTCGTGATGGTGGATGTGGTGCCCCTGGCCCCCATGCCCCGGCCGGTCACCCTGAAGCAGATCAAGGCGGCGCCGGATCTGGCCGAACTGGCGCTGGTGCGCCAATCGCGCCTGTCGGTCTGTCCGGTCCGCGACCAAGAGTGGGCCATCGTCTGCAAGATGGGGGGACTCTCGCTGTGAGCGGCTTTCCCCGCGCGCTCTGCCGGCTGGAAGAGGTTCCCGACGGTGGTGCTAAGGGCTTCGATCTAGGCCCGGACTACGAACCGCTCGGAATCTTCCTGCTGCGCCAGGGACGAGAGATCTTTGCCTACGTGAATTCCTGCCCGCATCTGGGTACACCCTTGGAGATGATCGACGATCAATTCGTGAACGAAGACGGCTACATCCTCTGTGCCACCCACGGCGCCCTCTTCCAGCCCAACGAAGGCGTTTGCATCTCCGGTCCCTGCATGGGCGAGTATCTGAGCCGCGCCAAGATCCGTCTTGAGGAGGACGGCCGTATCCTCCTCGTGAGCCTCCCCTTCTCTTCTCAATTCTAGCCCTAGTCTAGCCTTTGTGGGCTGGTCTCGCAGCCAAAAGAGGCGCTGTCCGCGTTTCTGCTTTCACCTCCGGCGACCGTACCACGGCCGCCGGAGGTGAAAGGTAGATCGCACGGAAACGATTACAGGGACAGCTGCGGGATCACAGGAAAACTGTGGCTGGCAACCCTGACGGGCACAAACCGCTCAACCTTATCTTCGGCCTTGGCAGCGTTGCACTGTGTAGGCGAAAGGGTTTAGTCTCACGGGGTTGTCAGGCGGGGACGCGCTGTTTGGGAGGGTGCGCAATGCCCTTGCCGGGACACTCTGGACGAGGTCTTGGAATAGGGAGCGGAGAACGATGACGGAGTCCCCAATCTTTCCGGTGCCCGAGGAGGCGGCCGAACGGGCCTGGGCGGGGGAAGCCGACTACTTCCGCCTCTACGAGCAGTCGGTAAAGGATCCGGAGGCCTTTTGGCGGGAACAGGGGAAACGCATCCACTGGTTCAAGCCCTTCAGCACGGTGATGGACGTCTCCTATGCGCCTGAGGACGTTCACATCCGCTGGTTCGAAGACGGCACCACCAATGTCTCTTACAACTGCATCGACCGCCACCTCGCCACCAAGTCCGACGACACGGCCATCGTCTGGGAAGGCGACAGCCCCAGCGAGCAGCTCTACATCACCTATGGCCAGCTGCATGAATACGTCTGCCGCCTGGCCAACCTGTTGAAGGCGCGCGGCGTCAAGAAGGGCGACCGGGTTACCATCTACATGCCGATGGTCCCGGAAGCGGCCTACGCCATGCTTGCTTGCACCCGCATCGGTGCCGTCCACTCCATCGTTTTCGGCGGCTTTTCGCCCGATGCCTTGGCCGGGCGCATCGCCGACTGCAACAGCGACTTCGTCATCACCGCCGACGAGGGTCTGCGCGGCGGCCGCGAGGTGCCGCTGAAGCAGAACGTCGACGCGGCCTTGGAGATCGGCGGCAGCGTGCGCCACGTCCTGGTGGTGCGGCGCACCGGCGGCGACATCGAGTGGCAGGACGGCCGGGACCTCTGGTACCATGAGGAGATGGCCGAAGCCTCGGACGACTGCCCGGCCGAGGAGATGGGCGCCGAGGATCCTCTCTTCATCCTCTATACCTCAGGCTCGACCGGCAAGCCCAAGGGGGTGCTACACACCACCGGCGGCTATCTGGTCTATGCCTCCATGACCCACAAGTACGTCTTCGACTATCACGATGGCGAGATCTACTGGTGCACCGCCGACGTGGGCTGGGTCACCGGGCACAGCTACATCGTCTATGGACCGCTGGCCAACGGTGCCGCAACCTTGATGTTCGAGGGCGTGCCCAACTATCCAGACAGTTCACGCTTCTGGCAGGTGGTGGACAAGCACAAGGTCAACATCTTCTACACCGCCCCCACCGCCATCCGCGCCCTTATGCGCGACGGCGAAGAGCCGGTAAGGCGGACCGACCGCAGCAGCTTGCGGGTGCTGGGCTCAGTCGGCGAGCCGATCAATCCGGAAGCCTGGATGTGGTACTACAACGTCGTCGGCGAGGCACGGTGCCCGATCGTCGACACCTGGTGGCAAACCGAGACCGGCGGGATCCTGATCGCTCCGCTGCCGGGCGCGACGCCCTTGAAGCCGGGGTCGGCCACCCGCCCCTTCTTCGGCGTGCAGCCGGAGATCGTAGATGCCGAGGGCAACCGCTTGGAAGGCGCCTGCGAAGGCAATCTCTGCATCAAGCGATCCTGGCCGGGTCAGATGCGTACGGTCTACGGCGACCACGAGCGCTTCGTGCAGACCTATTTCTCGGCCTACAAGAACCGCTACTTCACCGGCGACGGCTGCCGGCGCGACGCCGACGGCTACTACTGGATCACCGGGCGCGTGGACGACGTCATCAACGTCTCCGGCCACCGCATGGGAACGGCCGAGGTCGAAAGCGCGCTGGTGGCCCACGAGAAGGTCGCCGAGGCCGCCGTCGTCGGCTATCCGCACGACGTCAAGGGCCAAGGCATATATGCCTACGTGACTCTTGTCGCCGGCGAGGAGCCCACCGAGGAGCTGCGTAAGGAACTGGTAAAGTGGGTACGCCGTGAGATCGGCCCGATCGCTACGCCGGATCTGATCCAGTGGGCGCCGGGCCTGCCCAAGACCCGCTCCGGCAAGATCATGCGCCGCATCCTGCGCAAGATCGCCGGGAACGAATACGGCAACCTTGGCGATACCTCGACTCTGGCCGAGCCCAAGGTGGTCGACGAGCTGATCGCCAACCGCATGAACCGCGGCCAAGGAGCCGTTTGAGACTCTGCCCCGCCTTGAGAAGGGGTCAGAGAGCCCCGTCTCAAATCGACGCCAAACCGTGGTAAAAATAAGGACCGCAGGTCTGTAAAGCGTGCGGTCCTCCTTATCGTGCAGTCCGCTTTTCCCGATTATCTCATCCGCAGCAGCGTTCGTTCTTCTCTTCCGTGGCGGGCTTCTCTTCCGCAGCGGGAATGACGATGGGCGCTGAATCCGCACCGTAGGTCGTGATGTCGCCGTAGGTATAGAAGGTCTCCCACTGCAGGCCGGAGGGGTCGGCAACCCAGGTCTTGTCGGAAACGGCATAGCAGCATTTGGCCTCCGTCTGCTGTACCGAAGCGGCGCCGGCCGCCTGCAGACGCTTGGAGATCTCCTCCAGTTCTTCGGCGCTGTCGGTTTGTATGCCGACATGATCGACGCCGGCCTGCTTACCGCAACCTAGCGTCGCGATGGCGAAGTTCAACCGCGGATCTTCCAGCATCCACTTGGCATAATCCGTCTTCCGCACATTGGGCTCAGCGTTGAACAGGGTGGCGTAGAAGCGGATCGAGGCATCCAGGTCCTCCACGGCGACGCTGACGTGTAATCTTTTCATGGTTTCATTCCTTTGGGCTCGCGGTGACAGTCGGTAAGTGCCGCCAAGGGCGCCACGATCTCCGCGCGCGCCTGGCAACAATCCTTCATCAGGAAAGCCAGCAAGGCACGGACGGTCTCGTAGTCGGCACGGTAGACGATCCGTCGCCCCTCGCGCGTGCCCTCGACCAATCCGGCTTGCGCCAGGATCGAAAGCTGCGCCGAGGCCGTGGTCACATTGACCCCGACCTCCTCGGCCAGAACCGACACCGACAGTCCTGGATGCCCGGCCTTGACCAGAGTGCGGAAGAGGCTGAGGCGTCCTTCGTGAGCGAGGGCGGAGAGGCCCTGCAAGGCAACATTCATTCTCATATTCCATAGAATGGTAGTATATTTGCGTTTTGGCAAGTGGGACCTTGAAAAAAGCTCCCTGCTTGCCGACGATCCTGAGCTAGGCCGGTTCGGCGGCCGGCTTCTCCGCTGCCGGCAGCTGTAATCGCAGGTAGACGAAGCCGATTATGGCCGAGACGGTGGAGCCCATGAGGACACCCAAGCGCACTGCATTCAGGTGCTCCGGCGTGGAAAAGGCCAGGGTCCCGATGAAGAGACTCATGGTGAAGCCGATACCGCAGAGGCAGGCTACGCCGTATACCTGTTTCCAGGTAACCCCGGTCGGCAGCTTGCAAAGACCGATCTTGGTCCCCAGCCAGCAGAAGCTGACGATACCGGCCTGCTTGCCCACAATCAGACCCAGCGCGATCCCCAACGGCAAAGGCGCGACGACATCGCTAAGCGCGATCCCGCTCAGCGAAACGCCGGCGTTACAGAAGGCGAAGATCGGCAGGACCATGAACGCAACCCAGAGGTGTAGTTCGTGCTCCAGATGCTTCAATGGCGAGGCCTGCTTCGCATCCGGCTTGCTGGTCTTGAGCGGGATGGTGAGGGCGATCAGGACTCCGGCCAGGGTCGCATGCACGCCCGATTTCAACACTGCCAACCAGATCGCGATACCCACCAGAACGTATGGTGCGATGCGCACCACGCCGGACAGGTTCAGCACGATGAGGATGGAGAGTCCGATCGCCGCCGCCAAAAGCGAGATCATGGAGACCTCGGCGGTGTAGAAAGCGGCGATGATAACGATGGCGCCGAGGTCGTCGAGGATGGCCACCGCCAGCAGGAAGATTTTCAAGGCGATGGGAACGCGGGGGCCCACCAGAGCCAGAATACCGAGTGCGAAGGCGATGTCGGTGGCCGCCGGAATGGCCCAGCCGCTGAGCGCGACGGGATCGCCCATATTGATCGCGGCGAAGATGGCCGCCGGCCCGGCCATGCCGCCGATGGCGGCGAGGATCGGCAGCGAGGCCTTGTCGAAGCTGGAGAGTTCGCCCTCCACGATCTCCCGCTTGATCTCCAGGCCCACCAGGAAGAAGAAGACCGCCATCAGACCGTCGTTGACCCACAGCAGCAGCGGCTTCGCGATCTCCAGCGGACCGACCTGCACGGCAATGGGCAGGTTCAGAAAACCTTCGTAGAAGGGCGCAAGCACCGTGTTGTTGACGATCATCGCCAAGACGGCCGCCGCCATGAGAACCAGACCGCCCGAGGATTCCTGTTCCAGAAAATTCTGTATCTGAGTCTGAAGTTTCTGAATCATGCCTCGTTTCCCAAGTTGTGCTGCTCTGACCTCGCCTCTACGGTCCGACGATCAAGATCGAACGCGCTGCCCAAGCGACAACGGCCACCTTCGACACGAAGAGCCGATCGAGGAAGGCATGGGACCGGTCTGCTTGGCATGCATCGTACAAAGTCGGCCGGGCGATCGCCCTCGAAGATCTCTCCCAAAGCACTTCGGCTCCGCGAGCGCCTGAGTGAAGCGCCGCCCTGTCGCTGCCAGGAGAGCGTCTATGCTCAATCAAGGTATCAGGATATAGCGTCCATGAGAAGCCATTTCCGTCTCTGCTTCGGCCTTCTCCGACCGATGGCCTCGCGGTGCGTGCCGCAAAGGCTACGGACTTCGAAAGTGTGCGGAACCTGGGGAATAATGCAAGACTGCTGCGGGTTGCCGCGCGCCTCCTGCCTCGATATTGCCCGTCCTGGGGCACCCCCGGCATCTCAAAGCCATCGCCAAGCCTTCACCGGAAGCCATCGTTCCAATGGGCCCTCAATGGGGGGCTAGCGGACAACGATTGACCAAAGATTGAACCCTAACGGCGGGTGGGGATACGCCAGAAGCGGCCACAGTCGGGAGGGCAACGATGCTGCATACAATAGGCCGAGTCCGGAATGTCTCGCCACTCTCCAACTGTCTGCCCGAAAACCAAAGAGTCATTGAGCAAACCCGCCCCGGATGCGATAGCAGACGAACTTGAAGTGCGGGCCGGAGCGGCCGAACTTATCCCGCATGAGCGAACTTGACGCAGAGATCTGCATCGTCGGCGGCGGACTGGTCGGCCTCAGCCTGGCCGCCGCCCTCGGCAGTGCCGGTATCGACACCCTCTTGCTCGACGCTCGCAGCGTAGAGAGCGGCCTGCAGCCGGAATTCGACGGCCGGGGCTCGGCCATCGCGCGTGGCTCGGTGCAGATCCTGGAGACCCTCGGCATTTGGCAGAACTGCACCCGCGGCGCTGCGCCGATTCTGGACATTCGCGTGTCCGACGGCCGCCCTGGCGAGCCCCCCTCCCCCCTCTTTCTGCACTATGGCCTTGAGGATCTGGGCAAGACGGAAGCCCCCGACCGGGCGGCCGGACCGATGGGTCATATCATCGAGAACCGCTTTCTGCGCCACGCGCTGGTGCAGCGAATCGCGGCCCTATCCTCTGTCCGGATCGAGGCGCCGGCCTCGGTTGCGCGCCACCGGGTCCAGTCTGGCCATGTCGCCCTGACTCTGACCGACGGGCGCCAACTCCGCGCCGCCCTGGCGGTTGCCGCCGAGGGCAGGAACTCCGGCCTGCGCGCCGCGGCTGCTATCGGCCACAAGACCTGGTCCTACCGTCAGGTCGGGGTGGTGACGACCTTGGGTCACGAAGAGGATCACCGCGGCACGGCGCATGAGTGCTTTCTGCCCGACGGACCCTTCGCAGTGCTGCCGCTGACGGACGAAGAGGGCAGCGGGCGCCACCGCTCCTCCCTGGTCTGGACCGCACGCGAGGCGCAGTGCGAGCGAATCATGGCGCTGGACGACACCGCCTTCGCCGCGGCCTGTCGGCGTCGCTTCGGCGACAGCTTGGGCAGCTTCGAGCAGATCGGCAGGCGTTTCGCCTATCCGCTGCGCCTGCTGCTGGCCGATCGCTTCCATGCACCCCGCATGGCGATAATCGGTGAAACGGCGCATGCCATACATCCGATTGCCGGCCAGGGTCTGAACCTCAGCCTGCGCGATATCGCCGCCCTAGCAGAGTTGATCGTCGACGCCCGGCGCCTGGGTCAAGATCCCGGCAATCCCGACCTGCTGGCACGCTACACCCGCTGGCGCCGCTTCGATGCCGTGGCCCTCTGCCTGGTGACAGATGGCCTGAACCGGCTTTTCTCCAACGACATCCCGCCGCTGCGCCTCGCCCGCGGTCTGGGCTTGGCCGCCGTCCATCGCGCCGGTCCGCTGAAGCGCTTCTTCATGCGGCAGGCCATGGGCATCACCGGTGCGCTTCCCCGACTCACCCGCGGCGAAGCGCTTTGACCGCCGTTGCCTGCACCCCGTTCAGTTTACCGGAGTCTAGGGCAGATGGAATATAGTCGTGCGTACTTCGAACTGACGGGAGAAATCTGATGCTCAGAATCGGCGTTTTCTATTGGTTTTAACGTTCGGCCGAATCGCATATGCCGACACGTTCGGACCGTGGCGATCTTTTCTGACGGTCGATTAAGTTCGACGGTTCCGAGACCCATACGATCGGAACAATCTATCGAGAAGACTGGAGGTATTGGGTTTTCGCGATTTTATGTAATCGAGAACAAGTATTAATAGGTCCAATGATTCTTGCCAGTTGGCATATTGTATTCAAGCCTCATCTCGAAACTGAATATCGTATCGATCAAAACCAGATAACACAGTATGAATGGCGAATTAATTCCGATTATAAATCTTTGTATCAGCCTGATCTGATCGAGGGTTTACAGTTGGTAGATCTTGTTTTGGAGTCTGGTGGAAAAGAATTGGCATTCAGATATGATGACGGTATGCAGTTGATAAGGATATTCTTCGACATACGTCAAATGGACGAAGCAATGGATTATTTGAAAGAAAAATGCCAATGTGGATGAATTTGAGTACATAAGCAACGATCATGATCGCGGCCCAGCATGCTCATGAGGCGGCGGCGCATATTCCCGCCCGCCTCCCGGCCGGTCCACAGCCAGGCCCGCAGGCATCGGCGCCTCTGCCTGCGTCAACGGCAAGGTCACGCAGAAGACTGAGCCCTTGGGGCCTGAGCGTTCGAGAGCAATGGAGCCGCCGAAGGCGCGAAGGATCTGGGCGCAAATCGCCAAGCCCAGGCCGCTGCCCTTGGCCCGGCCTGCCCGGTCGCGCCAGCCGCGCCCGAATTTGGTGAAGAGGCGGCCGCGCTCGACGGCATCGCTTGCCGCTCCGCTCTCCTTTGCCGCCAGCCGGGCCATGGTTGCGTCCGGTCCGTCCGGTCCCGGCTCCGGCGACCGTTCGGGCTGCGGCGCCGGCGCCGGGGCTTCCTCCCATTCGCCGCCGTAGACCCGTTCAATGTAGCTCTTGGCCGGACGCAGGCCGGAGGCGGAAGCCAGGGCGGCGTCGCGCCTGGCGCGGGCCTCCAGGTCTTCGGGCGGCCGGGTGTCGCGTTGCAGGCGCGGGACGGCGGCGCCGGGGAAGTTCCAGGCGGTGAGCCAGGCGGCGAGGCTGCGTTCCAGGGCGGCGCAGCAGCGCCGGGCGTCGGCGGCGATCAGGCGTTCCAGCACCTTCATGTGCACCTCGCCGGTGCCGACGTGCTGTCCGATCTCGGCGGTACCGTGCTGGCCGACCAGGACGTCGGCGATCATGCGGTCCATGTCGCGCGCGAAGACATTGTAGTCGCCGCCGGCGCGCTTGCTGCTTTCCAGGATCTGGATGTCGATCCCCT
>JACOMY010000025.1 GCA_014324045.1 Rhodospirillales bacterium | reverse complement strand
GCGCTTTGCCGAAGCAATGCGGGAACGCTGCCGGGAAGACTGTGCTTGGCTGTCCGCAACCTTCGCCATCGATCTTGCCCCCATCGACCTTGCCAACGGTAGCGGCGGCCATCGAGGGCCTTGGCAAGACTATTTCACCGATGAGGTGAAGACCGTCCTGAAGGATATGCTGGACCGGGGCCGCAAATTCCGTTCGGCAATAGAGGAGCAAATCTTTCGGGAGGTGGCCGCGGGCATCTTGAGCGGCCGGATCTTCGCCTCCTGACGGCCGTTCGGGAACAACGGGAAGCGCCCGTTCGAGCTTGACTCTGCGCGTCGGCGGTGTTGACAAGCCGGGGCTGCGGTGCCATTCCCCGGCAAGTGCAGCTTGCCGTTCCCGAATAGCGGTCTGGCGCCGGCAATCGCAACGATTTTCCGAACAGATGGTTTTGCGGGGAGAGGAATGCAGAAAAAGATAGAGACGTGCTATCTCCATATCGGCTTGCCGAAAACTGGCACCACATCGCTTCAGGCCGCCTTGACCAATTCGCACAGGAAGCTGTACGAAAACGGCATTCTCTATCCGGAAAATAAGACTAACGCTCATTACTTTATAGTGCGCCAACTTAAGAAAGCATCGAAGAAATGGCCACACTTTCAAAGTCTGGAATTCAATCGAAAATTATCGAAAAAGATCGAAACCTTCTCCGGCGATACCATGATCATTTCAGCCGAAACCATGAGTAACCTCGATCGGGAGAATTGCCGCAAGATCGTAGAGTACTTTAGCCAATACTGTAACAAGATGACGGTCTGTGCCTATTTAAGGAACCCTTTCGAATTAATCTCAAGATTGATGCATAAAAAAGTGAATAATAATTCAGCAATTATAGAAAACCTGGAGAAACCGTTGGAAATAGACACCTTGCCGCTGAACAAGGAGTGCTTGTCTGGCTGGATCGGCGCAGCCGGTCTTGAGAACATGCTGGTGGTCCCCTACGATCGCGAGCGCTTGATCGGCGGGTCCACCGTGACGGACTTCCTGGCCCGGACCGGGATCGACGGCGCGCTAGTCGAGATCCCGCCGCAAGAGTCCAACTCCAGCCTGACCATGACCGGCATGTTCGTGAAGAACGAGATGAACAAGCGTGCCCGCACGAAGGGTCTCAAGCTGGGAAAGGCTGCCTACCTGCTCTCGCTGCCGGGCCCCAGATTCCTGCCGTCAAAGCGCTTTGCCGACGCAATGCAGGAGCGCTGCCGGGAAGACCTCGCTTGGCTGTCCGCAACCTTCGCCATCGGCCTTGCCAACGGCAGCGGCGGCCATCGGGGACCTTGGCAAGACTATTTCACCGATGAGGTGAAGACCGTCCTGAAGGATATGCTGGACCGGGGCTGCGACTTCGGTTCGGCAATAGAGGAACAAGCCTTTCGGGAGGTAGCCGAGGGTATCTTGAGCGGCGGGATCTTCGCCCGCAAGCACCGGGTTCCGCCGTCTCCTGTCGCCGACGGCAGTTCAGGGCGCGAAATCCGCAAGGCCGGGATCGACGAAGGCAAGAGCCGTGACGAGCACGACCGGCTGCGGCAGGTGGACTGCTTCCGCCCGGAGGCGGGCAAGGCCTCGGAAGATCTGATAGAGCGCCGGAAGGCCGTCGAAGACCGGGATCGGCAGAACCTCAAAGAGCGTCAGCTTGCCCGCGCCGCAGAGGAAGCCGCCCAGGACGAGCGGCGGCGGCCCAAAGGCGTGGCCGCTTTCTTCGCCAGGCTCACCGGAAAGGCCAGGCGCATGGGGAAGGAGATCGCCGATGCCCAGGTCCGCCGCGCCGAGCGCAACGCCGCCGAATGGGCCGAATTGGCAAAGCACCAACTCGAAGAAGCGCGCCAGTCTGAGCCAGGTCGCGGCCTAGGCGAGGAGGAACGCGAACGTGCCGGTCAGGGAACCGGGACCGGTCCAGGACCTTAAGCAGATTGGCGCTTGACGTTGACAATCCAAGGCTGCGGCGCTATTCCCCGGCAAGTGCAGCCTGCCGTTCCCGAATGGCGGTCCGGCGCCGGCAATCGCAGCGATTTTCCGAACAGATGGTTTTGCGGGGAGAGATGCAGAAAAAGATAGAGACGGCCTATCTCCATATCGGCCTCTCGAAAACCGGCACCACATCGCTCCAGAGGGCCTTGGCCCATTCGCGCGGGAAGCTGCGCGAAAATGGTATCCTCTATCCGGGAAGGAACTCCCGCAATCATAACTTTCTGGCCTACGAACTGACGAACCTGCCGAACTTTCAACCCAAGGAAACGGACGGATCGGTCGGCAAAAAGCCGATTATCGGCAAAGCGCCGGAACTCCGCCGGGAAATGGAGCGAGATATCGAAGCCTTCTCCGGCGATGTTATGATCGTTTCGGCGGAACTGTTCGATCGCCTTGATCGGGAGAACTGCCGCAAGGTCGTAGAGTATTTTAGCCAATACTGTAACAAGATGACGGTCTGTGCCTACGTAAGGGACCCTTTTGACTTTACCGTAAGTTTGCGGATTCAGCTCAGTGTGAACACGTCGTTCCGTGCGCTTGAACGCCTGGAGAGACCGGAGAGAATAGACAAATGGTTACTGAACAAGGAGCGGTTGTCGGTCTGGATCGGCGAAGCCGGTCTTGAGAACATGCTGCCGGTCCCCTACGATCGCCAGCGCTTGATCGGCGGGTCCACCGTGACGGACTTCCTGGCCCGGACCGGGATCGACGGCGCGCTGGTCGAGATTCCGCCGGAAGAGTCCAACCCCAGCCCGACCATGACCGGCGTGTTCGTGAAGAGCGAGATGAACAAGCGCGCCGGCTCGAAGGGTCTCAGGCTGGGAAGGGCCGACTACCTGCTCTCGCTGCCAGGCCCCAGGTTTCTGCCGTCCAAGCGCTTTGCCGAAGCAATGCAGAAGCGCTGCCGGGAAGACCTCGCTTGGCTGTCCGCAACCTTCGCCATCGACCTTGCCCCCATCGGCCTTGCCAACGGCAGTGGCGGCCACCGGGGGCCTTGGCAAGACTATTTCACTGATGAGGTGAAGACCGTCTTGAAGGACATGCTGGACCGGGGCCGCAGCTTCGGTTCGGCAATAGAGGAGCAAGCCTTTCGGGAGGTGGCCGAGGGCATCTTGAGCGGCCGGATCTTCGCCTCCTGACGGCTGTTCGGGAACAATGGGAAGCGCCCGTTCGAGCTTGACGCTGCGCGTCGGCGGTGTTGACAAGCCAGGGCGGGGCCTTGCCAAAAGGACTTTGACAGTCCAGGGCTGCGGCGCTATTCCCCGGCAAGTGCAGCCTGCCGTTCCCGAATGGCGGTCCAGTGCCGGCAATCGCAGCGATTTTCCGAACAGACGGTTTTGCGGGGAGAGATGCAGAAAAAGATAGAGACGTGCTATCTCCATATCGGCCTCTCGAAAACCGGCACCACATCGCTCCAGAGGGCCTTGGCCCATTCGCGCGGGAAGCTGAGCAAGAATGGCATCTTATACCCCTACATAGGGCGTTATAGGACGCATAACTTTATAGTGCGCGGACTGGTGAACATGCCGAATTTTGGGCTGACACAAACAAGCCATCCGCTATCCATCGGGGTGCGCAGAAAACAAACGCTGAATTTTCAACGACAGATGAACGCCCGCCGATCAGAAATCTGCCGCATAATAGAAAAAGAGATCGAAGCCTTCCCCGGCGATGTCATGATCGTTTCGGCGGAACTGTTCGATCGCCTCCTCGATCGAGAGGATTGCCGCAGGGTCTTAGAGTACTTTAGAAAATACTGTAACAATATCAAAATTTGTGTCTACATAAGGAACCCCTTGGACTTCATGGTAAGCTTGATTAGGGAATTTATAGATAAATCAAGCAAAACGATTGAAAATATGGAGAGCTTGGAGGGAATAAACACCGTGCCGCTGAATAAGGAGCGGTTGTCGGGCTGGATCGACGCAGTCGGTCTTGAGAATATGCTGACGATTCCCTACGATCGCCAGCGCTTGATCGGCAGGTCCACCGTGACCGACTTCCTGGCCCGGACCGGGATCGACGGCGCGCTGGTCGAGATCCCGCCGGAAGAGTACAATCCCAGCCTGACCATGAACGGCATGTTCGTGAAGAACGAGATGAACAAGCGCGCCGGCTCGAAGGGTTACAGGCGGTTAGAGGCCCCCTACTTGCTCTCGCTGCCTGGCCCCAGGTTTCTGCCGTCCAAGCGCTTTGCCGACGCCATGCACAAGCGCTGCCGGGAAGACCTCGCTTGGCTGTCCGCAACCTTCGCCATCGACCTTGCCCCTATCGACCTTGCCAACGGCAGCGGCGGCCATCGGGGGCCTTGGCAAGACTACTTCACCGATGAGGTGAAGACCGTCTTGAAGGACATGCTGGACCGGGGCCGCAGCTTCGGATCGGCAATAGAGGAGCAAGCCTTTCGGGAGGTGGGCGAGGGCATCTTGAGCGGCAGGATCTTCGCCTCCTGACGGCCGTTCGGGAACAACGGGAAGTGCCCGTTCGAGCTTGACGCTGCGCGTCGGCGGTGTTGACAAGCCAGGCGGGCCCTGCCAAAAGGACTTCGACAGTCTAGGGCTGCTGCGGTGCCATTCCCCGGTAAGTGCAGCTTGCTGTTCCCGAATGGCAGTCCGGCGTCGGCAATCGCAGCGATTTTCCGAACAGATAGTTTTGCGGGGAGAGATGCAGAAAAAGATAGAGACGGCCTATCTCCATATCGGTTTCTCGAAAACCGGCACCGCATCGCTTCAGAGCGCCTTGGCCAATTGGCGCGGAAAGCTGCGCGAAAACGGTATCCTCTATCCGGGAAGCAACTCCCGCAATCATAACTTTCTGGCCTACGAGCTGACGAATCTGCCAGAGCTTCAACCGAAGGAAAAGGACGGTCCGGTCCGCAATAAGCTGATTGCCGACAAAGCGCCGGAACTCCGCCGGGAAATGGAGCGAGAGATCGAAGCCTTCTCCGGCGATGTCATAATCGTTTCGGCGGAACTGTTCGATCGCCTCGATCGGGAGAATTGCCGCAGGGTCTTGGAGTATTTTAGCCAATACTGTAACAAGATGACGGTCTGTGCCTACGTAGAGAACCCCTTGGACCTCACCGTAAATTTGATGCAGTACAGTATCAAGAATTCGCACAGGATTCTTGAAAACTTCGAGAAACCGTTGGGAATAGACACCTTGCCGCTGAACAGGGAGCGGTTGTCTGGCTGGATCGGCGAAGCCGGTCTTGAGAGCATGCTGCTGGTCCCCTGCGCTCGCGAGCGCTTGATCGGCGGGTCCACCGTGACGGACTTCTTGGTCCGGATCGGGATAGACAGTGCACCGACCAAGATCCTGCCGGCAGAATCCAACCCCGGCCTGACCATGACCGGCGTGTTCGTGAAGAACGAGATGAACAAGCGTGCCCGCACGAAGGGTCTCAAGCTGGGAAAAGCCAACTACCTGCTCTCGTTGCCGGGCCCCAGATTTCTGCCGTCCAAGCACTTTGCCGAAGCAATGCAGGAGCGCTGCCGGGAAGACCTTGCTTGGCTGTCCGCAACCTGCGCCATCGACCTTGCCCCCATCGGCCTTGCCAACGGCAGCGGCGGCCATCGGGGGCTTTGGCAAGACTACTTCACCGATGAGGTGAAGACCGTCCTGAAGGATATGCTGGACCGGGGCTGCGACTTCGGTTCGGCAATAGAGGAGCAAGCCTTTCGGAAGGTGGCCGAGGGCATTTTGAGCGGCGGGATCTTCGCCCGCAAGAACCGGGTTCCGCCGTCTCCTGTCGCCGACGACAGTTCAGGGCGCGAAATCCTCAAGGCCGGGATCGGCGGCGGCAAGAGCCGTGACGGGCGCGACCGGCTGCGGCAGGTGGACCGCTTCCGCCCGGAGGCGGGCAAGGCCTCGGAAGATCTGATGAAGCGCCGGAAGGCCATCGAAGACCGGGAGCAACGGAACCTCAAAGAGCGTCAGCTGCACCGTGCCGCAGAGGAAGCCGCCCAGGATGAGCGGCGGCGTCCCAAAGGTGTCGCCGCTTTCTTTGCGAGACTCACCGGAAAGGCCAAGCGCATCGAGAAGGAGATCGTCGCTGTCCGTGCCTGCCGCGCCGAGCGCGACGCCGACGAATGGGCCGAATTGGAAAAGCGCCAACTTGAAGCGCACCGGGCCGGGCCAGGCGCGGCCTAGGCGATGAGGAACGCGAATGCGCCGGACGAGGAATCGGGACCGCTATGAAAGCTTGGGGTTACACTGGCAAACCTGCACGACCGCTACCGGCGCTATGTCGACGAATTGTTGGGCCGGCCGAATGTAACCTTGGTCCGCTACGAAGATATGGTCTGCAATTCTGCTCAGTGGCTACGGCAGGTCGCCGATATCTTCGCTGTGCCCGAATCTGCGAATTTGAAACGCTTTGAGAAGATCGATAAGTTTCCCGAGAGAACCGGTCGAGAAGAGGACATTTTTAGCCGCAAACGCCAGGTTACGCTAGGCGATCACCGGAAAAAGCTGGCTTCGCAGACGATCAAAAGGCTGAACGCTGTCTTCGGCGATATTCTTGAGCGGCTCGGCTATTCTATCTAAGGCGAGCCTGTCTTAAGTGGGGCAGGGCCAGTTAGGCGCGCGGGCTCTCACGCGCCACTGAGATCGAAGCAGGTTACGCGGATACTGGAGTAAAGTGCGGCGGTGGCGCTGCGCGGCATGGCGGCCTATAGTCTGCCTATGCCGACAAATGTCCTCGACTTCCTGCCGCAGCGGCCGGTGACCGTGAGTCCGGCCGACTTCGAACTGACCAGCCTCTTTGCGCCTGCCGGCGACCAGCCGCAGGCGATCGAGGAGCTGACCCGGGGCCTAAAAGAGGGGCAGCGCGATCAGGTGCTGTTGGGCGTCACCGGCTCCGGCAAGACCTTCACCATGGCGCACGTCATCCGGCAGCTGGCGCGGCCGAGCCTCATTCTGGCACCGAACAAGACTCTGGCGGCCCAGCTCTATGGCGAAATGAAGTCCTTCTTTCCCGAAAACGCCGTCGAGTATTTCGTGAGTTACTACGATTACTACCAGCCGGAAGCCTACGTGCCGCGCTCCGACACCTATATCGAGAAGGAATCCTCGATCAACGAGCAGATCGACCGCATGCGCCACGCCGCCACCCGCGCGCTCTTCGAGCGCTCCGACGTGGTCATCGTCGCCTCGGTCTCCTGCATTTACGGCATCGGCAGCCCGGAAACCTATCAAGCCATGACCCTGCCGCTGCAGCTGGGCGAACGCCTGGACCGCAAGGAACTGACCCGCCGCTTGGTCGAACTGCAATACAAGCGCAACGACACCGCCTTCGCTCGCGGCACTTTCCGGGTGCGCGGCGACACCGTCGAACTCTTCCCCGCCCACTACGAAGACCGCGCATGGCGCATCGGTCTGTTCGGCGACGAGATCGAGCAGCTGGTCGAATTCGACCCGCTGACCGGCAAGAAGCAAGCCAGCCTGCAGGAAGTGCGCATCTACGCCAACAGCCACTACGTCACCCCGAAACCGACCCTCCTTCAAGCCCTAGCCCGGATCAAGGCGGACCTGAAGCTGCGCCTGGCGGAGTTTCGCCGCGACGGCAAGCTCTTGGAGGCGGAGCGGCTGGAGCAGCGCACGGCCTTCGACATCGAGATGATCGAGACCACCGGCTCCTGCGCCGGTATCGAGAACTACTCCCGCTATCTGACCGGCCGCGCCCCCGGCGAACCGCCGCCCACCCTCTTCGAGTACCTGCCGGAGGACGCGCTGCTGATCGTGGACGAGAGCCACGTGACCGTGCCGCAGATCGGCGGCATGTTCCGCGGCGACTTCGCCCGCAAATCGAC
This sequence comes from Rhodospirillales bacterium, assembly GCA_014324045.1. Classification (GTDB taxonomy): domain Bacteria; phylum Pseudomonadota; class Alphaproteobacteria; order Kiloniellales; family JACOMY01; genus JACOMY01. Next base: position 114,802 of record JACOMY010000025.1, on the reverse strand, counting down.
CCTCTGCGAATATGGCTTCCGGCTACCCTCGGCCATCGATAACCGCCCGCTGAAATTCGAAGAGTGGGAGAGGATGCGGCCGCCGACGGTGCATGTCTCCGCCACCCCCGGCAACTGGGAGCTGACGCAGACCGGCGGCGTCTTCGTCGAGCAGGTCATCCGCCCCACCGGCCTGATCGATCCCATCTGCATCGTCCGCCCGACCGGGAACCAGGTCGACGACCTGATCGGCGAATGCCGCGGCACCGTCGCCAGGGGCGCGCGCATACTGGTCACCACCCTGACCAAGCGCATGGCCGAGGACCTGACCGAGTATCTGCACGAAGCCGGCCTCAAGGTGCGCTACATCCACTCCGACGTGGATACCCTGGAGCGGATCGAAATCGTCCGCGATCTGCGCCTCGGCGCCTTCGACGTTCTGGTCGGCATCAACCTGCTGCGCGAAGGGCTGGACATCCCCGAATGCGCGCTGATCTGTATCCTGGACGCCGACAAGGAGGGCTACCTCAGAAGCCGGACCAGCCTGATCCAGACCATCGGCCGCGCCGCGCGCAACCTCGAGGGCCGCGTCATTCTCTATGCCGACCGCATGACCGACAGCCTGAAACAGGCCATTGGTGAGACCGACCGCCGGCGCGAAAAGCAGCAGGCCTATAACGCCGCCCACGGCATCACGCCGGAGAGTGTGAAAAAGCAGATCGGCGACATCCTCTCGTCGGTCTACGAACGCGACAGCGTCACCGTCGATACCGGCATCGAAGGCAGCCTGCACCGGGTCGGCGACAACATCCAGACCGTCCTGGCCGGCCTTGAGAAAAAGATGCAGGAGGCCGCCGCCAACCTGGAGTTCGAGGAGGCGGCCCGCTACCGCGACGAACTGCGGCGCCTACAGGCGCAAGACCTGGAACTGACCCCTTTGGTCGGCGCCCGCGAAGGTGGCAGCAGCGGACGCGGAACCACCGGACTCGGCACCGGGACACCGGCCGATCGGATCGAAGAGACCCCAATTCGCAAGCGGCCCGCTCCCAACCGATCTTGCCCCAACCAGTCTGGCCCCAACCGATCTGGCCCCAACCGATCTGGCCGAGACCGCAAGCGGCGGACCCGGCGGGGAACGTAACGCCGGCCCCGCCCGCGTTCGTTTTCGGCTTGGGCCGCTGAACGCCGATACGCTTCCCCTCCATGCCGGCAGCCCCGCTTGCAAGCTTCCCTTGCAATCCGCCGGGTCCCGGCGGACGGCAGCGCACATTCTCAAACGCTGCTGCGGCGACAGCCGAAGAAATCCGCCGCCGGCCTTAAGCCGCTGTTGGCGCCCCCCGTTTGCCGCGTCCGGTCCTCCTCTACCTTGGCTTTTTCATGAGGGGGCTTTTTCATGAGGGGGCTTTTTCATGAAGGCGCGAACCCTCTCTCCGGTCGGAATTGCCGGCTGTGCCCCTTCGTACGTGCAGGACAGGGCGGCCGCCGCGGCGGCCATGGCCAGGCGGTCGGGCGTAAGATAACCCTTCTCGGCAAGGCCGGCGGCAAGATAACCGCAGAAGGTATCGCCGGCGCCGACCGTGTCGACCGGGGTAATCGCCGGCGCCGGCAGTCGGTGGTCTTCACTGCCGATCCTGGCGGCCAGGCCCTTGTCGCCCAAGGTCACGACCAGGTCGAGGCCATGCCGGTCGGACAGTCCGGCGCAGAGCGCCTGCGGCTCGGCCGCGGCAATGCCGCCGGCGCCGGCCAGCGCCCGGCCTTCCACCTCGTTCACGATCAGCAGATCGCAGTGCGCAAGTAGCGGTAGGGCCTCCGGGTCGAAGGGCGCCAGGTTCAAGACGACCCGGGCGCCTTGTTCCTTCGCCGACCGCAACACCGCGTCCGTGGTCGCGATTGCCATCTCAAGCTGGCTCAAGACGACCTCGCCGGGGTGGAAGGCGAGCGGACCGAGCACCGCCGGCGTCAGGGCATGGTTGGCACCGGGCGCGGTGGCGATGATGTTCTCGCCGCCGGCGCCGACCATGATGACGGCCGTGCCGGTCGGGGCAGACAGGCGGTGAAGCTGGGAAAGGTCGGTGCCGGCCTCGCATAGGGCCTTCAGCGCTTGCGCGGCGAAGGCATCCTCGCCGACGGCACCGATCAGCGCGGTCTCGGCGCCGGCCCGGACTGCGGCGAGCGCCTGATTGCCGCCCTTGCCGCCGGGCGCAATCAGAAAATTGCCGCCGCCCACTGTCTCCCCAGCCGCGGGAAGATGCGCCACATGGATAATGAGATCGAGGTTCAGGGAACCGAAGACGACAACCCGGGACTGCATCGCCACCCACCCTATCCTTCAATCGGCGCCCCGCCTGCGCAAGACCCCCCAGTCCACATAGGCCCCAGTCCACATAGGCCCCAGTCCACATAGGCCCCAGTCCACATAGGACCGCATAGGACCACTTAGGTCCACTTCAAAGACTGTCTTTACTGCCCGCTGAAGATCACGCCCTTGCGCAGCAGAAAGCAGCCGTAAGCACGCTCTTCGCTAGTCTGCACGACGGCGAAAGCCTTGCGGGCGGCCTCGTAAAATGCGTGACGTTCCAGGCTTGCCATGGCAACCGGGATCCCCTCCGCCCGATCGGCCACCGCTTGCAGGTCGCGATGTACGGCAAGCCGCGTTTGTGGCTCGCCGACCACCTGCATGTGGACCAGCGGCGCTTCCACGAAGCTGTCGAGCGGGAAGAGGGAAAGAATAGCCTCGGCCGCTTCGGTGCAGCCGGCACCCTCAAGGCGAACCAGGCGGCCCGAACACGTGGCCAAGGCGGTCGAGGCTGCCGGGAAGTTGCGGTCGACAAGAGCAAGGTCGTCGCCGTGCCCCATGCTCTCCAGAATCCAGAGGAGGTCTGCGGAGAGGAGGGGTGAGAGCCCTTTTAGCAACTTTATCAATCCTTCAAGCCGGCGACAAGGCGCTGAAAAGCCAGTATGCTGGGGCCGTCCAAACGATGAAGTGCTCTGCGAACATACGTGCAACCAGCCGGTTGGGGAACTCGCAGAACTCGACCAAAGAGGCCTCGGCAGACTCTGCAACAACGCCTAAGGCCGGTCTAAGACCTCCGTTGCTTTGGCGGCCGCATCGAGCAGACTCTTATTACCTAGGTCACCTTTGCAAGCGGGCCATCATGGCGCCCGCACTCAGGAAATGCGGGCGCCGATGACGATCAGATCTTGTAGCCGAGGGCGCGGGCACCATCGATGAAGTTCTTGTACTGGGCTTTCTGGCTGTCGAGGCCCAGCTTCTGGGCGATTTTTACCCATTCTTCGGCCGCCTCGTCGAGCGCTTGCTGCGAGGTCAATTCGCCGGAAATGGCCTTGGAGATGTTGCGGCCCAGCGCATCGGCATACTCCGGTGCGCCCTCCCAGAAGAACTGGGGATAACCCACCTCGACGTTTGCAAGGCCCGCGTCCAGGTGATTCCGGGCCGTTTCGAAGGTTTTGAAGATACCGTCGTTGGTCTCCCAGAGGTCCGAAACGCCGCGCTGCCGATTGGGCTCGATGTAGTACTGCGCCGCCATGTCCGTGTAGTGCGACGCGCCGAAGGGATCGGAGCCGCAATAGGGATCGGCGACGATGTGGTCGGAATAGTCCGGGTGCGACATGCGGTAGATGAAATAGAAGGCCGCATCCTTGACGTCCTGCGGCAGGTTCTTCGGGATCGAGGCCGTGCGACACCAGAGCGAGATCGCTCGGTGGGTGATCGAGCCATCGTCGTTGACCCAGCCGGGGACGATGGCACCGCGCTGATCCTCGGCCTTCTCCGGTCCCTGTTGCTGGACGGTGAATTCCGCCAGATCGATCCACCAGACACTCATGACGTCGGTACCGGACTGCCAACGCTGGATGGTGGTACCGATGTCCATCGCCTCGGCGCCCGGCGGGCCGAACTTGATGATCTCCTTGTACATGTCCAGGCTCTCGGCCGCCTTACCCCTGTTGATCACCGGGTTCATGTTTTCGTCGAAGTAGTTCACGCCGGCCGAGGCAGCGATGTCCATCCAGAAGCCCCAGCCGAAATTCGGCGGGTTGACTACCATGGAGGTACCGTAGATGCCGTCCTTAGACAGCTCTTCGGTCATGAACTGCGTAACCTTCAGGAAGTCGGGCCAGGTGGAGGGCACTGTTAGATCTTGCTGGAAGCGCTTAGAGAACTTCTTCTGCAACTCCGGATTGTCGAAATAGCTCTGACGATAGTGCAAGATGTGGATGTCACCGTCCAGCATCACTCCGTAATTCACGCCGTCCCACTTGGTGTAGAACTCGCGATAGGCCGGCATGACCCAATCCAGGTAGTCCTTAGTGCCGTCGTACTTCTCGTAGTAGGCGTCCAAGGGCTCCAACTGACCGGTCGAAGCAAAGGCACCGAAGAAGAGCGAGGGGTACTGGACCCAGTCGAAGCGCGGCTTGCGGGTCAAAAGCTGCGGCAGGATCTTAGCCATAGCGTCACCGCCGTCGTAGAGTTCGCGCGAGGCAATGCCGACACCTGCTTCCTTCTGCAGCAGGGGGGAGAGCCAAAGCGGCGCGTGAAGCCAGTTGGAATCCTGGAAGTAGCGAAGCTCGACGTCGTTGAAGAGCTTCTTGCCCGGCGGCACCGGCTGGGCGCTCCAGGCGAGCTTGCCGGGTGCACCGGCCATGGCGGCCGCACCGGCACTCATGGCGACGTTGCGCATGAACTTGCGTCTGGTCCAAGGTTTAAACAGAGACATGTTTTTCCTCCCATAGCGATTTGAGAACAGGAACTGCTGGGTCCACCTCTTTGGGCGGTTTTCTTTTTGTCGAAGCCGTAGGTTAGACGATCAGATCCTCCGTCTCGGCATCGAAGATCATGACTCGGGTCGGGTCGTAGAAGAGGTCTATTATATCGCGCTGACCGGCAGCAGTCTCTGGCGGGACCAAGGCGCGGAAGCGGGCTTTGCCGCTCTCCAGGGTCAGAATCGAGCGCTCGCCAAGATATTCGTTGATGGCTATTGCTGCCTTTAGGCGACCTCGGTTGGGATCCCCTCGGTTAGGATCCAAGGTAAGGTTCTGCGGCCGCAGCCCGACGATGAATCGCTCGCCACCTGTTGCGTTGACGGCCGCTTGGGCCTCGGAGGAGAGCTGAAAGCGCAGGGTGCTATTGTCGACTTGCATCGTCAGGCTGCCGTTTTCTTGAAGCGGACGGGCCGTGAAGAAGTTAGTCGGCGGCTCGCCGATGAAGTCGGCGACGAAGGCGTTGGCCGGACGATTGTAGAGCGCGGCTCGGCCGCCCACTTGCTGCAGCTTGGCATTGGACATGACGGCGATGCGGTCGGCCAAAGCAAGCGCCTCTACCTGATCGTGGGTCACGTAGATCATGGTGCGCTTCAAGTCACGATGTAGGCGTTTCAGGTCGAAGAGCATCTGGAACTTCAGATGAGCATCTAGATGGCTCATGACCTCGTCAAGGATGAAGACCGCCGGTTCGCGGATCAGAGCGCGGCCGAGGGAAACCCGTTGCTGTTGGCCGCCCGAGAGGCCGGGCGGCTTCTCCTTTAGAACCGGGGTAATGCGCAGCATTTCGGCGACCTGGTGCGCGCGGCGGCGGCGCTCCTTGGGCGGCACGCCTTGAACCTCCAGTGGGAAGGTGAGGTTCTCTTCGATGGTGAAGTTGGGATAGAGCGCGTAGGTCTCGAAGGCCATGGCCACGTTGCGCTGTTGCGGCTCCAGATGGGTAACATCTTGACCGTCGAAGCGGATTCTGCCGGAGGTGACGCTCTCCAGGCCTACGATCATGCGCAGGGTTGAGGTTTTGCCGCAGCCGGACGGCCCCAGGAGGGCGACGAACTCGCCGTCGTTGATCGTGAGATCTAGATCCTGGACAGCATGGACCGCGCGTGTGCCCGTACCGTAGATCTTATTAACGTCGGCTAGGGTCACCCTTGCCATCGGGGCTCCTCCAAGAGGCTCAGGCCGGTCTCAGCGTCGAAGATATGCAAGGCCTCGGTGTCGATCGCCAGGCGCAAATCTTGGCCAGGCTCGAAGTGGCGTTCTGGATGGGTAAGGCCGGTGATGGTGACGCCGCCCGCCTTGGTGATGATGATGCCGTTGGAGCCTAGGGCTTCGAAGATATCGATCTGGGCGTCGATTTCGCTGTCCCGGCCACGGAGTTCGTCGGCGGGGCGCACGTGCTGAGGACGCAGGCCCAGAACGATGCGGCGCTTGGCTCCTCCGTTCAGACGTTGGCTTTGCTGCGGGCTGAGCGCGAGCCGGAGCGCTGCGTTCTCGGCGCAGGCGAAGAGGCTACCGTTCTCTTCCTGCAAGATGGAGGGGATCGCGTTGATCGTCGGCTGGCCCAGATGCTCTGCGACGAATAAGGCCTTGGGGCGCTCGAAGAGCTCACGGGCGCTGCCGATCTGCACTAACTTACCGCCGTTGCCCATAACCCCGATCCGGTCGCCCAAGGAAAGGGCTTCGGCGTAGTCGTGGGTGACATAGAGCGTGGCCACACGGCGCAGCTCCTCCAGGGTGTGGAACTGCATACGCAGATCTTGACGGATCTTGGCGTCCAGATGGCTGATGGGCTCATCCAGCAGGAAGACCTCGGGATCGGCGACCAAGGTGCGGCCGAGGGCGGTGCGTTGTTTCTGGCCGCCGGAGACCTGGCCTGGTTTGCGGTCCAACAGGTGGTCGATACGCAGAAGCTGGGCCACGGCCTTTACCCGTCTCTCAATGGTGGCGCGGTCTTTCTTTCGGGCGCGTAGCGGGCTGGAGATGTTCTCAAAGACCGTGAGGTGCGGGTAGAGCGCGTAGGATTCAAAGGTCATGGCTACGCGCCGACGGTAGGGAGGCAGGTGGGTGACCTCGCGCTCGCCCAAGAGAATACGGCCGCGATCGGCACTCTCCAAGCCGGCAATCAGGCGCAACAAGGTGGTCTTGCCGATGCCTGAGGGACCGACGACCACGAAGAACTCGCCCTCTTCGATCTCGACGCTGAGATCGTCGATGACGGGGAAGTCCCAGCCCTTGCAGAGACCTTCGATGGTGATATTCGCCATGACGCTAGCCCTTGACCACACCAAGCGAGAGGCCGCGGACCATGTAGCGCCTCAACACGATGAAGAGCACCACCGGCGGGATCATGGCAATGAGCGAGAAGGCCATTTGCAGATTCCAGAGTGTCTGGGATCCATGGGTGAAGGTGGGAATAACGATGGTGTAGGTGCGGACGTCCGAGCCCACGAAGAGGTTGGCAAAGAGGTATTCGTTCCAGGCGAAGATCCAGCAGAGCATGGCGACAGAGATCATGCCGGGCAGTACCAAAGGCAAGGTCACCTTGACGAAGGCCCGTAGTGGCTTCCAGCCGTCTAGGTAGGCCGCTTCCTCGAGCTCGTGCGGCACGTCACGGAAGAAGACCATCATCAGCCAAGTCGCCAGCGGCAGGTTAAAGACCAGGTAGAGGATGATGAGCGAAATATGGCTATCCGTTCCCCAAGGCGTGTTGTCGAAGAGGAAGAACATCGGCACCAGAATCGCCACCGGCGGAAACATGCGGTTAGAGAGCATCCAGAAAGCCATATTCTCGCCGCCTGCTTGTCGCGGGAAACGGGCGAAGGCATAGCCGGCCAGACTCCCCAGCAGCAGCGACAACAGGGTGTTGCCGGTGGCAATGATGAAGCTGTCGACCAGGGCGCTGAAGTTGGTGGGCTCCGCGAAGACGCCGACGAAGTTCTCCGGGAACCATTCTTGCGGCCAGAAGGTCGGCTGGGTGAGGTTGGTCTCGGCCGCGGACTTGAAAGCGGTAATCGCCATAAAGTAGAGCGGGAAGAGTGTGAAGAGAAGCCAGAAGCCCAGGAAGATAAGAAAGAGATAGCGCACGGCACGCCAGCGTTCGGCCGTCTGCGCTGCTTGTGTATTGGCTTGGGCGATGTCTGCGGTCGCTGCCATGACGCTCTCCTCAAGCCAAGCCCTGGGCCTTCATTACGCGCTTCATGTATTTCAGGAAAAGCGTCACGATGATGGCCGATATGGCGAAGATGATGATGGCGTAGGCCGCAGCCTCGCCGATTGCGAACTCGCGAATGCCACGCTGGAAGGCGATATAGGTCGGCAGCTCCGACGACTGTGCCGGGCCGCCGGAGGTCATGACGTAGACTAGGTCGACAAACTTGAAGGCGTCGGTGAAGCGCAGGATGAAGGCGATGGCGATCACTTCCTTCAGCATTGGCAGGGTAATGCGGCGCAGCACCTTCCACTGGCCGGCACCGTCCACTCGGGCGGCCTCGTAGACCGCTGGCGGTAGGGAGACCCGGCCGGAGTAGACGATAAGAAGGGGTAGAGCGGTCCAGTTCCAGACGTCGGCGATGATGATCGACCAGAGAGAGACACCGGCATTGAACCACTCGATATGCGAGGAGATGATCCCCAGATCCAGCAAAGCTTGGTTGATGGCGCCATTGGATGGCGTCAGCAGAAAGCGCCAGAGCGTGCCAACGATGGATGGCGGCAGCATCATCGGCAGCACCAGCAGAATCAGGATTAGGGCACGCGCCAAGTTGGATTTCAGATACTCGTAGATGATGAGAGCCAGAAGGGTCCCCAGCAGCACTTGGAGGCAGGCGCCAAAGAAGAGGTAGAGTGCCAAATGCCAGAGCGAATCGTGGAACCGCTCGCTGCTTAGGACGGTTCGGTAGTTCTCCAGCCCCACCGAGGCGTGTTCGCCGCTGAAAAGGTGGTTGATGTTGGTATCCCTCAGCGAGTGATAGAACATCCAAATCGTCGGATAGATCACGATGGCCAGCAATACCAGAACCGGTAGGCCCACTAGCAGGATAGGCACCCGGCGGGAGACGATCAGAGGCTTGGAGCGCTTGCGGGCTGAAAACCAAGCCGGATAGGTCGATGGAGTGCCACGGACGATCTCGGAGACCACTGCCTCCTTGCGCTCCGGGGTCATGTTACGAGTCTCCGGGAAAGACCGCAGCAAATCGATTGACGCTCGACCAGACCGGTGCAAAGAGAGACGCTGTCGCTGGCGCGCTGGGCGTCTTCGATCTGGTTTGCCAGGCGCTGGGCGGGGGTGCGATCCCGGTCTTCTTCGTTGTTGCAAAGAATGAGCGAATAGCCCAGCTGGAAATAGCGTTCCTCGACGCCGCTGATGACCTCTGCAAAAAAGGGGTTGATGAAACAGGTGGCCAGCATGCGGATGTTCGCAGTGCACTCGTCCTTGAGGGCGCGTGCGATCTTGGCAGGGGCACAGCCCAAGGAGGCGATGGCTTTTCGAACCCGTTGCCCAATTTCTGCTGCCACCGGGCCTGTCTGGTTGAAGACATGAGAAACCGTCATGACCGAAAGCCCGCCTGCACCCGCATATCCTTGATGGTCGGCGACGGACACAAGCCTTCCATAGCCCAAGGCAGGCGGATTCCACTGCCATGCCTTGCAGCATCGCGCGATGCCATGGCCTTCTTCCTCCCCTTTGTCGCCCGCACCTTGGCAGTACGGGACACGCGGCCTGACCCATGGAAACGACCCATTATAATGCCAAAGGACCACTTTGCGGAAGAGTATTAAGCCTAGAGAGCTTACGGACGCAAACGTTTTGCAGGCTTACAATGGCTTGGCGAGGCTGGACAGCCAGTCCGGTCCTGGCGAAGCTCTGTGAACTGTCGGAAGAGGAGAGAGCATGACCGCGGATCTGTCCGTGCCGCTAGGCTATCGCGCCTTGGATCTGGATAGTCTGAGGAGCTATGTGGCGGAGCAGCCGAGGCTTGCCGAATGCCTGGGCGGCGCAGCAGCGGATTGGCAGGTCGAGGAAGTCGGCGATGGCAATCTGAACCTGGTGTTCAAGCTGCACGGCCCGAAGGCGGGGTTTGCGGTTAAGCAGGCCTTGCCCTACGTGCGCTTGGTGGGAGAGAGTTGGCCTTTGCCGCTCTCGCGTGCGCACTACGAGCATGAAGCTCTCACCCTGGAGGCTAGTCTGGCGCCGGGCCGTGTGCCGGCAGTGGCCCACTATGACGAGTCCTTGGCGCTCATCGCGATGGAACTCTTGGAGCCACACATCATCATGCGGCACGGGACCATCGCCGGGACGCGCTATCCGAACTTTGTCGAGGACATTACCGACTTCACGGCCCGCTGTTATTTTTTAACCAGTGACATGGCTCTGCCAGCCCCGCGCAAGAAGGGCTTGATCGGTACCTTTGCCGGCAACACGGCGCTTTGCAAGATCACCGAGGATCTGATCTTCACCGAGCCCTACATGACGGCTGACAACAACCGTTGGACGAGTCCTTACCTGGACGGAATGGTCGCGGCGCTACAGCAGGACCAGGCGGTCAAGCGGGCCATATCCCGTCTGAAGCTGGCTTTCATGAGTCATACTCAGGCCCTGTTGCATGGCGATCTGCACGCCGGCTCGATCATGCTGACAACCGAGGATACGCGGGTAATCGACCCAGAGTTCGCATTCGTCGGACCGATCGGGTTCGATATGGGATCTCTACTCGCTAACCTCCTGATAAGCTATTTCTCGCAGGCAGGGCATGAGGAATCGCCGGGCGCACGCGACGGCTATCGCGATTGGCTCTTGGAGTGCGTTTCCGGCTGCTGGACGCGTTTTGAAGAAAAGTTTCTGGCACTTTGGCGCAGCAATGCAGCTTCCGGAGACGGTTACTCCAAGGCTCTCTTTCAAGACGATTCGGGGAAGGCGGCTTTGGACGCCGAACGTGTGCGTTACATGCACCAACTTTTTGCCGACACTGTCGGCTTCACCGGCGCCGAACTGATCCGGCGAACGGTTGGATTGGCCCACAACATCGACTTCGAATGGATTGAGGAACCGGCGCTGCGTGCGCACTGCGAGGCCAGGGCGATCGCCCTGGCGCGCGATCTCTTGGCTGACACTGCTCTCTATGCGACCATCGATCATTTGGTCGCTGCAGTTCGACGCATGGAATCCTGTAATCCATTAGGGAACGACGCGTAAAGTGCGGAGGCTTCTCCGCAGATCTACTACGGTTTGTGCTGTGAGTGTTGCTCCAGTACAGCCAGTGCAGTCGGATTTGATAACACTCAAGCTGAGCAGCCTGGTCGAACTTACTATTCAGGGCGAAGCATATCAACAGTCGCAATGGGTTCGGAGCCTACGAGGCCGTCTCACTCGGCTTCAATTCAGCTTATGCCGGGGGTGATCCTCGGCGGTTCTTATGCCAACGATTTGAACGGAGAAGTCTCCTTGGATTCCAAAAAGGTATCGTGACAAGAGATACGATAGGGCAGATCTTGGGATCTCACCATCGCCTACCGGACGTGCGATCTGCAGTTGGCAGTTGGTTGTGTCCTCTTTCAATGGCCTCATCTGGGGTGCAGAGCGCAAGATCGAAACCGCCGACTCCGGCAACAAATCCCGCAGGATGTCGGGAGGCGTAAGCTATGACTATGAGTTGGCCAAAGGCATCCACACCTCCGACAGTCTCTTGTTATAGGCGAGGGTATGCATAAAGCGGTACCATAAACGCCAGCCTAGTGTTTACGTCCGGATTTATGTTTAACCACTAGCACGTAGTTGCTCGATCGGGGAAGAGATCTGCCAAGCCCTCGACGCTCGCTTCCGCTACGCCGGCCTCGGTGATGAATCCGGTCACCAGACGTGCCGGCGTAACGTCGAAAGCGTAGTTCACCGCAGCCGATCCCTTCGGCAGGACCGAGATGGTCTCAATGGTGCCTGCTTCGGTCTCGCCCGTGATCTTGGCGACTTCGTCTGGGTTGCGCTGTTCGATGGGGATCTCGGCGACACCGTCGGTCAAGCCGAAGTCGATGGTGGGCGAGGGCAGGGCGACGTAGAAGGGCACGCCGTTGTCCTTGGCAGCGAGCGCCTTGAGGTAGGTGCCGATCTTGTTTGCCACATCACCTGTCCGGGTGGTACGGTCGGTGCCGGTGATCACGATGTCGACCAGCCCGTGCTGCATCAGGTGGCCGCCGGTGTTGTCGGCTATCACACTGTGAGGGATGCCCTGTTGACCCAGTTCCCAGGCGGTGAGAGAAGCGCCTTGATTGCGGGGGCGGGTCTCGTCGACCCAGACGTGTAGGGCGATGCCCTCGCCCTGTGCCCTGTAGAGCGGTGCGGTCGCCGTGCCCCAATCGACCGTTGCCAGCCAGCCAGCGTTGCAGTGGGTCAAGACATTCACCTGGGCGCCATTCTTGCGTGCAGCGATCTCTTGCAAGAGAGGGAGACCGTGGCGGCCGATTGCCCGGTTGATCTCGACGTCTTCGTCGGCAATGGCGGCGGCCCGCGCATAAGCGGTGCTTTGGCGGTCTTCCGGAGGGCAATCCCGCAGGCTTCCCAGCATCTCTTCCAAGGCCCAACGGAGGTTCACTGCTGTCGGGCGGGTTGCTAGCAAGCGTGTGTAGGCCTGCTGCAGCCCGCTCTCGGTGGGGGAGCTGCGCATCGCCAAGGCGATTCCATAGGCTGCGGTGGCGCCGATCAGAGGGGCGCCGCGGACTGCCATGCGTTCAATGGCCTTGGCGGCATCCTCGCAAGAAGTCAGAGCGAGGTGTTCGAAGCGGTGGGGCAGTCTAGTCTGGTCGATCACGGCAACGGTTTCGCCATCGTCGGCTAGCCAAATGGTCCGATAGTTTCGGTCTCCGACGCGCATGCTGAGTCCTCCCCGCTGTCCTCTGCCGAGGAAGCTAAACGCCTAGCCTTGCGCTCGCAACGTAGATGGTATGTAGGGGACGGGCAGCAGCTCTCTCGGAAGAAATAGTCTCTTGCCTTTTCCGGACCGCCTCCATTATTGTGTTTACAGGTGCTTCGCGCGTAGACCACCCTTTGGGTGAAGATAGCGAAGGACCGCACAGGGTCTGAGGATCGCCGCAAGCGACGTGATCTCAGGTCTTGCGGAGCCCAAAAGAGGGCTCGCAGCCCGGGCAGTTGACTACGCAGACTTCCTTACCGAAGCCATAGCCGAGGCAGTGCGATTGCCCGAATTGCGTCGTCCTCTGGTCTTTAGAAAGCAAGAGCTTGACTTCTTTCAGCGATCTCGGCCTAGCCGAGCCTTTGTTGCGTGCCCTCGATCATGAGGGTTATTCCGAAACAACTCCAATCCAATCCGCCGCAATCGGTCCACTGCTCGAGAAGAGAGATCTTGTCGGTATCGCCCAGACCGGGACCGGCAAGACGGCAGCTTTCCTGCTGCCACTGCTGCATGAAATGGCTGCGCGTGGCCCGCGCAAGCGCGCTCTCATCCTGTCGCCCACGCGCGAGCTCGGTGCACAGATCGAAGAGGCATCGAGGCGCTATGCGCGCTTCTTGCAGATCTCTTCCACTCTAGTGATCGGTGGGGCCAGCGCACGCTTGCAATTGCGTGCACTGAAAGGCGGTCCCGATATCTTGGTTGCGACCCCCGGACGCTTGCTGGACTACATGACTAATGCCATTCTGGATCTCGGTGCCTTTTCCACCCTGGTGCTGGACGAGGCCGACCAGATGCTGGACAAGGGTTTTCTGCCGACGGTGCGCCAGATTCTGAAGGCCCTGCCGCGGATCCGGCAGACGGTGCTCTTCTCGGCCACTATGCCGAAGCAAATCCGCGCGCTGGCGGACGAGTTCATGCAGGATCCGGTCGAGGTGGCCGTGGCCACCGTTGCTGCTCCGATCGAGCGTATTGAGCAGCGTGTGGTCGCAGTTCCTGCATCGCAGAAGTGCCAGACCCTGACGGTGCTGCTGCGCGAAACGGGAGTCGAGCGTGCCATCGTTTTCACCCGGACCAAGCGGAGCGCGGATCGCCTAAGCCGCCACCTCGCGGGTGAACGGCTATCGGCAATGGCGAGCCACGGAGACAAGACCCAGGATCAGCGCGAGCGCACACTCGTGGCGTTTAAGGAGGGCCGCCTGCGCACCTTGGTGGCGACCGACATTGCGGCGCGTGGCATCAACATTGAAGGGGTCAGTCACGTCTTCAACTACGAGCTGCCGAATGTACCTGAGACCTATGTCCATCGCATTGGCCGCACGGCGCGTGCCGGCGCTAGCGGTGAGGCGGTCTCTTTGGTCGATCCTGCCGAATACGGGATGCTTGGTGCTATCGAAGGGTTGATCGGCCGGACCTTGTTGCCACGACCGCAAGCGCCGAAGAAGGCGAAGCTGCCCCGTCGGCGCAAACTCTCAGGGCAGCCGATCCGGTCAGCCGGTCGATCCAAACAGCATGCCACCGCCGAAGACGGCAATGCCCCTCTCAAGCGGAGGCGCCCGCGTCGCCGACAGTTGCAGAAAAGTCGGCAAAGCGCACAACATGCTGCGGCTTAAGGTCAACCCAGCGCATCTCTCACAACAGGTCTCGTAACGAAAGGAAAGTCAACATGTCTACCGGTACGGTTAAGTGGTTCAATGCCACCAAGGGCTACGGTTTCATTCAGCCCGACGAGGGCGGAGCCGACGTCTTCGTTCATATCAGCGCCGTCGAGCGCTCCGGCATGAGCGCACCCAACGAGGGCCAGAAGGTTAGCTTCGATCTGGAGCGCGATCCCCGTAAGGGCAAGATGGCCGCCGTTAACCTGAAGGCCATCTAAAGCGCTCCCGATTCTGGGGATCCGACTCTTGGGGAATCGCTTCCTCAAGAGTCTGTGTCCGAGGCCAACCCGAACGCATCGCTTCCGGCGATAGAGCGCGAATCGGTAAGGACGGAGCTACAGAAAGCGTGATTGCGGAGGTTATCCGCAGTCGCGCTTTTCTTGTTTGCTATCGGCGCGATCCCCGAGTATGGCCGGCCAGCTTGGCCGATGCTTTCCGCTTCGGTCGGCTGGATGCGGTCTTTCTGGGCGCGCCGGAGGTCCTGCGCTTTGCCGTCGGCAGGGCCGGTTCGGGCCGTCGGCGGTTGCTTGGCTTCGGCTGGGCTGGACGGGGAAGCCCTGCTGCGCAATTTCAAAACGAGCTGCGCCGAGGCTTGTCTGGGCCGATCTAGGATCGGTCTGCTATAAAGCACCATTATCGCGATGCGGGAACTGAAACCATGACAGCCGCTAGCACAATACGTCCACGCGCCAGCGCGGAAATCTTGGTCAGCGCGATCGCAGACTTGAAGGCCACATTCGGTACACGCCTTTCGACGGCCGTTGCGGTGCGTGAGCATCACGGTCGCGACGTGACTTCGCATGAGGGCTTGCCGGACGCCGTCGTCTTCGCCCAGAGCACGGAAGAGGTCTCTAGGGCGGTGACAATCTGTGCCGCGCATGGTGTGCCGATGGTGGCCTTCGGCACCGGTACCTCGCTCGAAGGCCACATCGCGGCGTTACATGGTGGTATCTCCATCGATGTCAGCCAGATGAACGCGGTCCTGGAGGTCAATGCCGAGGACCTCGATTGCCTGGTGCAAGCGGGCGTTACGCGAAAGCAGCTGAATGAGTATGTGCGCCACGACGGCCTTATGTTTCCGATCGATCCGGGCGCCGATGCGTCCCTAGGCGGCATGATTGCGACTGGGGCTTCCGGAACCAACGCGGTGCGCTACGGCACAATGCGCGAGAACGTTTTGGGCCTGACCGTCGTGCTAGCCGATGGGCGCGTGGTGCGGACCGGGGGGCGGGCACGCAAGTCCTCTGCCGGCTACGATCTGACGCGCCTTATGGTTGGCTCCGAGGGAACCTTGGGGATTGTTACCGAGGCGCGTCTGCGTTTGCGCGGCATCCCCGAATCGATCGCGGCGGCCGTCTGCTCCTTCGAGAGCTTGGAAGGCGCGGTCATGACGGTGATCCAGACCATCCAGATGGGCATTCCCATCGCCCGCATCGAGCTATTGGATGAGGTCCAGATCGATGCCGTCAATCGCTATTCGAAGCTGGACTATCCGGTTCTGCCGACGCTGTTCTTGGAGTTCCACGGTACTGCCAATTGGACCGAGGAGCAGGCGGCGATCGTCGGCGAATTGGCCGGAGACAACGGCGGACATGGCTTTCAATGGACCATGCAGGCCGAGGAGCGTGCCCGGCTTTGGCAGGCTCGGCACGACGCTTTCTACGCCGCCAAGTCCCTGCGGGTCGGCTCGATGGCTTGGGTAACCGACGTCTGCGTGCCGATCTCTCGGCTTGCCGAGTGCATTCTGGAAACGAAAAGGGAAATCCTGGAGCGGGGAATTCTGGCACCCATCGTCGGGCATGTCGGCGACGGCAACTTTCACCTGACCTGTCTGCTCGATCCCGACAGCGAAGAGGAATGGGCGGCGGTGCGAGCGCTTAACGACAGCATGGTCTCGCGGGCGCTCGCCATGGGCGGTACCTGTACCGGCGAGCATGGCATCGGCTATGGCAAGATCGATTTGCTTGCGAAGGAACACGGCGATGCCTTGGCGACGATGCGGGCGATCAAGCAAGCGCTGGATCCGCAGGGCCTGATGAACCCGGGCAAGATCATCCGCCTTTGAGGTCTTCTCCTCTTCGCGCAGTCCGATAGGCGTAGAAATTCCTGGAGGCGGCCTGCCTTGACCCCGTCGCCCCGACCGTGTTGACAGGGGGCATGAACGCTATTGAGGCACTGGATCGCGTCGGCGATCTGAAACAAGGCGGCAAGGCCGCCGTTGCCGCCGCCTTGGCGCAGCTGGAGGTCCGGCCCGAGGCGGAAGCGAGCTTGGCGCTCTTGGGGCAGGCCTGGCAGCTGGGGCGCGCCGGCGGCGGTCAGGTCTTGGGCATCACCGGTCCGCCGGGCGTGGGCAAGTCGACCTTGACCGGTGCGCTGCTGAAGGCGGCTCGGGCCAGCGGGCGGCGAGTCGCCGTGCTAGCGATCGATCCCTCGTCGCGGCGCAGTGGCGGGGCTCTGCTGGGCGACCGTCTGCGGGTCATGAGTCCGGCGGGCGACCGTGACTGCTTCGTTCGTTCGATGGCCGCGCGCAGCCGCCTGGGCGGCCTTGCCGACGAGGCCTTCCCGGCGATTACGCTGCTGCGCGCACTCTACGACCTGGTGCTGGTGGAGACCGTGGGGGTGGGGCAGTCGGAGACCGATGTCGCCGATATGGCCGACACGGTAATCTTCTGCGTGCAACCGGCGTCGGGTGACGCCGTGCAGTTCATGAAGGCCGGTATCGTCGAGATTCCGCACATCGCCGTCGTGACCAAGGCCGATCTGGGGGCCGCCGCAGAGCGTGCCCTGGCCGACCTCAAGGCCGCGGTGGGTTTGAGCCCACCGCTAGACGGCTGGAGCGTGGCCTGTATCGCCCTGGCGGCGCAGCAGACCGGAGCGGCCGGGCGGCTGTTAGCGCTGGCCGATTCGCATCTGGCGCACTTGAAAGAGCGCGACGCTCTGGCAGCGCAGCGGGCAAGCCAGGGTCGGCAATGGCTGCGGCAGGCGATCCTTGCCGACTATGGACGGCAAGGGTTGGAAAAACTGGGGCCGCTGCCGGCCTCGATGGGCTCTCCCTTCGCCGCCCTGGCGGGGCTACGCGGTCGCCTTGGCTGCGGCGTCGAGCCAGGCGCTTAGGCGGGCCTCCGGATCTTCTGCTCTTAGCACATCGGTCACGACACAGCAGGAATCGGCACCGGCTGCGAAGGTGCCGGCCGCGCGCTCGACCGTGAGGCCGCCGATGGCCACTAACGGAAGGGCGCCGATGCATTGCTTCCAGATGCCGATCTTCTCCAGTCCCTGCGGCGCCCAGCGCATGGCCTTCAGGGTCGTCGGATAGATGGGGCCCAGCGCCAGGTAGTCGGGGGCGAGCGAAAGGGCACGTTCCAGTTCCCGCTTGCTGTGGCTGGAGATACCCAGCTTTAGCTTCGCTGCGCGGATAGCCGTAAGGTCGGCTTCGTTCAAGTCTTCCTGGCCCAAGTGGATGTAATCGCAACCGAGATCCAGCGCCAAGCGCCAGTGGTCGTTCACGATCAGCTGACAGCCGGTCTGGACACAGAGGCCGCGGGCGCGGGCGATCTCCCGGCGCAGCTCTGCGTTCGGGCGGTCCTTGATGCGCAGCTGTACCAGTTGCAATCCCAGAGGCAGGAAGCGCTCCAGCCAGTGGGTGCCATCGACAATCAGGTAGAAGGGGGCGAGCACCTAAGACTCCGGCATAGAGAAAGGGAGGCCGACCAAGGGCGTGGAGGGGCTGGCCATGTCGCGCTCCGCCATCGGTTCGGCCTCGAAAGCCTGGCGGCCGGCTTCGATGGCCTTGGCGAAGGCACTGGCCATGGCGACCGGGTCGCCGGCCTTGGCCACGGCAGTGTTCAAGAGGATTGCGTCGTAGCCCAACTCCATGGCTTGGGCGGCATGGGACGGCAAGCCGATGCCGGCGTCGATCACGAGCGGAACCTCGGGGAAGTGTTGGCGTAGGCTGCGCAGACCGTAGGGATTGTTCAGGCCCCGGCCGCTGCCGATGGGCGCCCCCCAAGGCATTAGTACTTTACAGCCTGCGTCCAACAAGGCCTCAGCCACCACCAGATCCTCGGTCGTGTAGGGGAAGACCTGGAAGCCGTCTTCGGTCAGGATGCGGGCGGCCTCGACCAGGCCGAAAGGGTCGGGGGCCAAGGTGTCTTCCTCGCCGACCACCTCCAGCTTGATCCAGGGCGTATCGAAAATTTCGCGCGCCATTTGGGCGGTGGTGACGGCTTCCTTGACGCTGTGACAGCCGGCGGTGTTGGGCAAAACCCTGACCGCGGCCTCTTCGATCAGCGATACCAGGACGGCGCTCTCGCGGCCGGCAGCGGTCTCGCGCCGGAGGGACAGGGTGACGATCTCCGCACCCGACGCCGCGATCGAACGGCGCAGAATCTCCGGCGAGGGATAGAGCGCGCTGCCGAGCATGAGGCGCGAGCCGATCTCCGCGCCGTAGAACTGCAATGCCATGGGGATCAGCCTCCCTGCATCGGCACGACAACCTCTACGGCGTCGCCGTCGTTCAAAACGGTCTCGCCCCGCAGGCTCGCGCGGACGAAGTCGCCGTTCAGCGCGGTCGCAACCTTGCGCCCGGCAAAGCCTAGTTCTTCGAGCAGATCTTGCAGGCTGGCCGCCTCGGTCTCATGCGGCCGGCCGTTCACCGTCACCGTCATCCATTACCTCCGAGCATCCATTACCTCCGGGTCGCAGTTTCCATGCAACAGCCATTCCGCCGCCCGCCTCGCCAAGGCCGGGGACGCCAGAAAGCCATGCCGGTAGCTGCCGTTGATGAAAAGCGTGCGCCCAGCGCGCCGAATCCGCGGCAGGTTGTCGGGAAAGGCAGGGCGAGCATCGACGCCGATCTCGACCACCTGCGCTTCGCCCAGCGCCGGATGCAGTGCATAGGCGCTGGACAGCAGTTCGACCAGAGAGCGGGCGGCGATGTGGCTGCGGTCTTCGGTCTCGATCATGGTCGCGCCAACCATGAAGAGATCCTCCTCGCGCGGCACGATGTAGAGGGGAAAGCGGGGATGCAGCAGGCGTACCGGACGTGCGAGGCGGATGTCCTTGCTGCGCAGGATCAGCATCTCGCCCTTTACGCCGCGCAGGTCGGGCAGAGCGTCCCGTGCGGCAAGACCGCGGCAGTCGATCCGCCAGTCAGCCTTTGGAGCGGCTTGCAGCTCTGCGCCGGAGAGACGGCGGCCGGGCTCCAGAGTGGCGCCCTTGGCGCGCAGCTGCTCCCAGAGGCTGTGCAGGGCACGGCGAGGGTCGAGGTGACCCTCGCTCTCGTAGAAAAGGCCGCGGCGGAAGCGTCCGCCCAGGTCCGGTTCTAGGGCGGCAAGGCGGTCGCCCTCTACGCAGGTCCAGCCCTTGGTCAGTCGTGCGAATCGGTCGAGGTCCGCCTGGTCGCGGCGCGGCGCCACCACCAGGGAGCCAGCCAGGATAACATCGACGTGCTCGCGCCAGAAGGCAAGGCTCTCTCGGCCGAGAGTTCCGATCGACGGCTCTGCCGCCTCCAGCTCGCATTCGAAGGACAGCATGCCACCAGCCCACCAGGAACAGCAATCCCGATCCGGTCCCTGGCTGGCCGTAATCAGCCGAACCGAAAATTCACGCTCGGCCAGCACCAGGGCTGCGGTGAGACCGGTCACGCCACTGCCGATGACCTCGACTGAGGGCACGTTCTTCTCCCCGAATCGATCCGGGTCGTTCAGGCTGGATAGTGGGAGAAGCGCCGCACCATCCCTTCGCCAGCATAACCCGGATCAGGTTCTAAGGGTCCGGTGCGGCGGCAGCACCATCTCAGCCCCCTGCCGGAGGCACCCCTCGGTTCGGGAAGAAGTCTAGGTCAGGTGCCTAGAAAGAGCAAGCTGTTGCGCTTGCAGGTCTGCCGTGTGAGCGGTCTAGGCCTCTCCTGCAAGCGTTTCCACAAAACCTATGGGTTTGCCTTGCGGGCGGCCGATGACCTGACCGTCGCGCATCGCCGCTTTGCCGTTGAGGATCGTCATCATCGGCCAACCGGTGACATAGCGGCCCTCGAAGGGCGACCAGCCGCAGCGGCTGGCGAGCCACGAGGCCTCGATCCGGCGATGTGCCTCCAGGTCGACCAGGGTCAGGTCGGCCCGGTAGCCCTGCGCGATGCGGCCGCGGTCGGCCAGACCGTAGATCCGCTGCGGCCCGGCCGAGGTGAGATCGACCAGACGCTGCAGCGAGAGACGGCCGGCACTCATGTGGTCCAGCAACAGCGGCAGCAGGGTCTGTACGCCCGGCATGCCGGAGGGGCTGGCCGGATAGGGGCGTGCCTTTTCTGCTTTGGTATGGGGGGCGTGGTCGCTGCCGATAACGTCCACCAGACCGTTGGCAACGGCGGCCCAGAGTGCCTTGCGATGGTGCGCGTCGCGAATCGGCGGGTTCATTTGTGCGTAGGTGCCAAGGGTCTCGTAGCAGTCGGGCGCTTCCAGGGTCAGGTGCTGGGGAGTTACCTCGACCGTGGCGACATCGCGATGAGCGGCCAGCAGCGGCAGTTCGTCGGCGGTGGTGATGTGCAGGACGTGAATGCGGCGGCCAACCTTTCGAGCCAGGCGCAGTAGGCGTTCGGTCGCCAAGCGCGCGGTTTCGGCATCGCGCCAGACAGGATGTTGTGCCGGACCGCCGTGACTGGCCAAGGCCACGCGGGCCCTGAGGCGCGGCTCGTCCTCGGAGTGAATCGCCATGCGGCGATTGCCGGCGCGCAAGACAGCCTCAAGGGTCGCGTTGTCCTCGACTAGGAGAGAGCCGGTAGAGGAGCCCATGAAGAGCTTGACCCCAACGACGCCCGGCAGGCGCTCCAGCTCTGCCAGTCGGTCGACGTTCTCGGCGGCGGCACCGACGAAGAAGGCGTGATCGCACCAGGTGCGGCCTTCCGCCCGCCGCAGCTTGTCGCGGATCGCGGCAGCGCTAGTGGTGGTGGGCGAGGTGTTGGGCATCTCGCACACTGCGGTCACGCCACCCAGGATGGCCGCTTTGGTGCCGCTCTCCAGATCTTCCTTGTACTCCATGCCTGGTTCGCGAAAATGCACTTGGGTGTCGATCACGCCTGGCAGAATCGTCAGGCCCTTGGCGTCGATGCGCTCAGCGGCCGGTGCACTCGCCAACTGGCCCAAGGCAGCAATCTTGCCCCCGAAGATGGCGATGTCCAGTTGCTGAACGCCGCCGGGCGTGTAGACCATTCCGCCTTTAACGATCAGGTCGTAGCTCTGGCTCATGCTCTATGGCCCTCCGCGGTTGTGCGTGTTTGTATGCCCAGAGATGATTTGCCTGCGCAGACCTCCGGCTTCAAGAGGCAAGCGTGCGCCGGGCGAAGAAGTCGAGATAGGCGGCGGCGCCCGTCTCCCCGGAGAAGCAATCCAAGTAGGCGGCGCGACTGCCCTCGGCAATGAGATCGCGTCGATCCGGGTTGTCCAGCAGAGCGCTTAGGGGCGGCTGTCAAGGTCTCCGCGGCCTGCAGTGGGACCAGGCAGCCAGTCTCCCCGTCCCTAATAAGCCAGGGGGCCGTCGGCTGTCGTCGCGAATACCGGATAGCCGGCCATCCAGGCCTCGACGATCACATTGTCGAGGGGCTCTCTGCGGGAGGGCACGACCAAGAGATCGACCAGTTGCATGGGCGATAAAGGATCGTCCTGCCATCCCAGAAAGCGCACGCGGTCGGCGATGCCCAGACTGCCAGCCAGATGCTGCAAGGCCGCCTCTTCCGGGACTGCCGCGCTCCTACACAAAGTTCGCCAGCAGGCTGAACTTGTCTCGCGGCCAGCCGGCACCAGTCAATGTGATCGACCAGACCGGGTGTTGGTGCGATCAGGTGGTCGCAATGGCGGAAGCGCTTCAAGGGATAGGGGCCGCCCAGCCGTCCGATGAGGGGATGCTTCCCCTTTGGGGTCAAGGCTGCCGCGCGTTGCATGAAGGCCAGCACAACCTGTGGTCGGGCCTCGGTCAGGGTCTGCTTCATCCGTACCTTGGTCTTGAGTCCAGGTAAAGGCGAAAAATGCTGTCTGCGGCCGGATGCCGACAGTGGATAGCCCGCCCAGCAGCCGTAGATGCGGACGCACCACGGCTGACAGCATCACCCCGCGCCGAACCAGCGCTTTCGCCAAGCGGCTGAAGAAGATATCGGCGGCGCCACCCTCGCGACCGGCAGAGGTCATCGTGACCCGCAGCTGGGTGGCGATCTCGTCGTGAGCCTCGGCCTTAGATTAGCAGGGATCTTCGTCTACCATACCTCTTCACTGCCTAGGCTAGGTCGGGTACGTCAAGTCATGCTGGAGGGGGACTTGAGAAGAGCGTGTCAACAGCCCGAGGCACGGCAAAGGATGCTGGAAGGGGTCAGGATTATGACGGGATTAAAGGGCTGCCGATTGAGCGACCGCGGGATGGTCGCCGTCGGGGGGACGGATGCGCGCGATTTTCTGCAAGGGATCGTTAGCAACGACCTGCGGAAAGTAGCGCCGGATCGAGCGCTCTGGGCAGCATTGTTGACCCCGCAAGGTAAATACCTTTTCGATTTCTTCATCGGTCAACAGGGAGAGCGGCTTCTGTTGGAGACGGAGGCAACGCGCCTGCCGGAACTCCTGCGCAGGCTGAAGCTCTATAAACTGCGCTCCAAGGTGACCTTGGAGGATGAGACCGCGGCTTGGCATGCCTTTGCGGCTTGGGGGCCAGCAAGCGCGGCGCTTCATGGCCTCAAGGCGAAGGCTGGGAGCCTGGTGCCGGTCGAGGACGGCGCGGTGCTAGTCGATCCTCGGCATGCGGGGCTGGGGCTGCGCTTCTGGTCGCGCGGCGACTCTATGCCTGCTGGCATCGAGGAGGTGCCGCGCGAGGACTACGACCGCATACGGATTGGACTGGGGCTGCCCGATGGCAGTCGGGACATGGAGGTAGACAAGGCCATACTGCTGGAGAATGGCTTCGACGAACTGGGTGGGGTCGATTGGCACAAGGGCTGCTACATGGGCCAGGAACTGACGGCCAGAACCAAGTACCGCGGGCTGGTGAAGAAGAGGCTTCTTCCCATCAAAATCGAAGGATCTTGGCCGGATGGAGTCGAGGAGATTGTGCAGGACGGCCGTCAGGTCGGTTCTCTGCGGTCTCGAGTTCCGGGCCATGGCCTGGCCTTGTTGCGCCTGGAGTGCCTGGATCGGTCCGCACCGCTCACGCTTGGGGGGCAAGCGGTTCGTGCCCTTGTTCCCGACTGGGTGATCTTGCCGAACCGCGGCCAGGAGGCCAGGCAATGGCCGAGAGGCTGAAAGTCTGTTGCATTCTGGCCTGGCAGCCGGCGGTTGGGATGCTCTGCTGGGCCTCGGACACCTTCCGACGATCGAGGATCCAGAAGGTTTGGCGGCGCATCTGCCTTCCTTTCCTCGAAGCGTCTATCGCTAATCTTGCTCTTGCGGAACAAGAGCAACCGGCCGGTGTTTATTAGCCAGTGTCTGTTGTCTCCCGAAGCGCGGAGGGTTAAGTCATTGCGCAGGGAATGGCTTGATACAGAAGGCTGGAGGAGGTGAGCCATGTCTGGCTGCATCGTTGGGTGGTCGCACAGTAAGTTCGGTAAGCACGAGGACGACGATCTTGAGAGCCTGATCGCCAAGGTAGCCGTACAGGCTGTCGAAGATGCCGGGCTTGAGCCCCAGGACATCGGCGAGATCGTGCTGGGCAACGTCAACGAGGGCTTCTCGCAGCAGGCCTTTCCGGCCTCGTTGGTGCTGCAGGCCGACGATTGCTTGCGCTATACCCCGGCTACGCGGGTGGAGAACGCTTGCGCCACCGGCACCGCGGCGCTGCATCAGGGTCTCAAATCCTTGCGGGCCAGGGATTCGCGTTTCGTGCTCTGCGTTGGCGTCGAGAAGATGACCGCGCTGCCGGGATGCGACATCGGCAAGGTCTTGCTGAAGGCTTCCTATGTCAAGGACGAGGCCAACATCGAAGGCGGATTCGCCGGCGTCTTCGGCAAGATCGCTGAGCTCTATTTCCAGACCTACGGCGATCGGTCGGACGCCTTGGCGCTGATCGCGGCCAAGAATCATAAGAACGGCTCTGTTAATCCCTTGGCGCAGATGCAGAAGGATCTGGGCTACGACTTCTGCCGGAACCCCAGCGACAAGAACCCCTATGTTGCCGGCCCGCTGAAGCGCACCGACTGTTCCCTGGTGTCGGATGGGGCGGCTGCCATCGTCCTGACCGACATGGAAACGGCGCTAAAGATGCCGAAAGCCGTAGCCTTTCGGGCGGCACAGCATGTGCAGGACTATCTGCCGATGGCCCGCCGGGACATTCTGCAGTTCGAGGGCTGCGCGCGCGCCTGGCAGCAAGCCCATGCGCAAGCCGGAACCAGCCTGAAAGACCTGTCTCTGGTCGAGACCCACGATTGCTTCACCATTGCCGAACTGATCCAGTACGAGGCAATGGGCTTGGCGAAGCCGGGACAGGGTGCGCAGGTTATCGAGGACGGGATAACCGGGAAAACCGGCACCTTGCCCGTCAATGCCTCAGGCGGTCTCAAGTCCAAGGGCCACCCGATCGGTGCAACCGGCATCTCGATGCATATCATGGCCTCGATGCAACTGCTGGGCCAAGCCGGTGAGATGCAGGTTGCCGATCCCAAGCTGGCTGGCGTCTTCAATATGGGCGGGACGGCCGTCGCCAATTACGCATCTATTCTGGAACCGCTGCGCGGCTAACGCCATGACGTGGCGGCGCGCGGCCTTTACGAGCGCCTGTGATTAGGTCAGGTCTGCCGGGCGGAAGCGCCACGGTATATAAATCGGGAAGGCCATCCTCTTAGATAGAGAATGGGTTCGGAGAGTTGGCGGGGGTGAGGGCTTGGCGCTAGAAATCGTAGCCGAAGAATTCGATATCGCGCTTGAACAGCTCGGCAACGTGATTTTTGGTTTTCTCTGTATATAGGTTGCGGTAGGATGCTGATCGCGACTGCGGATTCATATTTCTATGGTCAGGCTTCAGGTCCAGGCGGCCATTGGTGCGTTCTTTGATCTCCTGCAGACCCTCTTCGAATTTTTCGAGGCGGAGTACATAATCGACGGCCAAAGCGCCGGTTTCATCGATCATCCAATCCAGTTGATTCGCGCAGCGTGTGGGATGCTCGCAGGTATCGGAAGCGAAGCGGAGCTGTTCGCAAAACTGATCGAAGCTTATATACTTTTTCCTGTTGTCTTTCCCCCATCTGCCTTCTATCCGATCATAGAGCGATACGACACGCTGCCACGGATTACGAACGGAGGCAAACTTGAAAAACTGCTTGAAGGTTTCGGTGGCTTGGGCGTGCAGTTCGGCATCGCTGAGTACTTTCTTGGCATCAGTCGGGAAGAGGTTATTCCTTTTTCTATTTAATAGATAATAGAAATAGAGCAAGTCACGCACCTGCGTAATTGTAAAATGACTATCTTTTACCATTAAATTACTACGAGGATTTAGCTCTCTAAAGTGATATCCAATGGAGGATGACCCGCTTTTTGGTACTGAGATGAAGATCGCTCGAAGATGGAAGTTCACCGAACGACGGATATCAAAAAGCTTTGCTTCTTTTAAGCTGACTTTTTCGGCAGATGACATATTAAGACCTGAACTTCGTAGAAATTATGGGTAAGACACGTAGAGCCCGGGTTGGGAAACGTACGACATAGACCCGGCGACCAGGATTCTTAAGAATCGGCGCCGAAGCTACTCACGACATAGTACAAAGCGTGTGTAAGGTCAAGATTGTTCATTCAGTCCACCTTTGACCATGCCCGGGGGCTCCGCTACGCTCTGGTGCGCGGCGCCGTTGAAAAGCAAGCACAGCATCAAGGTTTCCGTTTAGCCTATAGCGGCCGGGTCGCGCAAGGGATTTTTGTTCGGGATCTGCAATTTTCGATGAGGACACGATGGTGGCAGGAGCGTTCGGACCTGACGCCAGCGGTGGGGATTCTTCGATCGCCGCCGCGGGTATTTTGCTGCGCCAGGATGGCCCTGTCAAACGGCCTGCCGTATAATTGGCGGTACCCGCGGAGAGTAATCGATGCGTGCGTGCCAAGAGAACGGGTCCTCTGGCAGCGCGCCGTGCTGGACAGCTGCTGCCTTCGGCCTGCGGACAATCGGTCCAGGCGCACTCCATCAAGACTGTCTCATCACCGTTCTTTGCGCTGGGGCGATCCCGGCGACCCGAAGGAAGGCTGGTTCTGGACGAAGAGCTGGAGCCTGTCGTATCGAGAGGCAGACGCGGCGTAAGCAGCCGCCGGCCGCAGATGATCTTTGAGCGAAGGAGGAACCGATGGCGGAGGATGGGATCGCTGGCTATCGCTATGCCATGACGATCAAGAAGTTCGGGTCCGTGCCGGAGCCGGCCTTCGAGGACACCGGCGAGCAGCTGGCGACCTGGGGCCAAGTATGGGGCTGCGATAGCGATGTCGGACGCCTTCGCAAGGTTCTGGTGCATCGCCCGGGCAACGAGATGGCGATCGTCGACCGGTCCAAGTACATCCCGGAGATCGATGCCTTCGGCGACCCGGAGGTGGGCTGGTACTGGCAGCATGACTCCATACCGGACTTGGCGGAGATGCAGGCCCAGCACGACGCCATGACGGCAGTACTGGCTGTCAAGGGCGTTGAAGCCATTCACCTTGAAGATGTGCGGTCACCGCTGATCAAGGCCTGCTATACGCGCGACAGCGTTATTGCGGTGAAGGGCGGAGCCATCGTCTCGCGGATGGCGCCCCGGGTGCGGCGCGGCGAGGAGCTCTGCGTTACCCGGACCTTGGGCAGGATCGGCATGCCGATCCTGCGAACCATTACTGGCGTCGGCATGCTCGAGGGCGGCTCCTTCGCCTGGATCAACAGCCGAACCGCCGTCATCGGCCGCTCCATCCGGGTCAACGACGAGGCGATCCGCCAGCTCGCCGAGGTTTTGCGCGGTCAGGGCGTGGAGCTGATCGTGATCGACCTTCGAGGATACGACATTCACATCGACGGCTGCTTTGTGATGATCGACCGCGACTTGGCGCTCGTCGATGCCGGTGGACTGCCCTTTACCTTTCTGGAGCGCCTGAAAGAGTTGGGGGTGCGTGCCATTGAAATTACACCGCAGGACAATCCCTGGATCGTGAATTGCTTGGCGGTGGCCCCCGGCGATGTGCTGATGCCGCAGGGCGCCTCGAACCGGACTCTGGACCGCTTAGCCGAGGCCGGCGTCACGGTTACGCAAATTGCCTACGATAAGATGCAGACTAACGGTGGGTCGATCCACTGCTCGACCGGCCCCTTGTTGCGGGACCCCCTTTAGAATCTGGTCAGGACCGGCCCCATTGCAGAGAAAGTGGGCGCAAATCGGGCTCTTCTGGAAACGGTACTCACTGAACAGGTGCGATTCCACGCCAAGATCGCGGCGCTTCGAGACTTGGCTTCCGCGCCAGCCTGTCGGTTCACCCGTGCCAGAATAGATCCGGTGCTGTCCCGGACGGCGGCGGCGTGTTAATCTCGGTCATCGCAAGAGGCATCGAGTCGGAGGATTGAATGTTCAAGGCGCTGTTGTTGACGGAAGAGGACGCTAGGATCTCCAGTGCGTTAAGGGAGCTTGAGGACAGGGCTCTGCCGGAGGGGGATGTCACGGTACGAGTGTCGCACTCGACCCTTAACTACAAGGACGGGATGATCGTCAACGGCATCGGCCGTTTGGTGCGTCGCTATCCGCATGTGCCGGGGGTGGATTTCGCAGGCATTGTCGAGCAGTCGGATCATCCCGACTACAAGCCCGGCGATGCGGTGGTCTTGACCGGCTGGCGGGTCGGGGAGACGCACTGGGGTGGCTATGCCGAGCGAGCGCGGGTCAAGGCGGATTGGCTGGTGCCGCTGCCGCAAGGTCTTTCGGCGAGGCAGGCCATGGCTGTGGGCACGGCGGGTTTTACCGCGATGCTAGCCCAGAAGGCGCTGGAGACCCATGGCGTGACGCCTGGGCGAGGGCCGATTCTGGTGACCGGCGCCGCTGGCGGCGTGGGTTCGGTGGCGGTTAGCCTGCTGTCGAAGGCCGGTTTCGAGGTTGCCGCCGTCACCGGCCGGCCGGAACAGGCGGACTATCTGAAGAGTTTGGGTGCGGGCGAAATCGTCGCCCGCGATGAGCTGACGGATGCGCCGTCGCGTCCCTTGGATAAAGAGCGCTGGGCAGGCTGCATCGATAACGTCGGCGGGGATATGCTGGCCCATGTGCTCACCCAGATGGCCTATGGCTCGGCCGTGGCCTCGGTGGGACTGGCAGGCGGCAATGTCTTGAAGACAACCCTGTTGCCCCTGCTTTTGCGGGGCGTGGCAGTTCTGGGTATAGACTCGGTCATGTGTCCCAAGGACAAGCGCATTGCGGCCTGGGCGCGTATTGCGCGGGATCTGGACCGCGGCATGCTCGCCGGTATTACGGAGACGGCCTCTTTAGAGGAGGTGCCGGCGCTGGCTAAAGCGATCCTCAAGGGGCAGGTGCGCGGGCGCAAAGTTATCGAAATCTAGGGCGCCGGTTCTTGGTAGTCGGGCGCGTCGGCGTAAGCTCGGATGGCCTAGTCTTCTGCACGGCCTTGCTTGCGGTTTCATTGCACCGGGCCTGGGGCTCAGGAAAAGCAACGCTACCCTTCGCCAAAATTCAACAGCGACAGGGACATCCCCTTAAGGAGCACGGCATGGCTTGGGTATTGCTGACAGTAGCGGGGCTTCTGGAAGTGGTCTGGGCGGCGGCGATGAAAGCCTCTGACGGGTTCACGCGGGTCGGCCCGACGATCCTGATGGTCGTCGCGATGGGGATCAGTATCTGGATGCTGGCCTATGCCATGCGGAGCCTGCCTTTGGGCACGGCCTATGCGGTCTGGGTCGGGATCGGCGCACTGGGCGCCTTCATCGTGGGCATAGGGTTCTGGAACGAGCCGGTGAACGCGCTGCGGATTGGCAGTGCGGCCCTGATCCTGCTGGGGATTATCGGCCTCAAGGTGAGCGCGTGACGGCGGACGGCCCCGCCTAGGGCCTGAATGCCAGCGCCGCATCGGTCGAACGCGCACCGGCGCGGTTTTACGCGGCAACGGCGGACCCCTTCCCGGACCGGCGGGTGCTGTTCCCGCTTTATGCCTTCAGACGCTTGGCTTGCAGGCGGTTAGCCTGCAAAAGACCGGATCGCCGATTTGCGCTTCGGTTTTGTAACTATGTTGCCAAGCCACGGACAGCCTCTACATGTAAAGGCGCTCGCCCTGCATACCCTTGTAGAGGTCGGCAACGAAGGCGCCGTAGCCGTTGTAGAGTTGTGTCGGTACCCTTTCGTCGGTGCCCAGTAAGCGTTCGCTTGCTTGACTCCAGCGCGGGTGCGGGACTTCCGGATTGACGTTGGCCCAAAAGCCATACTCGCTGCCTTGCAGTTCTTCCCAGAAGGATAGCGGTCTTTTGTCCGTGAATTCGATCGTCACCAGACCCTTGGCCGACTTGAAGCCATATTTCCATGGCAGGGCCAGACGCAGCGGTGCCCCATTCTGCTTGGGCACAGGTTTGCCGTAGAGGCCGGTCACGACGAAAGCCAGGTCGTTGCGCGCCTCTTCGACGGTCAGGCCTTCGACATAGGGCCAGGGGTACCAACTGGCGCGTTGACCGTCGGCGACTTCCGGATTCTCGAAGGAGACGAACCGCAGATACTTGGCCGATGAGAGCGGTTTGGCGAGATCGACCAGATGCGACAGAGCAAAACCGCTCCAGGGGACGGCCATGGCCCAGGCTTCGACGCAGCGATGTCTGTAAAGGCGTTCCTCCAAGGGCATCCTGGCCAGAAGGTCTTCGATGCCGATCTCGAAGGGCCTCTCGACCAGACCTTCGATCGTCACCGTCCATGGCCGGATCGGCAGGGCTTGCGCCTTCCGCCAAATGGATTTGGAGGAACCGAACTCATAGTAGTTGTTGTAGGTAATGGCGTCCTCTTCCGCAGTCAGCGGCCGGTCGAGCGTGAAGAGCTCGTTGCGGGGAACGGGATAGAGATCGGCCGAGGGGTCGGCGGACTGTTCGGCCTGCGCGGCGATCATATTGTCTTCGCCGTCGCAAGCCGACAAGGCCCCGGCCGCGATCAGCCCGCTGCCGGCAGCAAGGAAACGGCGCCGGTTCATGTAGATGTCCTCCGGCGTTGCCCGATGCTCCGGCAGTTCCCAACCCTTCTTGATCTTGATCGGCATGTTTTGCTCCCCTAACTGCCTGCGCAAGGCCAGATCCACTGCCACCGCTACCGATTTAGGGAACTCCGGCCTTGGCCTCAAGCCACGCGACTTCACGAAATCGGGATCGAAACGGCCCGCTCTATGGACCTGTGCGGCCGACGGCGCGGTTTCGGCGCGGATCTGTTGGGCCTCGGTCTGCCAGGCGAAGCGGCCACACAGGTGCTAGGTGGCGCCGGGTCTGATGAATCTTCCGGTCCTTCTGCTTGACGGTGCCGATAAGTCTATGCAAGACACCTTGTATCGGAAGCGCGCCAGCTTAGTGCTTAAGCTCCCAAATCCATCGACGGAGGAAACCGTAATGCAGCAGCCTAGACGTATTTTCGTTTTTTCGATGCAAAGAAGCGGCTCGGCAATAATGACGAAGTTCTGCAGACACTTATCGAAAAGGCTAGGATATAAACGCTATTTCTACACTCCGAAGGGATGGAAGAAATCCAAAACATCAAGAAAGGTCGCACTTCCGTTGGATGCGCCGGAAGGAGCGTTTGCGGAACTCGCTTATTTTGACACCATGCGATTTTATTACCCGGGCACGCAGATCGAGGGAGCCAAGATTCTTCTGCATCTGCGCGACCCGCGCGATGTCTTAACCTCTATGTTTTATGCCTTCTGCTACAGTCACGGCGGCCCCATCAAAGGAGGCACCGGACCGCGGGCCGAGGTCGGGGCGGAGGGAATAGATGCATTCGTCATGAACATGGCGACGGCAACCGAAAGACCCTACCGCTTCCGGGGAAGCTACGCTATCGGTATGGAAGATTGGACTAAAATCGGCAATCTGCACGACCGCTACCGGCACTATATCGACAATTTGTTGGGCCGGCCGAACGTGACCTTGGTCCGCTACGAAGATTATGATTTGCAATCATGCTCGGTGGCTGCGGCAGGTAGCCACTGTCTTCGGTGTGCCCGGATCTACGAATCTGGAAAACCTTGATAAGTATTTTCAGAATGCCAATAAGTATCCTGAGAGAATCTGCGAATAAGAAAACCATTACCCCAACAAAAAACGCCGTGTTATTCCAGGTGATCACCGTGAAAAGCTGGCTCCTCAGACCATCGAAAGATTGAACGATGTCTTCGGCGATGTTCTTGAGCGGCTCGGCTATTCTGTCTGAGTAGCCGCACAGGCGCGCTCAATGCGCTTGCAAGCCTCTTCCAAGGCCTCGGTCGAGGTGGCGTAGGAGACCCGGAAGTGCGGCGCCAGCCCGAAGGCGGAACCTGGGACTACGGCCACACCCTCGCTTTCCAGCAGGTAGGTCACGAAATCCAGGTCGGTTTCGATCGTCTTACCCGCGGGCGTCTGTTTGCCGATGGTGCCGGCACAGGATGGAAAGATATAATAAGTTACCTTCCGGTATCGGGCCAGTATCGGGCAAGTCGAGCTTGCCTGCAGCGCAGTCGGCCACAGAAGGACCCGCTTGGAACCGCTGTTCAAATCCGATGGACTGGAGACCCTGAAACTTGAGAGCCTTTTCAAGGGTTGGAACGAGGTGGTCAAGGCCATACGCATCGCCCTCTTCTTCGCCTCGGTCGATGCCAGCGATGCAGGCGACTGGTAGGGTCTGGAGGATGAGGACGAATAAACCCGGTCCTTCACCGCCGACCGGGAGACCGTCGAAGCCCTTCCGGCTGAAGGCAGGGTCTACAACGGCGTAACTCCAGTCGCCCTGCAGTGGTTCCTGCTCAACCGCAAGACCTTGAGGAGCGGCGCCTTGCCGAAACCCCGGCCACCCACTAAATCTGAAGCCGACGCCCGCGCAGCATGGCCCCGTGCGGCATGGAAAGAGGCGAATTTCCGAACAATGACAATAAGAGACGGCTTTATCGGTACCGTCGGCAACACCCCCCTGATCAAGCTGAAGGGCCCGTCGGAGGCAACCGGCTGCACCATTCTCGGCAAGGCTGAGTTCCTGAACCCCGGCGGCAGCGTCAAGGACCGTGCAGCCCTAGCCATTATCGAGGATGCGGAAGCGGCGGGACGCCTAAAACCAGGCGGCCTGGTGGTCGAGGGCACCGCCGGCAACACCGGCATCGGCCTCGCCTTGGTCGGTCGTACCCGGGGCTATCGCACCCTGATCGTGATCCCGGAGACCCAGTCTCGCGAGAAGAAGGAGATGCTGAAGCTTTGCGGGGCGGAGTTGATGGAGGTTCCGGCCAAGCCCTATCGCGATCCCGGCAACTACGTGCACATCGCCCGCCGCACCGGCGAAGAACGCGCCGCCAGCGAGCCCAACGGTGCAATCTTCGCCGATCAGTTCGACAATCAAGCCAATCGCGGCGGTCACTATCGCACCACCGGTCCGGAGCTCTGGGAGCAGAGCGAAGAAGCTCTCGATGCGTTCATCTGCGCCGTCGGATCCGGCGGCACCTTAGCCGGAACCGCCATGGCCCTACGCGAGCAGCGAAAGGACATCGTGATCGGCCTCGCCGACCCGCCGGGAGCCGCGCTTTACAGCTATTTCACCACAGGCGAACTCAAATCCGAAGGCGACTCTATCGCCGAGGGCATCGGCCAAGGACGCATCACCGGCAACCTTGAGGACCTGGAAGTCGACGAGGCCTTCCAGATCCCGGACAGCGAATCGGTGGCTGTCACCTTCGGCCTCTTCGAGCAGGAGGGCCTCTGCCTCGGCCCCTCCAGCGGCGTCAACGTCGCCGGAGCCATACGTCTTGCGAAAAAGCTGGGACCCGGTCACACCGTCGCGACCATCCTCTGCGACGGCGGTCAACGCTACGCCAGCAAGCTCTACAACCCCGACTTTCTGCACCTACTTTATCATCATTAAATGATAACTTATAGGTACCGTCTTGGTTGGAAAGGGCCGTGGCATGACCGAAGAACTCTTCCGCAGCGATTCCTACCTTAAAAGCTGCGAGGCCGTAGTTACCGCCGTCAGCGCCGGGGGGATCGAACTGAATCGCACCGTCTTCTATCCGGAAGGCGGCGGCCAGCCCGGCGACAGAGGCAGCCTAAAGTTGGAAGACGGACGCAGCGTCGCCATCTCCGACACCGTGAAGGGCAGTGCTGCCGGGAGCATCCTGCATCTTCCGGCCGAAGAGGCCCCTGCCCTCGAAGCCGGTAGCAAAGTCATGGCCACGCTCGATTGGGAGCGCCGCTATCGCCACATGCGGATGCATTCCTGCCTACACCTGCTCTGCGCATTGGTGGTTGGCGATGTCACCGGTGGCCAAATCGGGGCCGAAAAGAGCCGACTCGACTTCAATCTGCCCGATGGACCGCCCGACAAGGCCCAACTGCAGGAGGACTTGAATCGTCTGGTTCGGGAAGACCACCCCGTCGCTGCGCGCTGGATCGAAGAGACCGAGATCGAGGCCAATCCGCAACTGGTCCGCACCATGAGCGTCAAGCCGCCCAGCGGCAGCGGCCGGGTGCGCCTTTTGGACATCGAAGGGGTGGACTTGCAGCCCTGCGGCGGCACCCATGTCCGCTCCACCGCCGAAATCGGACGAATTGAGGTGGGCAAGATCGAAAACAAGGGCAAACAAAACCGTCGCATCAATCTGCGCTTGCCCGACTGACTAGCCTCTTGCCCGGCAGCAAGCGCTACGGTTAGGCATTTATTCCAAACTGCGCGCCTCAAGATCCGGAAGTGCGCACCTGATCATTGGAGGAAAAGCACCATGAGCGAAGCGGCCGGGCCCCTGGTCTCCACAGCTTGGTTGGCCGAGCACCTCGATGCGCCCGACGTGCGCGTGGCCGATGCTTCCTATTACCTGCCTGTCGAAGCTAAGATAGGCCACGAGGCCTATTTGAAGCAGCACATTCCCGGCGCGGTCTTCTTCGACATCGACGACATCGCCGAGAGTCCCGGCGGACTGCCGCACATGCTGCCAAGTCCGGAAACCTTCTCGGACAAGGTGGGCAAGCTGGGCCTGGGCGATGCGGTCAAGGTAGTGATCTACGATTCCCGTGGCGTCTTCTCCTCCCCCAGAGTCTGGTGGACCTTTACGGTCTTCGGCCACAAAGACGTCGCTGTGCTGGATGGCGGCTTGCCGAAGTGGCTAGCCGAGGGCCGACCGGTCGAGGAGGGACCGGTAGAACCGCACGAGCGGCACTTTACTGCCCGCATGAATGGCCTGCTGCTGCGCGAACTCGACCAGATCCAGGCCAATCTCAAGAGTGGCCGCGAACAGCTTCTGGATGCCCGGGATGCGAAGCGCTTCGCCGGCGGGGGAGAGGAGATATGGCCCGGCCGCCGAAACGGCCACATCCCCGGATCGCGCAACCTGCCCTTCCAACAGCTCTTCGCCGCCGACGGCACGATGCTGGACCCGCCCCAGTTGGCCGGCCGCTTCTGCGCCGCCGGCATCGACTTGACCAAGCCGGTGGTGACCACTTGCGGGTCCGGCATCACCGCAGCCATCCTCTCGCTGGGCTTGGCACTGGCCGGCGCCCGCAACACCGCACTCTACGACGGCTCTTGGGCCGAGTGGGGCCTGCCGGAGGCAGAAGGCAAGAATGAGCGTCCGATCGAGACCGGCGCCCCCAGCTGAGGCACAGGCCGACATTCCCCAGATCGAGAGTACCATCACCTTTCTGGAGATGCTGGAGCCGCCGCGAGTCCGGCCAGCACAGCCCTTGGCCGGGCCGACCCAGGCACTCTTACCGGTGGAACAGCCGACCGTCTCCTTCTACCGTTTCCTCTACAACAGCGTCGGCACCGATTGGCTCTGGTTCGAGCGACGGATGCTCAGCGACGCGCAGTTGAGGTCGATTCTGCGCGATCCGGCCAATGAGCTCTGGGTGCTTTATCGCGGTGGCCAGCCAGCCGGCTATGCGGAGCTGGACTTCCGCCGTCTGGCCGACCTCGGGGTTGTCGGCCTCTCCTATTTCGGCCTGTTGCCGGACTTCATCGGACTGAAACTGGGGCCCTACCTGCTGCATGCCGCGCTTGAGCGTGCCTGGTCGAAAGATCCGCGGCGAGTAACGGTGAACACCTGCACCCTGGACCATCCAAGCACGCTACCGCTCTATCGGCGCATGGGCTTTCAGCCGATCGGGCGTAAGACTCGGGTCTTCGACGACCCTAGATTCACCGGCCTCATCCCAAGAGAAAACCAAGCCCGCGCGCGCCCGGCCTCTCCCCGGGCCTTTCCTGCGTTGCGAGATTGAGTGCGATGATCTAGGCTTGAAGCCCCAAGTTCACCAGCGCTTGGGTGCCGCCGGTTGGGTGTCACCGGTCCGGCCCCCGCGAGGAAAAGATCGGGGCAGGGCCGTTCCGCGGACCATTTTGGCAGGCGATGGAAAGGGTGCGATGCTGGGACGAGCAAGCGTTCCGATTCTCTGGCTGGTCTTGGTCGCCGTCCTAGGCGTCATAGCCTTTTTCATGCTGGAAGCCTGCGGCCTGCGCATCCCCGGCGGTCCTTTACTAATCAAACTCTGCGGCGAGCAAGAAGCGCCACCGCCCGAGTTGGTTGCCGCAGAACTACGCCGCGGCCAGGATCTGGAGCGCGAGGTAGTGCGCCTGGAACAGCAGTTGGTACAGTCCGCCAGCTGCCCGGCGCCACAAATGCCGCCCATCCCCGAACCCGAAAAACATGCAAAGGTCGAGCCAGAGCCGAAACCCAAGCCGCAAGAACAACCGAAAGAAGAGGCGGAAGCTAAACCGGAGCCAAAGCAGGACTGCCCGCGGCCGCGGCCGGTCGAAGTCGCCATGTTGCTGGACACCTCGGCTAGCATGGACAACGACTTCGACCTAGATCCGGCCAAGGAAGAGCGTCACGAGCGGCTGATTGAGGAGCACAACCGCCTCTCCGAGCAAATGAAGCGGGCACAGCGCGGTCTCAACATCTTCGAGAGCGCCCGACTGCGCATCGAGTTGAGGCAGCTGGAGAGCGAAATTAACCGCCTCTGGCGCGGTTTCGACAACCCCGGCAAAATCAACCGCATGCCGGTCGCCAAGCGCTCGCTGAAGGAGACCGTGCGCAACAGCCCCGACGACATAAATCTCTCGCTGATGAGCTTTTCCGACTGCGGCCGCATCAAGTTTCACGGCAGCTATTCGCCCACCCAGCGCGGCGCCTTGATCAGCGAGGTCGACCGGGTGCGGACCGGCCGCGGCACCGCGTTGGCCGAGGCCATTTCAAAGGTACCGCGCATGATCGCCGGCGGCAAGACGGCCGACAAGCCGGTGAACATCGTGCTCTTCTCCGACGGACAAGAAAGCTGCGGCGGCGATGCCTGCGCCCAGGCCCGCTCGCTGAAGCAGCGCTATCCGCATCTTTATGTAAATATCATCGCCATCGGTAAGAGCAACCAGGGCCAGCGCTGCATCGCCGATGCCACCGGTGGACTCTTCCTGCAGCCGGACAACACCGCCACGCTTGCCGAGGCCATGCGCAAGGCCAGCGGCCAAGACATCCCGGAGCATTGCAAATGAGCGAGCCCCCCCCCGCCACCGGCCAAGAGGAACCGCGGCAAACGGCCGTCAAACGCGGCCGTCCTTGGCTGCCGGTGCTGATCGCGACGATCCTGGCCGCAATCGTCCTAGCAATCCTGCTGATCCCTGGCGTGCTGCTCTATCCAGAGCCCGATACCACGGCAGAAGACCGGCAAAGCATGCTGACCTTACAGCGCGAGAACAACCGGTCCCTCGAAGAGCGGATCGCCACGCTGCAGGCCTTGAGCGAGGAAGACATCTGCGTCGCCGAGGACGGCTTCTTCAAGCGCGGCAAGGACGGCAAGCTGGAGCCCTTCGGTCCGGCCGAAGAGGCGCTGTTGCCCAAGAGCGCCGGGCGCCAACCGGTGAACAAGGAGGAACAGCCTAAAGACGTTAGCTTCGAAGGCAACCTGGTCGAGCTACTAGACTTGGCGACCGTCATGGTGCTGGCCCCCAAGGCAGGCGGCCAAGGGACCGCCGTTGGTGATCCTGGGCAAGGGTTTGGAAAAGCCTTTGGTGGCCGAGATCGTTGCGGAGACCGTGGGCAACGACTTTTTCACCCCGGACTACGCACTGCTGAAGGCCACCGGTACCGGTGGCCTGCCATACTTGGCACTCACCGATCGAGCGCAAAAACTACAGGACGTGGTCGCTGCCGGCTATCCCGGCCTGCTGACCGAAACCGACGAGGACATCCAGCGCCTGGCCACCGGCGACATGCAGTCGATGCCGGAGCCCAGCGTCACCAGCGGCGTCGTCACCGCTAAGCAGTCGCCACGCGGCGTCCCGCTTCTGGTGCATACCGCCACAATCTCCGGCGGCAGCAGCGGCGGCCCCCTGGTCGACGAATGCGGTCGAGTGGTTGGCATGAACACCTTCGTGCGCAACAGCCAGAAAGACGGAGGGCGCATGAACTATGCGCTCGCCACGCCCAGTCTGGCCGCCTTTCTGCAGCAGCATCAAGTGCCGCTGACGCTCAACAGTCAAGCCTGCGTGGTGCAAACCCAGCAGGCCAGGGAGGATAAGGAGGCAGCGCCGGAAGCAAACGAGAAGACCGGCACTGGGGGTGAGGAGGAGCCCAAGTAGTCCTGGCTGCTTGGGCTTGCGAAGGGCGCGCCGATGCACAGACGACTGATCGCCGAGACGACCCTCGCCGGACTCCGCCCACTGGGCATGGGCAGCCGCCGCATCCAGGATTCTTGGAACGAGATCGATTCCTATCTGCGCAACCGCCTGGGCGCCTCCTACGCCGATCTCTTCGCCGAACCTGTCCAGGGAGCGCATGGCGTCTCCTGGTTCGGAGCACCCGAGGGCGAGGTCAAGCCTTACGCCGAACTGGACAACGAGGCGAAGGCGGCCCTGCTGGAAGAAATGCAGCGGCGCAGCGAGACCATCCGTGCGCATGCCGAGACTCTTGCCCAGAGCCGACGCGACAGTGATCGGCGCTTAGCGCAGACCTTGCAATGGGCGCTAGTAGTGCCGGAAGCCAAGCCCAGCCGTGACTTCCTTTATTCCGCCAGCGGCGAACCGCTGCTGATCAATTGGGGTACACGCGACGAGAACGCACAAGCTAGCGACAGCGCCTTGCAAGAGTTCCTGACCGGCGAGGCCTGGCAGCTACGTCGTGCGAAGGAAGCCGCCGCCGTGCCTGTGCATCGAGAACCGGTTGCGGTCCGCGAGGTCGCCACCGGTCATTCCTTATGGTGGCTGCTGTGGCTGCTCTTCGGGTTGTCGATTGCCGGCATCATGTATCTCTTGCTGCTGGGCTGCGGGCTGCGCCTGCCCTTCGGCCTGGAGCGGCCAGCTTTCCTCAACTCTTGCCCCGGCGCGCTGGCAGCCAGCGATCCGGGGCAAGAGCAGTTGCGCCAGGAGAGAGACCGCGGGCGCGGCCTAGCGCGTCAGATCCTGCTGTTGCAACGCGATCTGGCCCGCCGGCAACGCTGTCCGCTGGACATCGCCCGGACCGAAGAGGCCCCCTCGCCAAGCCAAGAGGAGTCTCAGGCTGCTTTCGATGCCATCCGCGAAGAGGGTGCGGAAGAGGGCGCAGTCGAGATCATTTTGGAGTGGCAGGGGGATGCCGACCTCGACCTGCACGTGATCTGTCCGGACGGCAGCCGAGTTTTTTTTCATAACCCGAACAACACCAGCTGCGGTGCCATACTGGACGTCGACGCGAACAGATCGGCCCGCGACCTCAAGGAGATGCCGCGCGAGCATGTGACCTGGCCGCAGAGCCCGGGCCCTGGCCGCTATCGGATCTTCGTCGATAACTTCGAGGGGCGCAGCAGGGGACGCTCGACGCCCGTACCCTACAAAGTCTATCTCTCACGCGGTGGCGAGGTCGACGTTTACGAAGGTCAGATCGCGGAAGCAGGCGGCATCGCCTTAGTCCAAGAAGTGACCCTGCCATGACGGTGTTATCGCCTGCCGTGCCCAAGCCCTTGATCGTAGCCTAGGGGGGACCTTTGAGACCGCTATGCTGAAGCAACCCTTCGACCATCGTCCGGTAACCAGCCTGATTCCCAACACCGGGATTCAGTTTCTCGACTTCGCTTTTCCCCTGTCTGCAGTCGAGCGGGTCGCACGCGCCTTCTGGCCGGAGGTGCATGCGAACCAGCGCGACGAGGAAGGCCGCCCGCTGGTGACCCTGCATTCACTGACCAAAGACCGCGAGGGCCGTGTCATCTACAAGACAGGGACCAATCCCGACGGGATTGAACCGCCGGAGGAAGAAGTTTTTTCAGTCCGCGCCCCACAGGCGCTCGACCTGCTCGACCGGCAATGGCTACCACTGCCCTTCCTGCGCGAGGCCGAGCGCGGCCCCGATAATCTGCCAATCTACGACGAGGGTCCGACCAATTGGGCGCGACTCTGGGTCTCGGCCCTGCCGGAGCCGGACAGAGACGGCAACACCCATCGCGCTATCATCGCCTTCGACACCCTGTTGCTGGAGCGCCGCGACCGGTCACCCTACGCCGCCCCAACGCCGCACGACGCCATGGAGGACGTCGCGTTCTGCCTGGTGACCGATCCGGAAGTCAACCGCACCTATCTCGCCTTGGATTGGGTCCGCAGCTGGCTGCAGGATAGTTATCTTGAGGGCCGCTCCGCCCGTCGCGGCCGGCCTGTTCGTCTGGAGGATCTGCGCAATCCCGGCGAATATTGGGCCAACTTCATCGTGCTGTTGGAGGCGGTGGCGACCGGATGCAAGATCCCACGCATCCGCTTCACCGATACCGTGACAGCGTCGATCCAAAGCGAGCCTATCGACGTCAACCTGGTGATCGATGTTGGCAACAGCCGCACCTGTGGCGTCCTGATTGAGCAGTCCAAACAGCTGGGCAGCGTCGACATCTCGCAGTGCTATCGCTTGGAGTTGCGCGATCTGACCCGGCCGGAGCAATGTTATTCGGACCCCTTCGAAAGCCGGGTGGAGTTCACCGCCATCTCCTTCGGTCGCCGCGAGTACTCGCGGCGATCCGGCCGGTCGGTACGCGACGCCTTCTGGTGGCCCAGCCCGGTGCGCGTCGGACCGGAAGCCGCCTGGCTGGCCTCTTTAGCCGACGGCACCGAGGGCGTCAGCGGCCTCTCCAGCCCCAAGCGCTACCTCTGGGACGAGGCCCCGCGTCATCAGCCCTGGACCAACAACCGCGGGTTGGTGCTCTTGAGCCGCCAGGTCCCGGCGATCAGCGGCCCCATGACCGCCAGGCTGACCGAGGAAGGCAATCTGGTCTCACCCAAGCGGCCCAACGCCGTGGTTGGCATGAGTCCGCGTTATTCGCGGTCTTCGCTCTACACCCTGATGCTGGCTGAATTGCTGAGCCATGCCATCGGGCAACTGAACTCTGTGGCAGTGCGCGAGCAGCAGATGAACGCCGATTTGCCCCGACGCCTCGGCAGCTTCATCCTAACCCTGCCTTCGGCGACGCCGCTGGCCGAGCAGAAGATCCTGCGCCGCCGGGCCCAATGGGCTGTGGACCTAGTCTGGCAGACAATGGGATGGGCCGAGGACGACCCGATTCACAAGAAACCCAGGATCAAGCTGGATTGGGACGAGGCCACCTGCACCCACCTCGTCTACCTCTACAACGAGATCAATCACAAGTTCCGCCGCAACCCACACGACTTCTTCCAACTGGTCGGCCGGCAACGCGGCGAGGGCGGCCCCTCGCTTCGGATCGCAAGCATGGACATCGGCGGCGGCACCACGGACCTGATGATCATCGATCACGAGATCGAGGCCGGCCAGAAGCAGACGATCCGCCCCCGCCAGATCTTCCGCGAGGGCTTCCGACAAGCCGGCGACGACATCGTCAAGTCGGTGATCGAGTACTGCATCATGCCGCAGTTGGCCCAGAAACTGGCCGACAACGGTCTGATCCGCCCGGAAGCGCTCCTGTCCAACCTATTCGGCGGCGACCGCGCCGGCATTGGCCAGCCGGAACGTACGACACGAGCGCTGCTGACCGCCCAGGTGCTGGCACCGGCTGCCATCGGACTGCTCTCCGCCTACGAGCAGATCGATCCGCACCGGCCGGGCGGCCCGCATCGCCTAAAACTTAGCGACTTGCTGCCGAGCGATCGCCGGCCTGCCGTCAACGTACTGGATTACTTGAGGCATAGCGTCCTGGCCGCCGGCGGCACCGCCTTCGACCTGCTGGACCTCGACCTGATCGTGGACCCGCAGGAAATCGCCGGCGCCGTGCGCTTTGTCGTGCAGCGCATGATTGAGGACCTCTGCGACATCATTCGGGCCTACGACTGCGACCTGCTGCTGCTGTCAGGGCGGCCCTCGCGCTTCCCAGTGCTGCGCGATCTGATCTTCGCCAACCTGCCTATCGCTGCCAACCGCGTGGTCGCGATGGACGGTTACGAGGTCGGTGCTTGGTACCCCTTCCGCTCGCCGGACTTCCGCATTGACGACCCTAAGACCACAACCGCGGTCGGAGCCATGGTCTGCCAGATCTGCGAAGGCTACGCGCCCAGCTTCGTGATGCGCGCCAGCGTTTTGAAAATGAAGTCGACGGCACGCTTCATCGGCACCATGGAGACCAACGGCCAAATCCTGGAGAAGAATTGCCATTTGGAGAACGCCGACCTGATGACGGGCGCCAACGTAGTCACCTTCAAGGTACCGATGGAGGCCCCGACCTTCATCGGCTTCCGCCAACTGCCGCTAGAGCGCTGGAAGACCTCGCCGCTCTACTACCTCTACTTCAAGAACCCGGAGAAGCACTCGACCTTGGCGACGCCGATCAACGTTACCCTTGAGCGGGCGGAGCCGCTGGACGAGTTCGACGAGGAGGTAATGGAGGATTTCAGCCCCACCGAGGCGATCGATGCCAAAAACGAAGATGTAACCCGCCAGATCGGGCTTAGGCTGCAAACCATGCCCATGGACCAGCAAGCGGAAGGTGGCTATTGGCTGGACACTGGCGTGTTGCGCATGAGGGGATGACAGATGCTGCGGGATAAGGATCGGGCGCTAGCCGAGCGCTGCGATGCCATGGCCGAGGCCTCGCTGGACGCTCTGGGCTGGTTCGCCGACAACGCCAAGCTGGTGGGTGCGCGTCAGCAGGGTCTGCAGCGTAGCTTCCGCAAGCACGCCGTGGAGGCCGAGAAGCTGGCTGTCGCCGCTCGTCGGCCCATGTCGGTCGCTGCCTTCGGTGCCAGTCAGGCTGGCAAATCCTTTCTGATTGGCGCCCTGATCGGCCCGCAGGAAGGCGGTGCCCATGCGGTCTTCGGCCAGGGCGAGGAAGCCCGCGAACTGGACTTCTTGGACGAGGTGAATCCGCAAGGCGGCAACGAGACCACCGGCCTGGTCACCCGCTTCTCGGTAACGCCACATCGGACACCGTCTGGCTACAGCGTGACACTGCGCCTCCTGAGCGAGATCGACATCGTCAAGATTTTGGCCAACGCCTTCCTCCTCGACCTATCCGCCGCGGGCGACTGGGCGGTGAACGAAGAGACACTGGCCGCCCTACGCAAACGACTGGAGGACAAGGGGGCGGCCCGCCAGGTCGATGCGCTGCGCCTGGAAGACGTCTTCGACCTGCGCGACTACCTGGAACAGAGTCTGCCGCGCCATCCGCTGTCCGGCGCTCAGGGCGAACGCTACTGGGCCTTCGTCGAAGATATGCTGCCGCGCCTAACCACCGAGGTCCGGGCCGAAGCACTGGCCCCGCTCTGGGGTGGCCTGCCGGAGTTCACGCAGATCTATCGAGACCTTAAGGCGGCACTCGACCAGTTGGCGCATCCCGAGTGGGCCTATGTCCCCCTGAGCGCCCTCACCGACCGCTCCGGCGGCATTCTGCACGTGCGGACCCTGTACGGCCTAGATGGCAGCGGGGCGGCCACGGTGCAGGTCGCCAGCGATGCCGGGATCGCCGTCACTCTACCCAAGCCGGTGGTGACTGCGCTGACCGCAGAGCTGCGCGTGACTCTCACGCAGCAACCCTGGCCCTTCTTCCAGCACACCGACCTGTTAGACTTCCCCGGTGCCCGCTCACGCTTGGACAGCACCCCGGCCAAATGGCTGCGCAACCCGGAAGAAAATCCAGACGGCCGCGCGCAGTGCTTCCTGCGCGGTAAGGTGGCCGTGCTGTTCGACAAGTATGTGGCCGATCTGGACCTGAACTCCATGCTGCTCTGCGTTGGCCCGGAGAACCAGGAGGTCCGCAAGCTGCCGGAGTTGATCGAGGGGTGGATCGCCCGTACCCACGGCACGAAGCCGGAGGATCGCCGCGATCGCCGCATCTCGCTTTTCTTCTGCATGACCAAGGCGGACCGGCTTTTCGACCTGGCGACTGGCGCCAGCGATGCCGAGAGTACCCGCAACCGGCTATCCAACAATCTGGGTTTCTATCCCGGTTGGACAGAGATCTGGACCCCAGGAGAACCCTTTAGCAATACCTATATGATCCGCAATCCTAACATTCGGCGCGACGATCTCTTCGACTATGGGGATGGCGCTACGGCGAGCGAGACCGGGACCGTTCCGCCCGAGGCCGACCTGCGCGCCGACAAGATCGACTGGCTGGACCGTTTCCGCAGCACCTTCCTGGCTGAAGACCTGGTCAAGCGCCACGTCGCTAAGCCCGAAGAGAAGTGGGAGGCCATGCTCAGACTGAACGACGGCGGCATCTCCTACCTCGCGGAGAGCTTGGCACCGCTCTGC
This sequence comes from Rhodospirillales bacterium, assembly GCA_014324045.1. Lineage (GTDB taxonomy): Bacteria > Pseudomonadota > Alphaproteobacteria > Kiloniellales > JACOMY01 > JACOMY01. Next base: position 70,663 of record JACOMY010000025.1, on the reverse strand, counting down.
GACCCGGACCTGAAGTACGATCAGATCCAGCCGCGCGCCGAAGCGTTGAAGCGCCAGATTCTGGCCGAACTGACCCACTTCCACGAGGCCGGCGACCTGCAGAGCCGGGTCGAGGGTCGCCTGGCCAAGGCGACCGAGGTGGTCCGCGCTCTGCTGGCCGCGCCGGAAAGCATCGGCTGTTTCTTTCGCGAATTGATGGCCGACGAGGCCTCATTGGCGCAAGCCTATCTGGACTGCATGCGCCAGGTACGCCGCAGCGACGAGGGATCGGCGCCACGCCCGCAGGCGGCCAGCATCGCCATCGAGCTGCCCCCGGGCATGGAAGACCTTGCAGAACCCGCAGCGGAAGAGAGTAACGACAACAGGCGCATCTATGGAGACGCGGCTCTAGAAACCTGGCTGGGCGATCTCGAGCGGCGCGGCGGCGACGAGATCTTGGCAGCTGCCTACAACCTAACCAGCGCACAGTTCCTCCATGTCGTGAACGAGTTGGCTGTTGCCGCCCGGCGTCTAAACCTGCCCGACGCCATCGAAAGGCAGATGAATGCGGTACCGCGCTTCGGCTCGCCGGATGAGGCGGTGCATCGCGTGGCCATGGCGGCGGCGCTGATCCTCAATGCCTTGGTAACCCGGCTGGGCAGCGATCTGGAATCCGGGGACGAGGCAGATCCGCCGCAGACCGTCTGGCCAAGCGCGCCGGAGATCGCACCCGGCGGCCTGCCGGACCTGGCCGCCGATCCGGCCGAGATGGCACGACAGCGCGGCCGTACGCTTTCGGCCTGGCTCGGGGCTTTTAGGGATCTGGCCAAGCGCAATGCCTCCTGGGGCCAAGGCGGCTTTGTCAATGCAGAGCAGAACCAGCGTCTAGGCGACCTGATCGCGCAGGTGGAGGACTAGCCACCGATGGAGCGCGTCACGCTCACCATCGCCGACGACGACAGCCGGCCCGGCGGCGGCCACGCCTGCCTCCTGTTCGAAGGCGTTGCCCCCCGCAGCGCCCGCAACCTGGCCCTGACCCTGCGCCGCGGTGGCGAGAGCGACACTTGGCTCGGCCCCTCCGGCTGGCAGGCCAGCGAACACCGCTTCGAGAGCCAAGAGACCCGGACCGAAGGCCGCAACTTAGCTGTTATCGTTGGTCCGGAGGTGGTGAACCTGGTCGAGGCTTACACCACCGTGATGGCGATCCTGCCCGACCTCCAGATCTGCGGCGTCGCCACCTGGGAGGCCACGCCCGCTTTCTCCGTCGCTGCCGAGACACCGGAGCCAGTCTCCGTGCCCTTCCAACTGATGCCGGGTGGCACGATCGGCTTCCTGGGCCGGGTGGACAAGCTGGGCGATTTGGCTCCGCCGGCAGAACTCCTAGAAGGCCAGGCCTATCTGCACGTCGGCTACGGCGATCTGCGCCGCGCCTTCCAAGGAAAGCTTGAGATCGATCCCGCGCGTGGCACAGCCCGCCTCTTGCCCGGTCCCGAGGAACCGCCGGAAACCATCGCATATACCGCCGAAGCGGATGGCAGCCTCATCCTGCGCGGCGGCGGCCTCAGCCGCTACAAGGCCCGCACGGCGCCAGACGAGTCAGTCTTCGGGCTGGAGAGCGCGCTTTTGGCCGCGCTCGGCCAAGGCCTACTGAGGCTGGACCCGGTCACACTGGAGGCCCGGCCGATCGAGCCGGAAAAGACGGGCGACGATCCTCCATCCTCCGCGCCGTCGTCCCTGAAAAAGCGCCGCTTGGGCTTCTGGACTGCGCTCGTCTTGGTCTTCCTAGCGGTGGCCAGCGGTACCGCCACCCTCCTCTATCTTTCTGAACCGAAAGAAAACCAGAGGGCGGAGGCGCCGCCTCAAGTGATTCCCAGCCTGATGTCCAAGCAACTCTACGATAAAGGCTTCGCTGCCTTCGGGGCCGGCGAGTTCGACAAGGCGCGCGATCTGCTGCGCCAGGCCGAGGCCGGCGGCAACCGCGAGGCGGCGCTCTTCCTGGCCCAGGCCATAGACTCGCTGGGATTTGAAACCGGCCTCTTTGCAGCCGCGGACGACATTGAGGCTCTCCGCCTCTATGCCGAAGCTTGCAGGCCCGGCGAGAACATCGCCCGCACGCCGATGGTGGCAGAGGCCAGGACAAGCCTGAAGGGCCTGCGCAAGAGCTTGGAGGCGCAGGTTGCAAAGGACGATGCGATCGCCGCCGACACGCTGAGCGGTCCCTTCAAGAAAGCAGAGGATCAGTGCCAATGACAGCTTCGCTTCGTTACCTCTCCCGCTTCCTCCTGACCCTAGCGATGCTGGCCGGGACCGCAGCTGTGGCGCGCGAGCCCTTGATGCAGGAGGGCACCACCTCGATCCCGCAGCGTGCCCTCTCTCGTCCCGATGCCAGCGTGGTGTCGGCGCCAGGCGGCGACAAGGTGATAGAGGAGCCGGTGCCCTTCACTCTATACTACATCTTCGATCGCAAGCAGGTCGGCGGCAAGGAGTGGATGGAGATCGGCCCTAATCGCAACGGCGATCCGGTCGGTTGGTTGCCGGCCGAAGGTGGGGTGGACTGGAAGCAGACCATGGTCTTGACCTTCACCAACCCAGCCGGGCGTCTACCTACCCTCTTCTTCGACAAGCGCGGCCAGTTGATCGACTTCGTCGAGAACGAGCAGCTGCCGGTCATGGCCCCCGACTACGTCGCGAAGACCCGCGCTGGCACACCGCCCGCAGGCTCCGGCATCGTCTCGATCGAGAATGCCGGGTATGTGAACTTCGTGAAGCAGTTCTACCTGCTGCCGATCCTGGACGCAGAGCAGGTCTTCCTCTCGGCCACCGGCCAGCGCTCCAAGATCTTCCAGATCGCCTCGATCCCGCTGAACGACGAGGTCGGGATCGAACCCGACACCAATCCGGACTTCCCGGTCGGTGTGGTCTTCGTGATCGATACCACGCTGTCGATGCAGCCCTACATCGACCGCACCAAGGAGACAGTGCGTAAGATCTTCACCCAGATTCGCGAGTCGGAGATCGCCGACCGGGTCAGCTTTGGCGCGATCGGTTTCCGCGATTCAACCGAGGGCGTGACCGGCCTAGCCTACACCTCCAAGGTTTTCGCCCAGCTTACCACCGATTTCGACCCTGACGTCTTCCTTAGACAGATCGAGAACCTGGAGGCCGCTAAGGTCTCTAGCCGGGGCTACAACGAAGACGGCCTGGCCGGCGTCCTGGACGGCATCAATCTCGATAGCTGGAAGGACTTCGGCGGACGCTACATTATCTTCATCACCGACGCCGGGCTGCGGGTGCCACCGGACGAACGGGCCTCCACCGGCATGACCGTAGAGCAGGTGAATGCGATCGCCCGCGACCGCCAGATTGCCATCATCTCTCTTTTGCTGCGTAGCGAGGCCGGCACCGCCTACCACTCGCGTAGCGAACGACAGCTGCGCCAGCTCTCATTCTGGCGGCAAGACTGGGCCACGCCCTTCTACACTGTCCCGAACGGTGCGCTGGAAACCTTTGGTCCCATCGTCGACATCATTGCCAAGCGCCTGGTAGAGCAGGTGGTGACCCTGGCGGAAACCACCGGCAGCGAGGCTGACAATAGGGCAACGGAGGACTGCGGCCTGTCCGCGGCGGCCTTGGATTGCTTGGGCTATGCTATGCGCCTGGCCTGGCTGGGCGAGAAGCGTGGCGCCCAAGCGCCCAAGGTCTTCAAGGCCTGGGCACCGCAGTTCGCACTCGACGATCCGATCGACGGCCGCGCCTTCCAAGTGCGCATCCTGCTGAACCGCAATCAGGTGAACAATCTCTATGCGCGCCTCGGCCTGGCCGAGGAAGCCGCAAGCCAGTTGATCGGCAAGGACCCTGGGCGCTTCTTCGATGTGCTGCAGACAGTGATCGCGCAGGCCGCCAACGACCCCAGCGTTCTGGAAGACCTGGACCCCTCGCAGAACGTCTCCTTCGAGATCGAGGAACTGCCGAACCTAGGCACCCTAATGGGAGAGTACTTCAACCACCTGCCTTTCAAGACGCGCTTGATGCGGGTCACACGTGACGATTGGGACCGCATGCCCGGCTCCGAGCGCGAGCAGATTCTGGTTTCGGTGCGCAGCGCCAGAAGTCTGCTGAAACAATACTATCAAGATAGCGTACGCTGGATCGCGCTCCATCCCGACGCCAGGGACGGCGAGAAGGTCTATCCCCTGCCCCTGGGCGTGCTACCGTGACACCCGGCTACCTGCTGGAACTGAAGGGCGGCACCAAGATCCGTGAGGACAGCGAACGCCGCTTCGATCTGGAAGTGCCGCTGTTCCAGCTAGGCCAAGCCGAGCGAATCGCCCTGGTCGGCCGCAGCGGCAGCGGCAAGAGTACCCTGATCGAACTGCTGGCCGCAACCCTGAAGCCGGACAGGCTTGAGGCCTTCGCCGTCCGTCATCCCGAAGAAGAGAGCCACCGTGATCTTGCCGCCGCTTGGGCCTTCGGCGACGATGTCGCTTTGGCGGCAGCCCGCGCGCGCTGCTTCGGCTACGTGCAACAGCTGGGTGGTCTCCTGGACTTTCTCACCACTGAACAGAACATCGCCCTCTCGTTGGAGTTCGCCGGGGCCGAGGGCGCCGAGCACATTGCACCCTTGGCCGAGGCACTGGGCATCGCGCGCTATCTCAAGGTCTACCCAGACCGCCTGTCCGTGGGCGAGCGGCAGCGCGTTGCCATCGCGCGGGCCTTGATCCACCGCCCAGCCCTGATCCTCGCAGACGAGCCGACCGGCGCCTTGGACCTGGGCACCGCCCAGCAGGTCATGGGCCAACTGGTGGAGCGGGCCGAAGCCTGGGGCACCAGCCTGGTAATCGCCACCCACGACCCAATCCTGGCCGAGCGCTTCGGCTTCCGCCTGGTCGAGGCCGAGGTGAGCCTGGAGGGCCGCCATCAGAGGACCCGCTTTCAATGCGTCCGGGGCTAGTCCACCCCTATCGCATCGCCGCACGCCTAGCGCTCCAGGACCTGGGCCGGGAGCAGACACAGCTGGCTTGCCAAGTCCTGACGCTGACCGCGGTGCTGGCGCCGCTGCTGATCCTCTTCGGCCTCAAGAGCGGCGTGTTACAGGCCTTCACCGACGACCTAGAGACAGACGCAGCCGTCCGCCAGATCCTGATTCGCGGGGTCGGCAGCTATCCCCCATCTCTGCTTGACGCCTTAAGGCAAGATCCCCGTGTGGGCTTCGTTGCCCCGCATCCGCACACCATCAACGCCGACACCTTCTTCGCCCTTGCCGGCCAACGCGGCACGAAGGCGGTGAACGGCGCCATCATGGGCTCCGGCCCCGGCGACCCCCTGTTGGGGCCGGGAGACCGGCCGCCGGCCGCCGACGAGACCGTTCTCTCCGCCGCTCTGGCGCGTAATCTCGGCGCAACGGCAGGGTCCGATGTGTTGATCGTCGCCGAGCGGAATCAAGGCGAAACGGCGATCCTGCCGCTGAAAGCGATCCGAGTCTTGGGGGCGGATGCTTGGCCGGTCTCTGGCGCCTTGTTGAACCCGGAAACCCTGATGGCCGTCGACCGCTGGAGCGAAGGCTACTTGGTGCCGCGCCTGGGTGAAACCGGCCGCAGGCTGGACAATCCCATCATCCCAACCTTCCGGATCTTCGCCGCCGACTTAGCCTCGGTGCGCCCGCTCGCCCGCTGGCTCAGTGCGCAGGGTATGAACCTGCGCACCCAGGTGAATCGTATCGACGCCTTGGCCCGCCTAGCCTTCACCCTGGATCTGGTCTTCACCACCATCGCTACGGTGGCAGCCTCGGGCTATCTGCTCTCCTTCAGTGCCAGCCTCTGGGCCAATGTCTCGCGCAAGCGGGCCGCGCTGTCGTTGCTGCGCCTGCAAGGCCTGCCCCGACGCGCCAGCCTGGCTTTTCCGACTGCGCAGGCCTTGAGCATCGCCGCCGGCGGCTGGCTCGGTGCCGGTCTGCTCTACCTGGCCGCCGCCACTCTGCTGAACGAGCGCTTGGGACCGGACTTCGCCCAGTCCTTGGCGCAAGGCTTCGGCGTGCAACTGGCCGGGGGGCGCGATGCGGGAGGCGACATCGCCCGCCTCAGCCTCTATCATTTCCTCCTAGCAGGCGCCGCGAGCCTTACGGTCGCCCTGGCGGCGGCCGCCGCCGCTGGACGCCGTATTCTGACGATCGATCCCGCCGAGGGACTGCGCAGTGCTTAGGAAAACGCTCCCCTCCCTTCTGACCGCCTGTCTCCTCTGCTCTCCTGCCGTTACGAACGATGCCTGGGATGCAAAGTATTTGAACAGGGCCGTTCTTGAAGACGATCTAATGCTACCGCTGCCCTGCGGCAGCGGCATGGCGTTGCGGCCGATCGCGGTGCCGAGCGGCGCCAATCGTCTGAACGACGTCATCGTCGAATCCGGCAGCGGAGATCGGGGCGAGCCCTTCTCCGAATATCCGCGCACCGACTACATCGCCGGCTCCATCTCTGCCGATGCCGCCCCGGATGCACGGCTATATTACCTCGGCAAATACGAGGTCACGGAAGACCAGTACGCGGCCGTCATGAACGGGGAATGCCCCAAGCCCAGCATGGCTGGAACCCTGCCGCGCGAAGACATTTCCTGGTTCGACGCCGTGATCTTCACCCAGCGGCTGTCGGAATGGCTGCTGGAGAATGCGCACGCCAGCCTGCCGCAGGAGGACGGCAAGCCGACCTACCTGCGCCTGCCTACCGAGACCGAGTGGGAGTATGCGGTGCGCGGCGGCATGGCGGTCACCGACAGTCAACGGCGCGACCCGCTTTTTCCGATGCCCAGCGGCAGTATTGGCAACTACGCTTGGTACGACTCGGCGGAATCCTGCGGCGGCGGCACCCAACCGGTGGGCTTGAAGAAGCCCAATCCGCTGGGCCTGCACGATATGCTGGGCAATGTGCAGGAGATGGTGCTCACCCCCTTCCGCATGACCGTCGAAGGGCGCTTGCACGGGCAGGTCGGCGGGTTCGTCGCCAAGGGGGGCTCCTGCAACACACGCAGCGGCTCCCTTCGCAGCGGGCTCAGGCAGGAGTACCCCTTCTTCGACGTGACCGGCGGTAAGGCGCAAAGAGCCCCCCTGACCGGCTTTCGCGTGGCCCTGGTTGCTCCGGTCCAAACCACGGTGCTGCGGATCGAAGCGTTGCGCGACGACTGGCAGGACGCCGGCCGCCTGCGCAGCCTGGAAAATGAGGAAGATCCCTTGGCTCTGCTCTCGATCCTGCGGGAGACGGCGGAAGACCCGCGCCAGCGCGCGGCCCTGGCTCGGATCGAGACCGGACTGGTCACGGAAATGCAGAGCCGCAATGCGGTCGATGCACGCTCCGCCCGCATGGCCATCGTCGCCGGCGCCCAGATGATCCGCACCTATCGCCGCGACCTGCGCATCGCGACCGGGCTGGCGCAGGCGCTGGCCGCCTGCGGCGAGGATGCGGACTGTGCCGAGCGGATCGACGGCGGCCGGGTGGCCCGCAGCGAACTGATCGCCGACATCGGCAGCAGCAGTCTGCTCGATCTGATGGGCCAGGTGGAGCGCGACTACAGCCAGGCCCTCTTGGAGAGCCAGCTTGAGGTTGTCGTGCAGCAGTATGCCGCCTACGACAGCGGTGGGTTCGTTGCCTTCGCGCGCGGCTTCGTCGCCCTGATCGCCGAACAGCGCAAGGCTCCCCGACGGTCCAACCGCGCGATTCTCAAGGCCGTCACAGAACTGCGGTAACACGGCACAGCAGATGTAGTGCGCGGCCGTGTAAACGCTTCTGAGCGGTCGCGTATACTCTTCAAAATAGTAAATTCCTACTACGGTGGCGTGATGCACTGGAGCTAAGCGGCAACAAAGCGCTAAGCTGGCGGGGATGAAAATGGGAGGAGATTCCATGTCCGTTTCGCTAGAAGATCGCAAAGCCAACGGCGTACGAGCAACCGCCATCGTTCTGATTGCGGCCCTTCTGCTGTGCGCTTGTACCACCTCGGCCCGGCGGCCGAGCAATCCATCGGCCGAGCAGAGCGGGCTTTACGACTACGCCGACGCCTTCCCCGAAGAAGGCGCCGTCTTGGGATTAGCGGCCGGTGCCGTCTTGGGCTGCGTGGTCGGCGCTCTGATCTCCTCCAACAGGGGGGCGGGCTGCGCGGCCGGCGCGGCGGCCGGCGCCGCCGGCGGGGCCTTGCTGGGCGCCGGGGGCGGCTATCTGATCGCCGCCAATCAACGCGACTATGCCAGTGAAGAGCAGCGGCTGATGGCCATGTCGGAAGCCGCCGACATCGAGTTGGTAAAGGCCCGCAAGGCCCGCAAAGACGCCGAGAGCATCGTCGCCGACCATCGTCAGACCATCGTCCGGTTGGGGGAAGGCTACAAGACTAAGCAAGTAAGCGAGCGCCAGTTGGAGCAGGCCGTAGACGAGGCCCGCTACGACCGCAGCCAGATCGTGCGCGCAATCGACGGCATCGAGAAACAGCTCGGAACCATGGATGAGAACATCCAAGATGCCCGCGACCGGAACAACCCCAGTTATAAGGACCTCTTGCAGCAGCGCAATGCCTTGCTGGCAGAACGCAACATCCTGAACCGGCAGATGACAGCCTTGGAAATCGAGATCGAGCGGGCAGAGGGGCTGCTGTCGTGATCTTGCGCAACGCTCCTGCATGCGGCGGCTTCAGCCTCGTTCTGACGCTTGCCGTCGCCGCCTGCGCCCCCCCAACGGCCGACTGCAACCCGACCCAGGTTGACAGCGTCCTTACCGCCGGCGCCTGCCAGATCTTCGGTACATCGCAGCGCCGCATCGACAGCTTGCAGGCCGAAGCCGATGCCAAGGTTGCGGCCTATCGGTTGACCCAGGAAGAAACCCGCGCGCTACTGATCGAGGCCGACCGACTGGCGGCCGACCGCGCTTTGTGGGAAGCCCGCGTGGCCGGGATCGACCGGAACCTAGCTTCGCTGCAGCGCCGCCTTAACAGACAGCGTGGCCGCACCCAAGAAGATCAGGCCCGCCTCGACGCTCTCAAGGCACAACTGGCTGACGTACAGCGGCAACTCAACGACATCGGCCAGGATGGGAGCGTGACCCGCGCCGAAATCGAGGCGCTCACGCTTGAGGTCGAGCGCCGCCGTCAGGCAATCGAACTCTATCTCAACGAGATCGATGTGGTGGAGTAGGCGCAGGCAAGTTACGCACTGTTCCCATTCCGTCAAGAAGTCCGCACTTATCCGTCCATCGGTCTACCCAAACAGGAACTGCTCGTCCTCAAGATCGCACTCGGCAACATCTGCGAGAGAGCCTGTGCCTCGTCCGGCAGTATAAGGATGACAGCGTCACCAGGCTGTTAGAGGGCGCTCTGCACCGCCCTGCTGTGGCGCTCTATGGTCCCAGCGAACGCGGCAGCCTCCCTTCAAGATGACCCGCTATTGGCCATCGCCGCCACCCATTCCCACTAGAAGAGTGCCCAGATCAAACGACCTTGAGTTCCTTAAAGAAATCATTTCCCTTGTCGTCTATCACGATGAAGGCAGGGAAGTTTTCCACCTCAATCCGCCAGATTGCCTCCATTCCCAGCTCGGGATAGGCCAAGCATTCCACCTTCCTGATGCAGTCCTGCGCCAGGCGTGCCGCCGGGCCGCCGATCGAACCGAGATAGAAGCCGCCGTGCTTGCCGCAAGCCTCGCGGACCGCCGGGCTGCGGTTGCCCTTGGCCAGCATCACCATGGAGCCGCCGGCGGCCTGGAACTGCTCGACGAAGGAATCCATGCGACCGGCCGTGGTCGGCCCGAAGGAGCCGGAGGCATGGCCCTTCGGCGTCTTGGCCGGGCCGGCATAGTAGATGGGGTGGTTCTTGAAGTAGTCCGGCAGCGGCTCCCCGGCTTCTAGGCAGGTCCGCAGCTTGGCATGCGCCGCGTCGCGCGCGACGATCATGGGTCCGGTGAGCGAGAGCCGCGTCTTGATCGGATAACGGCTCAAGTTCTCCAGGATCTCCACCATCGGGCGAGTGAGGTCGATCGAGACTACCTCCCCGCCCAGACCGATATCCTCAACCTCCGGCAAGAACTGCGCCGGGTTGGTCTCCAGTTGCTCCAAGAAGACACCGTCGCGGGTTATCTTGCCAAGGGCCTGGCGGTCGGCCGAGCAGGAGACGCCGATACCGATGGGCAGGCTGGCACCGTGGCGCGGCAGTCGGATGACGCGCACGTCATGACAGAAATACTTGCCGCCGAACTGCGCGCCGATGCCAAGGCCCTGCGCCAGGCTATGGATGGTCTGCTCCATCTCCAGGTCGCGGAAGGCGTGGCCACCGTCCGAGCCCTCGGTCGGCAATTGATCGAGATAGCGGCAGCTGGCGAGCTTCACCGTCTTCAAATTCAGTTCGGCCGAGGTGCCGCCTATCACCACGGCCAGATGATAGGGCGGGCAGGCCGCCGTGCCCAGGCTACGGATCCGCTCCTCCAGATAAGGCAATAGACGATCGCGATTCAGCACCGAAGGCGTGGCCTGAAAGAGGAAGGTCTTGTTGGCCGAACCGCCGCCCTTGGCGACGAAAAGAAACTTATAGGCCTCCTCACCCTCGGCATAGATGTCGATCTGTGCCGGCAGGTTGGTGCGGGTGTTCTTCTCCTCGAACATGGACAGCGGCGCCACTTGGCTGTAGCGCAGATTGCGCTTGAAGTAGGCGTCGGCGATGCCGGCCGAAAGCGCTGCCTCGTCCCGACCGTCGGTGAAGACCAAACGCCCGCGCTTGGCCATCACGATCGCGGTGCCGGTGTCCTGGCACATGGGCAAGACACCGCCGGCGGCAATATTGGCGTTCTTCAAGAGATCGAAGGCCACGAAGCGGTCGTTCGCAGAGGCCTCGGGATCGTCCAGAATCTTGCGCAGCTGCCCGAGATGCCCCGGGCGCAGCAAGTGGTTGATGTCTATGAAAGCAGCCTCTGCCAGCCGCTTTAGAGCCGACGGCGCCACGCGCAGGATCTGCTGATCGCCGAAATCGGCGAGCGAAACCCCCTCGCTGCCGAGGCTGCGATAGGGTGTGGGGTCATCGCCTAGAGGAAAGAGCGGCTGATAGTCCGGCAGGTCGCTGGCTTCTGGGGGTATGACTTGCATGCTCCGGTCTCCGTGCTGCGGCAACCCATCCAAACCCACCAGCGCCACGGCCTGCCGCCAGCCTTCCTGCGCGCTTGCTCCGTCGATGAACTGTTAGGGTGAGCGGTGCCAGGTCGGAAGTCCCAGCACCCAGCACTAGCTCTCCCCGCCTTCGGGTTGCTCTGGCGGATCGATTGGCAGTGGGAACTGGCGCCGCTGCGGGCTGCTCTCCTTGTCCTTGCTCTCGGACCGCGGCGAACGGCGGTAGTATGAGCTATAGCTGGAGCTGCGCTGACCGTTGTTCTTCGCCGGATTCTCTTGGTTCCCTGTCTTTGCTTCGCCTTCGGTCTCCACAGCTAGGCCCGACGGAACGGCGCCCAAGGCTCGCTCCAGACCTTCGCGGTGGTCGTCACTTTCACCGTTGACATGAGGCAACTTCGTTGAGCTTGCCCTTACCGGCAGTGCTTCGGACTTCGACGCGCTACTGGGACTGCGCGAGGAACGCGGTATGGACGCGGGAGCCGGCGCAACCTCTTCGTCGCCGTTTCGAAGCTGTCCTTCCCGCTCGCCCGCCTGCTCTTTGTTGCGCTGCTGGTGCTGGCTGCTCCGCAGACTACCTGGTGAATCGGGATCGGTCGATTCGTGCACGATTCGGTAATAGTGTTCGGCGTACTGATAATAGCTCTCGGCCAGAACGCGATCACCGCTGGACTGGGCGTCGCGGGCCAGACCGGTATACTTCTCCAGCACTTGATGGGCGTTTCCGCGAATGCGGACCTCGGGCCCGTTGCTATAGAAAGTCTGAGACTTAAGCGGTGCTGGCCTACGGCTCGGGCGTCCACCGAGGTTGCGGCGACCGTTATTGCTTTGTCGCATCTACACTCGTCTGTTTTGCTAACTCTAGGGTAGAGTGTCTCACCGACCTGACACCGCCATGCGCTCACGCTTCGAACCGGTCTTGCGTCGATGGGCCGGATGTTCGGCGCGCCTGCCCTTCGCTTTATTTTGGGTCTTAAGCGTTTGGATCTTAAGCATCCGCCGTTTCCAAAATAACCCTAGCGGCCACTCCGCGCGCTTTCAAGCTTTTTTTGCCTCTTAAGACCAAAGAGCAGCTAAGATTGATGTTTTTAGCCTTGAGAAGCAGAAATCGCTCGGATTCGGCCATCCAAACTGGGATGCTGTACCTGTTTTTCAAGCCCGGATGCAGAGAGAAGAGCGCAGACCTGCCTTTCCTGGCCTAGGCCGATTTCCAAGATCAGCCAGCCGTCGGATGCCAAGACGCCCGCCGCCTGCGGCACCAGAAGGCGATAAGCTGCCAAACCATCCGGCCCGCCGTCCAGGGCGAGCCTCGGATCGTACAAAGCAACCTCGGGCTCCAAGTCCTCAAGCGCGCCGCTCTCGATGTAGGGTGGATTGCTGACGATCAGATCGAAGCGCCCTGCCAAGGCCGTCGTCCAGTCCCCGCAGAGAAAGGCACAGCGCTCCGCCATATGGAGTGCGCATGCGTTAGCCACCGCTTGCCGCAGAGCACCGGCGACACGGTCGACGCCCAGTCCCCAAGCCGCCGGCCGCTCCGACAGCAGAGCCAACAAGAGGCAGCCGCTGCCGGTTCCCAGATCCAGCACCCGACAGGGCCGCTGCGGCGCGCTGCAGTGTTGCAGAGCCGCTTCCACCAGGGTTTCACTGTCGGGGCGCGGCACCAGTGTCTCAGGATTCAACCCGAATTCCAGGCTCCAGAACTCGCGGCGGCCAAGGATACGCGCCAAGGGCTCGTGCCGAGCCCGCCGCGCCGCAGCCGAATTGATCGCTGCAATCTGTTTTCCCTCCAAGAGGCGGTCGCGGTCGTAGAGCGCCGCCCCCGCATCCGGCAGGAAAGCGGACAACAGCGCCCGCGCCTCGCGCCTGGCCTCATCGATCCCGGCGGCGCGCAGCCGTTCGGCCGTGCGTTGGAGAACTGCGCCCAACCTCCGCTCGCCGCTCACTCCTCAGCGATTGCGGCCAGGCGGGCCGCTTCGTCTTCGGCCTGCAGAGCCTCAATCAATTCGCCCAAGGCCTCACCGGCGAGCACACGCTCCAGTTTGTAGAGCGTCAGGTTGATCCGATGGTCGGTCACCCGCCCCTGCGGGAAGTTGTAGGTGCGAATCCGCTCCGACCGATCGCCCGACCCAACCTGGCTCTTGCGCGCGCTGGCCATTGCGGCATCACGCTGCCGCCGCTCCTCGTCGTAGAGCTTGGCACGCAGCATCTTCATGGCCTTGGCTCGATTCTTGTGCTGGGACTTCTCGTCCTGACATTGCACCACAATGTTGGTGGGCAGGTGGGTGATGCGCACGGCACTGTCGGTCTTGTTTACGTGCTGGCCGCCGGCGCCTTGGGCGCGGTAGGTGTCGATCCTGAGATCCTTGTCCTCGACTGCGATGTCGACCTCCTCAGCCTCCGGAAGCACGGCGACAGTTGCCGCCGAGGTGTGAATCCGCCCGCTGGTCTCTGTCACCGGCACGCGCTGCACTCGGTGCACGCCTGATTCAAACTTCAACTGCGCAAAAACGCCCTTGCCGGAGATCAGCATGGAACCGGTCTTGCAGCCGCAGAGAGCGGTTTCTTCATAGTCCAAGATTTCCGTCCGCCAGCCCGCAAGCTCGGCGAAGCGCCGATACATGGTGAAGAGATCGCCGGCGAAGAGCGCAGCCTCCTCCCCACCGGTGCCGCCGCGAACCTCCAGCACGGCATTACGCGCATCAGCTTCGTCCTTGGGCAGCAGCAACACCTTGATTCGATGCTCTAGCTCCGGCAGATGCTCCTTCAACTGATGGAACTCCTCCTCGGCCATGCCGCGCATTTCCGCATCGTCGCCTTCGCCAATTAGCTCCGCCAGGCCGGCCATTTCCTGGCGCACCAGAGTCAACTCCTTGATGCCGGCGACCACGGGTTCCATCTCCGCGAACTCTTTCATCATGCGGGTGTAGTCGGGCGATCCGGGGTCCGGATGCTCAGCCAAGGACTTGGACAGCTCCTCATGCCGATCGCGGACCGCGCCCAGCTTTTCTTCGAGGCTCACGGGGGCTTCTAACCTTCGTTTCTCTGATTCTGCGTCGCTGCGAGCACTGCGTCCGGGAAGAGGTCCACATCACCGTCTCCAAAGCCGCGAGGTCGGCCGGTTCTGCGGCCGCCTGACGCAACGCTTCGGTCCTGCTTCAGCAGGTAGGGTCCCGCTCGTCCGCAGCAAGCCCGCGCAAGCGGGCCCAAGCCTCCAGAATAGCTCTTGGCTTCTGCTCGCCGCCGAGCCCGATCACCTCGGCCCGGTCGCAGATGGACAGCAGCAAGGCTTCCCCCCAATTAGCCTCATCGAGACTGCGGCAGTCCCGTTCTTCATTCACTTCCAGGCGATCACGCAACTGCGCCGGTGCACTACGATAGGTTACGCCGATGGAATAAAGGGCTTCCAGACTGTCACGCTGCGGGATCATCGGACGCGAAGGAGGCGAAGGCTTTCAACTCTGTTGGCAAAGAGGCTAAACCTACGGTCCTTTGCACGCCGCTGTCCAGATCCCTGAGGACGATGACCTCTTGCACCAACTCGTCCTCGCCGAGGATCAGCGCCGCTTTGGCTCCGATCTTATCGGCCCTTTTCATGCGCTTGCGCAGATTGCCGGAGAAACCCAGGTCCACGGCAAAACCGCCGCGGCGCAGATGTTCCGCCAGCAGGGTGGCGCGGGCCTCGGCAGCAGAGCCGATCGGTACCAAGGCGAAAGGACGTAGCGCCGCGGGCTCCGTCGCCAGCATCATCGCCAAGCGCTCGATCCCTGCAGCCCAGCCGACGCCGGGGGTCGCCGGGCCGCCCATGGTCTGGACCAGGTAATCGTAACGGCCACCGCCCATGATCGTGCCCTGAGCACCCAAGGCGTCGGTAGTGAACTCGAAGGCGGTGTGGCAGTAGTAGTCTAGGCCCCGCACTAGACGCGGGTTCAAGACATAGGCAATCCCCAAGCTCTCCAGGCCCTGCTTCACGGCAGCGAAGAAATCCTGCGCCTCTGCGGTCAGGTAGCTGTCGAAGGAGGGCGCATCCGCGACGACGATGCGGTCGCCCTTGTCCTTGCTGTCGAGGATGCGCAAGGGATTGCGCTCCAGCCGCATCAGGCTGTCTTCCGACAGGCGGTCGCGGTGGGCCTGGAAATAATCCACCAAGGCGCCGCGATAGGCCTGTCGGCTCTTCTGGTCGCCCAGAGTGTTGAGGTCCAGCGTGATTGCACCGCTTAGGCCCAACTCTTCCAGAATGCGCGCACCTGCGGCAATCACCTCCACATCTCCAGCCGGCTGAGCAACGCCGAAGAGCTCGATCCCGATCTGATGGAACTGCCGCTGCCGGCCCTTCTGCGGCCGCTCGTGGCGGAACATGGGGCCGGCATAAAAGTATTTCAGCGGCAGATCTTGCGCCAAGCCGTTGGAAAGGAAGGCCCGTGCCACACCAGCCGTGTTCTCCGGGCGCAAGGTGATGCTCTCATCCTCGCCTAAGGCAAAGCTGTACATCTCCTTGTTGACGATGTCAGTCGCCTCGCCGATGGTGCGCTTGAAGACCTCAGTGAACTCCAGGACCGGCGTGGCCATCAGCAAATAGCCGTAGCGTTCTGCGATCTCACGGGCGGTCTCGACGACATGGCGATGACAACGCATCGCGTCGGGCAGAAGGTCGTGGGTTCCGCGAACGGGCTGTAGACTGGACACGCGTCTGCGTTGCCTTTGCTTCCATTTGCTTGAGAGCGCACAGATGTACCTGCTGACGGAGCGGCTGAAAAGCCGTACAGTGCTGCTGAGCGTTCGAGGGCCGGTGCCGGAGCTTCAGCCTTTTACACTGAATCGTTACCAGCCCACGCCCTAGATCAGAAAGTTCATCGGGTCGGAGAGTGCGCGCCGGTCGAAGACTACCAAGATAGCACGCACGCAGCGCAAGAGGTACCAGACCCGTCAGCAGCCCCAGAATAATGTAGCCGATCCTGATCGGAACCAGAATCCAGCCGACGATGGAGACCACAAGTCCGACCCAAAAGGTGATTAATCAGGTAGGTCAGAACGCTGTTATCCCAGACCTCGGTCACCTCGTCGCGCTTGGCATAGGCGATCGCCACACCGACTAGGGCACCCAAGCTGCCTGTGAAGATCCCGGCACAGAAAGCCAGCACCACGTAGATGGGAATGCGGTCGCTCCCCATATCCTTATTCAGCTGCAGTCTGCCGCAGCGCCTCTTCTTCAGCTTTGGCAGCTTCGATCTCGACCGCTTTGGCTTCGATCATTTCCGCCAGATGGTCGACCACGCTGGCATCCTTCAGGCGATGGTCCGGTATCCCGGCGACATAGACTTGGTGGGTACCCTTGCCGCCGCCGGTCAACCCGAGATCGGTCATCAGCGCCTCGCCCGGGCCGTTCACCACGCAGCCGATAACTGATACGGTCATGGGAGCGATGATGTGCTCGACGCGCTTCTCCAAGGCCTCGACCGTCTTGATGACCTCAAATTGCTGGCGCGCGCATGATGGACAGGAGATCACGTTGACGCCACGGTGGCGCAGACCCAGCGACTTCAGGATGCCGAAGCCAACCTTGATCTCCTCCACGGGATCGGCGGAGAGTGAAACCCGGATGGTGTCGCCGATGCCGGCCCACAGCAGGCTTCCCAGGCCGATTGAGGACTTCACGGTGCCGCCGCGCAGGCCCCCCGCCTCGGTAATACCCAAGTGCAGAGGATAGTCGCAGACCTCCGCCAGCTGTTGATAGGCAGCCACACTGAGGAAGACGTCGGAGGCCTTGCAGGAGATCTTGAACTCGTGGAAGTCCTCATCTTGCAAGAACTTGATGTGGCTCAGGCCGCTTTCGACCATTGCATCCGGACAGGGCTCCCCATACTTCTCTAGCAGATCACGCTCCAAAGAACCGGCGTTCACGCCGATGCGTATGGAGCAGCCGTGATCGCGTGCCGCCCTCACCACCTCGCGCACGCGGTCGCGTCCACCGATGTTTCCAGGATTGATTCGCAGGCAGGCAGCCCCATTCTCCGCCGCCTCGATACCGCGCTTATAGTGAAAATGGATGTCGGCGACGATAGGGATGCCGACTTCCGGCACAATCTCCCTCAGGGCTGCACTGGATTCGGGATCGGGGCAGGAGATGCGGACGATGTCGGCGCCGGCGGCCTCAAGAGCCTGCACCTGAGCGACGGTCGCAGCGACGTCGTGGGTCACGGTATTGGTCATGGACTGCACAGTGATCGGCGCATCGCCGCCGACCGACACCTTGCCCACCATGATTTGCCGAGTCTTGCGCCGCAGGATTTGGCGCCATGGCCGAACTGCCGTATGGTCGCTCATCGTTCATCCTTCGATTCTGCGATTCTGACATAGAGGTCTCTCCAGATGAAATGCTGGCACGGAGATCTCGATTCAAGGGCGGGTCAACCGCCTGACTTAAGAGAAGTAGGATCGAGCGACACATTTCTCCGCACTTGGCCGGAGCGCCCCAGCTTCGGTATCTCTTGCCCATCTACCGTGATCACCAAACCGCCGGCGTTGCCGGTCCAGAGCTTCAGGTCCGGCTCGTTCGGAACGTCGTAGCTGTCTCCGGCCCGCAGCACCCGCGTGAAGATCGAGGAGTTGCTGGCGTTGCGCACCTGCACCCAGCTGTCCTGCGTGGCACGCAAGGCCACCCTGGGACCGCTGTAGGCCACCGAGCCGTCGACCGTCGGCGCAGTGGGATTGATCGCCGAGGCAGCCTCGGTGAAGAGGATTGGCGCGCTGCCGCTCGTCGTCGCAGAGATCTGCGCATCGTTGGAGATCAGCAAGCTTCCTTGCCCTTCCATCGCAGCTTCCGGGCCGGCACTAGCCGCCGCTGTAGGATTGTCAAAGTTGATCGCCGTTTGTTTAGCAACGGCCCGCGCCGTTGCCACCTCCTTTGCGCCGTCTTCCGCCGTGGCGTCACTAGCCGAGATCGTGCCCGCAGCCTGCGCCGTAGCGGCAGTAGCCACCGGGGGCGCTGCCTCACTTTCGACCGGTGTATTCGTGTCGGCGGCGTTCGCGGTCTTCGGCGTTTCGGCGATCTGCTCAACCTGCTCGGACGGGGGTTGCGCATCGCGTGACACATAGGTCCAAACCAGATAGGCTAAGCTGGCTAGTAGCAGAGAGACTAGGATGATCGCGCCAGTCGGCACCTTGGCCTCCGGCACCGGCGCTGGGAAATTCAGGTTGGTTGTGCGCTCGATCCCCGCCGCCTCGTCTTTAAAGCGCTCGACGCAGTCACTGACGTCCAGTCCCAAGTAGTGGGCATAGCTGCGCACGAAGCCGACTCCATAGGTCAAGCCCGGCATATCCTGGTACCGGCTCTCTTCAATAGCGCGGAGGAAGACTGGACGAATGCGCAGTGCCGAAGAAACCTCTTCGACACTCTGGCCAAAGGCGGCGCGGGTCTGAGCCAACAAGGCCCCTACCGTTGCCGCAGTCGGCTGCTGCGGATGCTCCTCGACCGTCGGCGGCTCCCCTTCCAGGGCGTCCAGCACCAACGGCGTCTGCGGGCTGCTCCGGCGCGGCTCTCTGTCCGGTCGGGTGTTGTTCTCGGTATCGTAGCGGGGCTTTTCGCGATCTCCGTCCGGTCGCAGTCCTTTCGGCATGGGATCGGCGAGATTCGGCAAGTCCGGCAAAGGCGGCGGAGACCAGGCCTCCTGCTCCGAGCAACCCCCCAATATGGAGGGCAAAACTGACCCCGCACTATTGGTACGGGAAGCATTGTTACGGCGATCTCTTTTAAGCGTCTTGAGCACGCGGTCTTTCCCTAAAGCTTCTCGGCCAGGCTCATAGTGTGACTGGTCAGCATCAGCGGCAGCGTCTCTTCGACTCCCCTTTTAACAAAAGTCGCTGCCGTCCGGCAAACATATCGGCCTTGCATCGTTAGATTGCCTGTGCGTCCATCACGATAGAACGATTCCATGGTCCAGTGCGTAGGCTCGAATGGCATGCTGCATCGCTGCGGAATCGATGCCTAACCGGCTGTTAATAAAGGCTCGAAAGGCGACAAGATCTAGACTGCGGATCATCATCCTGACCGGCGCCATCGCCACCGGAGGCATAGACAGTCGGCGAAAGCCACAGGCCAGAAGCATCAGGGCCTCGATCGGATGGGAGGCCGAATCTCCGCAAAGAGAGAGCGGAACGCCCCGTGCTTCCGCTCGCTCGGTCAACTTCGTGAAGAGACGAATCGAGGCCGACTCAAAGAGACCGTAGCGGCGCGCCAAGACTGGGTTACCGCGGTCACTGGCGAAGAGGAACTGCAGCAGATCGTTGCTACCCACCGCTATATAGTCAACCAGATCGAACAACCCGTCCAGCTGCCACAGTAGGGCCGGTACTTCCAGCATCACCCCACAGGAGATCTTGGTGGGTGGTTCCGCCGCCAAGGCCAATTCCATTTGAATCAGCGACTTTGCGCGCACAACCTCATCCAAGGTACTGATCATGGGCAGTAGTAGAGAGAGCTCGCGCCCAGCCGCCGCTGCGATCAGCGCGCGCAACTGCCTGCGCAGAATGATCGGCCGACCGAGGCCGATGCGAATGGCCCGCCAGCCCAGCGCCGGATTATCCTCGTCCTTACCAGACCAGTAGGGCAAGGCCTTGTCGCCGCCAATATCGAGAGTACGGAAATTTACCGGCTTGCCGGCTGCCTGATCCAGAACCTCAGTGTAGATCTTGCGCTGCTCGGCTACTGTCGGAAAGCTCTCCCGCACCAGGAAAGAGATCTCGGTGCGATAGAGCCCGATCCCCTCGGCCCCGCAGGCGTGCAGCTGCGGCAGGTCCAGCATAAGGCCGGCGTTCATCTGCAACGAGACCCTGACCCCGTCTTTCGAGACCGTGGGTAGGTCGCGGGTCTCGGCAAAGAGCTTCAGGCGCCGGTCGCGGTCGGTCAGGGTAGCATGGAAGCTGTTGAGAACTTGCTCGCGCGGTCGCACCAGAACCTGGCCTTGATCAGCATCGACGATCAACGGGTCGCCCGGCCGGATCTCCGTCATGGCCGAGGGGCAGCGTCCCACCATGGGCAGGCCGAGCGCGCGGGCGACGATGGTGACATGCGTAGTCGGTCCACCCTCTCCCAGTACCACGCCCTTAAGCCGGCTGCGGTCGTAATCCAACAGGTCGGAAGGGCCGAGGTTGCAGGCGATCAGGATTGCCTCCGCCGGCAGTTGCTCGGAGGGCGATTCGCCGCCGACCAAGTGCTGCAGCAGGCGATTGGCCAAGTCGTCCAGATCGTGCAGGCGCTCGCGCAGATAGGGATCGGTGACTTGGCCCATGCGCTGGCGTAGATCGCTCTGTACCCGCTGAATGGCTGCTTCGGCGGTCAGGCCGGCCTTCACGGCTTCCTCAATCCGGGCAATCCAGCCGCGATCGTGCACAAACATGCGGTAAGTCTCGAAGACGTCGTGATGCTCGCCGGAGCCGGCGAGATCTCTGGCCTTCAAGAGCCGGTCCAGGTTCTCCGAGAATTCGTCGCGCGCGCGGTGCAAGCGCTTCAATTCCTCCCCCAGATCGTGGGAGACGAAGCGGCGGATCACCAAGCTACGATGGTGCGACACGGCCTCGCCGATGCCTATGCCCTCGGTCAGCGCCATAGCGGTCAGGCGGGCCGGCAGCAAGCCACTACTCTCTACCAAGCGGCGCTCTTCCGTACTTACCAGACCGCTGGAGGCGAGGATTTCCGAGACCACCAAGCTGATAATCTCCAAGGAATCCAACTCTTCCTCGGAATAGGTGCGCGGCGTCACGTTCTGTACCACTAGCACGCCCAGAGTCTGGCCTTCGCGCAGAATCGGAACCCCCATCAGAGAGTGGAAACTCTCCTCGCCGATCTCCGGTCGGAAGGCGAAGTTGGGATGGTTCTGCGCATCAGCCAGCGCCAACGGACGACCGCTGGCCGCGATCTGGCCGACCAGACCTTCGCCGAAGCGGAAGCGGGTGCGATTCACGGATTCGGGCTTGAGACCGATTGTGGCGAAGAGCTCCAGCATCTCGCCGGCGCGCGTCAGATAGAGCGAGCAGACCTCGGCCACCATGTAGTTGGCGATCAGGCGGGTCACCTGGTCCAGACGCCGGGCAGCCGGACCGCCCTGCTGCAGCAGATCGCGGAGCTGCTTTAGCAGGCGTCTTGCCGCAAGCCAGCCCGGTGTCTTGGCCATTGCCCTTTCCTTCGCCGCCGGACGACCTTGCGCCCGATCTGCCACGCTTTCAGCGGCCACGGCCGCACTCTACCCGATGCCCGTGCCACCTCATCAGCCTAACTATGTAATACTAGGCCGCTAGTCCGCGTCCAAGCCATAAGCACTGTGCAGGGCCCGCAGCGCAAGCTCCAAGTAGTCTTCAGCCACCAGCACGGATATCTTGATCTCGGAGGTGGTGATCACTTGGATGTTAATGCCTTTCTCTGCCAAGGTTGTGAACATCTTTTGCGCGACGCCGGCGTGGCTACACATTCCGACACCGACCACCGAGACCTTCGCCACCTTGTCGTCGCGCTCCAGCGACTCGTAGCGCAGAGTGTCTCGGTTCTTCTCCAGAACCATCAGCGCGCGATCCAACTCGCCGCGGCTGACGGTAAAGGTCATATCTGTGATCTCCCCATCCAAAGAGATGTTCTGCACAATCATGTCGATGTTGATCGCCGCATCGGCCAGCGGACCAAAGATGGCCGCAGCGATCCCCGGACGGTCGGGAATGCGGGTGAGGGTTACCTTGGCCTCATCGAGGGAATGCGCAATACCGCTGACGACTGCCTGTTCCACGATCTCTTCCTCATCCACGACCAAAGTACCGGGCCTATCTTCGAAGCTAGAACGCACCTGCACACATAACCGATGCTTCATCGCCAGTTCGACCGAGCGGGTCTGCAGGACCTTAGCGCCCAGAGACGCCATCTCAAGCATCTCTTCATAGGTGATGCGCTCCAGCTTGCGCGCCTTGGCGACGATACGCGGGTCGCTGGTGTAGATGCCATCCACATCGGTGTAGATGTCGCAGCGGTCGGCCTCTATGGCCGCCGCCAAGGCTACCGCCGAGGTGTCGGAGCCGCCGCGCCCCAAGGTGGTGGTACGCCCGTCGTCCGCCAAGCCTTGGAAGCCGGCCAAGACGGCGACCTGACGTTCTTCTTTGAAACGGCGCCGCAGTTCCGCCGTCTCGATTGCTTCGACCCGTGCGGAGCCGTGCTGCACAGTGGTCCTGACCGGCAGCTGCCAACCCATCCAAGAGCGGGCCGGCACGCCTAGGCGCTGCAAAATGATAGCCAGCAAGCCGGAGGTCACCTGCTCGCCGGAGGACACCACCACGTCATACTCGCGCAAGTCCGCCAAGGCCGAGGCGGAGCGCACTAGATTGACCAGATAGTTGGTCTGACCGGCCATGGCAGAGACAATCACCGCCAGTTCGTGTCCCTGGCCCCATTCTGCCTTGATGCGTCTTGCCACACGCTCCAAGCGTTCCAGGTCGGCGACGGAGGTGCCGCCGAACTTCAATACCAATCTTGCCATTGTGTTGAGTGATCGCCAAGGCCGCCTCGGGGTGCGCCCCACCGGGGGCTCTGCCGGGCGGCGCCTCCTTGTCGTTACACCGGTCGCTATCCATACTCAGGTGATCCGGTGGGCACAAGAAGCGCCGCCGACGCCCGAAAGCAAAAAGGCTAACAGATGATGGAAGGCACAGGTGTCGAACGACAGGCATCCAAGGCACGGGCGGCCGTCGATCCCGAAGAGGTGGCGAGGTTCGGTGCCTTGGCAGCCGACTGGTGGGATCCGAACGGCCCTATGGCACCGCTGCACCGTCAAGGCCCGGCGCGTCTTGCCTTTCTGCGCGAATCGCTAACGCCGCTGACGAAGGCGACGGGCACCGAGATCAAACCTTTTG
Source organism: Rhodospirillales bacterium (assembly GCA_014324045.1). Taxonomy (GTDB): domain Bacteria; phylum Pseudomonadota; class Alphaproteobacteria; order Kiloniellales; family JACOMY01; genus JACOMY01. The sequence goes on along the minus strand of JACOMY010000025.1, from coordinate 47,684 downwards.
CCAACCTCGCGATCCTCGACATCGGTTGCGGCGGCGGTTTGGTGAGCGAACCCTTAGCCCGTCTGGGCGCCACAGTAACGGCTATCGACGCTTCCGGCGAAACGCTCGCCGCCGCCCGAGCCCATGCCGAGGAAGCCGGGCTCGCTATAGACTTTCGCCAGACCACGGCCGAGGCCCTGCTGGCCGACGGTGCGCAGTTCGACGCGGCGGTCAGCCTGGAGGTCATCGAGCATGTCCCCGATCCGGCCGCTTTCGTCGCGGCGGCAGCAGCCCTGATACGACCGGGCGGCCGCCTGGCGCTCTCCACCTTGAACCGGACGGCCAAGTCCTTCGCCATGGCCATTGTCGGCGCCGAGTACCTGCTGCGTATCCTGCCGCGTGGAACCCATTCCTGGCGCCGATTCGTCAAACCATCGGAGCTGGGCCGCATGCTGCGCGATGCAGGGCTAGAGGTCACCGCCGCCTCCGGCATCGTCTATAGCCCTCTGGACCGAGGCTGGCGCCTCTCCAAGCACGACCTCGACATCAACTACATACTGGTCGGCGCCAAGCCGCCTTCCCCCGGATGAGACCACAGAAAAGACGAGGACCGGCATGACGGCCGAGATCGATCCGAAAGAACTGACGCGCGCCGACTTCCGCCACTTTCTCGCCATCCCGACGCGCTGGATGGACAATGACGTCTACGGTCACGTGAACAACGTCGTCTACTATTCCTACTTCGACACCTTGGTGAACGAGAACCTGATCCGCCATGGGGTTTTGGATCTAGATAAGAGCGAGGTAATCGGCATCGTGGCCGAGACCCGATGCCGTTTCCTCGCCAGCCTTGCATTTCCCGAACCCGTCGAGGGCGGCCTGCGCGTGGCCCGCTTGGGCCGCTCCTCCGTCACCTACGAAATTGGTCTCTTCAAGGAAGGGCACGAGGCACCGGCTGCCTTCGGCCGCTTCGTACATGTCTACGTTGCGCGCACCAGCATGACGCCGGTCGCGATTCCGGCGCCGATCCGCGCGCTGCTGGACGGCCTTCGTGTTCGCGATCACGTCAGCCGGATCTAGTCGCCGAGGTCTCGGGGACCGGCGGCTTGGGCTCGCCGGTTGCCTCGGCCGTGCAGATAGGCACCACCCCCATGGCCTGCCCGGACTGCCTCCTACGAGGATCCTCCGAAGCAGCAAGAAAAGCAGCAAAATGCCCTATCGATGCCGTGACTGGACGGCCGCCGGCCGGCCCTGTCATGCTTGCGCCAAGACCGGTTAGCGGGACGCTTGCCCCGGTCAGTTCGTTGCTTTGGAGGAGGTCACTCAATGCGCTTCGCATCGCGTGTGAATCGGTTGGCTGGCAAGGGTGCCGAGGCTTGGACTCTGCATGCCAAGGCCCTAGACCAACAGCACGAGACCGGGAAAGACGTCCTATTTCTCACTGTGGGCGAACCCGATTTCGACACACCCCTGGCCATCCAGCAGGCGGCTATTGCCTCTATGCGCAGCGGCAACACGCACTACTCGCCCATCGTGGGCACCAAGGCGCTGCGTTCGGCCATCGCCGATTGGCATACCGAATTAACCGATCAGCCTGTATCGGCCGAGCAGGTAGTGGTGACGTCCGGCGCCCAATGCGCCCTCTTCTGCGCTATGCAGTGTCTAGCACAACCCGGCGACGAGGTGATCGCCACCGACCCGCGTTACTCCACCTATGAGGCGGTGATCGGCGCCACGGGCGCCGATCTGGTCTCGGTCCCGTTGCTGCCCGATCGCAACTTCACCTTGGACCTGGCTTCCCTCCGCGCCGCGGTGACGCCGCGCACCCGGGTCATTCTCCTAAACAGCCCGCACAACCCTACCGGCGCCGTGCTGCACCCCGATACACTGGAAGCCGTTGCGGCGCTGTGCTGCGAGGCGGACGTCTGGTTGGTGTCCGACGAGGTCTACGGCGCCCTCACTTACGGCCCTCGCCATCGCTCGCCGGCGGCGCTGCCGGGCATGGAAGATCGCTGCGTCGTCGTCTCCAGCCTGTCCAAATCGCACGCCATGACCGGCTGGCGCGTCGGCTGGGCGATCGCGCCGGAGGCCATGGCGGGGCATCTCTACAATCTTGTACTCAGCATGCTCTACAGCTGTCCGGGCTTCATCCAGGATGCCTCGGTCGTTGCGATCCGCGAGGCAAGCGGCGAGGTCCGCCGGATGCAGGCTGCCTACCGCCGCCGCCGCGACCTCATGGCCCCCTGGCTGGACGCCCTGCCCGGTCTTTCCTGCGCCAGTCCCGAAGGCGGGATGTTCGTTATGCTGGATGTGCGCCGGAGCGGTCTCGATGCCCAAAGCTTTGCCGAACGCCTGCTGGCCGAGGAGAGAGTCGCGGTGTTGCCGGGTGAGGGGTTCGGAAAGCAAGCGGCAGGCTTCTGCCGCCTGTCGCTGGGCTTCTCCGACGAGACACTGACCGAAGCCTGCCGCCGCATCGAAGCCTTCACGCTCCGCCTAGAGGCTGAAAACACGCTGCTAACCGCTGCGCCATAGTGCCAGCCCCAGACCCGCGATCACTGGCCGGCTCCCCCGCCCGGCCGCCTACGAGAGCATCCTGGATTGGGCGGCCGGGCAAGGGGAGCGGGCCGGTACCGTGCATTTCCAATAAAGACTCTTAGGGTCTTATGTCGTGTTCCCGGCCCTTTTCATAGATGTCGGAAGCATGCGCAATGGCGCCGACCGGGGCGGTGGGTACGAAGGCAGCCTCGGCACTGGGGGGCAGTTCCGCGCGCCCTCTGTCCTGTTGCACCTCGCGGTAGCCCAGATAGAGACCGCTGCCGACGATGAGCAGCATGCCGATAACGCTGTGCCAGCCCGGCACTTCGCCCCAAACCAGAAAGGCCATGGCGGTCGCAAAGGGCAAGTAGCTGTATTCGAAGGGTCCGATCAAGCTGGCGCTGGCGATCTGATAGGCCCGCGTTAGCAGCAGATAGCCGATCAGCCCCACTGCAGCCAAGGCAAGCAGACTGGGCAACTGGCCCCAGGTCGGCAACGGCCAGTCCCAGCGAACGTGACGAAGGTCCGGCCCGACCTCCATAATACTGTTAAGGAGATAGCTCATCGGCAACACCAGCAAAGCGGAAAAGGCGATGGTGTAGAACCCCAGGGTCAAGGTGGTCTCCCGCTTGCCGATCTTGCGGGCCATGACCTGCGAGGTGGCATAGAAAAAGGCAGATAGAAGCGGCAGAAGCGCCGTCCAGTGAAAGGCGTCGCCGGCAGGATCGATCGCTACCACCACACCGAGGAACCCCACCAAGAGACACGCGATCCGCCGCACGCCGATGCGCTCGCCCAAAAAGAGCGCCGCCAAAAGCGCGGTGATCAGCGGTGCGGAGAAGAAGATCGTCGAGACCTCTGCCAGCCCCATAAAGGGAAAGGCGGTGTAGAAAAGCGTGAAGCCCGACACAGAGAGCGCGGCACGCAACAGGTGCAGGGGCCAAAGCGACGTGAATAAGCGATACGGCTGCCCCAGCAGGGCGATCAGCGGGCCTAGGACCGCTACGGCGATAATCGCCCGCATGCAAATGAGAGACCAAACCGTGAAGGTGCCCAGCAAGGACTTCATCAGGCCGTCTTGGGTGACCCAGAACAGCATCCCGACCAGGATGCAGGCAATCCCGCCGGCGGCGCGCGAGGCCTCCTGTCCTGCGGTCATCGAGTAGTGCGCCAAAAGCCCTGTCCTCGCTCCAGGTCGCGGCCTCCGCCGCCTAGTGAAGGGTCAGGCTAAATTTCAGCCAGAACGCGCCAAAATTCGACAAGACGGTCGCATTTCCACCACTGCGAAAAATTTCCCCGCAGATTTCGCGTAAGTTGGACTTGGCGTAAGACTGTCCTAGCTGTCTGGGAGTCCCTTCAACGCAAAGAGACTCTGAGCAGCAGACACCGAGGGCGCTGCTATGATCTGCCGGCGGCCGACGGTCACGGAATTCAGAACGGCGTCGATTTCCCTACGCCAATAGTCAAGAAAGCGGTTTAGCCGGGGATAAGAGGGGGCCAAATCGTAGTGTTGCCAGACGAAGGTCTGTAACACCCCAGGATGATCGGGCATGTAGTAAAGAATTTCAGCAGTCGCCAGGCGATAGCCTTCCAACTGCCGGGGGAGATCCCGATTGGCGTGCATCTCCATGGTTTCCACATGGCTCCTTTGTCGCTTCGCGGCAGCACCGTCCTCATGGCAGAACGGGCTTAGCGAAAAGCCTGGAGCGCAATGGCATCCGATTTCAAGAAAAAACGTTACCAATCATAATGTTAGTAGCCAATGGCCTTGGCTGCTAACAGCATCGGCCGCAGGGCTCTGCAAGGCCGCTATTGGAAATGCTCTTTACCGATGGGGAAGCCCGGCCGGAGTCGAAGTTTTCGCGAAAAGAGCGCAAAGAAATCTTGCGAGACAGCTACGCTCAGTGGATCTGGCGGCACTCCAAACGCTTTTAAACGAGTCTCCCGCCGCCTCCGCCACCCCTGTCAAGCAGTCTCGCCGATGAGCCGCAACCAGTCGTCTTCGCTGAGGACCGCCACCCCAAGCGCTTGTGCTTTAGCGGCCTTGGAGCCTGCATCGGCGCCGACGACCACATAGTCGGTCCGCTTCGAAACCGAGCCCGCGACCTTGGCGCCCAAGGCTTCGGCCCGGGCCTTGGCTTCGCTGCGGGTCATTCGCTTAAGACTGCCGGTGAAGACCAGTGTCTTGCCGGCCACGGGAGCGCCGCCCTCATCGGACTGCGCAGCGTCTTCGACTTCCAGCGCCGCCTCCAAGCGTTCCAACACTGCCAGATTGTGCGGCTCCTGGAAGAAACGGCAGAGGTCGTCGGCGACCGACAGGCCGATCTGATCGATGTCGCAGAGGGCGGCATAGGCCTCTCCTACCTCTTCCGCCTTGCCGGTCTCGGGGGCGGCTGCCCGCTCATCGGCCGCTTGCAGCATCGCGGTATACCAGCCGGCCAGACTCCGGTAGCGCCGGGCCAAGAGTTTCGCGGTCGCCTCTCCCACCTGGCGGATGCCCAAAGCATAGATGAAACGCTGCAGCGAAATCCGCCGCCGCGCCTCGATGGCTGCGAAGAGCTTCCGGACAGAACGTTTCTGCCAACCCTTCCAACTGACCAAGGGCTCCGCCGCCTCGGAATCTCGGGCGGCCAGAGTAAAGATTTCGTCCGGCGTCGCGATCAGCCCGCGGTCGAAAAAGGCCTTGATGTTCTTCTCCCCCAAGCCCTCGATGTCGAAGGCGCCGCGGCTGGCGAAGTGACGCAGCTTCTCTACCTGCTGATGTGGACAGGCGAGCGCACCGCTACAGCGCGCGATGGCGCCGTCCTGCTCCCGCACCACCGGGGTCGAAAGGCTGCAGGGGCAGTGCGTCGGAAAGACGAAAGGCGTGCTGTCTGCCGGCCGCTTGTCCAGCAGGACGGAGACCGCCTGCGGGATCACGTCGCCGGCGCGCTGCACCACGACGCTGTCGCCGATCCGGATGTCCTTGCGCTTGATTTCGTCTTCGTTGTGCAGCGTGGCGCGCGAAACTACCACGCCGCCGACCGTCACCGGCGTCAAGGTCGCAACCGGCGTCAGCGCCCCGGTGCGGCCAACCTGAATCGCGATGTCCTCCAGCTTCGTGACCGCCTGTTCGGCCGGGAACTTATGTGCAATGGCCCAACGCGGCGCCCGACTGACGAAGCCGAGACGGGCTTGCAGATCCAGCCGATCGACCTTGAAGACGACACCGTCGATGTCGTAGTTGAGATCGGTACGAAGTGCCGCGATTGCCCGATAGGCGGCAAGTGCATCCTCTTGGTTTTGGCAAAGCCGGGACAGGGGATTGACGACGAAACCCCAAGCCTTCAGGCGCTGCAGGGCCTGCCAGTGGGTGTCACCCAAGAGGTCCTCGGGCCTGCCCGAAAGCGTGCCCCAAGCATAAGCGAAAAGCCGCAGGGGACGTTGCGCCGTGATCGCGGCATCCAACTGGCGCAACGAGCCGGCGGCCGCATTGCGCGGATTGGCGAAAACCTTCAAGCCGGCGGCCTCTTGCCGGGCATTGATGATCTGGAAATCGCTCTTGGTCATATAGGCCTCGCCGCGAACTTCGAGGACCACCGGTGCCTTCCCTTCGAGCCGTTCCGGCACCTCCTCCAGACTGCGCAGGTTGGCGGTGATGTCTTCGCCCTCGCTGCCGTCGCCGCGGGTGGCGCCCTTGACGAAGGCCCCCGCCTCGTAGCGCAGGGAGACTGAGAGGCCGTCGATCTTGGGTTCGGCCACCACCCGCTCGGCAGCCGCACCGTCTTGCCCCAAGAAGCGATGCAATCGGGCGAAGAACTCTCTCAAATCCGCATCGCCGAAGGCGTTACCCAAGGACAGCATAGGCACGGCATGGCGGACCTTGGCGAAGCCGGACGCGACCGGCGCCCCAAGGCGCTTCGAGGGCGAATCGCTACGCACCAAGGCGGGAAAGCGGAGCTCAATCTCACGATTGCGCCGCACCAGCGCATCGTAGTCGGCATCGGAGACCTCCGGGGCGTCCTCGCCATGATAGCGCCGGTCGTGATAGCAAATTTCAGCGGCGAGGCGTTCCAGCTCCAAGGCCGCAGCCGCTTCGTCCAGTGCCTCTACGGACAGGTCCGGGCCTTGCGTCATGCTTGGCTCTCCAGGAGTTTGGCAGCAGCCCGGCGGGCCTCCGGGGTCACCTCGGTGCCCGCCAGCATGCGGGCGATCTCTTCCTCTCGTGCCTTCGTTTCCAGCGAGGCCACGGCCGTCCGCACCACGCGGTTGCATCCCGACTTGGATACCTGCAGGTGCTGGCGCCCCCGCGCGGCCACCTGGGGACTGTGGGTGACGACCAGCACTTGACTATCGCCGGCCAAGCGCTCCAAACGCTCGCCGACGGCTGCCGCCGTCGCCCCGCCGATGCCGGCATCCACCTCATCGAAGACCAAGGTGCGCGCCGCACTCTGCCGCGACAGCACCACGCCAAGGGCCAGGAGCAAGCGCGCCAACTCGCCGCCCGAGGCGATCTTGGCAAGCGGGCCGGGCTCTGCTCCCGGGTTGGCCGCGATTAGGAACTGCACCCGTTCGGCCCCCCCCGCCCCCCAATCTTCCGGCGGCAAACCTGCCAGATCGGTGACGAAACGGGCATGCTCCAGCCGCAAGGGCGCCAACTCTACCGCGACGGCGGCATCGAACTCAGCTGCCGCGGCCTGTCGCCGAACGCTCAGCGTTCGGCAGGTCTCCCGGAACGCCGCTTCGGCCGCCTCGGCCGTTTCCTCCAGGGCGGAAAGTTTGGCGGTCCCATTCTCCAAGACCTCCAGCCTCCGGGCCAGATCCCGCATTAGGGCCGGCAAGTTATCGGGCTCGACACCGTGCTTGCGGGCTAGATCCTTGAGCGCGAAGAAACGATCCTCGACCTCAGCCAGACGGTCGGGCTCAAGGTCGCTGTCCGCTGTCAGGCCGGCCAAGAGCCGCCCCGCTTCTTCCAACTCGCCGAGTGCACGCTCCAGGGTTTGCAACAACGGGTCGAGCCGCTCGCCGGCCTTCTCTGCGACGCGCTCCAAGGCACGCAGAGACCGCACCGTCAGATTCTCGGCCCGGCCACTGCCGAAGAGTCCCTGCTCCACCTCACCCAAGGCATTGAGGATAGCGCTGCGATGCATTAACAGCTGCCGCTCCTCGGCCAGGCGCGCCACCTCTTCCGTCTGCGGATCGAGAGCCGTCAACTCCTCTAGAGCATGGCGCAGATTTTCTTCCTGTTCACGGGCACGCGCCAGCCTGTCGGCAGCCGCAGAGACGCTATCGCGGGCGGCGCGCCACTCGCGATAGGCGCCGCGCACCGCAGTGACCTGCGGACCGGCCCGGCCGAAGGCGTCGAGGAAACCGCTATGGTTGCGCCAATCCAAGAGGCCGCGCTGATCGAACTGCCCTTGGATCTCTACAAGAAAATCGCCCAGCGAACGCAAGAGCCCAGCCGAAACCGGCCGATCGTTGACGGAGGCCCGGCTGCGCCCCTCTGCCGTCACCCAGCGCTTCAGCAGCAAAAGCTCGCCCGGCTCCACCAGGTCTTGGCTCGCGGCGAGATTCAAGGCCGGGTGGCCGGCCTCCAGATCGAAGGCTGCGACGACCTGGGCCTGGCGTGCGCCACCCCTTACCAGCCGGCCTTCCGCCCGCGCGCCCAGTGCAAGCCCCAGGGCATCCAGCAAAATCGACTTTCCGGCACCGGTCTCGCCGGTCAGCACGGTAAGGCCGGGTCCAAAGTCCAAGTCCAGGCGTTCTATCAGGACCAACTCACGAATTGAGAGGCGGCTTAGCATCGACACGCCTGCACAACGGCGATCGACACACCCTCTCGCCAACATAAACTGCTTGCAGAACGTATCTGGCGTGTGAACCGTCTATGGCCCGAGGGGAGCAACTGCATAGGCAACCCCATCCATTTCTAGAAGGGCCAGGCTCCGGCGATCCAAGAGTCGGAGTGCTCTTCCGGCCTGAGGTCGACGCCGGTCAAGAGATAGTAGCTGTCAGTGTACCACTGGCTACCCGGGAAGTTGTAGCCGAGCACGGCGGCCGTGGCCTGTGCCTCCCGCGTTACGCCCAGTGCCAGATAGGACTCTACCAGCCTGTGCAAGGCCTCCGGCACATGCGTCGTGGTCTGGAACTGCGCGATCACCGTGCGGTAGCGGTTGATCGACGCCAAGAAGTCGCCCTTGCGCTGGTAGTAGCGGCCGATCTCCATCTCCTGACCGGCCAAGTGGTCGACGGCAAGATCCCGCTTCAAACGGGCGTCGCGGGCGTAGAGGCTATCCGGATAGCGCCGGATGACCTCGTTCAAAGCGTTGCGCGCCTCCCGCGTCATCTGCTGATCGCGGCGCACGTCGGAAATCTGCTCATAGTAGCACAGCGCCTTCAGATAGAGGGCGTAAGGCGCATCCTTGCTGCCCGGATGCAGGGAAATGAAGCGATCCAGCGCGTTGATCGCGTCGGCGTAATCGTTATTCAGATAGTAGGCATAGGCCGCCATCAACTGCGCACGCGGTGCCCAGACCGAATAGGGATAGAGACGCTCGACGTCGTCGAAGAGCGCTGCCGCCGTCCGATACTCGCCGTCCTCGATGGTGACCACGGCGCGATCGTAAAGCTCCTCGACCGAGGCCTCGTCAGGATCGGCCGGAATCACCTCCTCGTTGTTGGAGCAGGCCGCCAGGAACAGTGCCAGGCACAGAGCCGGCAGAACGGTGACGACGCAGCGGCCGCGCTTTGCGCTGTATTGGGCGAAGGGAAAGACCATGAAGAACGCTCCGAATTGGCCGGTTTCCGGGGTGCCAACCGGATCTGAATGCCGATTTGCCGCAGTCGGTTCTACCTCGTTCCCCTATCTAGCACTCCCGCCCGCGCATGCAAAAGAAGGGCGGGAACAGGCTGGCGTCAGACGGTCTCAAGCCCTCTATCAGCTGCCCTCGCGCACATAGCAGATGATCGAGAGGTAGCGCGTCGGCAGCTCCAGAAGCTCTTCCGGCCCGTGCGGCGCATCGGCATCGAAAAACAGCGAGTCGCCCGGCTCCAACACATAGATCCGATCAGCATGGCGATAGCCGACCCGTCCCTCCAACATGTAAAGGAACTCCGTGCCGGCATGCTGGAACAGCGGGAAAACATCCGATTCCTGGGTCAAGGTGATAAGATAGGGCTCGACCGACAGGCGTTTACCCGTGCCGTGACCCAACAGTTGATACTGTTGGCCTGAGCGGGTCCCGCGGCGCTCGATCGTCAGGCCCTTGCCCGACTTCACAAAGGTCGCCGTACGCGTCTGTTCGAAGCGGCGGAAAAAGGCCGTTACCGGCACCTGCAGCGCGTGCGACAGCGCTTGCAAGGTGGCAAGAGACGGCGAGGTCACGCCGTTTTCGATCTTCGACAGCATTCCGGTCGAGAAGCCGGCGGCGCGGGCCGCCTCTGCGACGGTCAAGTCGAGCGCCAGGCGGCAGGCCTTCACCTCGCGGCCGATGGCAACCTCCAGAAGATTCTCCCGCGCCCCGGCGAGAGCGTGCGGATCCTGCTCTTCCTCCCGCCCGGCGGCGGTATCGGTTGGTCGATTCTTAGCGATGACCCACATCCTCCTGCATCTTAACGACGAAAGATGAATAACATGCGAACGAAAGGCAGAGTTCCAGTTGTTCTACGACACAAAGTCGCGTGCCATTAAACATCCGATCATCTGAAGCGAGTTCGGTGGCCTGCAAGGTAATCGGCTATTCCCGCCAACAGTTCCAAGAGGTCCGGCGCAATGATCGGACCCATGGTGCAAAGGGGGCAGCCCGACCGCCTGCCAGATGCCAAGGGGACCATCCCAACAGGGACGCCAAGGAGATCGAGGCAGCGATCCTCGCACACACCATGACTCGCCCTGCCATAGGCCATCTTTACCACGGTTGCACCCCTGTTGCCCAGGATCTGGCGCTTCGCGGTGTACAGGTCTCCTCCGGCGGCCTGCGCAGTGCCCGGCTGCGCCACGCGCCGGCCAGGCAAGAATGCCTGCTGCGCTTGGGGAAGGCGCCGGCCAAGCGCAAACTTGAGCGCACCGAGGCCGCCAGGCTGCAGTCCCCGAACTGCAGAGCAACGGCATCGTCGAGCGCTTGGGCTGAGGAAGCAATTAAAGCATCTTATGAAGCCCTTAGACTGCCGGCATATCGGGCAAACGCCCGCCACTCTCCAGAACGTGAACGATACCGGCGATGGCCTGGCGGTCGCCGACGCGCGGCTTGCCCCGAGTAGCCAACAGAAGATAAGGCCCAAGCCTCCCGGACCGCCCCTCTATCAACCGAAAGCGATTGCTTATGCTGTATCGCTCTCCTTTGAGAGAGTGCAATCCTCCAGCCGCCGAGCGCTGCAATCGCTTATGGGGCTAGAGGCTAGCGGTCGGACCGAACGATCTCCTTGCCTTCGAAGTGCGGCCGGAAGCCGATCAACGCGCAGGAGAGGAGTATAGCCGGTAACCCGAGAACGGCCGAATAGACAAAGAACTCTGCGTAGCCAACCCTGTCCACAAGCACACCGGAAAACCCGGAGACGAACTTTCCCGGCAAGGTCATGAAGGATGAGAAAAGGGCGTACTGGGTGGCCGTGTAGGCGGTGGAGGTCAGGCTCGATAGGTAGGCGATCAAGGCTGTACCGGCGAAGCCGCTAGCCAGATTTTCAGCACTTATGGTGATCGTAAGCCAACCCACGGCCGGCCCCTGTGTCGCTAGGAACGCGAACAGGAGATTGCTTGCGGCAACGGCAACCGCCCCCGGAAACAGCGGCCAGAACACACCGAAACGCGCAACGGCAAGACCGCCCAGAGCGGCGCCCGCAATGACCATGAAGAATCCGTAGATCTTGGCGATCTCGGCGATCTCGGTCTTGGTGAAACCCAACTCAAGATAGAAGGGATTGGCCATAATCCCCATGACCAAATCGGAGAGGCGAAACACCCCGATGAATAGCAGGATCACCAAGGCTGCCACACCGTGCCGCCGGAAAAAATCGGCAAAGGGCTCGACGACAGCGGCAAGAAACCAGAGTCCGGCCGTCTGCATGGGCCCGGCGGAGAGTCCGGCCCGGGCGAGGACAGCCCTTTCCCAAGTCCGCTCATGCGAGGAGCGGTAAGCCGATCGGGCGTCGGGCTCCCGGACGGCCAACAGGGTGATCAGACCGACGCTCATGCAGACGGCCATGGCCAAATAGGCAGCGATCCAGCCCGAGGAATCGGCAATGAACAGTGCCCCGGCCCCCGCCACCAACAAGGCGATTCGGTAGCCCAATTGATAGGCGGCAGCCAAGGCGCCCTGCTCATTGTCCGCTGCACATTCGATACGAAAGGCGTCTAACGCTATATCCTGCGTGGCGGAGGCAAAGGCAACCAAGACCGCCAAGAAGGCAAAAAGCGCCAGATGCCCCTCGGGGCCGACCAGGGCCATGCCGACCAGGCTGCCGACAATCCCCAACTGTGCCGCTAGCATCCAGCCACGGCGCCGGCCGAAACGGGCTGTCAAGAGGGGGAAGGACAGGCGATCGACAATCGGCGACCAGACGACCTTGATCGAATAGGTCATGCCGATCCACCCGAAGAATCCGATCTCGCTGCGCGACACGCCAGCGTCGTGCAACCATGCGCTCATGGTGGAAAAGACCAATAAGAAGGGCAAGCCCGCGGCAAAACCCAAGAGCAGGAGCACCAAGACCTTGGGACGTCCATAGGTCTCCAGCGCCTGGCGCCAGCCCTTTCGCTCTTCGATTATCCGGTCCAAGCCCATATCTTCAAGCCTAGATCTTGAGGTCCGCCAAGTCTCCGTAGAGGTCCAAAGCCTCCGGATTGGCCAAGGCCTCTTTGTTCTTCACCTGGCGGCCATGCACGACGTCACGAACCGCCAACTCGACGACCTTACCGGACTTGGTGCGCGGAATGTCGGCCACCGCGATCACCTTTGCCGGTACATGACGCGGCGTGCAGCCTTGGCGAATGCGGGTCTTGACGGCCTTTATCAAGCTCTCATCCAACGAGACGCCGTCGCGCAGGCGCAGGAAGAGGATCACTCGGACGTCTCCCCCCCAATCCTGACCGATGACCAAGGTCTCCAAAACCTCAGGGATCCGCTCGACCTGGCGGTAGATCTCTGCGGTGCCGATGCGCACGCCGCCCGGGTTCAAGGTCGCGTCGGAGCGGCCGTAGACCACGATACCGCCATGCTCGGTCAGCTCCACGAAGTCGCCATGGCACCAGACGTTCGGATAGCGGTCGAAGTAAGCAGCACGGTAGCGCTCGCCGCTGGGATCGTCCCAGAATTCGATGGGCATTGAGGGGAAGGGCTTTGTGCAGACCAATTCCCCCTTCTCGCCGATCACCGAATTCCCCGAATCGTCGAAGACCTCGACCGCCATGGCCAGATGCCGCTTTTGAATCTCGCCACGCCAAACCGGCCCGATCGGATCGCCGCCCATGAAGCAGCCCAAAATGTCCGTACCGCCTGCAATGGAAGAGAGACAAACGTCGGCTTTCACGTCCCGATAAATGTAGTCGAAGCCCTCGGCCATCAGCGGCGAACCGGTCGAGGCCACGGTCCGCAGGTCGGCAAGATCGTGCGTTGCCATCGGCTTGATACCGGTCTTGGCCAAGCTGTCGATGTATTTGGCCGAGGTGCCGAAAAGAGTGCAGCGCTCGGCTTGAGCATAGTCCCAGAGCACATTACCGTCGGGATAGAAGGGCGATCCGTCGTAGAGCAGAAGGGTCGCGCCGCAGCCGATGCCGGACGCCAGCCAGTTCCACATCATCCAGCCGCAGGTCGTGAAGTAGAAGACGCGGTCTCCCCACTTCACGTCGCACTGCAGCTTATACTCCTTGAAATGCTGCAGCAAAACGCCGCCGACACCGTGGACAATGCACTTGGGACGGCCCGTGGTGCCGCTGGAGAACATGATGAAGAGCGGGGTGTTGAAGGGAACGCGCCGATAGGTCAAGGGCTTCGCGGCAAAGGGACCGATCCATTCCTCTAGAGACATGGCGCCGGTCAGGCCCTGCGGCCCCTGCCCGTCCCCGATCAGGGGGACGGTCACGACGCGCTGCACCGAGGACAGCCCCGCCACGAACTCCTTCACGCGCGGCCGCACGTCGATGGTTTTGCCGTTGTAGTAGTAGCCATCGGGGCAGAACAGGACCTTGGGCCCGATCTGCCCAAAACGATCGAGCACGCCGTTAACGCCAAAGTCCGGCGAGCAGGAGGACCAGATCGCGCCCAGGGAGGCCGTCGCCAGCATGGCGGCAAGGGTCTCGGGCATGTTGGGCATGAAACCCGCAACACGGTCGCCTTCCCCGACTCCCTCCTCCACCAAGGCCTGTTGCATACGCGACACCAAGGCATTCAGATCTTTCCACGAAAGGCGGCGCTCCACCTTGTCCTCAGCCCGGAACACCAGGGCGTCGCCGCCATCGTCCTGCCGCAGCATGTTCTCGGCATAGTTCACGCGCGCATCCGGAAAGAACTTGGCGCCGGGCATCTCGTTCGGCCGCACCAAAGCTGCACCGCTACGCTCCCCGATCATCTCGGCAAAGTCCCAGAACAGCTTCCAGAAGGCCGGCATTTCGGCGAGCGACCAGTCGTAGACCGCATCGTAGCCTTCGAGGCTCAGTCCATAGCGCCGATTGGCTTCGAGCATGAAACGGGTAAGGTTTGCGCTATCCACCCGCTCCCGGCTCGGCTGCCACAGCGGTCGCAAGTCGATGTCTACCGGCATGTTTTCCTCTTCGTCTTGCCGACTGGGTGCCGTCTCACTCCCTCTGCCAGGGGCATAGCAGACGTGCTGAGGGCTGGGCTAGTCGCTTGCCACGGCGAAGCATAGCTTTATCACCGTCAAGGACGAGCATGACAGCGCAGAGCCCTCACATTTCGGCAGCACAGCCTGCCGCAACCGATAGCAGCGCCATTTTGCAGGCTGTGGCCTGCATGGCGGCGGCCTGTTGCTTTTTCGGCTTGATGAACGCCTGCGTACGCCTTGCCGGCAACGCCGGTCTCGACACAATGCAGATTGTATTTTTCCGCAACTTCTTCGCCTTGGCGGCCATGCTGCCCTGGCTTATGGCCACACGCTTCGACGGGGCGCGGACCGCACGGCTTGCTGCACACGCGCGTCGTTCAATCCTGGGCCTGACGGCCATGGTGATGTGGTTCTTTTCCGTTGCACTGCTGCCGCTGTCGGAGGCGACTGCGCTCAACTTCACCTTTCCGCTGTTCGGCACAATTCTGGCAGCCGCGATTCTGAAAGAACGCGTGCGCGTTAGGCGTTGGAGCGCCACCCTGGCCGGTTTCCTGGGCGTTCTGATTGTCCTCCAACCCTGGGGCGCCTCGTTGTCCTGGCCAAGCTTCCTGCCGATCGGTGCCGCCTTCTTCATGGCCTGTTCCGCCATCGCTGTGAAACAGCTCTCTGCCACGGAATCGCCGGGAACTGTGGTGCTCTACATGAACCTCTTCATGACGCCGATCTCCTTGATCCCCGCTCTCTTCGTCTGGCAGTGGCCAGATTGGCAAACCTGGCTGGTGTTGCTGGCGTTGGGCAGCTTCGCAGCCATCTCTCACCTGGCGCTGACGCGCGCCTACGCCTTGGCCGAGGCATCCTTCCTACAGCCCTTGGACTACCTGCGCCTGCCGATCGTCGCCGGTCTCGCTTACCTGCTGTTCGGAGAAGTGCCCAGCGATTGGCTCTGGCCCGGCGCCGCGGTCATCGCCGGCGCCGGCATCTATATCGCGCGCCGCGAGGCTCAACTGGCCAAGGCGAGCAGGCGGCCCGCATGATCCAAAGCCGAATGACAGGGCTGACGGACCGGCCTCGCGGGCCGGCGTTCCGCGCGATGAGGCTCAGATGGCAGGCCTTGCCGCCCAACCTGCAGGGCGCTTCCTATGTTCTGGTCGCAGCCGCAGGCATCACCCTTGTTTGGGCACTGGCGAAAGAGCTTGCCGGCCGCAGTATACACCCCTTTCAGATTGCGCTCTGCCGTTCGGCTTTCTCCTTGATCTTCCTGATCCCTTTCCTGCTGCACGGTAGACCGGCAAAGTTTCGCACGGCGCATCCCTGGATGCACCTAACCCGGGCCACTTCCGGTGCGATCGCCATGCTCTTGGGGTTCTATGCTCTGGCCCACCTGCCGCTTGCGGAGGTGACAGCCTTAAGTTTTACCACGCCGCTGTTTACCGTTCTCTTTGCTGCCGCGGTTCTGGGCGAGCGGGTAGGCCCGCGCCGCTGGGGCGCCGTTGCCGCCGGCTTCCTGGGCATGTTGATCATCGTGCAACCGGGTGCCGGCCTCTTCCGGCTGGATGCCGTCTATGCGGTAACGGCGGCCATGCTGATCGCCTTCTCCATCACCCTGGTGAAGCGCTTTCCAGCCAGCGAAAGCCAGTCGGTTATGCTGTTCTACGCGGTGGCGGCCTCGATCCTGGTATGCCTCTGGCCCGCCCTGGAGGTTTGGCGCGACCCCGATCCGCTGGAATGGCTCATGCTGGTAACCGTCGGTGCCCTGGCCTTAGGTGCCCATGCCCTTCTCATCCAAGGCTTTCGGATCGGCGAGAGCAGCTTCGTCGCGCCCTTCGACTACTCAAAGCTGTTGTTCGCCTTGAGCATCGGCTTCTTCGCCTTCGGTGAACTTCCGGGCCTGGAAATGCTGCTGGGCGCCGCCGTGCTGATCGCCTCGTCCATCTACATTGCACGGCGCGAGACTAGAGCCAACCGGAAGGGCAGCAGCGCATAGCCGCTGACCGGCAAGCCGCCGAGCCAATGGGCGGCGCGCGGAATTTGGCTCCAGGAAGAGCCGATGGTGGAAGCCCCTTGTCCTGCACGGGGGTCCTTGCACAGGTGCCTTGCATAGGTCCGGCATAGCACGAAACTTAAGCCTCATGGCGACGTGAGCAAGACGGCGAAAGCAGGCGGACGGCTTGACAGTGGCGGCCTCGTCCATTGAGAAATGGCCCCCATTCGATACCACAGGGAGAGCAAGAGATGGACGTTTCGGGACAGGCTGCAATCGTGACTGGCGGAGCGTCGGGCCTGGGTGCGGCCACAGTACACGCGCTTGCCGCCGCCGGCGCCAAGGTAACGGCGCTAGATACGAAGGCAGAAGATGTGACGGCGATCGGCGCCGGGACCGGCGGCCTGGGCCTGGTCTGCGACGTCAGCGACAGCGCAGCCGTCGAGGCCGCCGTAAGCCAGGCCAGTGCCGCATTCGGCCCCTGCCGCATCCTGGTGAACTGCGCCGGGATCGCCCCTGCTAAGCGCGTCGTCGGCCGCGGCGGCCCGATGGCCATGGAAGACTTCGAGCTTGTCATCCGGGTTAATCTGCTGGGCACCTTCAACCTGATGCGGCTCTGCGCTGCCGAGATGGCAGCTGCCGACCCGATCGACGAGAATGGCGAGCGCGGCGTCATCGTCAACACCACCTCCGTCGCCGCCTACGAGGGGCAGGTCGGACAGGCCGCCTACTCCGCCTCCAAGGCTGGCATCGTCGGGCTCAACTTGCCCGTCGCGCGCGAGCTCTGCCGGCACGGCATCCGCGTGAATGCCATCGCACCCGGCCTGATTGCCACGCCGCTCCTCCTCAACATGCCGCAGGAGGTACAGGACAATCTGGCCGCCCAAGTCCCCTTCCCACGCCGCTTTGGGCATCCGGAGGAGTTTTCCAGCTTGGTCATGCACATCTGCAACAACAGCATGATCAACGGCGAGACCATCCGCCTCGACGGCTCCATGCGCATGCAATAGACCGCTGCAAGCCCGCCCGAAGGCGCGCTTCGAGACCGCCTTGTACTTGAGCTTGCGCTTCGGATCGACCGTCATCGCGGTCCGGGCGGTGCCTGCTTATGGCCCCATTCTATCTGCGATCCCGATCACTTTCGATCGCACGTCTAGTCCTTTTCTCTGACGTAGTACCGTCTTCGTAGACCGCAACGCCCAAACGATCGCAGAGGCGAGCAAGGCGGGGGGAGGTCATGCGGTCGGTGAAGAAAGCGGAGATCTGGCCAAGGTAGCCGATTCGCACCGGCGCGCTGCGTGCAAGCTTGCTGCTGTCGGCGACCAGATAGGCCTGGCGCGCGTTCTCCAGCAGGGCATGGGCGACGCGGACCTCGCGGTAGTCGTAGTCCAGAAGGGCCCCGTCTTCGTCTATCGCCGAGGCGCCGATGACGGCGATGTCGACCTTGAACTGCTTGACGAAGTCGGCTGTAGCCTCGCCGACCAAGGCACCGTCGCTGCGGCGCAGCATACCGCCGGCGACGATCACCTCGCAACCGGTCGACGGCATAAGGGTGCTGGCGACGTTCATGTTGTTGGTGATGACCAACAGGCCTCGGTGACGAGTGAGCGCGCGCGCCACCGCCTCGGTCGTGGTGCCGATGTTGACGAAGAGGGAGCAGTTGTTCGGGATCTCCGCGGCACAAATGCAGCCGATTGCATCCTTCTCTTCCGCGGCGATGGCGCGGCGGGCCTCGTCAGGTTTTCGGTTGCCGTTGCCAGGACCGCCCCGCCGTGCACGCGCGCGAGCAGGCCTCGATCGCAGATCTCGTTCAGATCCCGCCGCACGGTCTGCTGCGAAACCCCGAAGCGTTGCGCCAATTCCTCCACCGAAACACGCCCCTCGGCATGGGCCAGATCCACGATCTCCTGCTGGCGGAATGCGAGCGGCATTGGCAGTCAGACCTTCCCTAAAGCCCCGGATTTGAGGCAATGCGCTGTTCGCTTCTGTTTATTCGTTTTCGAGGGCACCACAGGTCTTGTCAAGATATGAAATTAAATTGCGTTATGAGTCCAATTATGCACTGTTTTCTCCAATGCATGGGGGTTTTCCGAAAATATGCGCAAAAATAAACATTTTTCTTGCCAGATCCGAAAAAAAGCGAAAGCCTGCTGTCAGGGCCTTGAGCGCTAAGCGCAACCCCTTGAAGCGGGTGGAGGTAGATTGGGGAGGTTGGCAGCGGATGACTGCTGTTGAAGTCTACGACATCGCCGTGATCGGCGGCGGCGTGAACGGCTGCGGGATCGCGCGCGATGCGGCCGGTCGCGGGCTCTCGGTTTTCCTCTGCGAACAGGGCGATCTTGCGCAGGCGACCTCCTCGGCCAGCACCAAGCTGATCCACGGCGGTCTGCGCTATCTGGAATACTACGAGTTCCGCCTGGTGCGCGAGGCCTTGAGGGAGCGGCAAGTACTGCTGCGTGCAGCGCCTCATATCGTCTGGCCGCTGCGCTTCGTGCTGCCGCACCATAAGGGCCTGCGTCCGGCTTGGCTGCTGCGTCTGGGCCTCTTCGTCTACGACTGTCTGGGAGGGTCCGGGCTGCTGCTGCCGACCAGGCGCCTGAACCTCAGGCACGACGAGGCCGGCGGCTGCCTCAAGGACAGCTACCGTACCGGCTTCGAATACTCTGACTGCTGGGTCCAGGATGCGCGCTTGGTGATCCTCAATGCCCGCGACGCCGCCGACCGCGGCGCCGAAGTGCGGACCCGCAGCCCTTGCCTTGCGGCCGAACGGGCCGGCGGGCTTTGGCAATTGACCGTCAAGGATTTGGGAAGCGGCCGGCGCTATCGGGTGCAGGCGCGGGGTCTGGTTAACGCGGCCGGGCCTTGGGTGGAAGAGGTGATCAGCCGGCGCGTCCGCGCCAATGCCGCACACAAGGTCCGCATGGTGCGCGGCAGCCACATCGTGGTGAAGCGTCACTATCCGCACGATCGTGCCTACTTGTTCCAGAATGCGGACAAGCGGATCTGCTTCGCTATTCCCTACGAAGAGGACTTCACCCTGATCGGCACCACCGATCGAGACCACAAGGGGCCGCCGGGCGAGGCCATCTGCACGCCGGAGGAGCAGGCCTACCTCTGTGCCGCAGTCTCCGAGTACTTCAAGGAGCCGGTATGCAGAGAGGATGTCGTCTGGACCTTCTCCGGCGTACGTCCACTGTTCGACGACGGTGCGGAACAGGCGCAGTCGGCAACCCGCGACTACGTCCTCAAGGTAGAAGATCGTGTGGGCGCAACCCCGCTCTTGAACGTTTTCGGCGGCAAAATCACCACGTTCCGCAAACTGGCGGAGGCGGCGATGGCCAAGCTCCAGCCCTATTATCCGAATTTGGGGCCGGACTGGACGGCCGATGCCGGCCTCGCGGGCGGCGATTTCGCACCCGGCGAGGTGCAAGCCAAGACCCTCGGGCTGGCAAACGATTACCCTTTCCTGGAAGCCAGGACATGCCGCCGCTTGCTGCAGGCCTACGGCAGCGACAGCTGGCGCATTTTGCAAGACTCGAAGCGTTTCCAGGATCTTGGGCAGCATTTCGGCGCCGACCTCTACGAAGCGGAAGTTCGCTTTGTCATGATGCGGGAATGGGCGCGTCGGGCCGAGGACCTCCTGTGGCGGCGCAGCAAGCTGGGCTTGCGCCTCACTGAAGCGGAAAGCAATCGTCTGGACGACTGGATGCGGGCCAATCGCCCCGCTCAGCCAGGCGGCCTAGCCATCCCAGGGGCCAGCAAGGGGGAGAGATGACCTTACGCCTGGAGGCGGTCGCCAAAGAGGTCGAGGGCCGGACGCACATTCACCCCACGACCTTGACCCTGGAACGGGGCAGCCTGAACCTTCTCCTAGGTCCGACCTTGGCCGGCAAGACCACGATCATGCGGCTTATGGCGGGACTCGACCAGCCCAGCAGCGGCAGGATCTTTTACGATGGCGTCGACGTGACCGGCCGGCGCGTGCAGGATCGCCGCGTCGCAATGGTGTATCAGCAGTTCATCAATTATCCAACCTTGACAGTCTTCGAGAACATCGCCTCGCCCTTGCGCTTGCAGGGCCTGCCGCGCAAGGCTATCCGCGCAAAGGTGGAAGCGGCAGCGGAGTTGGTGAAGCTGACACCGCAGTTGAATCGGCGCCCCTCGGAACTCTCCGGCGGTCAGCAGCAGCGTACGGCGCTGGCCCGCGCCCTGGTGAAGGATGCGGAACTCATCCTGCTCGACGAGCCCCTGGCCAACCTGGACTACAAGCTGCGCGAGGAGCTGCGCGCGGAGATCCCGCGCCTGTTCACGGAGTCGGGCGCCATCTTCGTCTATGCCACGACCGAACCCCACGAAGCGCTTCTATTGGGCGGCAACACGGCCACTCTGTGGAAGGGGCAGGTAACCCAGTTCGGATCGACACCGGAGGTCTACCGGCAACCGCGGGACGCGATCACGGCGCGACTCTTCTCCGATCCGCCGATGAACTTCATCGGCTTCGACAAGCGGGACGGCGAGGCCCTGTTCGAGGACGGGCAGCCGGTGCCGGTCGTCGGCGGTCTCCCCGCTCTGCCGGACGGAGCCTACCGTGCCGGGTTCCGCGCCAATCACTTGACCCTCCGCAAGCCGGAGGGAACGGCGCTCTCCTTCGCGGCCGAGGTGGCGATCACCGAACTCACCGGGTCCGAGAGCTTTGTGCATCTGGACCACGGCGCCAATCGCTGGATCGCTTTGCAGGCTGGCCTGCACGCGCCGCAGGCCGGACAGAGGGTGGAGGTCTTCTTGCGGCCGGAGCATCTCTATCTCTTCCATGACGATGGCAGGCTGGCGGCGACCGCCGCCTATGCTGCGGCGGCTTGAGGGCAGGGGCCAAATGGCAAAGATCACGCTCTCGAACCTGGCGCATTCCTACCTGACCGATCCGCAGGGGCCTGGCGACTATGCCCTGAAGCGCATCGACCATACTTGGGAGGACGGCAAGGCTTATGCCTTGCTGGGGCCGTCGGGCTGCGGCAAGACCACGCTGCTTAACATAATCTCCGGTCTGCTCACGCCCTCGGAAGGCCGGGTGCTGTTCGGCGAGCGCGACATAACCCGCCTCTCGACCGAAGAGCGCAATATCGCCCAAGTCTTCCAGTTCCCGGTCGTCTACGACACCATGACCCTGTTCGACAATCTGGCCTTCCCGCTGCGCAATCGCGGGGTTGCCAAAGCCCGGGTGCGCGAGCGGGTCGAGACCGTCGCGCGCATGTTGGACCTGACCGGATCGATGAAGCGCAAGGCCCGCGGCCTCACCGCCGATGCTAAGCAGAAGATCTCTTTGGGCCGCGGCATGGTGCGCGAGGACGTGGCCGCGATCCTTTTCGACGAGCCGCTGACGGCGATCGATCCGCAGCTGAAGTGGGAGCTGCGGACCCAACTGAAATCGCTGCACCGCACGTTCGGTCATACCATGATCTACGTGACCCACGATCAGACCGAGGCCTTGACCTTCGCCGACGAGGTGGCGGTCATGTACGAGGGCGAGGTGGTGCAGATCGGCGCGCCGGAAGATCTCTTCGAACGGCCCCGGCACACCTTCGTCGGCTACTTCATCGGCTCGCCCGGCATGAACCTGCTGCCGGCCAGGGTGGCAGGCAGCGAAGCGCATTTGGGCGGCACCCGGCTTGCTCTGGGCCGTCGCTACGGGCAGGTGAGCGGCGGCAGAATCGAGATCGGCATCCGGCCGGAGTTTGTCGCGTTGGGCAACGATGGGGGTAACGATGGCGAGGGGCTGCCGGTGACGGTGACGCGGATCGAAGACGTTGGGCGCCACCGCATTGTACGCACCGACTTTCAGGGCCGGGAGATCAACGCGATCGTGAACGAGGGACAGCCCCTGAGCGAGCAGATGATGAGCGGGCAGATGACCCGCGTGCGCTTCGATCCCCACAGCATCAAGGTCTATGCAGACGGCTGGCTGATCGAGGGGAAAAGCGTCTGATGGACAAACCGGTCAACCATCGCGCCTGGTTCATGGTGATGCCGGTGGTGATCCTGGTGGCCTTCAGCGCCGTGATTCCCTTGATGACCGTGGTC
The DNA here is from genome assembly GCA_014324045.1 of Rhodospirillales bacterium. Classification (GTDB taxonomy): domain Bacteria; phylum Pseudomonadota; class Alphaproteobacteria; order Kiloniellales; family JACOMY01; genus JACOMY01. The sequence continues at coordinate 25,357 of JACOMY010000025.1, read as the reverse complement.
AACTACTCGATCCAGGACACCTTCGGGAACAACCAGTTTTTCTGGGCCGGCCTGGAATGGTTCGAGCAGATTCTGTCTTCGGAGCGTTTCCACAATGCGCTGCTCCGGCAGTTCGTCTTCTCCTTCATAATATTGGCAATCGAGGTGCCTCTGGGCATCCTGGTCGCACTCTCCATGCCCAAGCGCGGCTGGACCGTCTCGCTGTGCTTGGTGGTGATGGCCTTGCCACTGCTCATTCCCTGGAACGTGGTCGGCACCATCTGGCAAATCTTTGGGCGGGTTGACATTGGCTTGCTGGGTGCTGCCCTGAACGAATTGGGCATCGGCTACAACTACACCCAGAACTGGCTCGATGCCTGGATCACGGTGATCGTCATGGACGTCTGGCACTGGACCTCGCTGGTGGCGCTGCTGTGCTACGCCGGTCTGGTTTCGATCCCCGAGGCGCACTATCACGCCGCCCGGATTGACAGCGCCAGCCGCTGGAAGGTCTTTCGCTACATCGAGTTGCCGAAGATGAACCGCGTGCTGCTGATCGCGATTCTGCTGCGCTTCATGGACAGCTTCATGATCTATACCGAGCCCTTCGTTGTGACCGGGGGCGGGCCCGGCAACTCCACCACCTTCTTCTCCATCGACTTGGTGAAGATGGCGATCGGACAGTTCGATCTGGGGCCGGCGGCGGCTTTCTCGCTGATCTACTTTCTGATTATCCTGCTGTTATCCTGGGTGTTCTATACCGTCATGACCAACGTCGGCGTGGAACTGCCGCGCCGGGAGAAAGAGTCGTGAATAAATCCAGCGGCTTCCGCGTCACGCGTTCCGGCGCGATCATGGTTGCCTATCTGCTGTTCCTGACCCTGCCGCTCTATTGGCTCTTGAACATGAGCCTGAAGTCGAATGAAGAAATTCTGTCGGCCTTTACGCTCTTCCCGGCGGATCCGACCTTGGCCAACTATCGGGTGATCTTCACCGATCCCTCCTGGTACCGGGGCTACATCAACTCCATCGTTTACGTGGCGATGAACACGGCGATCTCGGTCACCGTGGCTCTGCCGGCGGCCTATGCCTTCTCGCGTTATCGCTTCCTGGGCGACAAGCATCTCTTCTTCTGGCTTCTGACCAACCGCATGGCGCCGGCAGCGGTCTTCGCCCTGCCCTTCTTCCAGCTCTATTCTTCGATCGGACTCTTCGACACGCATCTGGCTGTCGCCCTGGCACACTGCCTGTTCAACGTACCGCTGGCGGTCTGGATCCTTGAGGGCTTCATGTCCGGCGTTCCCAAGGAGATCGACGAGACCGCCTACATCGACGGCTATTCCTGGCCGCGATTCTTCGTGCGGATCTTCATGCCCCTGATCGCCAGCGGCATCGGCGTCGCCGCATTCTTCTGCTTCATGTTTTCTTGGGTGGAGTTGCTGCTGGCCCGCACCTTGACCAGCGTCAACGCCAAACCGATTGCCGCCACCATGACGCGCACGGTCTCCGCCTCCGGGTTGGATTGGGGGGTACTGGCCGCGGCTGGCGTGCTGACCGTCATTCCCGGCGCCTTGGTGATCTGGTTCGTGCGCAACTACATCGCCAAGGGCTTCGCCCTAGGGCGCGTGTAGAGGGGCGGCAGCGATGAACGACGGCAGCTTGAACCTCGACTGGATGGCCTGGACCTGGCCAACTGCGGTCTTCTTTCTGACGATCTTCGTTATCCTGGCGATCATGACGCTCTGGGCAGCCTTAGCCCCACAGCCTCCGCGCGTGGGTATCCTGCGCTTTGCCACCACCCCCGGCGACCGGCTCTTCGTGTCCTTGCTGGGGGCCGCCTTCATCTGCCTTGCCTGGCTGGCGGCCTTCGGCCCGCCGCTGTGGGGCGGGCTCGCCGTGTCACTCGTCTATGCCGCAGCGGTCTTCCGCTGGGTGTAACGGTTGAACCCGCAGCGGCGCCTGCCGGGCGGGACCTGTTGAGGTTTGTATCCTAGAGGATCCAGAAGGAGGACCAGAGAATGATAAGACTTCGCGCGCTGGCGACGGCTTCGGCGGTTGCTCTGCTGGCCGGTTTTGCCGGCCCGGCGGCGGCCGATATGGAGGCTGCCAGGAAGTGGGTTGACGGCGAGTTCCAGCCCTCGACCCTCTCCAGGGAAGATCAGATGCAGGAGATGCAGTGGTTCATCGAGGCCGCCGAACCCTTCAAGGGCATGGAGATCAACGTCGTCTCTGAGACCATTACCACCCATGAGTACGAGGCCAAGACCCTGGCCAGGGCCTTCACCGAGATCACCGGTATCAAGGTCAACCACGACCTGATCGGCGAGGGCGACGTGGTCGAGAAGTTGCAGACCCAAATGCAATCCGGCCGCAACATCTACGATGCCTACATCAACGATTCCGATCTGATCGGCACCCATTTCCGTTATCAGCAGATCGTGCCGCTGTCGGATTGGATGGACGGAGAGGGCAAGGACGTCACCAATCCCTATCTGGAGATCGACGACTTCATCGGCATCTCCTTCACCACCGGTCCGGACGGCAAGATCTACCAGCTGCCCGACCAGCAGTTCGCGAACCTCTATTGGTTCCGCTACGACTGGTTTACCGATCCGGACATAAAGGCCAAGTTCAAGGCCAAGTACGGCTACGACCTGGGTGTTCCGGTCAACTGGTCGGCCTATGAGGACATCGCTGAATTTTTCACCGAGGACCTGGGCACGATGGACGGCGAGACCGTCTACGGCCACATGGACTACGGCAAGAAAGACCCCTCGCTGGGCTGGCGCTTCACCGACGCCTGGCTCTCCATGGCCGGTGCCGGGGACAAGGGCATCCCGAACGGCCTGCCGGTGGACGAATGGGGCATCCGCGTCGAGGGCTGCCGCCCGGTCGGCTCCACCGTGGTGCGCGGCGGCGCCACCAACGGCCCGGCTGCCGTCTACTCAGTCGCCAAGTACATCGATTGGCTGAAGGCCTATGCACCGCCGGCCGCTGCGGGCATGACCTTCTCCGAGGCCGGGCCGGTCCCGGCGCAAGGCGCCATCGCGCAGCAGATGTTCTGGTACACCGCTTTCACCGCCGACATGGTCAAGGAGGGCCTGCCGGTCGTCGGCGCGGACGGCCTGCCCAAGTGGCGCATGGCCCCCTCGCCGCGCGGCGCCTATTGGCAAGAGGGCATGAAGCTAGGCTATCAGGACGCCGGTTCCTGGACCTTGATGCAATCCACTCCGGTCGATCGCCGCAAGGCGGCTTGGCTCTACGCCCAGTTCACCGTCGCCAAGACCCTGTCGCTGAAGAAGAGCCACGTCGGCCTCACCTTCATCCGCGAGAGCGACATCTGGGATCCCTCCTTCACCGAACGGGCACCCAAGCTGGGCGGCTTGATCGAGTTCTACCGCTCGCCGGCGCGTCTGCAATGGACCCCGACCGGCACCAACGTTCCGGACTATCCGAAACTGGCACAGCTCTGGTGGCAGAACATCGGCGATGCCTCGTCGGGTGCGAAGACCCCGCAGGAGGCGATGGACGCCTTGGCCGAGGCCCAGGACAGGGTGCTGCAGCGGCTTGAGCGGGCCGGCGTACAGGGCGAGTGCGGTCCGAAGCTGAACGAGCCGCGCGATGCCGGCTATTGGCTGGATCTGCCGGGTGCGCCGAAGGCAAGGCTGGCCAACGAGAAGCCGGCTCCGGTCACCGTAGACTACGATGAGCTGATCAAGACCTGGGCCGCCGCTGCCAGAAACTAGGCGCGCGCTGTCTGCGGCAGTAAAGAGGGGCCGGGGGATATTCGTCCTCCGGCCCCTCATCTCTAGGTCACTCCTGTTTCAAGAGTAGGTTGAGAGGATGTGTCTTCGATTCTTCCGCACGGTGTTTGCCGGCGCGCGCAGGGGGCAAGGGGGCCGGTGCCGCGGATTCTCAAACGGAGGCTGAGAGCCGCCGCCGCGTCACCCCTTGGCCGGGCGCTTCACATCTCCAGTTCATCGATAGGCCAGTTCACCGATAGGATGGAAGGAGGCTAGACTGTGTTTATGGGCAAGTATGTGCTCGCCATCGACCAAGGCACCACCTCCAGCCGTGCCATTCTGTTCGACAGGGATCTTCGGATCGCCGCTGTCGGACAGCGGGAGTTTCCGCAGCATTTCCCGCGCTCGGGCTGGGTCGAACACGACCCGGAGGATCTCTGGAACACGGCCATCGCGACCTGCAAGGAGGCAATGGCCGGGGCCGCGGCCAGGGTGGACGACATCGTTGCGGTCGGGATCGCCAATCAGCGGGAGACCGCTGTGGTTTGGGAACGCGCGACGGGCCGGCCGGTTTACCCTGCGATCGTTTGGCAGGACCACCGCACCGACGCCTATTGCCGGAGGTTGAAGGACGAGGGAGCGGAGCCCCTGATCGCGGCCAGGACCGGCCTGCTGCTCGACCCTTACTTCAGCGCTACCGAAATCGCCTGGATCCTCGACAGCGTTGAGGGCGCCAGGGTTAAGGCGGAGGCCGGAGAACTTGCTTTCGGTACAGTCGACAGCTGGCTTCTCTGGCGCATGACCGGCGGCCTGGTGCATGCCACCGACGCCACCAATGCATCCCGAACCCTGCTCTATAACATCCACGAAGGCTGCTGGGATCCGGACCTCCTGGGGCTCTTCCGGATCCCGGAGTCGCTGCTGCCGGAGGTGAAGGATTGCGCCGCCGACTTCGGGATGAGCGAAGCGGGCCTCTTTGGCCGGTCGTTACCGATCCTGGGGATTGCCGGCGATCAACAGGCCGCGGCCCTCGGCCAGGCCTGCTTCGAACCGGGCATGGTCAAGTCGACCTACGGCACCGGGTGCTTCGTCCTGCTCAACACCGGGCAGATCGCGGTGCCCTCCGGGAACCGCTTGCTGACCACCGTCGCCTACAGTCTGGACGGCACTGCGACCTATGCCCTGGAGGGAGCAATCTTCGTTGCCGGCGCGGTTGTGCAATGGCTGCGCGACGGCCTCGGCCTCATCGAATCGGCGGATGAGACACAAGCCCTGGCCGAGGCCGCCGATCCGAACCAGGAAATCTATCTGGTGCCTGCCTTCACCGGCCTCGGGGCGCCCTACTGGGACGCGAAGGCCCGTGGCGCGCTCTTCGGCATCACCCGGGCCACGGGCCCGGCCGATCTGGCCCGCGCTGCCCTGGAAAGCGTCGGGTTCCAGACCCGGGATCTTCTGGAGGCCATGTGGCGCGACTGGCCGCAAAGCGCCGGCAGCGGGACGGTCCTGCGGGTCGACGGTGGAATGACGGCCTCCGATTGGGCCATGCAGTTCCTGTCCGACATGCTGGGGGCGCCTGTAGATCGCCCGCAGATCGCCGAGACCACGGCCTTGGGGGCGGCCTGGCTGGCCGGTATGCGTGCCGGCTTCTATCCGGACGCTGCGGCCTTTGCCCAGACCTGGGCTTTGGATCGCCGCTTTCGGCAGGGATTGGACCGGGAACAGCGGGATCGGCGCTATCGCGGCTGGAAGGATGCGGTGCGCCGGACCCTGGTTGCAGATCCCGGTGCCTGAAGACCTTCGGAATCTATAGCGCCCCAGCTTCTATTCGCCCCGGCTGAGGTTTCCAAGACAAGCGGTCTGGCGTATCCTTCGGGTGGACTTGTACAGACTACAAAACATCCCCCGGAGGAAAAACCATGCCTGACCTGCCGGCCAACATCGTTGGCGAGACAATGCAAATCTGCGTCGTGACGCGCGACTATCGGCGGACCATGCAGGGATTGACCAAGATGGGTATCGGGCCCTGGCGGGTCTACACCTTCGATGCCGGCAGCTGCACCGACTTGACCTATCGGGGCAAACCGGCCGATTTCGCCATGAAGCTCTGCCTGGCCTTCTCCGGTGCCATGATGTGGGAGATCGTGCAGCCGACCGAGGGGCGCACCATCTACGACGACTTCCTGGAGGCGCACGGAGAGGGCATTCATCACGTCGCCGTCGACTGTAACGGCGCCGACATCGAGACGCGCATCGCCCGCTTCGCCGAGCGCGGCTACAAGGTGATTCAGTCCGGCAAGTGGCAGGGCGTGGTGCCCTGGATCTACTTCGGCACGGAGGACGACACCAGCACCACGATCGAGACCTTCATCATCCCCGAGGATTTCGAGATGCCGGAGCCGGAAGCCTGGTATCCTGCTCCGCCGGAGGAATAGACCGGGGGCCACACGGCCGCCGGCGGACCTAGTCCAAACTCCGGCAACCGAACAGCAGGAAAGTCGATACCAACTCTCTTCATGACCGATTCTTTTCATGAAAGGTGCGAAGGGGCCGCCGGTCCCTTTCGTCTTCAGGCCCGCAAGGCTGCATTCTCCGGATCGTAAGGGCTCTCGGCCACGATCCGGGCCGGGCGCATCTGGTCGAGCACGCGGACCTGGCATTCCAGGTCAACCCGGGCCAAATCGCTGCGGATGTAGCCAAGCATCAGGGACTTCTTCACGTGGTGGCCGTAACCGCCGGCCGTACCGCGGCCCACCACCTCACCGTCCACGAAGACCGGCTCATTGCCGAAGGAGTCCGCATCGTCGGCCTCTATCTCCAGGGTGCAATAGCGGTTGGGCAGGCCTGCCCGTTGCTGCGTCACCAACGCGGCGCGGCCGGTGAAGTCACCTTTGTCGAGGCGGACGAAGCGGTCCATCCCGGCCTCGAGAAGGGTGTTCTCGGCGTTCAGGTCGGTGCCCCAGAGGCGATAGCTCTTCTCCAGGCGCATGGAGTCCATGGCACGCATACCGACGTGGCCCAGGCCCTCTGCCTTACCGGCTGCGACCAACGCGTCGAAGAGGTGGTTCTGGTATTCGATCGGGTGGTGCAGTTCCCAGCCCAAGGAGCCGACGAAGTTGACCCTGAGCCCGCGCACGCCGGGGACGAAGCCCACCGGGATCTCTTGCATGGTGAGCCAGGGGAAGGCGGCGTTGGAGACATCGGCGTCGGCCAGCTTGGAGAAGACCGCGCGGGCCTGTGGACCGGCCAGGACGAAGACGCCGTACTGCGTGGTCACGTCCTTGACGAAGACGCTGCCGTCCTTGGGGCTGTTCTTGAGGAAAAAATCCCAATCGATGTCATGCGCCGCGCCCGGCCCGACAATGTAGAAGCGCTCGCCATAGAGCCCGTCGGTCATGCGGGTGACGGTATATTCCGAGCGCACCGAGCCCGAAGGGAAGAGCGAGTGCGCCAGGCTCATGCGCCCCACCTTCTTAGGGATGCAATTGGCGACGATCGAGTCCAGCCAATCCCGCGCGCCCGGCCCTTCGACCTCGTACTTGGCGAAGGAAGAAAGCTCCATCAGGCCGACCCGCTCGCGCATGGCGGCAACCTCGTCGCCCACGGGGCCGAACCAGTTGGAGCGGCGGAAGGAATAGACGTCTTTACGGGCCAGGCCGACGGGCGCGAACCAGTTCGGCCGCTCCCAGCCGAAGCGCTGGCCCCAGACCGCGCCGGCCGCATCCAAGCGCTCATAGCAGGGCGTGGACTTGGCCGGACGCGCGGCGGCGCGTTCCTCCATGGGATAGTGGATTACGAAGACGTGCTCGTAGGCCTCTTCGTTCTTCACCGCGGCGAACTTCTTGGTGGTGACGCCGAAGCGGCGCGGATCGACGCCGGTCATGTCCACCGAGGGCTGACCCTCGACCATCCATTCGGCCAGCTGCCAGCCAGCACCGCCGGCCGCAGTAATGCCGAAGGAATGCCCCTCCGAGATCCAGAAGTTCGGCAGACCGAAGGCCGGGCCGACCATGGGATTACCGTCCGGGGTGTAGGAGATCGGGCCGTTGACGATGTCCTTGATGCCGGCCTTCTCGAAGGAGGGCACGCGCGCGATCGCGGCCTCTACATGCGGCATCAAGCGCTCCAGCGCCCCCGGAAAAAGGTCCTTCTCGAAGCCGGGATCGACACCCTCGATGAAACGTGCCGGCGCACCCTTCTCGTAGGGGCCCAGGATCCAGCCCCTCCGCTCTTCGCGGAAATAGTACTGCGCATCGCTTTCGCGCAGGATCGGCAGTTCCTTGGCGCCGCCGTCGCGGTAGGCCTGCAGGACCGGATCGACGTCGGTTACGATGTACTGATGCTCGACCGGAATGGCTGGAATCTCCAGGCCCACCATCTTGGCGGTCTGGCGGGCATAGTTACCGGTGGCGCAGATTACATGTTCGCAGGCGATGTCGCCCCTAGACGTCTTTACGACCCATTCCAGGCTTCCGTTGCGCTCGATGCCGGTAACCGGCGTGTTCTGATAGATCTCGGCCCCCATCGTGCGTGCGCCCTTGGCCATGGCCATGGTGACGTCGACCGGGGCAATGTGGCCGTCGGTCGGGTGCCAGAGCGCGCCGACCAGCCCTTTCGGATCCATCAGCGGCCAGAGCTTCTCACACTCCTCGACGGAAATTAGATGGCTCTCCACGCCGATGGTTTCCGCCGTGCACCGGTAGTTCCGGTACTCGTCCATGCGGTCGCGGTTGCAGGCCAGGCGCAGGTTGCCGGTGTTGTGGAAGGACACGGCCTGCCCGGTCTCGGCCTCCAGGCGCTTGTAAAGCTCGACCGAATAGCGGTGCAGCTGACCCACCGAGTAGCTCATGTTAAAGAGCGGTAACAGTCCTGCAGCATGCCAGGTCGAACCGGCCGTCAGTTCGCTGCGCTCGACCAGGACCGCGTCGGTCCAGCACTTTTTCGCCAAGTGATAGAGGGCGCCGACACCGCAAACTCCGCCACCGATCACAACAACCCTTGCATGGCTCTTCATCGCTCGAACCGCCCCCCTGTCTATCGCCAGTTGCGACACTCTATTCCCTCCAGCTCAGTGCGCAAGCAGACCGGATCCAAGCTTCCAGCGACGGTAGACTGCCGCTTTGCGACACCGCAGCGAAGAAGACCGCAGGAAGCGCCCCCGCATTCCCCGGGCCCCGGTCCCGGTAGGAAAGCTTAGTCCAAGAGCAACAGGCAGGCTCCGAATCCAAACGGCCACATCGGTCTTTGACGTGAAACCCCTGCCGTGAAACGAACCCTTGGGGCTCGCTTCTAAAAGAATTTCGCTAGGCCAGCGTACAGCCAGTCGGTAAAGGGACATTGAGGGTATGCTGGTTTCAGGTTCTAGACTACAAGATTCCTTGGAGCACAGGATTCCATTGTCTATTCAGGCGATAATGGAAATGCGGTCCTGGTGGCCTACACTACGAGTGGTGCGGACAAGCTGGGTTGGAACCTCCCTGAACGACAGCCTTTATGGAGCGCGCCAAAAATCTTATGAGATCGGGCCGATTCGGGCCGGAAAATCTGGATCCTTCCGGCCGGATTCCGGGTGGCCGGAGCCGGCCGCCGCTCTTCTCTGCATCTCGGATCAGACCGCGCCGGGAGCAGTTGCGGTCAGGAGGTGGGGACAACGCGGAGAAGCGCAGCGGCAAAGGCTGGACCCTAGTCTCACGAGATCCCGGCAACGCTGTGCAGGAATACGTCTACCATCTGCAAGCCGCCATACCCGAAACCGGCCGGATCTTCCAGCAACTCCACCGAAGACGCACCACACCGCCCGACGGAACGCGCGACCCCATCGGGGGGCTCGATCGCTATTCCAGCACAGGCCGGCAGGACCGGTACGCCGGCGCCTACTTCGAGGCGGGAGTACGGTAGGCCATGCTGGAAGCCATCGACGACGACCCAGATTGTCCCGCCATTGAGGTCATGCCCGGCGCCTTCCAAGAGAACGCACTCCGATGTGCCCGGCATGCGGGCAGTCCTGGCAGAACCCAGGCCGGTCCAACGACTCCCGCACAGCGCACGTCCTCTATCTCGACGACAGCCCCGGACACGGCCCGGCCGACTTGCTCCGGCTGCTGGTCCGCGCCTTCTGGCCCATCCTTGATGCACCGCTGCGATCCACCCTGCCGCGGGGCTTCGAAGGCGCCGAACTCAGCCCTACGGAACCGGCCCCGCGGGCTGAACGGGACACCGGCGGCAACCTCACCGGACGCTACACCGGACACTACGAGGACGGCACGATCATGGACATCGGCAGCCGTTACAGATAAGCCCTTCGCCCATCCGAGGCCGGCTGCCCACCGGCCGGCACCGCCGGCAACCAACCATCGGGAACCACCCTGCAAGGGCACTGCACGGCCCTTGCAAGCGCCCTGCAACCCCTCTGCACGAGGACGCCTTTTCCCGGTAAAATGAAGAGTGCCGAACGCCCGGATTCTCCAAGCCTTCCACACCCCTGAAACGGCCCGACTTCAAAAGACTTTTGTCACCCTGCACTTTACGGGGCCACCGGGGGCGGCGTTTTGCGCGGCGAGGAGTGCACCGGTAGTCCTTCGGTGGGAACGGGGCGATAACCCTTATGACGATACCGGCTTTGACGCCCTGTTCGGGCACTCCGGTGACGATTAGCTCTACGGCGGTACGAGTTCGGATGTCGTTATGGCTATCCAAGGCAGCCACCTCAACCCTCTATGAAAATGGTGGGCCCGATGCAGTGTTCGGCGTCAGCCGGATCGATAGGCTCTACGGCGGCAAAGCTGCAAACACCTCGAAGGTAGCAAGCCAAGGCAAAGTACAGGCTGGCGATGTCCCCGACGCAGGCTTGGGTGGCGTGGATAGTCTCGCACTGGGGCCTGCCCATCTCCATCATCCTCATCGGTATCGAATTTACGATCTAAGCAGAGGTCTGGCTAGATCCACAGAAAATCCCTGCGCGTCAGTTGATTAGCCTGGTTGAACTTGCTTGCCTCTGGCAGGAGGCTGGCGGTTCCGTCGCCATTTCGGCCGATCTCCGGAGATTGATCCCTTGAGAAACCTGCATGGCTGTTGCTGCTGTCGGAGAAGGCGGTCCCGCCGATATAGATGAAGGTTCCGATCTCAAGCTCCCGACGAAGACCGATTTGTCTTCTCCGTTTCCGGCATTGAGAATCACGCCGTCTAAGCCGCTGAAAATTTTTATTCTAGCTGTTCAAAGCCTCTGGAGATCAGAATGTCTGTCTCGCGCCGGCCGCTAGGCCTGCCTCATATACCCCGGGACGGAGGGCGGAATCGCTCAAGACTGCTTTCGTTTCTTCGCCCCTAGACGCAATCGGATCTTTCTCCGCCGCCTGCCAGTCGGGCCGCAGGGTTGCGACCAACTCGGCCACCTTCACACCGAAGAGGCGCATTTCGGATTTGTTCATGATCGCACCGTCGGCCGTCAGATACATCCAGTCGGTGGTATCGAGCTTGTGGCCCCCGGCTTCCGGCGGCAAAACGATCCGGTATCGCAACATCGCAGTGGCACCGGACACTTTCCCTTGCGCTTCGCCTACGATGTCGTTGGCGGTTCCGGTGATCTTGTTGCCGGGGCCAAGCGTCAGGTGCCACTTGCGCTGTTGCCTCCGTCCGGTCGAATAGGTGAAGTCTTCGGTCAGCGTACCGCTGTTGCCGTCCCACTCGCCTACCATTCTGGCGACGAAACGGCTGCTCATTCGCCCTCTTGGGCCGTAGATCACGCCTTCGGAGCGGATCTCCCCGTTGAGATGCTCGTTCATCGAGAAGGCCGGGCCGGTTTCCGCATAGTCGTCGGGTGACTGCGCACGGAAGCTGAAGAAGAAGCTCTTCGCGGCGAGCAAAAAGCCTCCGAACAAGAGGGCGGCAATCAGGTACTCCATCCGTTAAGGTCCTCCCGCTCACGAGGACCTGCAGCCTAAACGGCTAAGCATGGCCCAACTCGACCTGGACGACGCTGGTGCGGCCGAGGGCGAAGGAGGCGGCACAGACTTCCAGGTAGTATACCCATTTGCGATAGAAAGCTTCGCCGAGGCCCATGTCCGGCAGCCGCGTTTTCTGTCTCTCCAAGCGGCGGGCCCAAATGCGGCAGGTGCGGGCGTAATGCGGACCGAAATCGAAGCTGTCGTGCAGCCTTAGCCCGGCTTTCCCGGCTTGCTCCGCAATCACCGCATTCGACAGCAGCATTCCGCCTGGGAAGATGTACTGGCGAATGAAGTCGGACGTTTTGCGATAGCGCTCGAACCCTTTGTCCTTGACCGTAATCGCCTGCAGCAGCACGCGACCCCCATCGGCCAGACTGCGCTTGAGAACGGAAAAATAGCCTGGCCAATAGCGTTTGCCGACCGCTTCCACCATCTCAATTGAAACGATGTTGTCATAGCGCCCGCGCACATCGCGATAGTCGCAGAACCGAATATCGGCGCGTCCGTCCAGGCGCGCTTCGGCATAGCTGTGCTGATTGCGTGAAACAGTGATGCCTGTGACGTGGCGCCCCTCTTCGGTCGCCTGTTCGGCGAATGCCCCCCAACCGCAGCCGATCTCCAACAGGCTTTCGCCTTCGTTCAATCGCGAGAGGATGCGGGCATTCTTACGGCTTTGCGCGCTGAAGAGGTCTTCGTCGTTGTTTGCGAAAAGGCCCGAGGAGTAGGTCATCCCGCGATCCAGCCACAGCTGGTAGAACTCATTGCCGACATCGTAGTGAGCCCGAACGTTGCGGCACGACCCGGCTCTGCTATTTGCACGCACTAGCCGGTCGAGCAAGAGATGGTGGGCGCGGCGTATCGGGTTCGATCGGTCGAAATCTGCCAGGCGCTCACGGTTGAGGATCGCGACGCCAGCGAGCGATTCAACCGACGGCGTGTCCCACAACCCCTGCACGTAACTCTCTCCCAGACCCACTTGCCCGTGCCCGGCCAGCGCCGAGACCATCGACCAGTCGCGGATTGTCATCTCCGCATCCGGCCCCTTGGCGCCAAAGCGGTGCCGGTCGCCTTCCGGCGTGTAGAGGGTCACCCGTCCCTCTTCGATACGCTCGCAGGACGCTAGAAATCTGTGCCGTAAAGCCTTGTCGCTAAGCAGCAATCCCTTTTTCTCCCCCTTGTGCCCCCAGCCCTATTCGGCGGACCACGCGCAGGCTGCTGGCGATGCCGTCCTCATGGAAGCCGAAGCGGTTGTAGGCACCGCAATACCAAGTGCGGTTGCGCCCCTGTATCTCAGCGATGCGCTGCTGTGCCCGGATCGCGGCGGTATCAAAGGCGGGGTGCGCGAAGGTTAGCTCGCGATAGACTGTCTCTTCGGCTATCCTGCGCGTGGGATTGAGGCTGACGAACAGTGGATCGCTCTCCGGGATACCCTGCAGCTGGTTCATCCAGTAGGTGACGCCGACGGCGCCTTCCTGTGCGAAGTAGTTCCAACTCGACCAGCAGGCGCGCCGTTTCGGCATGAGGCTCGGATCCGCATGCAGGACCACGCGATTGGGCCGATAACGGATCGTCTCGAGCGCCGCCGTCTCCTGCTCGCTTGCCGCCTCACCGAGGATCGTTAAAGCCTGGTCGCTATGGCAGGCGAAGACAACCTCGTCGAAGGCGCTTTGACTGCCCGCAGCGGTGAGCCGAACCTCATGGGAGTCTCTGCGCACGGCCTGAACCGGGCTGCCAGTCTGTAGCATGCAGCCCTGCGCCAGCAGAGCCTTCTCCAACCTGCGCACATACTCGATACTCCCGCCCTTCACAGTCCACCACTGATGCGGCGCACTGCCGGCCAGCAGTGCATGATTCCGAAAGAAGCGCACCAGGGTCCGGGCTGGGAAGCGGCCCACCTCGGCGGCCGGCGTGGACCAGATCGCACCGCACATCGGCAGCAGATAATGGTCGCGGAAGGCGGTGCCGAGCTGCAGTTCCGCTACCAACTCGCCGACGGTCATGTCGTCTGAGCCGGTTGCTGCTTCGGCCTTCCGGCCGAAACGCAAAATATCGGCGATCATGCGGTAGAAGCTTGGGCGCAGCAGATTGCGTTTTTGGGCGAAGAGACTTCCAAGGCTGCTTAGCGCATACTCCACGCGTCCTTCGTCGATGGAGACTCCGAAGCTCATGTTGCTCTTGCGGACAGGTACGTCCAGTTCGGCAAAGAGCCGGGTCAAGTGGGGATAGGTCGCGTAGTTGAAGACGATGAAGCCCATGTCGACCGGCTGGCCGCCATCACGGCCGGCGAGGACGCTATGGGCGTGCCCGCCTAGACGCCGCTCCGCTTCGAAGAGCGTAACGTCATGACGGAGAGAGAGGAAATAGGCTGCAGAGAGCCCCGATATGCCTCCCCCCACGATGGCGATCCGCTTTCTGGGAAGCAGGTTGAGATCGAACACCGGCGCCTCTCTCGTTGCTGTCTGCATGAGTTACGCTGCATCGGCGCTTGCGGATCAGCACCCTGGGATCGCCCCTGGAAAAACCGTCTCCCTCGTGATTCCCGCCGGCCGGGCATGCGTATCCAGACTATGCAGTGCGAACATGTTCAGGGTCGAACCCTCCACGCGCGGCGCGGCAAGATCGCCAACCGCTTTACCTATGGCGTAGACTATTTGCTCTGCGACCCCGAACGATTCCAAGCGCCGCGTCTGCTTTCGAAAAACGCCTTCAATCTCTGGAGCCTTAACGACCGCCATCACGGCGGCGAACGCGGCCAGGGGCGCGGTGTGGCTTGGTTCCGAGAACTGCTTGCAGGGAGGGGATGTCCGTTCGACGGGACAGAGCTGTTGCTGCTTGCCCAACCCGCGTTCCTGGGCATCGCCTTCAATCCGGTCAGCTTCTGGATCGCGCTGCGGCAGGGGCGGCCTTGTGCCGTCGTCGCCGAAGTGAACAACACCTTCGGCCAGCGGCATTGCTACTTTTGCGCCCATGACGATTTCCGGCCTATCGACGGGCGGACGCCGCTGGAGGCGCAGAAGCTGTTTCACGTCTCCCCCTTCCAGCAGGTACAGGGGCGCTATCGTTTCCAGGTCGACATGACGGAGAACGCGATCTCGATCGGGATTCTCTACTGCGATGGCGCGGAGGGGTTGATTGCGACCTTGGAAGGCTGCCGTCGGCAGGCTACCATGGCATCGCTCGCCTGGGCGGCACTGCGCCGGCCCTTCGGCGCCGGCCGCGTGCTGGCCTTGATCTACTGGCAAGCCTTGAAGCTCTGCCTGAAAGGGGCTCCCTTCCATTCCAGACCGCAACCGCCGACGGCCCCGGTTTCCTACGGCCGATCCGTCCGGGAGCCTGAGGCATGACCGGCCTGCGGGACAGCCGCTACTGGCTTATCGGGGCCAGCGAGGGGCTGGGGCGGGCCTTGGCGAAAGAACTGGATCGTGCCGGTGCACAGCTGGTGCTCTCCGCACGTAATGCTGGGCGTTTGGACGAACTGAGCCAAACGCTGGGCAACGCCCTCCCACTCCCGCTCGACGTGACCGACAGCACAGCGGTCGGCCCGGCCGTCGAGGCCGCCGGTCCCATCGACGGCCTGATCTACAATGCCGGCGCCTACCTTCCCATGACCGCCCGGAACTGGGATTCGGAAGCTGCACTGGCCATGGTTGACGTCAATTTCATGGGCGCCTTGCGGGTCCTGGGCACCGTCGTTCCCGCCATGGTCGAACGCAGAGCGGGCGACATCGTCCTGGTCGGGTCTCTGGCCGGCTATCGCGGCCTTCCCGCAGCCATCGGTTACGGTGCCAGTAAGGCCGCTTTGGTGAGCCTCGCTGAGACCATGCGCCACGATCTGAACGGCAGCGGCGTTACGGTACACTTGGTCAATCCCGGCTTCGTCAAGACAAGGCTGACGGATCGGAACAGTTTTCCTATGCCCCAGCTGATGTCCCCGGAAGCGGCGGCACTGCGCATTGTCAAGGCGATGCGGTCGAAGCGCTTTCGCACCGATTTCCCCGCCCCCTTCTCATGGGGCATTCGTCTTTACGGCATGCTGCCGGACTTTCTTGCCTATCGCGGTCGCTAGCCTTCCCACGCGCTTCCCGTCTGTGCTAGGGACTTTGTCGGAATCGGTAGTAGAGAGGAATGCACAGCAGTGGATAACGATGCGAAGAATGTCCTGGGGGGCTCTTTGCAGTCCTGCTCCCTGAAGCCCCTGACCGGTTTCTACCGGGACGGCTGCTGCGACACCGGGCCGGAGGATCTGGGCATCCACACGGTCTGCGCCCAAGTCACCGCCGACTTCCTGGCCTTTTCCAAGGCACAGGGCAACGACCTCTCGACCCCGCGTCCGACGTTCGGCTTCAAAGGACTGAAGCCCGGGGATTCCTGGTGCCTCTGTGCCGGCCGTTGGTACGAGGCCTATCGGGCCGGCAAGGCGCCCAAGGTGCGCCTGGCAGCGACACATGAAGAGACCTTGGCCATCGTCCCCCTCCCCCTGCTGAAGGAACATGCGCTGGACTTGAACTAGCACCGCACCCAGGCCAGGGGCCAGACGCATGCCCGCAGCCCATCCAGACCTGGAACGCCCGATTGCCGTGGGCGGGCTGCGCTTGCCGAGCCGCGTGATCATGGGCCCGATTCACATAGGGGCTGAAGGGCAGTTCGAACAGATTTGAACCCATGCGGAGCGGAAGCAGTCCCGCTCTCATCGTTACCGGCGATTTCTCCCCCAACCGAGCCGGGGGTATGACCCAACATCCTTGCCTGCCCGACGGCGAAGCAACGCTGGATGCGCACCGTCCGGTCACCGGCGCGGTTCACGCCGAGGCGGACGTATCCTGCTGCAACTGCTCCACGCCGGACGCCACGGCTATTGCCGCGACATTGTTACATCTTCTCCCCTCAAGTCGCCGATCGACCGCGACACCCCGCGCGCATTGAGCGGCGCAGAAAGCCATCGGACCGTCGAAGACCATGCCTGCGCCGCCGCTCTGGCGCTCCAGGTCAGCTATAACGGGGTCGAGGCGATGAGGCGATAGGGTCCAGGGGCTAGCTTATCGGCCACTTCCCGGTCGCGCGGACGAAACCCCGGCAGGATGCCTGGGGCGAACATCTCGAAAGGCGTGCCAGCCCGGGGCGAGACCGGCCGTCCGGGAGGCCACTTCTAGGAGATAGACATAATTGTCGTGGATTTCCTCGAACAACCGGGCCGCCTGCCCATTCGACCAGGTCAATCAGCCGAAGTGCTCTTTGTTGAAGCCCGGCAAGCACGGCCGCGTCGCACGGCTAGCCGTGGCTTCGACGGCTTGCACCGCGATTGGGGCCGCTCCCGCCGGCTTTATTTCTTCCCGGCAAACGACGACACGCGAAAACAATGGACGGTGCGAGCACTCTCTTCAAACATAAGCGTCCGCAATGCTCCAGGAGAGTATCGTGACTGGCTATGAGAAGCCGGCCCATTGGGCCGATCCCAGGAACAAGCTTTTTCCCTACCAGGTGGGCTTCACGGCCCCGCCGCATGACTTCGATGCGGCGCCCTCGGATTTCCTGCGTATGGCGCCGCGCTCGGTTGGTGTGCATGGCTGGATGCTGCATGTGCCCGACTACGGCCATCGGCTCGACCAGCGGAAGCGGAACTTCTCCCTGTTGGAAGACTTCGTGCACTGCATGGCCAACAACGGCGCCGACGTCTGCGCACAGGTCGGATCCAACTGGGTACATGCCGGCGACCTGGGGGTGGAGGGCATAGGCCGCCACTGCGAAGCCTTGAGCGAGAAGTACCAGACCCCCTTTCACATGGCCGGCTATGCCATGGTCGAGGCGCTACGCGACCGCAACGCCGGGCGGGTCGCGCTGAATGCCTGCTATCATCCCCGGTCCTGGTATCGGGGGACCGTTGCCTTCCTGGAGGACGCCGGGTTCGAAGTGCTGTGGGCCGGGAACTTCCACGATCAAGGCTGGTTTGCAAGCCAGGAAGAGGTAGACCGCTGTATCTGGTGCTTCGACGAAGAGCTGTTGTGGAAGTCCTTCGATCATACTGCCGAGCAGGCACCGAACGCCGAGGCCTACCTGATCAACGGCATGTCGAACTACCGCCGCCCGTCGGACGGCCTGGCGCAACGCCCGCTGCACCATACGGCCGCCTTGGAGGAACGTCTGGGCCGCCCGGTGATCGGCCATGACACTGCACTCTATTGGCGGATCTTCAAGACCCTGGGGCTCGCGCCCGTGACGCCGCAAGGCAGCCTGCTTTCCTCGCTAACGGGTTAAATCGCTGTGCAGAAGATCATCGCCCTCTGGGCCATTCCCCGCTCCACCTCCACCGCCTTCGAGTGGATGATGCGTCAGCGCGGAGATCTCGACTGCCTGCACGAACCCTTCGGCGAGGCCTGGTATCAAGGTGAAAACCCCTTCTGGCCGCGCTTCCGCGCCGGCGACAAGACCACACCGGGCCTGACCCTGGACAGCGTGTGGGCCGATCTGCAGGCCAGAGCCAACAAGGGGCCAGTCTTCATCAAGGACTTCCCCCACTACATAAACCATATGATCACACCGGACTTTCTCGCGCACTTCACCCACGCTTTCTTGATCCGCGACCCGGCCAAGACCGTCACCTCGATGCACAGCAAGTGGCCGGACTTCGAGGAAGCCGAAGTCGGTTTTCCCGAGCAACGCGCCCTCTTCGACCTGGTATCGGCGCTGCAAGGACGGACGCCGCCGGTGATCGACAGCGACGACCTGCTAGAAGACCCGGAAGGCATGACCCGCGCCTTCTGTGCGGCCGTGGACATTCCCTTCATCGCCCAAGCGCTGACCTGGGAGGCCGGCGGCGATCCGGCAGCGCACAGCTGGTGGGACGGCGGATCCTTCCATGCCAACCTGGCCCAGTCCACGAGGCTGAAGCCGCAAACCCGCCGCTCTGTCGAGATTGCCGACGCACCCGAGCGCGTTCGGCGCGTGCATCGGCGCATGAAACCGCACTACGATCACCTCTACAGGAATCGCCTGGGTCCTGACACTCGGACGGACGCTGGACGTCGCCCTCCTCAACGAGACCCAGCCCCATAGCAAAGCGCTTCGCACAGGCCCGTTTGCAAGGCTTGACCCAAGCCGGCTGCTTGGTGCCGAAGACGGTGGGCCTAAGGCTCAACGATCTCCATGACGCCCAACCGCGGGAGAAGGACGCGCGTCAAAAGCAAGGTACCTATCGGAGGGCGATGATACGCCAAAATCCTGACGCCAAAATCCTGATTGGCCCGGCAGGGCCCTTACCGAGCGCGCGTGACTTTGAGAGTATCGCGTCACCGCGTTCCTCAAACCTGAGGTTTCAGATCCAGGGCGAAACGCCGTTTTATCCTGCGCATTAGATGATCCCGCACCTCGCGATAGGCCTGTAGGCGCTGATCACGGCTGCCTTCGATGATGCTTGCGTCCAGAGTCGGCCAAAACTCGACATCGCAAGCCATCGTTCGGGTCATCTCGACGGCAGAGTGCTGCGCCTCCGGCGACAGCGATACAATCAGGTCGAAGAAACTGTCCTCCAGTTCTTCGAAGGTCTTGGGGCGATGATCGGAGACGTCGATGCCGATCTCCTCCATGACCGAGACGACGAAAGGATCGACAGGTTCGCTACTGCGCAGGCCTGCCGAATCGACGAAAACCTTGTGGCCCAAGAGATGGCGCATGAGACCTGCCGCCATCACCGAGCGCACCGCATTCATGGTGCAGGCGAAGAGCACCGCGCCCGGCAGACGCTCCGGCATCTATAGGCCGCCCCGCGCGATCAAGGGGACACCTGCCGGGCGGCGGCTGTCACCGGATCAGACCTTGATATGAAGAACGCAAATGAGGGTGAAGAGGCGCCGTGCGGTGCCCTTGTCCATCTCCACCTTGCCGGACAGGCGTTCGCGCAAGAGCTCCGATCCCTCGTTGTGGAGGCCGCGCCTGCCCATGTCGAGCGCCTCGATTTTTGCCGCCGTCGCGGTCTTGATCGCCTCGAAGTAGCTTTCGCAGACTTGGAAGTAGTCCTTGATCAGACGCCGAAAGGGCCGCAGCGACAGCCAGAGAGAGGTAATCAGCTGCTTGTTCTCGTCGCCGATGTAGAAAACCAAACGCGCCTCTTCCAGCGCCAGCACCAGGGAGAAGGGGCCAGGCCGATCCTTGCTGCGCCTGTCGACCGGCGCGAAGCTGTTCTCCTCAAGCAGGTCGTAGACCGCAACGGCCCACTCGTGCTCAATCTCGGCGCTGCGGCGAACGGCAGCGCTCTCGTCGAGTTCGATCGAGACCAGCCTGGCCTGGCGCTCCGTCACCCTGCATTATCCGCCAAACGGATCCTGAGCGAGCGCGCGTGCGCAGAGAGGCCTTCTGCGTCTGCCAGCACCGCCGCCGGCTCACCCAAGCCCGCGATGGCTTCACCCGAGCAGCTGATGAGGGTGGTCCGCTTCATGAAATCCAGGACCGAGAGGCCCGACGCGAAGCGCGCCGTGCGATCGGTCGGCAGCACGTGGTTGGGTCCGGCCAGGTAGTCGCCGACGGCCTCCGGTGTGTAGCGTCCCAGGAAGATCGCACCGGCATTGCGGATCTGCGGCAACAGGGATGCCGGTGCGGCAACCGCCAATTCCAGATGCTCCGGCGCCACGCGATCCACCAGCGGGCAGGCCGCTGTCAAACTGGGTACCAATAGCAGTGCACCGTGAGCTTCCCACGAGGCCCGCGCGATCTCAGCCCTGGGCTCGGACTCAAGCGCGCGCTCGACCGCGTCCGCAACGGCGTCCAGGAAGGCGGCGGCGTCGCTGACCAGAATCGCCTGGGCTGCCTCGTCGTGCTCGCATTGACTCAAGAGGTCGGCCGCGATCCAATCGGGATCGTTCTCGCGGTCGGCCACCACCATGACCTCCGACGGGCCGGCGATGGAGTCGATGCCGACCCGACCGAAGACCTGGCGCTTGGCTTCGGCAACGAAGGCGTTGCCAGGCCCGACGATTTTATCGACCGGCCGGATACGCTCGGTCCCGTAAGCCAGTGCGGCCACGGCTTGGGCGCCGCCGATACGGTAAGCCTCGGTGATGCCGGCAAGCTCGGCTGCGGCTAAGACCAGCGGGTTCACCTCTCCATCCGGTGCCGGCACCACCATCACCCGCCGCTCCACCCCGGCTACCTTGGCTGGAATGGCATTCATCAGCAGCGAAGAGGGATAGGCCGCCTTACCGCCGGGCACATAGAGGCCCGCTGCCGCGACAGCCGTCCAGCGCCAGCCGAGCTCCGCCCCTGCGCTGTCGGTGAAGCGATGATCCTGCGGGTATTGACGCGCATGAAAGGCCTCGATCCGTTCCGCCGCCAGGGCGAGGGCCGCAAGAATTTCCTGCGGCACCTGGGCCTTGGCCGCGGCAATTTCCTCCGCAGAGATCTGCGGGTCGAAACCCGGCTGCAGGCGGTCGAAGCGGAGGCTGTAGCGCTCAACGGCTGCATCGCCCTCATTGCGGACTGCGGCAATAATCTCCGCCACCACGGCGCCGACGTTAGCCCCCTGCATCCGCGTTTCGGCCAAAAAGTCGGCAAAGGTCGGCTCGAAATCGGCGGCGCTACTATCAAAACGGCGCGGACCACTGCTAAGCGGCATCGGTTTGCTCCTTCACCACGCGGCGAATCTTCTCAATCCAGCGCGCGATTTCGCCCGGGCGAGTCTTGGAGGCGGTGCGATTGACGATCAGGTGGCTGGTGACTTCGGTAATGACATCGACTTCGACCAGGTCGTTAGCCGCCAAGGTTCCACCGGTCGAGACAAGATCGACGATGCGCCGGCAGAGCCCCATGCCCGGTGCCAGCTCAAGCGCACCGTTCAACTTGATACACTCAGCCTGCACGCCACAGCTGCCGAAGTGCCGTTGGGTGATCGTCGGGTACTTCGTCGCTACCCGGATGTGACTCCAAGTCCGCGGGTCGTCGTCCTTGGAGAGGTCGCGCGGTTCCGCGACGGAGATACGGCACCGCCCGATGCCAAGGTCGATCGGCGCATAAACCTCCGGATAGTCGAATTCCATCAAGACGTCGCGTCCGGCGACACCCAGTTCTGCGCCGCCGAAGGCGACGAAGGTAGCAACGTCGAAGCTGCGGACCCGGATGATGTCCAGGCCGGGATCGTTGGTGGTGAAGCGCAACTGGCGGGTGCTCTCGTCGATGAAGGCCGGCTCGGGCTTAAGCTGCAAGCGCTCCAGGATCGGCATAACCTCCGAGAGGATACGGCCCTTGGGGAGCGCCAGAACCAGCTTGTCGGTTTCGTTCATCGGCATGGCGGCTGCTTACTCGTACGTCTTGTTCATATGTCGCCAGAAGGTCCAGATCCGCTGCAGCCGAGCCGGGCCTGCAACGAAAGCGCCGGAGGGCATCTTCAGCTGTCGTGATGGCTGGGCCGCCAACGGGTTGGCCAGGCCTCGCCCAGGTCCTCCAAGTGGGCGACGATAGCAGGGCCTTCCAGCCGGATCTCGGCTCCGGCTGCGAAGCTCAAGAGCCAGGCGGCGAGTCCACACTGCACCGACAGCAAGCTTAAGGGCTTGCCGTCCTTGGCCGCAGCGTCCAGGCCCCGGCTACGCGCTACACGGACCCGGTCGAAGCAGATCCCGCAGATGATCCTGCTATAGAGCTTGTGGTCTCTGTCTGCATGCGCGGCTATATCCACCTTGGCCTGCTGCTCGAAGGAAGCATCGCTGCCCTCCTCCAAAGGTGGAAGCGCGGCCTCAGGGCGGGTTTCCCAGCGGAAACGATTGGCGAGCAGAATGAAGCGGCGCTCGTTGCCCAGGTAAGCGATCTCTGCGCGCGGCACCAAGGCGTCCTGTAGAAGGGCCGAGAGAATCTTAACATCCCCGTCGTCCCTGACCCTCAGTTTCAGACGCCCTGCCGTTGTCTTCATCGCCTCATCCTTCAGCCGTTCCCGCTGAGCCGCCGGATCTCGGCCCCGCAGGCCGCCAGCTTGGCTTCCACCTTCTCATAGCCGCGATCCAGGTGGTAGACCCGGTTGATCGTGGTCTCCCCCTCGGCGGCCAGGGCAGCCAGCAGCAGGCTGATCGACGCGCGCAGATCGGTGGCCATGACCTGGGCGCCTGTCAAACGTTCGCGGCCACGCACCAGGGCAGAGGCAGTGTGCACCGTTATATCCGCGCTCATGCGTATCAACTCCGGCACATGCATGAAGCGGTTCTCGAAGATGGTCTCGGTGATCATTGCCGCGCCGCCCGCCGTGGTCATCAACGCCATGTACTGCGCCTGCAGATCGGTGGGAAAACCGGGAAAGGGGGCCGTCATCACATCGGTACCGACCAGTCGTTCGTTGGCGCGCCTGGCGACGAGGCCGCGATTGCTTGCGGTCAAGGAAAGGCCGCCGCGCTCCAGGATGTCGGCGGCGGCCTGCATGTCGTCGATCCGGCCACCCAGCAACTCCAGTTCGCCGCCGGTGATGGCAGCGGCCATGGCGTAGGTTCCGGTCTCGATCCGGTCGGCGACCACGGCGTGGTCGGCCGCGTGCAAGCGTGGAACGCCTTCAATCTCAAGGGTGTCTTTGCCAAGACCCTCGATTTTGGCGCCCATTGCCTGCAGACAACGGCCCAAGTCCACGATTTCCGGCTCGCGTGCGGCGTTTACCAAGCGGGTCGTGCCGCGTGCCAGGCTCGCGGCCATCATCAGATTCTCGGTAGCCCCGACGGAGATCTTGGGGAAGACAACCTCTGCCCCTATCAGACCTTTGGGCGCCGTTGCGTGGATATAGCCTTCCTGCAACGCGATCTCGGCCCCCAGGGTCTCAAGGCCCATGAGATGCAGGTCGACCGGCCGGGTACCGATGGCGCAGCCGCCGGGCAAGGACACCGCTGCGTTGCCTTCGCGCGCCAGCAAGGGGCCCAAGACCAGAATCGAGGCCCGCATCTTGCGGACCAGATCGTAGGGAGCACAGGTGTCTGCGATAGTGGCGCCGTCGAGGCGCATGAGGCGGCCGTGGGCCTCGTCCTCTTCCACCGTCGTCGGCAACCCCAAGCGCTCCAGCAGGGCCACCATGGTGCGGATATCCTGCAGGTCTGGCATATTGCGCAGGGTCAAGGGCTCCTCGCTCAAGATCGCCGCTGCCATCAAGGGCAGTGCGGCGTTCTTGGCTCCGCTTATTTGAATCGCTCCCTGTAGCGGCCGGCCGCCCTTAATCCAAATCCGATCCAATGCGCTCTCCTTGAAACTCAGCGGCAACTTCGGGCGGTGCTCCCGGCGCCGGCGACACTATAAGCGCGGCAAGGTGACTCCTTTTTGGCCCATGTATTTCCCCTGCCGGTCGGCATAGGATACTTCGGGCGGCCCTTCGCCTTTAAGAAAGAGGAACTGGCAGGCGCCCTCGCCGGCATAGATCTTCGCCGGCAGCGGCGTGGTATTGGAAATCTCCAGGGTCACATGCCCTTCCCACTCCGGCTCCAGAGGTGTCACGTTCACGATGATACCGCAGCGCGCATAGGTGGACTTGCCCAAGCAGATAACCAAGACGTCGCGGGGAATGCGAAAGAACTCCATCGTGCGGGCCAGCACGAAGGAGTTGGGCGGTATGATACAGACGCCGGTCTCGCGCTCGACGAAGGACTGGCCGGAAAAATCCTTGGGATCGACCAGCACGCTGTCGACATTGGTGAAGACCTTGAACTCCGGTGCCACCCGCGCATCGTAGCCATAGGAGGAGAGGCCGTAGGAGATCACCCCTTCCCGCTTCTGTGCCTCCACAAAAGGCTCAATCATGCCGCTCGACTGGGCTTGGTCGCGGATCCAGGTGTCGGGCAAGATCGCCATAAACAAAGACCTCTCTTCTTAGCCTAGCGTGCCTGCAAAAACGCCCGAAGCCGGCCGCCGGGCAAAAGCAAAAGCCCAGATAAAAGCAAAGAAAGCTTTTAGACCTTACGCGGAATCCCGCTCAAGCCTCTATCCGCCGCGATCGGCTGCGCATCGCCTTGCTTGGATGCACCCTGCTCTTCGTGTTCCGCCTTACGTCTCCGGTCCTGCGCCTTGCGGCGTAAGAGATTCTGCCTTAGTGCAGCGGCCTGGCGCTGGGCTCTTTCGTCTTTGCTGTCAGCCATACGCCAGACGCTGCCGTGCCTGCCGCCTTGCGTCAAGCTACCGGTCATGAAGGTTCTTGCAATCTGCGCTCGCTGCTGGCAAGCTCCCGCCTCTTCTGCCGGACGAAGGCTTTCCGGCGGCCGGTCGCTGCCGTAGCTCAGGTGGTAGAGCACGTCCTTGGTAAGGACGGGGTCGGTGGTTCAAGTCCACTCGGCAGCACCAGACCTCTCCACAGTGCGATATCTCCGGGACGCATGCCTGACAGCGGCGCGGCGCTTGGAACGCTCCCTGCATGCGGAAGGTCCGCCGTAGTCCTGTTGGGGCGGCAGCGAGCAGGTCCCTTGCGCCGATGGCATAGCGCATGTAGCAAGCGGGCTTAGCGCCCTCGCCGGCCGTCAGCGCTTCCCGCCGCGCTTGGCCCGGCGGCAGATTTAAACGGGCACCGCAGCGCGCGTCACCACAAAACGGCACCGAAACCGGAATCCCCCAACGCCCCCTCTATGACCCCGCCCCTGAAGAAAAAGCTGATCGAGGTTGCGCTGCCGCTGGAGGCGATCAATGCTGCCTCGGTGCGGGAGAAGTCGATCCGGCATGGGCATCCCTCGACGCTGCATCTCTGGTGGGCGCGGCGGCCCTTGG
>JACOMY010000024.1 GCA_014324045.1 Rhodospirillales bacterium | reverse complement strand
AGACACTGTAACTGCAACCTATTCGGTTCCCATCAGGCTGTCAAACAGCAATTCTGCTCTTGCGTCAACCCGTCGCATAGCGGCCGCGGGCAGAGCCCTTCGCCAGCCTGCATGAACAAGACTGCCAAGACTAGATCGAAGGCAATGCCCTATGCGAAACGCAAGGGCAGGGGCATGCGGCCTTCGGTGCAGATGTGACCCGGGGCGCAAGGGCTGGTCCCCATGCTGACGCCGGAGGAACGCGCAGCGTCGTAGGTCTCTCGGTCGGCTTGGAGCGGCCCGAGGATCTGGCGGCATGGGTTAGCTGGCCCGGCCTGCCGGTTGACTCTGTCACGAGAAAAAACTTCAGCCGGGCGGCGGCTGCAGAAAAACCCTCGCAGCGCGGGCAAAGCCGCGCCACAGCAACTTTCACCTTTCCCAAGGGAGGCGTTTTCGGGTACTTTGCAGGCATTGAGAACGCACTTGCGGACCGGCGCTGCTGCCGGTAGCCTTGCAGGCGCCGGCAAAGGGAGAGGGAATCGAAGCATGAAGGTACCGCAGATCCTCTTGGCTGCTGTTTTGGCATTGGTTTCTTATGGGCACCCATCGGCGATAAAAGCCGATGATTCTGCGCTCAAGCATGATGCGTGCGAACGTCTTGAGGAAGTGGCCCGAGAAATAATGACACATCGGCAGAATGGCGCTTCAGTTTCTTCAGTAATGAAGATGGTAACAGACATGCCAGAATCTGAAAAGCTATCAGAATTGCTTCGTTCTTGGGTTATCTATGCCTATCAATTTCCCCGGAAAGTCTCATTTATGCGGAAAGACGCCATTAAAGAGTTTGGCAACAAGATTGCCCTCAATTGTTATCAGGGCATGTACGACTAACATTCCCCGCTGTTCAGCCAGAGGCAAACTTCGATGCAGCAAGCGGGACCTACGCCGGCAAGGACAGAACGCGGCGGCGCACCATAGTTGCCCGCCGCCAACAGGGCTGAGGCGCAGAGCGGCCGCCGGTCTGCCGGAGCGATCGGGGGACCGGCGTCCAGGGTCTAGTTGCCCGCCAGGACCCGCCCGGCCAGGTAGAGCGATCCGCAGATGAGAACCCGGGCAGGCCCCGGCTTGTCTGCGAGGGCCAGCAAGGCCTCCTCCAGGCTGGCCCGCCGGACGGCGCCGGGTGCGGCGGCGGCGGCGGCTTCGGCGCTCAAGCTGTTCGGTTCGCCCGGGATGGCCAAGGCTTGCAGGCTGGCGGCATGCGGCAGCAAGGGCGCGAGAAAGTCCTCTGCGGCCTTGCTGTTCATGAGCCCGTAGATCACATGCAGCGGGCGGTCGGACCAGAGCGCCAGTTGCCGGCCCAGGGCCTCGCCCGCCGCCCGGTTGTGGCCGCCGTCGAGCCAGAGTTCCCAGCCCTGCGGCAAGCGTGCCAGGTGCGCCCCCTCCTCCAAGCGCTGCAGCCGCGCCGGCCAGCAGACTTGGCGCAGACCGCGGGCTTCGTCGAAAGCCAGGCCCGGCAGACCCTCCCGCAGCGCCCGCGCCGCCGCCAGCGCCGTTGCCGCATTGGCGATCTGATGGCCGCCGGGCAGCGCCGGCAGCGGATAGCGAACACCGTCGAACAGCAAAGCATCGCCGCCGCACTCAAAGGTCCACTCCCGGCCGGCACGCAGCAGGGGAGCCCGCACCGCCAGCGCGCGCGCCTCGATGACCGCCAGCGCGCGCCGATCCTGGGGGCCGATCACCGCCGGCACTGCGGGCTTCAGCACGCCGGCCTTCTCGAAAGCGATCTTCTCCAGGCTATCGCCCAGGTACTGCATGTGATCCATGGAGACCGGCGTGATAATCGAAAGGGCCGGATTGGCGATGACGTTGGTTGCGTCAAGGCGGCCGCCCAAGCCGACTTCCAAGAGCAGCAGGTCCGCCGGCATGCGCGCAAAGGCCAGCAGGGCGGCCACCGTGGTCACCTCGAAGAAGGTAATCGGCTCTAGGCCGTTGGCGGCCTCGCAGTGTTCCAACAGAGCAACCAGCTCCGCCTCGTCGATGAGGCGGCCGGCCAAACGAATGCGCTCGTGGAAGCGGACCAGGTGCGGCGAGGTATAGACGTGGACCCGCTGCCGCCCCGCCTCCGCCATGGCCCGCAGGATGGCGACGGTCGAGCCCTTGCCGTTGGTGCCGGCGACATGCACGACAGGCGGCAGGCGCTCCTGCGGATTGCCGACCCGGTCCAGCAAGCGCCAGACGCGGTCCAAGGTCAAGTCGATGATCTTAGGGTGCAGGCGGGTCAGACGATCGAGGACGATATCGCTTGCCGGACCGACACCATCAGCCATCGCGATCCTCGCCCGCCGGCGGCTCGGCGGCCACGCTCTCTTCCAGCGGCTCGGGGTTCGGCAGCGCTTCGACCTCCGGAAATACCAGCGGCTGGGTCAGCAGCGAGATCACCCGCCCCAGGGTCTGCTTCAGGGCGTGGCGCGGGACGACCATGTCCACCATGCCGTGTTCCAGCAAGTACTCGGCCCGCTGAAAGCCTTCCGGCAGTTTCTCGCGGATAGTCTCTTCAATCACGCGCGGACCGGCGAAGCTGACGAGGGATCCCGGCTCGGCCAGAGTGATGTCCCCCAGCATCGCGAAGGAAGCCGTGACACCGCCGGTCGTGGGGTCGGTCAGCAATACCAGATAGGGCAAGCCGGCCTCCCGCACCTTTTGCACGGCGATGACAGTGCGCGGCATCTGCATCAAGGAGAGAATCCCCTCCTGCATGCGCGCCCCGCCGGAACAGGGGATCGCCAGGAAGGGCACCCGCTTCTGCACCGCCAGTTCGGCCGCCAGCAGGAAACCGTTGCCGACGGCAAGCCCCATGGAACCGCCCATGAAGGCGAAGTTGAAGGCTGCAACCATCAAGGGCAGGCCCTCGACCGTGCCCTCAACCGCCAAGATCGCGTCCTTCTCGCCGGTCTTATGCTGGGCCTCCTTGAGACGGTCGGTATAGCGCTTCTGATCGCGGAACTTCAGCGGATCGGCCACGCAGTCGCCGGTCGGGTGGATCACCATCGAGCCCTCGTCGAAGATGAGGGCCAAACGCTCCCTGGCGCCGAGGCGCATATGATGGTTGCAGCTGGTGCAGACACGGTGGGCTTCGGTAAGCTCCCGATGGAAGATCATGCTGCCGCAGTTTTCGCATTTCTCCCACAGCGTCTCGTTGCTGTCGTCCTGCCTATCGACCAAAGCCCGGATCTTGGGCCGGACGTAGTTGGTGATCCAGTTCATCGACGCCGTTCCTTGCAACCGAACTTGGAGCCTAGGCCGCTTGCCCAGTCTCCAGGCGGTGGCGGCCCACTAGCAACCTATACCGGCGCTAGCCACGGGTGCCGCGCGCTAGTGCACGGACGAAGGCAAGCACCTCTTCGACAAGCTGCGGCTTGGCCTTGCCGGTCTCGTCCAGGTTCGCGCGCATGCATTCTACCAGGGCCGAGCCGACGACGGCAGCATCTGCAACGGCTACGGTATCGGTCACGTCCTCCGCCGTCTTGATGCCGAAGCCCACAGCCACCGGCAGATCGCTGTGCCGCTGCAGCCGGGTCACCGCCGCCGCGACCGCCTCTCGGCTGGCCGACTTGGTGCCGGTGATTCCCATGATGGAGACATAGTAGATGAAACCCGAGGCGTTACGCAGCACCTCCGGCAGGCGCGCGTCATCGGTGGTTGGGGTCGTCAAGCGAATCCAATGCAGCCCCGCCGCAATCGCGGGCTTGCAGAGCTCTTCGTCCTCCTCCGGCGGCAGATCGACGATGATGAGACCGTCCACCCCAGCCGCAACTGCCCGCTCCAGAAACCGGTCCACGCCCATGCGGTAGATGGGATTATAGTAGCCCATGAGGATGATCGGCGTCTCCGAGTCCTCCTGACGGAAGGCGGCTGCCAGGTCGAGCGTCCCCTCAAGGGTTGTGCCCGCCTTAAGCGCTCGCAGCGAGGAAGCCTGGATCGCCGGACCATCGGCCATGGGATCGGAGAAGGGCATGCCCAGTTCGATCACATCGGCACCGGCGGCCGGCAAGCCCTTGACCAGCGCCAGCGAGGTCTCGGGATCGGGATCGCCGGCAGTCACGAAGGTAAACAGTCCGCCGCGACCGGCCTCTTTCAAGGCACCGAAGCGGTGCTCCAGACGGCTCTTGGCACTCACAGCGAGACTCCCAGATGCTCGGCGACGGAGAAGACATCCTTGTCGCCGCGGCCGCAGAGATTCATGACCATCAGGTGGTCCTTGGGCAGGCCGGGTGCCAAGTTGGCGACATGCGCTAGGGCATGGGCCGGCTCCAATGCCGGGATGATGCCTTCCTTGGCAGTACAGAGCTGAAAGGCCTCCAGCGCCTCCCTGTCGGTGACCGAGACATACTCGACTCGGCCGATCTCCTTGAGCCAGGAATGTTCAGGGCCGATGCCCGGATAGTCGAGGCCGGCGGAGATCGAGTAGGCGTCCTTGATCTGGCCGTCCCCGTCCTGGAGCAGGTAGGTGCGGTTGCCATGCAACACGCCGGGTTCGCCGCCGGTGAGAGAGGCTGCATGCTCACCGCTATCGATCCCGCGGCCGGCCGCCTCGACACCGATAATGCGCACGCTCTCGTCGTCCAGGAAGGGATGGAAGAGGCCTATGGCGTTAGAGCCGCCGCCGATGCAGGCGACCAGCGAGTCTGGCAGGCGGCCTTCCTGCGCTTGCATTTGCTCGCGTACCTCGGCGCCGATCACCGACTGGAAATCGCGTACCATAGCCGGATAGGGGTGCGGCCCGGCCACCGTGCCAATGATGTAAAAGGTACTCTCGACGTTGGCGACCCAGTCACGCAGAGCCTCGTTCATCGCGTCCTTAAGCGTGCCGGTGCCGCCGGTGACCGGCACAACCTCGGCGCCCAAGAGCTTCATGCGGAAGACGTTGGGCGCCTGGCGGGCAACATCGGTCTCGCCCATGTAGACCACGCAGGGCAGATTGAAGCGAGCGCAGACCGTGGCAACGGCAACCCCGTGCTGACCGGCACCGGTCTCGGCGATGATGCGGGTCTTGCCCATACGCTTGGCAAGCAGGATCTGGCCCAGACAGTTGTTGATCTTGTGGCTGCCAGTGTGATTGAGTTCGTCGCGCTTGAAGTAAAGCTTGGCACCGCCGAAGTGCTCGGTCAACCGCTCGGCGAAGTAGATCGGGCTCGGCCGGCCGACGTAGTGGGCCTGCAGCCACCGCATCTCCTCGGCGAAGCTCGAATCGTGCTTGGCAGCCCCATAGGCCTCCTCGACCGCGAGGATCAAGGGCATCAGCGTCTCGGCAACGAAACGACCGCCGAAGATGCCGAAGTGGCCGCGCTCGTCAGGGCCGCTGCGGTAGGTGTTGCGTACAGACATGGGATCTTCTTTCTGTGACCGAAGCGGAAATTGCATCGGGGCAGGGTTCCGGTTCAACAAGCGGTAAGCGATGGCAGATCGGAAGCCGGGAATAGCGGAGCAGAAGGATCGGGGAGCGGTCAGCTTCGCCATCGCGGCAGATGGCTTCCAAGCGGCGCAAACGGCAGTTGCGAAGCCTTCGGCGCCCCACCGATCTGCTGCCAGGGAGTAGACAAGACCATCTTGCTTTACCCTCCATTACCACTACTCCGCTGCTTCCTTGCCCAGGCTCGACGATCTGCGTTCCGCCTCCAGACGCCTCCGCACCGCGCCGGGCGACCCGGTCCGCCGTGCCAAGAGGCCATAGGCCACAGGCACGACATAGAGAGTGAGGAAGGTAGAGACCAGCACGCCAGCCAAGACCACCACACCGATCACGAAACGCGTCTCGGCCCCGGCACCGCCAGAGAGGATCAAGGGAATCGCGCCCGCCGCCGTGGTGATGGAAGTCATGATGATCGGGCGCAGACGGGTCAGCGCGGCCTCGTAGAGGGCATCGTCGAAGGCCCGCCCTGCATCGCGCAGTCGGTTGGCAAACTCTACGATCAAGATGCCGTTCTTGGCTGCCAAGCCGATCAGCATTATGAGACCGATCTGGCTGTAGAGATTGAGGGTCCCGCCGGTCGAGTAGATCCCCAGCAGCCCACCGCCCACCGCCAGCGGCACGGTCAGCATGATCACCAAGGGGTGGATCCAGCTCTCGAACTGAGCTGCCAGCACCAGGAAGACCACCAGGATTCCCAGCACAAAGACGAAGAGGAGAGATTCCGAGGAATGGCGTAGTTCCAGGGACTGGCCCTTGTAGTCGACGATGACCTCTTCCGGCAGATTGGCGTCCACCAGCATTTCCAGATGTGAGAGGGCATCGCCCAAGGCCAGGCCATCGGCCAGATTGGCCTCGATGGTGATGGCGCGGATGCGGTTGTAGCGGTCGAGCGAGTTGGATGCCGCCGATTCGGTCACCGTCAGTAGATTGGACAGCGGAATCAGGGCGCCGCTACGGTCCGAACGCACATGGATGTTGGTCAAGTCGTCGGCCGTGTTCTGGTTCGAGCGATCGCCCTCCAGGATGACATCGTACTCCTCGCCGGAATCGATGAAGGTTGTCACCCGTCGAGAGCCAAGCATGGTCTCCAGGGTGCGGCCGATGGCCGAGACTGTCACTCCCAGCTCGGCCGCGCGGTCGTAGTCAATCTCTACCTTAAGCTGCGGCTTAGTCTCCTTGTAATCGTAGTCGATGCCTATCAAGCCGGGATTATCTTTCTCCAATGCCGTCAAGAAGATGTCACGCCACTCGACGAGTTCGTCCCAGCCGCCGCCGCCGATCACGAATTGAACGGGCTTCTTCACCCGCTGACCGAAGCCCTGCCGCATTACCGGGAAGGCTACCACGCCGGGCAGATCGGCGAGGCGTGCCCGGATGTCTCCCATGATGGCCCAACCGCTGCGGCGTTCGCCCCAATCGTTCAGCACGATGATAACGATACCGTGGTTGAAGGTCTCAATTGTACCGAAAGCGCGTGGCGCCCGCACCAAAAGGCGGGTGATCTCCCCCGATTCGACCAGCGGCATGAGACGCGCCTCGATCTCGTTCATGTAGTCTTCCATGAACGCATAGGTCGCGCCCTCCGGACCGTTCACCAGGACGAAGAAAGCGCCGCGGTCTTCCTTCGGTGCGTGCTCATTCGGGATTTGCTTGTAGAGCCAAGCCGTGGCGGCGACAGAAAAGACAAAGATCAAAACCACCAGCCAGCGCAGACGCAAGGCCGCGACCAGAGTTATCGCATAGATCCGCCGCACCGCCTGGAAGACCCGGTCGACGATTCGTGCCAGCGCCCTCTCCTTCTCGCGCGGTGCCAGCAACTGTGAAGCCAGCATGGGCGAAAGCGATAGCGCGACCAGGCTGGAGAAGGCCACCGCCGCCGCCATGGTCAATGCGAACTCGGAAAAGAGCCGCCCGACGTTGCCTTCCAGGAAGGCGATGGGCACAAAGACCGCGATGAGCACCAGGGTGGTGGCGATCACTGCGAAGCCCACCTCGCGGGTGCCTTCGAAGGCGGCAACCAGAGGCGACTCGCCGTACTGTAAGATGCGACGGTGAATATTCTCCAGCACCACGACGGCATCGTCGATGACCATACCAATCGCTAAGACCATTGCCAGCAATGTCAGAAGATTAACGGAGAATCCTAAAATCAGAAGAACGATGAAGGTGGCGATCAAAGAGACCGGCACCGTCACCGCCGGCACCAGCATGGCGCGGAAGCTGCCTAGAAAGAGGAAGATCACCAGCACCACCAGGGCGATAGCGATGAAGAGGGTCTTGTAGACCTCGTCAATGGCGCTCTCGATGAAGACCGAGGTATCGTAGCTTTGTTCGATCGACATGCCGCTGGGCAGAACCCTGTTCAGTCGAACAGCTTCGTCGTGCACCAGCCGGGCCACCTCTACCGTGTTGGCGGTCGACTGCTTGACGATGCCGATGCCCACCATCGGCACCCGGTTGCCGCGGAAGAAGGTCCGGTCTTCTTCCGTGCCCAATTCTACCTCCCCCACGTCGCCCAAGCGGATCAGGTAGCCGTCTTCGCCGCGGGCCAGAACGAGATTGGCAAAGTCCTGCGCTGTTCGGAAGGAGCGTTCGATCCGCACACCGAACTGAGTTGTATAGGATTCGATGGAGCCTGCCGGCAGCTCGACGTTCTCGGCCCTCAGCGCCATCTCTACGTCATTCGCGGTCAGGCCCCTAGCCGCCAGCGCCTGCCGATCTAGCCAAATCCGCATGGCATAGCCTTGCTGTCCGCCGACCCGGGCCCGAGCCACGCCGTCGAGAATGGAGAAGCGGTCAACCAAATAGCGGTTAGCATAGTCGGTGAGTTCTGGAACCGTCATCTCCGTGTTGGTAAGGTTTAGCCACATGATGACGTCTTGGTTGGAATCGACCTTCTGAATCTCCGGCGGATCGGCTTCAGGCGGCAGATTGTCGAGGATGCCGGATACCCGGTCGCGCACGTCGTTGGCTGCCGCATCGATATCGCGCGAGACGTTGAATTCGATCACCACGTCCGAG
The DNA here is from genome assembly GCA_014324045.1 of Rhodospirillales bacterium. GTDB lineage: Bacteria > Pseudomonadota > Alphaproteobacteria > Kiloniellales > JACOMY01 > JACOMY01. The sequence goes on along the minus strand of JACOMY010000024.1, from coordinate 58,533 downwards.
CGCCCGTCTCTACTTGACGAGGAGATCGACTCGATGCCCTCAATGCCGGCAATGCGACCCTCGATCAGTTCGGTGATCCGGCTTTCGACCACCGTGGCCGAGGCACCGGGATAGGCCACTTCGACCGAGACCACCGGCGGGTCGATATCCGGATACTCGCGTAAGGGCAAGCGCTCGTAAGCAACCAGACCGAAGGCGATCAGCAGCAGGGCCAGAACGGCAGAGAAGACCGGTCGCGTCACTGAAAGATCCGACAGCCACATGGCCCTAGCCTTCTATTCCGGGACCGATCACGTCGAAGGTTTCTTGCGGATCATATCGCGAACCTCGACATCGGAAGCCTGCTCGGCCGCAATGGTCACCCGCTGTCCGGGGCGCACCTTAATGGTGCCGTGCGTGATGACGAAGTCGCCCTGCTCCAAACCGGATAAGACCTCCACTTCGCCAGCGCGCCGGCTGCCGATCTGAACCCGGCGCTGCTCCACCATCTCGCCACCCTCAGGCGCGGCGACAACGACGAAGACGTAGCTCTGCCCGGCACGGCGCACCAAGGCCTCCTCCGAAATTACCAGGGTTTCGCGCGGATCTTTCTCCAGTTCGACACTCATCGACAGGCCAGGTCTCAGCAGCCGCTCGGGATTATTGATTAAAGCACGCACCTTGATCGAGCGGGTGATGGGATCGATCTGATTGTCGAGGGAGGAGACGAAGCCCTCGAAGACCTTATCGCCTAAGGCCGTGGAGCGCGCCTTCAGCGGCAGCCCCGGCCTCAGGGCGGTCAAGAAGGTTGCCGGCACCGAGAAATCCAATTTCATTTTGGAGAGGTCGTTCAAGGTGGTGATGACTGTCCCCGGCCCAACCAGGGCTCCGACCGAGATATTGCGCAGCCCCACCACGCCGTCGAAGGGCGCGATCACCAGGCGATCGTCCATACGGATCTGCATAGCGAGATAGCGTGCTTTGGCAGTCTCGTGCTCCCGCTGCCGTTCGTCCAGTTGCGCACCCGTCGCGTAGCCGCGTTCAGCCAACGGCCGCACGCGGTCGTACTGCTCTTTCGCTTCGTCCCTAGTGGAGCGCGCTTCCTCCAAGAGCGCGCTCTGTTCGTCGTTGGTCATCCGGACCAGAACGTCGCCTTTTCTGACCTCCTGCCCGCTTACGAAGTCGATGGCGACAACCCGGTCGGTGACTTTGGCCGTCAGTTCTACCGATTCGTTGGCCTTGAGCGTGCCCAGAGCCTCGACCCGGTCTTGAAAATCGTCCAGGCGCACCTGCTCGACGATCACCTGGGTCAGCTGCTGCGCTATGGAGGGCTGGAGGCATGGGAACGATAGCGCAACAGCCACACAGCCGGCGCGCCAATGCCACCGTCCGGCCGCACGTTGGAGCTTTTTGTATTTCATGCTCGCGATTCTAGACCGAAAAAAGGGAGGAACAACGTTTAGCCTGCCACAATGCGAGAAATTTAGACCTCGTCCAAGGTCCGCGGGCACTCTCACCCGGCTAGCGACAGAGCGTTGTCGCGGACGCGCGCCATGAGAGACAGCAAGGTCTGGCGCTCTTTGGCGCTGAGGCCGGCCAGCAGGTCTTCTTCCAAAGCGCGCACGCGGGGCACCAGATCGTGGAAGACCGCCGATCCCTTAGGGGTCAGGCGCAAGACTGCACGCCGCTGATCGTCTCCGTCGATGTCGCGCTTCAAGAGGCCGGCCTCGCGCAATCCCTTGATGGCGCGGCTGACGGCCACGCGGTCCATGCTGGAACGTTCGACAATCTCGCTGGCAGAAAGCACCCGATGCGAACCCAAGACCGCCATGGTACGCCATTCCGAGACGCTGAGGCCGTGCAGAGGCCCATAGATCTGGGTTACCGAGGCGCTGACCGCCTGATAGTAGGTCCGCACTAGGTAGGGAAAGAAACTGCGCAGGTCGAAGGCGCGCGCATCGCCGTGCACCGTCTCGCCATCAAGCTCGCTCGCTGCTTCCTTCGCCATAGGCACTCCTATAGCACTGTTCGCTAAAGCGATTGATTTAGTTTCAAGAGAAAGGAGTTGCAAATTTTCCTATCGCTTGAATGTTCCTCGGCTTCTCCAGATGCACCTAAGCCATAGCTATAGAGATTGCTCAGTTTTTTTCTTGATATAATTTCATATGAAATTAATTTCCGAGGGAATGGTTGGCAAGGAGGAGCGATCATGGTTGACGGCCGAAAGAGTTGGGTCGAAAGCGCAGCGACGCACGCTACGCCCTTCCCGCTGCAAAACCTGCCTTACGGGGTGTTCAGTCCTCCCGGGGCGGCGCCACGGTGCGGCGTGGCCATCGGCGACTGCGTCCTCGACCTGGCCGGTCTGGAGGCCGCCGGCCTCCTCGGAAGGCTGCCAGCAGGACCCTTCTTCTCGGCCAGCTCGCTCAACGGCTTCATGGCGGCGGGCCCAGCCACCTGGGCGCAGGTCCGTGAGCATCTGACGTCGTTGCTCGAAACCGCGGGCGATCCCGCCCTGCGCGAGGATTCAGACCTCCGCGCCTCTGCTTTGCTGCTACGGGCGGAGGTGACCCTGCATCTGCCCTTCGCGGTCAAGGGTTACAGCGACTTCTATGCCGGCCGTCAGCATGCCTTCAACATCGGCAGCCTGTTCCGCGGGCCGGAGAATGCCCTGCCGCCCAACTGGCTGCATATCCCCGTCGGCTACAACGGCCGCGCCTCCACAGTTGTGGTCAGCGGCACCGAGATCCATCGTCCCTTGGGCCAAACCAAGCCCAAGGATGCCGAGGCCCCGGTCTTCGGCCCCAGCCAGCGCCTGGACATCGAGTTGGAAATGGGCGCTGTGGTCGGCCTGCCCAGCCGCATGGGCCGGCCCCTGACGGTGCAGCAGGCGGACCACATGATCTTTGGCTATGTCCTACTGAACGACTGGTCGGCGCGCGACATCCAAGTTTGGGAATATCAGCCGCTGGGCCCCTTCCAGGCCAAAGTCTTCGCCACCACCATCAGCCCTTGGATCGTGCCCAAGACTGCGTTGGAGCCATTCCGAGTGGCAACGCCGCCGCGCGAGAAGCCTCTGCTGCCCTACCTGTCGGAACCCGGTCCCGGCCTCTACGACATCGAGTTGGAGGTTTGGATGCAGCCAGACGGTGCCGCCGAGGCGACCCGGATAAGCCGGACCAATGCCCGCCATCTCTACTACAGCGCCGCCCAGCAACTGGCCCACCACGCTATCGGCGGCTGCAAGATGGAGAGCGGCGACCTGTTGGGCTCCGGCACCGTTTCCGGCCCTGATTCCTCGGGCTTTGGTTCTTTGCTGGAACTAACCTGGGCCGGGCGCCATCCCCTGACCCTGGCCGGCGGCGCCCAACGTACTTTCATTGAGGACGGCGACAGCCTCACCCTAACCGGCTGGGCTGAGGGAGCGGACTATCGTATCGGATTCGGCACGTGCGAGGGCCGCATCCTGCCCGCCCCCGAATTCCCTTAAGACGCTACCCCCCTGCGGAGGAAACCAACAACATGTCCAAGGCATTCGCATCCACCGGCGACACGGAAGCCAAGACCATCTCCTTTACGGAAGTGGGCCCAGATCTCTACGCCTTCACCGCCGAAGGCGACCCCAACACCGGTATCATCATCGGCGACAACGGTGTTATGGTGGTCGATACTCAGGCTACGCCGGTCATGGCCCAGCAGGTGATCGAGCGGATCCGTCAGGTCACAGACAAGCCCGTCAAATACGTGGTCTTGAGCCACTATCATGCCGTGCGCGTGCTAGGTGCGGCAGCCTATGACGCCGAACAGATCATCGCGTCAGAGACTTGCCGCGCCATGATCCACGAGCGTGGACAGGAGGACTGGGACAGCGAGTTCGGCCGCTTCCCCCGGCTCTTTCAGTCGCACCAGTCGATCCCGGGTCTGACCTGGCCTACCATGACCCTCAGGAACAAGATGACGGTCTATCTGGGCAAGCGGCGGGTCGACCTGATGCACCTCGGTCGCGCTCACACCGCCGGCGATATCGTCACCTGGATTCCGGATGCCGGCGTCATGTTCTCTGGCGATATCGTCGAGTTCCACTCTGCCTGCTATTGCGGCGACGCCCACCTGCGCGACTGGCCAATTACCTTGGACCGCATCGCCGAATTCCAGCCACGCGCCCTAGCCCCCGGCCGCGGCGATGCGCTGGTGAGCCCGGACCAGGTGCGCGAAGCCCTGGTGCTGACCCGCGACTTCGTCGAGAGCACCTACCGCCCAGTGGCCGCGGCGGCAGCGGCCGGCCGCTCGCTTAAGGAGGCCATGACCGCTTGCCGCGAGCACTGCGATCCCAAGTTCGGGGATTTCGCGATCTACGAGCACTGCCTGCCCTTCAATGTGGCGCGGGCTTACGACGAGGCACTGGGCATCGACACTCCGCGGATTTGGACCGCAGAGCGCGACCAGGCCATGTGGACCGCCCTTCAGTCCTGACGGTGCGGCGACAATAATGAAAAAGATCTTCGAAGCAGCACTCTATCCCTACCGCCGTACAGCCGACCAGGATTCGCCGATGCCGGTCCGCCACAAGGTCGTGGTGGTCGGCGCCGGTCCGATTGGGTTAGCCGCAGCGATCGATCTGGCACAACAGGGTGTCGAGGTCCTGGTGCTGGACGAGAACGACCGCGTCAGCTGGGGCTCGCGCGCCATATGCTTCGCCAAGCGGCCGCTGGAGATTTTCGACCGACTGGGCTGCGGCGATGCCATGGTCGAGAAGGGCGTTGTCTGGAACCGCGGCAAGGTCTTCTTCGACGCGCGGCAGGTCTACGATTTCGACCTGCTGCCGGAGGAAGACCACAAGCGTCCAGCCTTCGTCAACCTGCAGCAATACCACCTGGAGCACTATCTGGTGCAGTGCCTGCAGGCCCTAGCCGATGCCGGCAGCCCCGTCACGCTGCGCGGCCGCAACCGGGTCGTCGACCTGCAGACGGCGGAGCACGGCGTCAGCCTGGAGGTGGAGACCCCCGAAGGCAACTATCGCCTGGAGGCCGATTGGGTCATCGCCTGCGACGGCGCCAACTCGCCGATCCGGGCCATGATGAACCTGGATTTCCGAGGCCGCATGTTCGAGGACAACTTTCTGATTGCCGACGTGATCATGCAGGCCGATTTCCCCACCGAGCGCTGGTTCTGGTTCGATCCGCCCTTCAACCGCGGACAGTCGGCGCTGCTGCACAAACAACCCGACGGGGTCTGGCGCATCGACCTGCAACTGGGCTGGGACATCGACCACCAACTGGAGAAGCAGCCCGAGCGCGTGATCAAGCGTCTCCAAGCCATGCTGGGCGAGACGGTCAAGTTCGAGCTTGAATGGATCTCAATCTACACCTTCCAGTGCCGCCGTATGGAGCGCTTCCGCCACGGCCGCGTGCTCTTCGCCGGGGATGCCGCGCACCAAGTCTCGCCCTTCGGGGCACGCGGCGCCAACAGCGGCTTTCAGGACACTGACAATCTGTGCTGGAAACTGGCCCTGGTGATCGCGGGCAAGGCGCCTGAGAGCCTGCTGGACAGCTACGATTTGGAGCGTGTGCAAGCGGCTGACGAAAACATCCTGAACTCCAGCCGCTCCACCGACTTCATCACACCGAAGTCGGAGACCAGCCGCCTCTTCCGCGACGCCGTCTTGGATCTTTCCGAGCATTATGCCTTCGCCCGACCACTGGTAAATTCCGGCCGCTTGTCGCTGCCGGCCATTCACGACGCCTCGCCCCTCAACGGCCCCGACGACCCGGGCCTTCCGGCCAAAACCCGCCCGGGTGCCCCCGCGGTCGATGCACCGACTTCCGACGGCTGGTTGCTGGACCGGATCGGTGGTGGCTTCACGCTGATGGCGATCGACTGCGATCTGCCCGACGGCCTCGACCTGGGTCCAACGCCGGTGACTGTCGTGCGCATATCCAAGAACGGCTGGAGCGCCCTAGCCGAGCGTTATCTAGGGGCTGCCACCTCCGCCGTCTACCTGCTGAGGCCCGATCAACATATCGCGGCGCGTTGGCAAGCCTACGACCCGGCCGCCGTGCGCACCGCCCTGGCCCGTGCAATGGGCCGGTGACAGCAGGAAGCGCAGCATGACCCAACTGATCACCACGCCCAACATTCCCGATCCAGACGGATTCTATGCCGCGCTCCTGGCCCTGCACGAGGGCCGTTCGCAGGCCGAGAGCGCGGCCATCAATGCCCGGCTGATTCTGATCCTGGCCAACCACATCGGAGACCGCACGACGCTCGATCAAGCAATGGCGGCTGCCGCGCAACCGAGCAAGAAGGAGCAAGGCTGATGCAGATCGATCGCATTCACCATGTCGCCTACCGCTGCCGCGACGCCAAGGAAACCGTGGAGTGGTACGTCAAGCACCTGAAGATGGACTTCGTGCTGGCCATCGCCGAGGACCGGGTGCCCTCCACCAAGGAACCCGATCCCTACATGCACGTCTTTCTGGACGCCGGTATGGGCAACGTCCTGGCCTTCTTCGAGCTACCGACCAAGCCGGCGATGGGACGCGACGAGAACACGCCGCCTTGGGTTCAGCACATCGCCTTCAAGGTGGCCGACATGGAGACCCTGCTGGCTTTCAAGGCCGCGCTGGAAGCCGAGGGCATCGAGGTCCTGGGACCGATCGACCACTCACTCTTCCAATCTATCTACTTCTTCGATCCCAGCGGGCATCGCCTCGAACTCTCCTGCCCCGATGAAAAAGAGCCGGAGAAGCTAGCCCGTCTCGACGCGGTCAAGTGGGACATGCTGGAGGAATGGGCGGAGACCAAGCGTGCGCCTCAGCATGCCGCCTGGCTGCACGAAAAGGAGTTCACGCCGTGACCCCTGGCAGCCGCCCCCTGCTGTACGACTACTGGCGCTCCTCGGCCAGCTACCGGGTGCGGATTGGCCTCAGCCTCAAGGGCCTGGCCTACGACCGCCGCCCGGTGGACCTGCTAGCAGGCGCGCAGCACGGCGAAGCCTACCGCGCCGTCAACCCGCAGGGACTGCTGCCGTCCTTGGAGATCGACGGTCTGCGTTTGACGCAGTCTCTCGCGATTCTGGAGTACTTGGAGGAAACCCGCCCAGAGCCGCCGCTCTTACCCGCTGTCCCGGCCGAACGCGCACAGGCCCGGGCCATTGCGCTCTCCATCGCCGCGGAGGTGCACCCCCTCTGCAATCCAGGCTTCGTAGCCCGCGTCATGGAACTGGCCGAGGGCGGCGGCGTGGCTCGGAAAGCCTGGATGCAAGAGCGCATGTCGCTTGGACTTACAGCCGTCGAACATCTGGCCTCGGAGGCCGGCGGCGATCCCTTTGCCTTGGGCGAGACCCCCGGACTGGCCGACTGCCTGCTAGTTCCGCAACTCTACAACGCCAGACGCTGGGGATTGGATCCGGCCGTCTGGCCCCGTCTGCACGCCATCGAGACCGCCTGCGTGGTGCATCCGGCCATCGCAGCGGCCCATCCAGATCGTTTCAAACCGGCTCAACGAGCAATCCAATCGGGAGAGGAAACATGTCTAAGCCACTGAAGAACGTCTTTTTATCCGCAGGTCTGGCCGGTGCCACCGTACTTACCGCCTTGGCCACGCCAGCCGCGGCCCAGACCGAACTGGTGCTCTCGTCTTGGTTGCCGCCGCGCCACCCCATCGTAGTGAACGCCATCAAACCTTGGGCCAAGCAAGTCGAAGAGGCTACCGACGGCCGCGTCGAGGTCCGGGTGCTGGCCAAACCGCTGGGCGCTCCGCCGGCGCACTACGACATGGCAAAAGACGGCGTCGCAGACATCACCTACGGCCTGCACTCCTTTACCAAGGACGACCGATTCCAGCGCTCGCGCATCGGTCAGTTCTCCTTCATCGGCGACGATGCCGTAGCCGGGTCCAAGGCCTTCTGGAAGGTTTACAGCGGTCCCCTGGAGGCCCAGAAAGAGCACAAGGGCACGAAGCTCCTGGGCCTCTTCGTTCACGGCCCCGGCATACTGCATAACAACCTGCGCAAGATCGGGACCCCGGCCGACGTGCAGGGCCTGAAGATCCGAACGCCTGGCGGCTACATCGCCGACCTCATGGGATCGCTTGGGGCGACCACGGTCTTCACCTCCTCGCCCGAGGTCTACGAGAAGCTGTCGCGCGGCGTCATCGACGGCGTTACTTTCACCTACGAGGCCCTGACCGCCTTCAAGCTGACCGGCGACATCAAGTACTCCATGAAGGTACCGGGCGGTCTCTACAACACCACCTGGTTTCTGGTGATGAACGAGGATAAGTGGAACGGGATCTCGCCCGAAGACCGGGCGGCGATCGAGGCCATCTCCGGCGAAGCCTTCGCCGGGTTGGTGGGTGAGGCTTGGAACAAGGCAGATGCGAAAGCCATCGGCAAGCTGAACGACGCCGGCATCGAGATTCACGAGGCCGCACCGGAGATCCTGGCCGCCGTGATAGAGAAGGCCGCCGGCTACGAGGCACTGTGGATCGAGGCCGTCGGCCAGGACGGCTACGATGGCACAGCCGCCTTGAGGGAACTGCGCAAGCAGTCCGGCGTCACACCCTAAGGGACCGGCCACCATGGCGCGCGACGGCAACGCAGGAGAGGATGGGGCTTCTTTCCCCCTTGACCGTCCGATGGAGTGGGTGCTCGGCGGCTGCTGTGCGCTGCTGCTGGCTGGCCTGACCGCTGTCACGGTAGTGGACGTCATCGGCCGCTACTGGTTCGATTCGCCCCTGATCGGAGCCTTCGAGCTGACACAATTGATGCTCTGCGGCCTCATCTTCTCAGCCCTGCCGCTAACCACCCGCGCCGGTGAGCACATTGAGGTCGATCTGCTCTTCGGCAACCTGCCCAGACCCCTGCAGAGCCTCTTTCGCGTCCTAAGCAGGCTCATCTCCGCGGTCGTGCTGGCCGTCATCGCCTGGCGCCTGATGCAGCAAGCGATCAGACTGGACCGGGACGGCGCGGTCACCAATGCCCTCTCGCTCTCGCTGGCACCGCTCGCCTGGTTTGCAGCCCTCTTGGCTGCACTCAGCGCGATCCTGGCCCTGACACGCATGAAAGCCCGCTCGTGACCGAAGCCCTGATCGGCTTCGCCATCCTGTTGGCGCTCATCTTCGCGCGCATTCCGATCGCCTTTGCTATGGCTTTGGTCGGGGCCGTGGGCTTCGCCCTGATGCGCGGCTGGCACGCCAGTTGGTCCATGGTCGGCAGCGCCGCCTTCGAGACCGGGCTCTCCTACTCGCTGTCGGTGGTGCCGCTCTTCATCCTGATGGGCAATCTCTTGACCATCTCCGGCGTCAGCCACGGTCTCTATGCCGCCGCCAACCGCTTGCTGGGACGGGCCCGCGGCGGCCTGGCCATGGCCTCGGTCCTGGCATGCGGCGGCTTCAGTGCGGTCTGCGGCTCCTCGCTGGCGACAGCGGCAACCATGTCGAAGGTCGCCATGCCCTCGATGCGCCATTACGGCTATGCCGACAGCCTGGCCAGCGGCTCGATCGCGGCCGGCGGTACCTTGGGCATTCTGATCCCGCCCAGCGTGGTGATGATCATCTACGGCCTCATCACCGAATCCGACATCGGCAAGCTCTTCATTGCCGGGATCGTCCCCGGGCTGCTCGGTGTCTTGCTCTATATCGGCACCGTCGCGGCGGTGGTCAAACTGAAACCGGATCTGGCCCCCAAGGCCGAAGGCACGGAGCCCTTCACCCGACGCGAACGGATCGGCGTTCTGGCGGTTCTGGGCTTGTTTTCGCTCATAACGGTGGGGATTTACGGCGGATTCTTCACACCGACCGAAGCTGCTGGCGTCGGCGCCGCCGCCGCTTTCGTCATCGCCCTCACCATGGGGCAGGCCGGCCCCGAGGCGCTCTTCCGCGCCTGCTTGGAGAGTGCCCGCACCACGGCGATGATCTTCGCCATCGTCATCGGCGCCGAGATCTTCTCCAACTTCATCAACTTCGCCGGCCTGCCGGACGGCCTAGCCGGCTGGATCGTCGATCTGGAGTTGAACCCCTACCTGGTGCTGCTGGGCATCGTCCTGATCTACATCCTACTAGGCTGCGTCCTCGAGAGCCTCTCGATGATCCTCTTGACGGTGCCGGTCTTCTATCCCTTGCTCTACGAGTTGGATTTCGGCGTCGAGATCCTCTCCGATCCCGAGATGGCGCTGATCTGGTTCGCGGTCCTTGTGGTCGTGGTGACCGAAATCAGCCTGATCTCCCCGCCAGTCGGACTGAACGTCTTCGTTCTGCGTTCTGTGCTGCAGGACGTCTCGCTGGGCACCATCTTCAAGGGCGTGACCCCCTTCTGGATGGCCGACATCCTGCGCCTGCTGCTGCTGATCGCGCTGCCTTGGCTCTCGCTCTGGCTGGTGGAGTCGATGTAGCCGGACACGCTTAGGAAGCCGCCAGTAGCCGGACACGCTTAGGAAGCCGCCAAGCCACGCACTTCCCGCAGCAGCGCGGCGGAGACGCAAAGCCCCTCGCGTGCAACCGCCTCCCGGCGGGCGAGCCGGCGCGTACCCGGCAGGCGTACGTCCGGCTGCGCCAATGCGGTTTCGGTCAGGCGCTGGAGATGCGCGCGGAAGCCGCCACCGGCGATCCGCTCCACGTCGAAGGCAATCAGCAGCTGCCCCACCCCCGGCGGGCCGCCGTCGGCCGAAAGAAACGAGGAGGCCTCGAAGGAGAAGCAGGCGCCGGTCAGACCGACGGCTAGGATCTCGACCATCCAGACCAAGGCCGCGCCCTTGGCATCGCCCATAGGAATCATGGTGCCGGATAGCGCAGCCGCCGGATCCTCGGTGGGCTGCCCTTCTGCATCCAAGGCCCAGCCCTCTGGGATCGAATCGCCCCGCTTGGCAGCAGCCACCACCTTGCCGCGCGCCACCTTGGAGAGGGAGAGATCGACCACCAAGGGCGAACCTTCGGCCTGCGGCGCGGCAAAGGCGATGGGGTTGGTCCCGAACAGCGGCGCACTGCCGCCCCAGGGTGCCATGGCCTTGGGCGTGTTGGCGAAGAGCAAGGCCATACAGCCGGCCTCGGCCAGGCGCTCGACATGACGCCCCGCCTGTCCGCAGTGGTGGGAGCGATGAATGCCGGCCGCCGCCAAGCCGGTCTCCGCAGCCGTCTTGACAATCGCATCGATCGCCAAGTCGAAGGCCGGATAGGCAAAGCCGCCGCGGGCATCGACTGAGAGGAAGGCCGGCGCCAGCCGCGTCACTTTCGGCACGGCAGCACCGTCCACCTTGCCGGCCCGCAGCTGCTCGGCATAGCTTCCCACGCGAGAGAGGCCGTGTCCGGCCTGACCGTCTACCTCCGCCGCCACCAGTGCCTGCGCCACGGACTGGGCGATTGCCGGACGAGCCCCTGCTGCTTGCAGCGCCGCTGCGACCAAAGCTTCGGCCGCGTGCGGTTCTATCGTTTCAAAGTCAGGCATCGAGCAATCCCAAGCCGTCCAACACGTTCTCGACAGTGACTCGGCTGACTCTGGCATTGGACTCCGCCGTCACCCCGGCGATGTGCGGGGTCAGAATGACGTTTGCAAGTCCAGCGAAGGGCGCCGCCGCAGCAGCACTCAAGGGCTCCTCTTCGAAGACGTCGAGCGCAGCGCCACCCAAGCGCCCGGCGCGCAACGCCGCCGCCAAGTCGGCTTCCGCAACCACGCCGCCCCGTGCCGTGTTGATGACGATCGCACCTGGTTTCATGCCTGCCAAGGCGGTCGCATCGATCAAGTGGCGCGTCTCCGGGGTCAGCGGTACATGCAGGCTGACGATATCGGCGCCGGCCAAGAGGGGCTTGAGACTGCTGCGTTGCGCGCCCGCCCAGGCTGGATCGTCACTGTCCAGATAGGGATCGTGGGCCAAGATCCGCATGCCTAGCGCCAACGCCCGCACTGCGACGCTGCGGGCGATATCGCCGAAGCCGACCAGGCCCAGAACCCGGCCCTCGATCTCGCCGCCGACCGCGCCCCAGCGCGGCCAGGCACCGGCCAACATCTGCGGTCCCAGGGCATAGGCACCGCCGCGGATCAGCTGCAGCGCCGCCGCGATCACATACTCGGCGACCGAGACCTTGTTGGCGCCGCTTGCCGGATAAACCGTCACGCCGCGCGCGCGGCAAGCCGGGAGATCGATGTTGTCCAGCCCCACGCCGAGGCGACCCACGACGGAGAGCGACGGCGCCGCCTCCAGCAGCGCTCGGTCCACCTGCGTGCGATTGCGCACGATCAAGGCCTCCGCCACGCCGAGGCTGGCCAACAGGGCCTGGCGCCGCTCCACCAAGGTCGGGTCGTAGAGATAGTCGATCCCGGGGGGGAATCTCTCCAGAGCCGCCGCCTCCATTGATTCGGATATGACGATGCGGTTCACCGGTGTCACGACTCCCGCCAATCAGAGGGCCAAACTGCAGCAAAATCACCCTCGCACTGGTATCCGTCAAGCGCCTGCGGGTGCCGATCTGCTCTGCGGGCCCCAGCCGAACGGCAGCCCTGGACAGGTCGCGCCGCCTTATGGTCTCTGCTGTCCATGATGGACACGATTGTCGTGCTGGACTTTGGGTCTCAGGTCACTCAGCTTATCGCCAGACGCCTGCGCGAGGCGGGTGTCTTCAGCGAGATCCTGCCCTTCAATGCCGAAATGGCGCGCATCCGCGAACAGCGGCCCAAGGGCATCGTCCTCTCCGGCGGCCCGGCCTCGGCCGTCGCCGAGGACAGCCCCCGAGCCAACCCTGAGATCTTCGCGCTTGGCCTGCCGCTGCTGGGCATCTGCTATGGCCAGCAGTTGATGGTCCATCAACTGGGCGGTCAGGTCGAGAGAACCGATCGTCAGGAGTTCGGCAAGGCCTTCGTCGAGGTGACCGACAAGAACGCCCTGACGGCCGGGATCTGGCACCCCGGCGAGCGCCATCAGGTCTGGATGAGCCACGGCGACCGCGTGGTCTCTCTACCGCCAGGCTTCCACGCGCAAGGCCGCTCCGACGGGGCACCCTTCGCCATTATCGCCGACAAGACCCGGCACTTCTACGGCGTGCAGTTCCATCCGGAGGTGATCCACACGCCCGACGGCGCCAAGCTGATCGCGCGCTTCGCCAAGGAGATCTGCGGCTGCGCCGGCAATTGGACCATGGCAGCCTTCCGGCAAAGCGCCATCGCCCGGATCCGCAGCCAAGTGGGCGCCAAGCGGGTGATCTGCGGACTGTCCGGCGGCGTTGACTCCTCGGTCGCCGCGGTGCTGATCCACGAGGCCATCGGCGACCAGCTGACATGCATCCTGGTCGACCATGGCCTCATGCGTCTGAACGAGGCCAACGAGGTCGTCTCCCTCTTCCGCGGCCACTACAACATCCCGCTGGTCCGCCGCGATGCCTCCGATCTCTTCCTTGAGCGCCTGGCCGGCGTCTCGGAGCCAGAGGAGAAGCGGCGGATCATCGGCCGCTCCTTCGTTGAGGTCTTCGAGGAGGAGGCCGGCAAGATCGGCGGCGCTGACTTTCTAGCCCAGGGCACGCTCTACCCCGACGTCATCGAGAGCCTGTCGCCGCGCGGCGGCCCCTCGGTCACCATCAAGACGCATCATAACGTGGGCGGCCTGCCGGAGCGCATGAACATGGACTTGGTCGAACCCCTGCGCGAACTCTTCAAGGATGAGGTCAGAATGCTGGGCCACGAACTGGGCCTGCCCGAAACCCTGATCGACCGCCATCCCTTCCCTGGACCCGGGTTGGCCATCCGCATTCCCGGTGCGGTGACGGCCGAGCAATGCGATATCCTGCGCAAGGCCGACGCCCTCTATATCGAGGCACTCCGCTCTGCCGGCCTTTACGACGCCATCTGGCAGGCCTTTGCGGTGCTCTTGCCAGTGCGCACCGTGGGCGTTATGGGCGATCGGCGCACCCACGACTACGTCCTGGCCCTCCGGGCTGTCACCTCTTCCGACGGCATGACCGCCGAGAGCTATCCCTTCGACCATCACTTCATCGCCGAGGTCGCAACCCGCATCGTCAACGAAGTCCGCGGTATCAACCGCGTAGTCTACGACATCACTTCCAAGCCGCCCGGTACGATCGAATGGGAGTGATCCTCACTCTCGAAATTGATTTGTGGAGGGGACGATGCGAAAGCTAATCGGGTGATGCTAAGCTAGAGGGAACTGCTTTCCCCTACAGATCCAAGCGGAAGGAGCATCGGCCCGGTCTCATGCAGGAACTGCACGCCCGAATCGAGGACAAGCGCGACGATCTGGTCCGGCTGACTCAGGACCTGATTCGGATCCCGACCGTAAACCCGCCGGGCGACGCCTATGTCCCCTGCGCCGAGTTCATCGGCGAGCGCTTGCGGAGGCGGGGGTTCCAGGTCCTCTACCTTCGCGGCAAGGGCAGTCCCGGCGACAACGACCGCTATCCACGCACCAACGTGGTCGCCCGGATCGAAGGAAAACAGCCCGGGCCTTGCGTGCACTTTAACGGCCATATCGACGTGGTCGCCACCGGCAAAGGCTGGACCGAAGATCCCTTCGCCGGCACGGTCAAGGACGGCAAGATCTACGGGCGCGGAGCCTGCGATATGAAGGGCGGGCTGGCGGCTTCTATCGTCGCCGTGGAAACGCTGCTCGAGATGGGGCTGGACTGGCCGGGCGCAGTGGAGATCTCCGGCAGCGTCGATGAGGAGACTGGCGGCTACGGCGGCGTCGCCTATCTGGCCAAGCAGGGCTACTTCTCAAAGCCGCGCGTCGATCATGTCATCATTCCCGAGCCTTTGAACCCCGACCGCATCTGCCTTGGCCATCGCGGCGTCTGGTGGGCGGAGGTTGAGACCTTCGGGCATATCGCACACGGCTCCATGCCCTTCCTGGGCGACTGCGCGGTCCGCCACATGGGCGCGCTGCTCGACCGCTTGGAACGCGATCTCTACCCGGCCCTGGCGGCCAAGCGCACGGCCATGCCGGTGGTGCCGGAAGGCGCCAAGCAGTCGACCCTGAACATCAACTCAATCCACGGCGGGTTGGGCGAAGACTTCGAGGGCCTGCCCAGCGCCCTAGTCCCCGACAGCTGCCGCATGGTCCTCGACCGCCGCTACCTGATCGAGGAGAGCTATGAGGAGGTGAAGGACGAGATCATGGAGATTCTGGAAGCCCTGAAGCGCGAACGGCCGAAGTTTGACTACGCGCTGAAGGAACTTTGGACCGTAGGCCCGACCATGACAGAGCGCAACGCGCCGGTGGTACAGGCCGTCGCCAGCGAGATCGAGCGGGTCCTGGGCAAGCCGGCAGAATACGTCGTCTCCCCCGGTACTTACGATCAGAAGCATGTGGCCCGGATCGGCCACCTGCACGACTGCATCGCCTATGGCCCCGGCATCCTCGACTTGGCCCACCAGCCCGACGAGTTCGTCGGCATCGACGATATGGTAGCCTCCGCGAAGGTCATGGCCGCCGCAGCGCTGACCTTGCTAGGCGTTCAGGCGGGTTAAGGCAGATTCCCTAGCGATAGAGCACTTTGGGCCAGCGGCGATGCAGCCAGAACCACTGGCCGGGGTCGTCGCGGACCCAGGCCTCGATCCGGGCCGTCATCGCTAGCGTCAACGCGACCACATCGGCGTCGCGGTCGTCGCTGTCCGGCAGCGGCAGGGGTTCCTCAACCGTGATCCGAAAGCGGGCGCCGGCGAGGCGCTGGGTGCGGCAGGGCACTACCGGCAGCTTCAGGTGCAGGGCAGTGCGGGCCATAGTGGGATTGGTCATGGCCATCTCTCCGAAGAAGGGCACGGCCAGGCCGCCGTCGTAACGGTGATCGATCAGCTGTGCTACATACTGCCCGCGACGCAGTGCATGGGCGGCCTGCATGCCGCTGGAAAAGCCGCCATCGAACATGCGGGCGGCCCCGCGCCAGCGTTTCAAGGCACTACCCAGGATCGCATTGTTAGGACCGCGGGCAAAAATGTTCAGGCGATGTCCGCGCCCGGCGACGTAACGCGGCACGATCTCGAAGTTGCCGAAGTGCCCACCGATGAGGATCGCCGGCTGTTTGCGCGCCACAAGGTCGAGCAGGATGTGATCGCCAATCACCTCCACCAGGCCGCTGCCGGGCGCGGTGATCTGCGGCAAGTGTGGATACTCGAACAGCAGGCGGCCGAAGTTGTCGTACATCTGCGCCACGATCTCGGTCTTCTCCGCTGCCTCCATTTCCGGGAAGGCCACGGCGAGCCCGCGTTCGGCGCGGCGCTGCAGACCGGAGATCCGGGGGCCGATTTTGCGCACCAGCCAGCCGCCGAGAGCAGATGCCCAGTCGAGCGGGAGCACGCGCGCCAGGCCCAGTAGCAGAAAGACTGGCAGGGCCTCCAAGGGGTCCTGCAGCAGGCGGCGCAGCGGCGTCCGGCGACCGCTAGCCACGGTGACGAGAGTCCAGCAAAGGCGCCAGTAAGGCCGCTAAGGTCTCGGGATCCTGCCAGGTGACGGCAACCGGCAGGCTCGCGATGCCCTTTCTATCCACCTCGTCGATGCGCACCAGATCCTTCTCAGTGGTGATCAAGGCTGCATTCTTCGCCTCGGCCGCGGCCTTGAGCCGGCTCAATTCTGCGGCGGAGTAGCGGTGGTGATCGGGAAAGGCAAGACTGCCAACCAGCTCTGCCCCTAGGGCCTTGAGGCTTGCATAGAACTTCCCCGGCCGGCCGATACCGGCAAACGCGAAGACACGCCGCCCGTCGAAGGCGCCCTCAGCCGCCAGGCGCGCCTCAAGCCGCGGTAAGTCGGAGACTAGATCCAGGGCGCACCTCGGTTCGTCGCCGTCCAGCAAGACCAGAGCGTTAGCCCGCGCCAAGCCCTCCTTCAGCGGCTCACGCAGGGGGCCGGCTGGCAGCACTCGACCGTTGCCGAAACCATAGGCGCTGTCCACCACCAGAAGCGAGAGGTCCTTGGCCAGACTGGGATTCTGAAAGCCGTCGTCCAGAATCAAGACGTCCGGTCTGCGCGTAAGTGCTAGGTCGGCGCCTAGCGGCCGGTCGGCCGACACCACGCAGTCGGCGGCCCGGGCCAGTAGCAAGGGCTCATCGCCGACCTCGCTCGCGTTCTGCCGCAGGGGATCGACCCACAGCGGCCCGGCGAGGCTGCCGCCGAACCCGCGCGTAAGAAAGCAGGGTCTAAGGCCTCTGGACTTCACTGCCGCCGCGACGGCCAGGGCAACGGGCGTCTTGCCGGCGCCGCCTGCCACGAGATTCCCGATGCAGATCACCGGGATCGGCAGACGTTTCGGCCGCGCTCGGCGCTGACGTCGTCGGCCGGCAGCCGTGTAGACTGCCCCCAGCGGTGACAGCAACCGCGCAAGGAAGCCGTCGCGACACCAGAAGCCAGGCGCTCGCATGACCGGTCTAGTCCTTCCTGCGGCTCTTGGGCCGCCTGCCGATATCCTCCCCCGGTTCCAGAGTGGGCCGGCCGCAGCGGCGGTCAGCCGCCTGCGTCAGCGCAATGAGGGAGTCTTCGACTGCCCGCCGCGTCGCCTCCAGGGCCGCAAGGCTGCGCTCCTTGGGCGCCGGCACGGGGGCACCGAACAGCAGCACGCCGCGCGAGAAGGGCCAGGGAAAGACGAAGCGATCCCAGGTCTTCAGATTGCTGGACCGCCGCAACGCCAGGGCGAAGGGCACCAAGGGAATATTCGCCGCCTGGGCTACGCGGATGCAGCCGCCCTTGACCCTGAGGACGGGCCCCTTAGGGCCGTCCGGCGTGATTCCGATCACGTCGCCCTCGGCCGCAATCGCCGACAACGCCGCCAGAGCCTCCTTGCCGCCCTGGCTGGGCGAGGTGCCCGAGCCGCTGATCACCCGCGCGCCCAACCGTTCGACCGCCTTGGCCAGCAGTATGCCATCGCGATGCGAGGAGGTCAGGACCGTCAGGCGCTCGACCGGCACCGGCCAGGCCGGGTAGGTCAGCGCGATCCGGCCGTGCGAGAAGCAACCGACGAAACCCTGCCGCGAGGCCAGCAGGCGTTCGGTTTCCTCCGGCGCCTCCCACTGCCAGCACGTGGTCAACCGCAGAAACCGCAGATAGCAGGAGATCGCCCAGGCGAGCAGACCGCGCAGCCAGGGCCGATCTAGGGCTCTGCGTTTGCCGGCCATTTACGTGCCTAAGCCTTGGCGTCGGCCAGATCCTCGGCCACGCCCGCCGACGGCGCGCTCAACAGCTGCTCGTTGCTGAGGCGGGCATAGGCGCCGCGCTTGGCCAGCAGCCCGGCATGGCTCCCCTGCTCGATCACACAGCCGTCCTGCATCACGTAGATGATGTCGGCATCGACCACGGTGGAGAGCCTGTGCGCGATCACCAAGGTGGTGCGCCCCTCCATCAGGATCTTGAGCGCGCGCTGCACATGCCGCTCCGACTGCGTATCCAGCGCCGATGTAGCCTCGTCCAGCAACAGGATCGGCGCATTCTTGATCATCGCGCGGGCAATCGCGATGCGCTGCCGCTGTCCGCCCGAGAGCTTAACCCCGCGCGGTCCTACCTGGGTGTCGTAACCGTCGGGCATAGCACTGATGAAGTCGTGCGCGCCGGCATGGCAAGCAGCCTCTCGGATCTCTTCCAAGCTGGCGTCGGGACGGCCGTAGGCGATGTTCATCCGCACCGTCTCGTCGAACAAGACGATCTCCTGGCTCACCAAAGCCATGCAAGCCCGCAAGGACTGGACGGTCACCGAACGCACATCCTGACCGTCGATCGAGACGCCGCCGCTGTTCACGTCGAAGAAGCGCGGCAGCAGGTTCAAGACCGAGGTCTTACCCGCCCCCGAGGGACCCACCAGGGCGATGGTCTTACCGGCCGGCGCAACGAGGGACAGACCGTTCAAAGCCGGCGCCTTGGCGTGGTAGGCGAAGAAGACCTCGTCGAAGACCACCTCGCCGCCGGCCACCTGGAGCGGCCTGGCGTCCGGCGCATCGACGATCTTCGGCTCGCTGTCCATCAACTCGAAGACGCGCTCGGCGGCCGCCAGGCCCTCTTGTAAGTTGGTGTTCAGCTTGGCCAGGCGCTTCAGCGGCTCGTAGGCCAAGAGGACCGCGGTGATGAAGGCAAAGAAGGAACCGGGGTCGCCAGCCTCCAGCAAGACCTGATCGGCCCCATAGAGCAGCACCGCCACGATCGAAAGGCCGCCGGCGATCTCGGTCAAGGGATTGACGATGGAGCGGATGACGGCGGCCTTCTGGGTCAGGCGGAAGACCGAATCGATCACCCGGTCGGCCCGCTTGGTCTCATAGGCCTCCATGCCGTAGGCCTTGACGTGGCGCACGCCTTGGAAGGACTCGTCCAGCAGGGTGTTCAGGACCCCCATCTGCTGCTGGTTGCGGTCTGAGACGCGGCGCATACGCTTGCCGATAGCGATGATCGGCATGGCCACCAGCGGGATCACCACGGTGGCCATGAAAGCCAGGACCCAATCCTGATAGAACATGACCCCAACCAAGGCAGCGGCCGTAAAGAAATCCCGCCCGCAGCCCACCAGGGTATCGGTGACCGAGCCGCGGACGCGCTGCACGTCATTGGTGAAGCGCGAGATCATCGCGCCCGGGGCATTGTCGTTGTAGTAGGCTAGGTCCATCGAAATAAGCTTGCGGAACAGGTCCTGCTGCAGGTCGGCTACCACACGGTTACCCACGTAGCTCATCAAGACCCCCTGACCGAAGGCAGCGAAGCCCTTGACCGTGAAGATTATCACGATCATCACCGCTAGGGTGTAGACCATGTCCTTGTCGCGGTTGTCGAAGACCTCGTTGGTCAAGGGCTCCATCACCTGTGCCATGCTGGCGGTGGCGCCGGCCACGCCCAGCATGCAGACGACCGCCGCCAAGAGCCGCCAGATGTGGCGACGCACATACTGCTGCACCACGCGGCGGACCAGAGGATAGGTCTGCGCCGAGAGCTTTAATTTTTGCTTGTGCTGCTTCTTCACGCCCATTCCTTACGCTACTGGGGAGCTGGGCTGGACCGGTCGCCGGCAATTGCGAGCGATCCATAGCACGTACGGCGCGCCGCTGTCAGGCGAAGGGTACCAGATGTCCCAGGAACTGCTCGGCGCAGGCCTGCCAGGAAAAGCCTTCGGCATAGGCCCTTGCCTGCCCACGGTCGCTGTCGAGCGCCGCGGTCGCAGCCTTGCCCAGATCCTTGTCAAGAACCCCGCCGGACGCGGGCACCACAACGTCCAGCGGTCCCGTAACGGGATAAGCAGCAACCGGAACGCCCGACGCCATAGCCTCCAGCAGGACCAATCCATAGGTATCGGTGCGGCTGGGAAAGACGAAGACGTCTCCCAGAACATAGTGCCGTGCCAAATCCTCGCCTTGCTTCGGGCCGACGAAGTGGGCTTCCGGATAACTCTTCTTCAGGCCCTCCAAATGCGGACCGCCGCCCACCACCAGCTTGCTGCCCGGCAGATAGAGCTTCAGGAAGGCCTCGATGTTCTTCTCCACCGCCACGCGACCGACATAGAGGAAGACCGGGCGCGGCAGGTCCAGTATCGGTGTTTCCTCCGGGCGTGGCCGGAAGAGAGCGATGTCAACGCCTCGGCTCCACTGCTTAAGCTCTCCGAAGCCGCGCTCGTCCAGCTCCCGCTTCAGCGAGGGAGTGGCCACCATGACGCCGGCGGAAGGCCGATGGAACCAGCGCATGAAGCGATAACCCCAGCCCAGCGGAACTGACACGCGGGCCGAGAGATACTCGGGAAAGCGGGTGTGATAGCTGGTGGTAAAGGGCAGATTGTGCTTCAGGCAGTAGCGGCGCGCTTCCATGCCCAGCGGCCCTTCGGTCGGCACGTGGATGGCATGCGGTTGGGCCTGTTCC
The DNA here is from genome assembly GCA_014324045.1 of Rhodospirillales bacterium. Taxonomy (GTDB): domain Bacteria; phylum Pseudomonadota; class Alphaproteobacteria; order Kiloniellales; family JACOMY01; genus JACOMY01. Next base: position 37,747 of record JACOMY010000024.1, on the reverse strand, counting down.
AGCAGGCGCCTGACGCCGCTACCCGGTGTCAGGGCCAGCCGGATTTCCGGATAGGTCGGGCAAGGCACGGTCCTGAAGCCGCTGGGCGCGATGACCGTGACCTCATGGCCTAGCGCCTGCAGTTCCTCGCGCACGCGGCTGAGGGTGCTGACCACGCCGTTGATCTGCGGAAACCAGGCGTCGGTGACCATTGCAATACGCATTGTCTCTCAAGCGGCCACGTCCACGACCATCGTCTGCGGCAGCATGGAGAAGCTCCGTTCCTCTGCCCAGCACAAAATTTTCAGCCGTTCGTCCAGATGCTCGACCGGGGCCGTGCAGATCTCCACCCAGTCCCCGTTGTTGCAGTAGAGGATCCCGTTGATATTGCGCATCTCAGCATGGTGGATATGACCGCAGATCATGCCGTCGACGCAGCGCTTGCGGGCCTCTTCGGCCACCGCCGTCTCGTAGTTGTCGATAAACTGCAACGCATTCTTGACCTTGAGCTGCAGATAGGCCGACAGCGACCAGTAGCTGAGGCCAAGGCGCCGACGAACCATGTTCAGATAGGTTTTGGCAGCGAAACAGAGGTTAAAGATCTTTTCGCATAAGGTAAAGAACTCGGTGAGCGGCGCCCGTCGCAAGAGATTGGTGAAACCGCCAACAAGAAGAAACGTTTTTGACGTGGTCTCAATATGTATGCATATGGCAGCTGTCAGTGAAGATAGGCCGCTGGGCATCTTGATGATCTTCAATCCTGTTGCCGGCCGCCGCCGTCAGACACCGGTTCGTCGTTTCATCGCCGCCGACGGCGACGGCACCATCAACGAAATCATCAATGGCATGATTCAGGGCAAGAATATCGACGCCCTGCCGCCCAATATCCTTGCTCTGGGCACAGCCAACGTCCTGGCCCGCGATTTGGCCCTGCCGCGCCGGCCCGATCTCGGCCACCGCTATGGCATCGCCCTACTGCGCAGCCGTCTGCACCGCAGCAAGGGCGTACGGCTGGCTACAGACCACCGAGAGGTCGGACGGCGATCCGGTCCAAGGCGACGGCGAGTTGGTGATCCAACTGCCGCTCTCTTTGGAGATAGCTAAGCGCGGATTGGAAGTGCTGGTGCCGCACAGCAAGCTGCAAGCGGCCTAGGCTTGGTGTAACCGCCCGCCGGTCTGCGGTGCGGAGACGCCGGTGGTGCCGGGAAAGGTCAAGGGCAACTCGGCAAGAGCGCGCGCGGCCAAGAAGGCGAAGGCTTCCGCCTCCATCGCATCGCCGTCCCAGCCAACGGTTTCCACTGGCCCGACCGGCGCCGAGAGTGCTGCGGTGAGAGCAGCCATGATGGCTGGGTTCTTGCGACCGCCACCGGTCACAAGCCAGCGCCTAGGTGCTGTCGGTAACAATGGCACTACGGCCCTGATTGCTTCGACCGTGAAGGCGACCAGGCTGGCGGCCCCGTCCTCCAGGCTCAAAGCTTCGAGCCCCTCCGGTTGAAAGGCATCCCGATCCAAGGACTTCGGTGGCTTTCGGGTAAAGTAAGGATGCGCCATCGCGCCTGCCAGCATGTCAACATCCACATCTCCGGTAGCCGCTGCGCGTCCGCCGTCGTCGAAGGGTTGCCCGGCACGCAGCCGCATCCAATCGTCAAGCAATGCGTTTCCAGGCCCGCAATCGCAGGCCAAAAGTTGGCCCGCCTCCGCTCCGATCCAGGTAACATTAGAGACCCCGCCGATGTTCAGCACCGCCAGCGGCTTCGCCAAGGCGTGGGCAAGCGCCTGCTGATAGACCGGAACCAGGGGCGCCCCCTCGCCACCGGCGGCAACATCCGCCGTGCGGAAATCGTTCACCACCGAGATGCCCAAAAGCCTGGCCAGGAGCGGACCGTCGCCAATCTGCCAGGTCCGCCGTTTATCCGGCGCGTGCAGGATGGTTTGGCCGTGGAAGCCAACGAGCGACACGGCATCCCGGGACAAGCCTGCCGTGCTCAGCAAAGCCTCCACCGCGGCTGCATGGCGTTCGGTCAGCTCGCACTCCACCTCCGCGACAGGCCCGCTTCCGCCGAGCAAGCCCCGCAGTCGCTCCCGGAAGGCGAGGTCGTATGGTTGGGTCAGCGCCGAGCCGCGCTCGAAGACGCTCTGTCCGTCGCTTCTGATCAGGGCCGCGTCGATACCGTCGAGCGACGTGCCGCTCATCAGGCCGACAATCCAGTCTTTCTGCAAGGCTCGCTTTCGCAGGTGGTCGCTTGCCGTCCGCCATGCTATCAGCGGCAGTCTTCAACCGGCAATACTAGATGAAAGCGACCGCGATGCCCCGCTTGCGTTCCGACTTCCTGGCTATCCTCCAGGCGCGCGGATTCCTACATCAGGCCACCGATCTGGAGGGGCTGGACGCACTCGCCGCCAAGGAGCGCATCACCGCCTATATCGGCTTCGACGCGACGGCCGATAGTCTGCACGTCGGCAGCCTACTGCCGATCATGTGCCTGCGCTGGCTGCAGAAGACCGGACATAAGCCCATCGTACTGATGGGCGGCGGCACCACCAAGATCGGCGATCCCTCCGGCAAGGACGAGAGCCGCCAGCTACTGACGGGCGAAGTCATCGAGGCCAACATCGCTGGCATCAAGTGCAACTTCGAGCCCTTCCTTTCCTTCGGTACGGGGGAGACGGACGCGATAATGGTGAACAACGCCGATTGGCTGGACGGGCTGACCTACATTCCGCTGCTGCGCGACGTCGGCCGTCACTTCACCATCAACCGCATGTTGGCCTTCGATTCGGTGCGCTTACGCCTGGACCGCCAGCAACCGCTAACCTTCCTGGAGTTCAACTACATGATCCTCCAGGCCTACGACTACCTGGAGCTGTCGCGCCGCCATGGCTGCCGTCTGCAGATGGGTGGCTCCGACCAGTGGGGCAATATCGTCAACGGCATCGAACTGACCCGCCGGGTCTCCTCAAAGGAGGTCTTTGGCCTCACCACACCATTGATCACCACCGCCTCGGGCCAAAAGATGGGCAAGACCCAGGCCGGCGCCATCTGGCTCTCGCCGGAACGACTGAGCAATTACGACTACTGGCAGTTCTGGCGTAACTGCGAGGACGGCGACGTCGGCCACTTCCTGCGCCTCTTCACCGAACTGCCGCTGGAAGAGATCGCCCGGCTAGAGGTCCTGGAGGGTGCGGAGTTGAACGAGGCGAAGAAGATCTTAGCCAACGCTGCGACCACCCTACTGCGCGGCGCCGCAGCCGCAGAGCAGGCAGCAGAGACCGCACGGCGCACCTTCGAGGGCGACGGACTGGGCGCCGATCTGCCTGGCATCGCGGTGCCATTGAGCCGCCTGGAGAAAGGCATCGCCCTCTTCCATTTGTTGAAGGAAGCTGGCCTTGCCGCCTCCTCCGGCGAGGGGCGGCGCCTCATCAAGGGCGGCGGGGCGCGCATAAACGACCGGCCAGCCAAGAACGAGACCCAGGCGATCACAACAGCAGACCTTTCCGCCGAGGGTGTGATCAAGCTCTCGGCAGGCAAAAAACGTCATGTACTTGTAAAGTCAGTAAACTAAGAGACGCTTGCGACCGCAAGCCAAACTAAGCCATGAGCGAAACTCGGCCCTGGCTGGCGGAGCACGGTCTGGAGAAGCATGCGGATCTCATCGCAGCCAAGGATATCGGCACTGACATCCTGGAGGCTTTGGAGGAAAGCGACCTCAAGGATCTCGGCCTGTCCTTGGGCGACCGCAAGCGAGCTATGGCCGAGATCTCCTTCTTCGATCCCTCGATCCCAGCCAACAAAACACTGATCTGCAGTCCCGCCCCGGAGGCACGCAACGCTTTGGCGCTAGACGCAGAGATGCCAGATTCGAGCAAAACGGCCCATGAATCAATGCTTTCTATCATCGCATCACCTTGGAGTTCTTTCCGAGCGAGCGCGGTTAGCCTTCACTCTACTCAACAGGATGCAGTCTTCGAGCTATTCTCCGGCGACCCTACGACGGCCTAGATCGGCTTCTACCTCCGCCGCGTCCTGTTGAACGCAGGAGTGAACCTAGGCCTCTTTCCACCGCTAATGTGCGGGAGCGCGATGCGTTCTTGGCCTTCGCCGAGCGCCAAGGCTTACAGCGCCTGTTTCCTGCGCTCACCGCAGCGACCGTTCCGGCTCCTTGATGGTGCCGCCGCCGGCACCGCCGTTCCCGTCGGCGAGCAATTCGACGAACGAGCGCAGGATCGGTGGAGCAAGTGCGGAAAGCGGATTGATCGTAACCCTAGGGTCTTTGAGCGAGCCTTCGACATCGTAGCTGACGGCGAAGAGCCCTTGATTCTCACCGCCGGTAATAACCCACCCAAAGACCGGGATGGAATCGAGTAAGCGATTGATGGCGTAGGCCGGAACCACCTTGCCTTCGATGTCGATCCTGTCGTCGCTCACGTCGACCTGGCCGCTGACCAGGATTCCGAGCGCCGAACCGATGGCCCGCAGCTGCTTGCTGGTGAAGCGATCGTCGGCGATCGCCAGGTCGCCGGAGAGTCGATCGAAGGAAACGCCCGGTCCCTCCAACGCATCTTTGATCCCGGTAAGACCTGCCACCGTGATTACCTGCAAGCCGCTGGGGATCTCGGTCAGCCGGAAAGGACCGATGTCGATTGGCCCTTTCAGAGCGCCTTTAGGCGCGCCGGGCGCAGTGCGTCCGCGCCAGATCAAGGCGCCGCCGCGGACGTAGTCTATGCTGTTCAATGCACGCAGCAGGGCGCCCAGATTCGCAACCGAGATCGCACCCCGGCGACCCGGACCCTCGGGCTGCACGGCTACGGACAGTTGCCCCTTCGGACCGCCGCCTTGGTAGAGTTGACCGGTGAGGTTGAGGAATAGGTTCTCCCCGCCCTTGTCGATACTGCCGGTGACCTGCCGAACTTCCCCCACCGGCAGCAAGACAGTCTGCGGCGCCCGCAGGATTACCTCGACGCGGCCCGGTGCGTCCGCCGCCTCCAGCTTGCGGTCGTCTTTCCCGGCCGGCGCCGAGTCGGCGGCGATCCAGCCCCTGGCATCAATCACGCCGGGACCGGCCACATCGACCGATAGAAGGTTGGGCTGCTGGGTCAAGCGCAGCGCGGTCAGATCGAACTCACGAAACTTGGCCGTCGAGAAGGAAGCACGATCGAGCTTCGTTCCCTCCCGCAGGCCAATGGAGCCGATCAGCCGAAGCCCTTTGGCATCGAGATCGAGTCGGTCGATCCGGCTCAGTTCACCGCGCTCGAGAACGACCTCGCCGCTCACCCGACCGGGCGTCCCCGGATGCTTGCGCCAATTGGCGTTCGGCAACGTGATGCCCGCGTTCTGAAGGTCGGCCTTGGCTGCGATCGTCAAGTGACGCCCGGGGTTGCCTTCGATATCGAAATCGCCGGCGACGCGCCCCTCGACGCTGCCGTTCAAGGCTGGGATCAAGGCGATCAAGCTTTTGGCCTCAATGGCGCGGCCGGATCCCTTTAAGAAGAGACTGCCATCGAATTTCTGTAGGTAATCGACGGCCACGGCGCTACCGGCCACTTCAGCATCTCCCTTCAAGGTCAGGTGGTCTATCGTGCCAGCGAGAGTCAATCTACGCGCCGCAATCTCCTGTCCCAGGACGGCCCTCGGCATGACCGCATCCTGAAAGCGTCCAGTGACCGAGAGGTCGATGTCCTTCTCTGTCAGATCATCCAGAATGGGAAAGCCCATCGAGACCTGAACCTCGCCGCGCCCCTCGGCGCCGCGCCAGTCGATGCCAGCCTTAGACATCAGTGCCAGACGCGGTTTATCCAACACGGCCAGCATGTCCGCCACTTTGCCTATGGCTGGCATATCGATCTGCATCCTCGGCAGCGTTTCGCTCAGGTCGTAGATCCGCACGGTGCCGGGCCCCAGGTCCAATCCCTCGGATTGGCCGCTCTTCACCTCGAACAGCATAGTGTCGCCTTCGACCTTGGTGGTGCCGGTGAGGGCAGCCATTGGCGGCATCGGGCGCAGGTAGTGGAGAGTCAGGTCGGAGAAATTGAAATGACCGGACAACGAACGATAGGCAGCGCCAGCCTCCGTCAGGCGAAAGCTAACTGCTGCCGCCAGACTGTCGACCTGGCCCTTGGTTATGTTCTCCACCACCCAAGCGTGGGCATTGGTGCCGAAGACCGAGGGCCAGAGCCAACTCAACTGCTGCACAGGAAACTGCGAAGCCTGCGCCGTCATCTCCAGCCACCAGTCCTGGCCGATCTGCGGCGCCAAACGCAGCGTCGCAGCAATCTCCGGGCCGGGATCTTCCGCCGTCCCCGTCGCGACACGTGCGTCGTAGATCGAAAGCGCAGCTTCAGCCAAATCGATACGGCCGTTGATGGCACCACCGGTGATCGGAATTGGCGGCATCACATCCTTGGCGGGGCGCAGAAAACCGGCACCGGCCTTCAGTTCGAAGTCAACGAAGAACACTCTTCCGGCGCCCCCGAGGGTGGCGGAGATATCTCCGTTCAAGATGCTGTCCAGAACCGTCAGGCCATCGACCTGCGGCAGCAGCTTGGTGAGGGCGGCCATATCCAGGTCGTCGATCTGCCCTGCGATATCCAGGGTCCTATCAGCGCTGTTGTAGGAGAAGGCCAGGCTCGCCTTCGTCCTGACCTTGCCGAAGGGCAGCCCGACGTCGAGCTCGCCACCGAGACCGGCCAGTGTGCGCCGGAGAACGATGCGCTCTGCCGGTATGGTCCAGTGAAAGCCCAAAACCCGGTCGTCGACGACGATTTGCGACAGGGTCAGCGACAGGGTGCCGAGATCGGCCAGTGGTCCCAGCGCATCCTTGCTCAACAACGCGTTGATGGCCGATAGCGCGGCCTCTCCATCCAGGCTTCCGGACGAGAGGACCGGCCGCTCCACCCCTCCGGTCCAATCCGGGTCTACGCCAGGCGATGGGGTTGGTGCTGCCTGCGGAGGCTGGAATAGCAGCACCTCGAAGCCTTGGTCGGCATTGCGGCGTACTGTCAGCCTAGCGCCAACCATCTCGACATTGGTGACCTCGACCCTGCCTTCAAGCAAACGCCCAAATGAAAAATCGATGCTGGCCAGCGGCAACACGAAGGAGCGGGTGCTCTGGCCGTTATCGACCGTCAACCCCGTCACCTGCAGTTCTAAGGATTGCCGCTTGTCGTCCCAAAAGAGCCGCGTTCCGGTGATACGCGCCTTAGAGTCGGCAGCGTTTCGAGCATCGAAGTCCTCGACCAGGATCGGCGTCAGGAAATCCAGCGATACCGGACCCTCCACCAGGCGCCAGAAGAGAAAACCGCACAGGACCAACAGAAGAAAAATGAAGCCGATGAGGGCTTCCAAGATAATGGCACAAACCCGGAACACGCGGCTTTGTGGCCTGTGTGCGCGAAAGCGCAATGGCCGGCGCAGATGTGCGGCTTGACCATTACGCACTGTCGCCGCAGGGTGCTTCTCCGCAATCGAGGTCGTCGATGTCTCTTTTTCCAGATCCACTACCGGACTCGCTACCACGCCCCTTCGCCGGTGACGAGGCCCAACTCGGCTTCGAACGTTGGCAAGACAAGCTTTCCAGCCTCGGAGGCGAGTCCGACCTCGTTACCCAGGTTACGGCAGCCGCCGAGCCGCGTCGCCTCCTAACTGCCATCTTCTCGCAAAGCCCCTTCCTGACAGATTGCGTGCTGAAGGAACCGAAGCTCTTCGCACATCTGATCCAACAGGGACCCGATGCCGTCTTCAAGGGCCAGATGGAAGAGCTGGCTCGGCGCCCGGAGGATGAGGAACGCACCGGGATCATGCGCCGCCTGCGCCTCATACGGCGACGCGCGGCCATGATCATCGCCCTAAGCGACCTGACCAGCCGCTGGAATCTGGATCAGGTGACCGGTGCGCTCTCCGACCTGGCCTGCGGTCTATTGGAGGCTGCGCTGACGCACCTGTTGCTGGAAGGTGCGGCGCGCAAGGAGTTGCAGTTGGCCGATCCCGGCCGACCTCTGGAAAACTGCGGCTATGTCGGGCTCGCCATGGGCAAGCTTGGCGCGCGCGAACTGAACTTCTCCTCCGATATCGACCTCATCGTGCTGTTCGACCCCACCCGCTTGCCAGTGACCGAACGGCGCGGCCCCGACGAGATGGCGCAACGCATCACGCGCGACCTGGTGTTACTATTGAGCGAGCGGACCGCCGACGGCTACGGCTTCCGGGTCGATCTGCGGCTGCGCCCCGACCCGGGCGCCATGCCCTTGGCAGTGCGGATCAACGCCGCCCTCAGCTACTACGAGAGCCTGGGCCAGAACTGGGAGCGGGCGGCGATGATCAAGGCCCGACCGGCGGTCGGCGACCTGCCAATGGGCTGGTCCTTCCTGGGCGAGATTCGCCCCTTCACCTGGCGACGCAGTCCCGACTTCCTGGCAATCCAGGACATTCATGCCATCAAGCGCCAGATCTATGCCGCCAAGGGCGGCAGCGTGGTGGCGATCGAGGGACACAACGTCAAACTGGGGCGCGGAGGCATCCGCGAGATCGAGTTCTATGCTCAGACTCAGCAGTTGATCTGGGGCGGCCGCCTGCCGCATCTGCGCAAAAACCGCACCGTTGATGCGCTGACCGCTCTGGCTCAGGAAGGTTTGATCGAGCCGCAGGTAGCACTGGACTTGGGGGAGAGCTATGCCTTCCTCAGACGGGTTGAGCACCGCCTGCAGATGGTTGCAGATAAACAAACCCACAGCCTGCCGTCGGACAAGACAGGAATCGCCCGCCTGGCAGCCTTCCTCGGCTATCCGGATGCCGCCGCGTTGCGCAAGGATCTGCTGTTCCACCTGCACCGGGTAGAAGACCATTATGCCCATCTTTTCGAGGAGGACGACGCGGAAGCCCATCCGCTGGGCAACCTGGTCTTCACCGGCGAGCCAGAACCCGGCACCGCCGAAACCCTGACCAAGCTAGGCTTCGCCGACCCAGAACGGGTCTTCAACTTGATCCGCTCTTGGCAACACGGCCGCTACCGTGCCACCCGCAGCACCGCAGCGCGCGAGTACCTCACCCTGCTGATGCCGAGCCTGCTGCAGGCCCTGGGCAACAGCGCCGATCCGGATGCGGCGATTGCCGGTTTCGATGCCTTTCTCGGCGGCTTGCCAACGGGCATGCAGATCTTCGCCTCACTGAGGGCCAATCCGCAGATGCTGGAATTGCTGGCCGGCATCTTCGGCAGTGCGCCGGCGTTGGGCCAACATCTGGCCCGCCGGCCGGCGCTTATCGACGCCATGCTCTCACCGGACTTCTTCCAACCCCTACCGAAGCGCGGTGCCCTTACCAAAGAGGTGGAACAACAACTGGCATCCGCCCGCTCCTACGAGGAAGAGTTGGACCTCGTGCGACATAGTGTGCACGACCGCCGCTTCCAGGCGGGCGTTCAGATGCTCCTGGGATTGGCGACTGAAGGTGCCCTGGCGCGGCGTCTCAGCGATCTGGCCGACGCCTTGATCCAAATTCTGCTGAAGCGGGTGCAGGTCGAATTCGCTCGGCGCCATGGGCTGGTGCCCGGCGGTCGTTTTGCCGTCGTAACCTTGGGTAAGCTGGGCGGCCGCGAGATGACCTTCACGTCCGATCTGGACCTGGTTTTCCTCTACGATGTGCCGGAGGGCGTAGTCGGCTCGGACGGAGAGAAGTCGTTGGATCCGACTTCTTACTACACCCGCTATGCGCAACGTCTGATCAGCGCCATCACCGCACCGACGGCGGAGGGCAGGCTTTACGAGATCGATATGCGGCTGCGCATGGCCGGCGACGCCGGCCCGCTGGTCGCCACCCTGAAAAGCTTCCGGCGCTACCACGCCAAGGAAGCTTGGGTGTGGGAGCACATGGCCTTGACCCGTGCACGCGTGCTGTCGCTGGATCCTGCCTTCCGCAACGAGGTGGCGGAGACAATCCGCGACGTGATCTGCGCCAAGCGCGATCCCGACCACCTGCTGCGCGAGGTGGCATCGATGCACGCCCGCATCCGCCGGGAGAAACCGTCGTCGGGCACGTGGGACCTGAAGCTGCGCAGCGGCGGCTTGTTGGACTGCGAATTCCTAGCGCAATACTGGCAGCTTGCAGTCGCTCATCGCCACCCGGCGGTGGTGGGGAGGACTACCGACGGGACCTTCCTGGCGTTGGGCCAGGAGGGCATCCAGGACCAGGACGAGATGGAGGAACTGGCGGGGTCCGTGCACTTTCTCAAACATCTGCAAGAGTATGTCCGCCTCACCTTGGGCGACAGTCAGTTGGCCGCCGACGTCGGCAACGCGCCCGAGGCCATCCGGGCCGGCATCGCCCGCTCTTGCAGCGCCCTTGACTTCAGCTGGTTGCAACACGCATTGGAAGAGGTTGCAGGCATGGTGGCGGACTGCTTCGAGCAACACATTGCCGGCCCCGCGGGCCGCCTGCCCAAGTTGGATAGCGAAAACCGAGGAGAAAAGAGGAATGACGACAGAGATCGGTAAACCCGCCCCCGACTTCACCATGCCGACGGACGGAGGCGGCACAGCTAGCCTGGCTGCCCTAAAGGGCAAAAAGATTATTCTCTACTTCTATCCGAAGGACGACACCCCCGGCTGCACCAAGGAAGCCTGTGGCTTTCGCGACAACCTAGCCGCCTTTGCCGGCGCCGACGCCGTGGTGATCGGCGTGTCGCGCGACAGCGTGGCCAAGCACGACAAGTTCAAGGCCAAGTACGAACTGCCCTTCACCTTGGGTAGCGACGAGGACGGCAAGGTCTGCGAGGCCTACGGCACCTGGGTGCAGAAATCGATGTACGGCAAGACCTACATGGGCATCGACCGCGCCACCTTCTTGATCGACGGTGATGGCGTGCTGCGCCAGGAATGGCGCAAGGTCAAGGTCCCCGGGCATGTCGAGGCTGTATTGGAGGCTGTCGAGGCCTTGTAGCGAGTCGCTGCGGGTCTAGGGAAGCCCCCTCGGTCCGAGCTCCGCTCTAGTCTTCGGCAGGAATGCCGGCCAGCTTGCCGTCTAGGCCGGTTATGTTACGTTTCGCCTGATAGTCTGCGATAACTTCCAACTTTTTGTTCCTGGAAAACTGGATCGGCCGGCCGTACTGTCCCAAGCGGCCGAAGCGCGGCAATCAAGGGGATGGATCTCAAGCAGCGTCGCGCGCAGACCGCTCGCGCACCGAGGCGAAGCCTTGCCGGAAGAGGTTGGGCTCAGCCGCCGGATCGCGCATGCCCTCGCCGATCATCCGTCGCCAAACCCGCGCGCCCGGCAAGCCGTTCATCAGGCCCAAGGTATGGCGTGCTAAATCCTTCAAGGGACGCCCCTCCTCGCGCAAACGTCCGCCCAGGGCCACCAACCCCTCGACCGCCTCGGCCCGGCTCGAGACCGGGTTGGTATCGCCATGAAAGCGTGAGTCCACCGATGCCAACAAGAAAGGATTCCGATAGGCCGCGCGGCCGATCATGACCCCGTCGGCCCAGGCAAGCGCCGCCGCGGCCTGATCGAGCGAGAGGATGCCGCCGTTCAGATGAATCTGAAGGTCCGCCCGCTCAGCCTTCAACCGCTGCACCACCTCATAGCGCAAAGGCGGAATCTCGCGGTTCTGCTTCGGCGACAGTCCTTGTAGCCAGGCCTTACGGGCATGCACATAGAAACAGCCGACACCGCCCTCTCCGACGATATCCACGAAGCGGCGCAGATCGGCATAGTCCTCCTGCGCATCGATTCCGATGCGGCACTTGATGCTGACCGGCAGGCCACTGGCCGCCGCCATGGCTGACACGCAGTCCCGCACCAGAGCCGGCTCTGCCATCAGGCACGCTCCGAAGCGCCCCTTTTGCACACGGTCGCTGGGGCAGCCGCAATTCAGGTTCAGGCTGCGGTACCCGAAGGTGGCAGCGGCTTCGGCGGCCGGCGCCAGCTCTTCCGGATCGCTCCCGCCCAACTGCAAGACCACGGGTTCCTCAAGCACATCGAAGCCCAAGATGCCTGCCCGGTCCCCATGCACCACGGCGCCGGCCGTCACCATCTCGGTGAAGAGCACAGACCGCCTAGTCAGCATCCGATGGAACGCCCGGCAATAGCGGTCGGTCCAGTCCATCATCGGCGCGCAAGATATACGCCAAGGTGCGATATTCTGCGAAGCAACTTGCATTCCGAGCAAACCTATCTGCGCATTCTGTATTTGAAGCTGCCGGTTTAGTCTCGTTCCTGCCCATGCGCTTCGGTTTCGATTTTGAACAACTTATAGCTTTCTTGTAGGTAAAGTGTCATTGCTGGGCCTTCGATGGCCGGACCTTCGATGCAATGTCACCGACTCTGCCTTGCACGATAAATTGGCAGCATGGCCCCAGTCGCTGAAAGTCAGTGAAAAAGCACAAAGGATAAAGCGATCTTGCGGGCCAAATAAATGTTTGATTCCGCGACAGAACCAATCTACTTCGTATGCATGTCGTAGTAGACTATAAGAGCGCTGACGAGCAATATCGCCAAAGATTAGCACAGACACTTAGCAATTGAAACTTGTACAAACCAAATCTTCTGCCTAATTCGGTTGCGCCGCTCCGGACGAGATCCGGAGCGGCGTCAAATTACAATCATTTCTTCAGGTTGGTCCAGATCTGGTCATAGACTTCCTGGGTGGCCTGATCGCACACCTCGATGAAGACCCCAGGGCCAGCATTGGCAGGCGGATTGCTTTCCGGTTGTTCGGCGAGCGACGGGTCAAGGAACTCGCCAACAGCGGTCAAACCGGCATTGTACCGCGCGAAGTTCGAAACTGCGGCGATATTTTCAGGCTCCAGAAGAAAGTCCATGAACTTGATCGCATTCTCGCGGTTGGGCGCGTCCTTCAGGAGCACGACGTTATCCATCCAGACCACATAGCCCTGCGTCGGGAAAGCATATTCGATATTGGCGCCCTCAGCCCGGCCTTTGGCGGCAAATCCATCCCAGATCTGGCCGACAGCCGCATCGCCCGAGACCAGAACCTCTTTCGCCGTATCGGAATTGAACGAGGCCCAGTGTGTCTTCGCCTCTTGCAACATGTCATTGAGCGCGCGCAGCTGATCCCTGTCGGACGAGCATTGCGGTATGCCCATGTGAAGCGCGGCCATGGCCAGCACTTCACCCTGAGCGTCGAGCATGTTGATCTTGCCGGACAATTCCGCCGGCGGGTTGAACAGGATATCGGTTGTGGCGATGTCGCCCGAGTAGACATCGCGGCTCACGGCAAAGGACGTGGAGCCCCATTGATAGGGGATCGACGATGCCCGGCCAGGATCAAAGCTTGGGTCGGCCCATTCCGGCGCGATGTTGCCCTTGTTGGCCAATTCGCCTTCGGCAATCGTGTCGAGAAGACCTTCGTTCGCCATGATCTGAACCATGTAATCGCCCGGCACGGCCACGTCATAGGTGCCGAGGGCCCCGGCCTTCAGCGAGGCGAGCAGACTTTCATTGCTGTCATAGGTGTCCATGACGACCTCGACGCCCGTTTCCGTGCTGAACTTGTCGAGCAGCTCTTGCGGGATGTATTCGAACCAGTGATAGATCACCAGCTTGCCTTCGGCGGATGCGGCCCCGGCAATCAGCGCCATGGCGGCGGCCGCAACGGTCGTCTTGAGAAGTGTTTTCATGTTGGTCTCCTGTTGGTTGATGCTTGGTTGATGCACGGTCGGGCGGACATGGTTGGGCCGCGTTCAGCGGCTGAGAAATCCTTCCAACACGTTGACGGTGTTGACCCCGATCTCGGTGATGTCATAGCCGCCTTCCATCACAAACAGCGTGGGCAGAGCGGCCTGGGCGATATCCGCACCCATGGTGACAAAATCGGCAGAGCGGAGTTTGAAAAAGCTGATCGGGTCGGTCTCGAACGTATCGACCCCGAGCGAGACGATCAACGCATCGGGGCCGAATTCTGCCACGCGGTCCAGCGCTGTCCCCAGTGCCCTGCGCCATGCATCGAAGCCGGTCCCGGGCGGCATTGGAAGATTTAGCGTGTACCCAACCCCAGCCCCTATCCCGATCTCGGCAGCATAGCCGAGGTAATAGGGGAAGGTCTGCTGTGGCTCTCCGTGCAGCGAAACGAACAGCACATCGTCCCGGTCATAGAAAATGTCCTGCGTGCCATTGCCATGGTGAAAATCCACGTCCAGAACGGCGATCCGCGCAAGGCCCGCGCCCCGCAGATTCTGTGCTGCAATGGCTGCGTTATTCAGAAAACAATAGCCGCCATACATGTCGAACGCCGCATGATGCCCCGGCGGCCGGCACAGTGCGAAACAGCCCCGCGCCCCGTCCTGGATGCGCCGGGCCCCGGTCAACGCGACCGCAGCGCCGGCCCGCGCGGCGGCCCAGGTGCCTTCGGTGATGCTGGTCTCGGCGGCCAGTGCGTAATAGCCAAGCTGGCCATCGATATGGTCGGGGCAGGTCTGTGCCATGCGGCGGGCGGGCCAATTCGCTGCAATCGCTTCGCCCTTGAACCCGGCCGCGACCCAGTCCGGCCAAGCCCGTTCCAGAAAGGCGACATATCCCGCATCATGCACGGCCATCACGGGCACCATGTCCAGAGGATCGGGCGCGGTGATCGAGCCCAGCTTCACCGTGTTGAGACGGTCGAGGATATAATCCATACGCGAAGGCCGCTCGAAGGGATAGACAAGCTCGCCGCCGTAAAGCTCGGTCTGCGCGTCGCGCAGGCGGTGCTTCTCGGAATAGATCGTCTCCATCAACGCCCTTCCACTTGGTTCCGTCGACCGATCAGCCAAGAGAATGCCACCATTAGGATGGACACGGCAAGCAGCAACGTGGAAATGGCCATGATATTGGGCTTGATGCCCTGTTTGACCGCGCCGAAGATCGCCGTGGGCAGTGTCTCGACCCCAGCTCCTTTGACGAAATTGGTGATGATGAAGTCGTCCAGCGAAATGATGAAAGCAAGGATGAAGCCCGACACAATCCCCGGCATCATTAGAGGCATCAGGATGCGCATGAAGGCCTGGCGTTTGGTGGCATAAAGATCCATCGCCGCCTGTTCATAACTCGCCTCGATCCCCTGCATGCGGGCCGAAATCGGCATATAGGCAAAGGGAATGCAAAAGGTGATATGGGCGAACAGGATCGTCATCAGCCCCCTTTCAAAGGCAATAGCATTGAAGAAGATCAGCGTGGCCACGGCGGTCACGATTTCGGGCACCATCAGCGGCAACGAGATCAGGCCGACGGACAGGGTGCGCAGCCGGAACTTGCCCGTACGCAGGACCGCCGTTGCCGCCAGCGTGGCGATCACCGTGGCCGTCGTGGCTGCGGCGATGGCGATAATGAAACTGTTCCAGGCGGCTTCCTTGAACTTGGCACTTTCCGGCCCGGTGAAGACGTCCACATACCAGCGCAGGGAAAAGCCTTCCCAGATCGTGATTGAGGGCGAAGCGTTGAAGCTGTAGACGGCAACGACCGCGAGGGGCGCGTAGAGGATAACCAGACAGAGGATCGTGATGCCGAAGAAGCCAGGATAGCGACGCAGATCGTATGGTTTTGCCATCACCCATCCCTCTTCTGACTTTGCCGGGCCGAGGCGATGAGCAGGATCAGCACCAGTGTCAGCAGGATCATCGACGCCGCCGCCCCAAAGGGCCAATTGCCGGCGTTGCCCTTGAACTGTTCTTCGATGAGCGAGCCGATCATGAAATTCTTCGCCCCGCCCAACAGGTCCGGCGCAAGGAAAGAGCCAAGCGAAGGCACGAAGACAAGGATGCAGCCCGCCACGATTCCCGGCTTCACCACAGGCAGCAAGATCCGGCGCAGCACGGTCCAGCGCGGGGCATAGAGGTCCGCCGCGGCCTCCGAGAGCGCGAAGTTGTAGCGCTCCACTGCCGCATAGATCGGCAAGACCATGAATGGCAGGTAGGAATAGAAGAGGCCCAATTGCACAGCGAGATTCGTATTGACGATGCCGAGAGGCTCAGAAATCGCGCCTATGGCTATCAGACCGTCACTCAGTGGCCCTTCGTCACGCAGTAGGAACTTCATCGACACGGTGCGAATGAGCAGGTTCACCCAATAAGGAATAGTGACAAGAAAGACCCAGAGCGTGCGCTCTTTCTCCGGGCGGGTGGCAATGAAACAGGCGGTCGGGAACCCGATCAGCAGGCTCAGGATCGTCGCCGCCCCGGCCTGCCAAATCGAGCGCCAGAATATCCCGATATAGGTCCACTCGATGCGTGGCGGCTCATCCCCGAAGAGACCGCGATCAAAGAAGAATTGATCATAGGCGTCGAGGCTGAACTCCCAGATGACCCCGCCCCGGAACTCCTTTGTCAGGAAGGAATAGACAAGCATGATCGTCAGCGGGGCAAGGGTCAGAATACCCAGCGTCACCCATGCGGGCAGCAAGAGCCAACCACGCGCCTCACGGTAAGTCTTGCTCTGAACAGAGCCGCCGGGCGCCGCCCCGCCAGCCATCAATCGACAAGGAGGCGTGCCGCCCCCATTTCCATGTTAACGGCAACCGGGGTTCCCGCTTCGAAGACTCTAGCATTGCCGCGGGTGGAATTCGACGACCGGATCGTGAACTGCGGGCCGTCCTCGAGCTCAACGACGGTCGCGATATCGGTGCCGATATAGATTGTCTCCCGCACCGTGCCCGACAGGCTTTCCGCTTCGACCGGATCTGCCGAAAGGAACAGCCGCTCGGGCCTCAGTGACATGTGCACCTTCGCCCCCGGGCCGATCCCGTCGACGGAATCGCATGTCAGCTTGTGCCCGCCGCCTAAATGGCACTGCGCCCGGCTGCCCTCGACCTTGTCGACGGTCACTTCCATCAGGTTGGTATCGCCGATGAAATCCGCGACGAAGACGTTGCGCGGCCTTTCGTAAATCTCGCGTGCTTCGCCCAGCTGCTGCAGTTCCCCTTCGGACATGACCGCGATACGGTCCGACATGGTCAGAGCCTCTGCTTGATCGTGGGTGACGAAAATGAATGTGATTCCCGTCTCGCGCTGAAGGTGCTTGAGTTCCACCTGCATGGCCTTGCGCAATTTCAGGTCAAGCGCCGACAGCGGCTCGTCCAGCAGAAGAACCTTGGGCCGCGGTGCCAGAGCGCGGGCAAGGGCCACCCGTTGCTGCTGCCCGCCCGACAGTTGCGACGGTTTGCGGGCGGCGAATTGCGACAGCCGGACCATTTCTAGCACCTCGCCTGCCCGCGCGCGGGCCTCGGCCTTGGATTTCCCCAGCATCTCCAGCCCAAAGCCCACGTTCTCCAGAACGGTCATGTGAGGGAACAGCGCGTAATTCTGAAAGACGGTGTTTACCGGCCGTTTGTGCGGCGGCAGCCTGTCGATCTCATCACCATAAAGGTAGATTGCCCCTTCGGTCACATCTTCAAAGCCTGCGATCATCCGCAAAAGCGTGGTCTTGCCGCAGCCGGACGGCCCGAGGAGCGTGAAGAACTCGTTGTCCCGGATGGAAAGGGAGATCGTCTTAAGGGCGGTAAATGTGCCATAATGCTTGACTGCATTTTGCACTTCAATGGCGATTTCCCTGTCCTGCGGCACGGGCTCTGTCTCCGGACCATGGTTGAATTAAGACGATCCTATGAATGAAGCGCCAGGGACAGAAGACTCGACTCCCTCAGCGCTTCTTAGCTCCTGCCTAACTTGTTTTCACAAAATGTCCAAGTTTCGCGCCTATCGCGTTAGGTATTTCCTATGACCGAGCGAAACGTCCATCAAGCGTCATCAGCGCACCGTAATGCTCGGGCCGGCGGTCACGGAAGATGCCCAAGCAGGCTCGGTGGCAGGCAACGGCACCGAGATCGAACTCATGAACCAGCATCGTCTGGCTTATCTGATTGGCTTCGGCGACCTTGGCCTCCAATTCGTCTCGTCGGCGATGAAGGACGAGCCATAGAAGGTCATCTCGGTTCCGAATCTGCCCAGCTCGGCCCGGAGGCGATTAGCGGCGCCAGGTTCCGCCCCGGCGTAGCCCTGCTGCACACGCTGCCAATGGGGGGCGGAATCCCAGTCATCCGCCCCGATCTCAGAGAGCCGAAGCCGGGGCTCTGCCCCACTAAGCGCCATGGCGCGCGCAGCTTCGGGAAACCACTGGTCCCAGCAGATGCCGGCGCCAATTTTGCCGAAGGCCGTGTCCCAAACGCGAAACCTCGTGTCACCTGGCGAGAAATGGTATTTCTCCTGATAGTCGGCTCCATGGGGAATATGGGTCTTACGATAAAGCCCCAGACGCCGTTCATCGGCGTCGATCACGGCGACGCAGTTGAACCGCGCCTGGCCCGCAAGCTCGAAAAAGGACACCGGCAACACGACCTGCAGCTCTGCGGCCAATGCTTCAAAGCGTGCCAATGTTGGGTAGCCCTGTGCCAGCAAAGCACGGTTCAGATCGCCCGGATATTCATCCTGGCAGAAATACCGGCTTGCAAAAAGCTCCTGCAAAAGGAAAATCTGCGCACCCCGCCGCTTCGCGCACCAGCGCCTCTGCCCGCGCGATATTGGCCGGTGTCTCCGCGCCACAGGCCATCTGGGTTGCTGCAACCGTGACCTTTCGCATCGCTCCATCCCCTTCACTAGCTCATGCTGTCAACGAGCCGACTCAGCATAGTCTCGCAAGCCGTCAATTGGGGCAGCATCAGGAATTCATCAGCCTTGTGCCCCTGCCCCGCCATGGAGCCTGGCCCGCAGACCACGGTGGGGATACCTAATTGCGCGAAGAACCCCGCCTCCGTTCCGAAAGCGACCTTGGTTATCCCGCTAAGCGCCAAGCGCGACACTTCGCCCACAACCGCCGTGTCGGGCGGCGTGTCAAGGCCCGGATACCTGCTGGGCGACGCTATCTCAATCTGGGCCCCCGCGCCGTAGCTTTCGCAAATCCGCTCTGCCGCAGCCATAATGCGACCTTCCAGGGCGTCGGGGTCATCCAGCGCCACATGGCGAACTTCAAAGGTCATCTGCGCCTCGTCAGGCACGATATTGAGGGCACGCCCACCCGAAAGGGTACCTACATGCACCGTGCTGCAGGGGATATCATAACCCGGGTCCTGTGCCCCGCTGATGCATAGATCTCGCGCAATCCCCTGCAAGGCCTGCACAAAATCTGCTGCCACATTCAGCGCGTTCACAAAATGTGGTGCCATGGCGGAATGGCCGGCCTCGCCGCCGATGATGGCGCGATAAGCCCGTTTGCCTTTGTGGCTTATGGCGACTTGCATCTCGGTCGGCTCGCCTACGATGGCCATGCGCGGCTTGCCGATCAGCGGCCTCAGACGCTCCATCATGCGGGAGATCCCGACACATCCGATCTCTTCGTCATAGGACAGGACCAATTTCAAGGGTTCGCGCAACGGAGCACGTCTGGCGTCATCGGCGGCATTCAGCATGGCCGCGACGAAGCCCTTCATGTCCGTGGTACCGCGTCCATAGACGCGCTCCTCCTCAAGCGTGAGCCGGAACGGATCGCGCGTCCAGGCCTGACCTTCGACGGGCACAACGTCCGTATGGGCCGACAGCAAAACGCCCGGTCCTGCCGGTCCAATCTCGGCATAAAGCCCGGCTTTCGGTTCGTCTGGATCGTCAAGTCGGGTGATGCGAAACCCTCGTTCGCCGAGATAGCTTTGCACAAAGTCGATAAGCGCGAGGTTTGATTTCGCGCTGACCGTATCGAAGGCGATCAGTCGGTTGAGGATATCGAGCATCGCGCTCAATCGACAGCCAGTTCCGTGATCTCGCGGCGGAAGGGAAGCGCGTCGCCGATATCTTCGCAGTCCAACTCGCGCGCATAACGGTGGCCGGCATAGGTCGCCCAAGCGATTGGCCCGGGTGCCTCCGCATCGCCGATGATTCGCACCGACTTGATTCCGGCATCGGCCCAGTCGGTCTCGCGCGCCTTCAGATCGTGGTAAATTCGATTGTTCTCCATCTTGGAGGCCACCACGATCACGGCATCACAGTCGATCTGCCGGGTCTGGTCGGTATAGGTACAATTCGACACCACATGGTCTGCGCAGATGGCAATCACACCTCGGTTCAGCACGATCTCCACTTCCATCTCAGCCAGACGTTTGTGAATCGTGTGTTGCTCCAGCGTATTCACCGTCCAGTCAGACAGGTAGGCTGACGGGGTGATGATGGTGACCTCGCAACCTTCTTGCTGCAAAAGCTCGGCCATAACGCCGCCCATGTAATAGTGATCGTCGTCATAGATCACCACACGGCCCGAAGGCCGCTTGCCGTCCATGATGTCGTCGGGTGTGAAGATCGGCATGGCGGCGTCGATAGGCATCGGCACCACATGCTGCCGACTGACCCCATCGGCCCGCCATTTTGCGCCTGTGGCAATACAGATGTTCTCGAATCCGAACTCCAAGATCGCATCAGCATCAAGCACGCTGTCGAAGTAACTCTCCACATTGGGTTTCTGGCTGATCTGGTATTCGCGGTAATCGACCACACGCCCCCATGCGCTCAGCCCCGGCAACAGCCGCTCGCGTGCCACGCGCCCGCCCAGAACCCTGCCCGCCTCGGCCAGGGCAATGTCATAACCGCGCTCCGCCAGCGCTCGCGTGGCCTCCAGACCCGCTGGCCCTGCGCCGACAACCAACACGTTCGAACTGCTGCCTTTCGGGTTCATCCGTTCGGGATGCCAGCCTTTGCGCCATTCTTCCATGAAGGTGGGGTTCTGGGTGCAGCGACTGATTGACATGGTCATGTCGCCGGTGATGCAGATGTTGCAGCCGATGCATTCACGGATATCCTCGATTCGGCCCGTCTCGATCTTTTTCGGCAGAAACGGATCTGCAATTGACGGCCGCGCGCAACCGATGGCATCCAACAGACTCGTGCGTACCATCCTGGCCATCACCTCCGGAGAGGTGAAGCGGCCCACGCCGACTACGGGTTTCGACGACAGTTCGCGTATGCCGCGCACCAGTGCCTCCTGCGCGGCTTCTTCCTTGAAGCGGCTCGAACCCGAGCAATCCTCCCACGTTCCGTGCGCCAGATCCCAGAGGTCCGGCAGGTCCTTATTCATGTCGATGAACTCGCGCACCTCGGCATTGGAAAAGCCCAGATCGCCGATGGTCTCGTCGAGGCTCACCCGCAACGTCAGCCCCATCGTGTCGCCGACAGCCTCGCGCATGTCAGCGATCGCCTCGCGGGCAAAACGGGAGCGGTTTTCAAGGCTGCCGCCATATTCATCGTCGCGCATATTGGTCGCGCGGCTCAGGAAATGCTGTAAGATGCCGAACCCATGGGCACCGTAAAGGCAAATCAGGTCGAACCCCGCTTCCTTGGCGCGCGTCGCCGCGTTCACAAACCAGCGTCGCAGGTCCTGGATCTCCTCCTTGGACAGCGCCCGCGCTTGAACCGGATCGTTGGTGAAGGTGCGGATCGGCCCAGGCGAGACGGCCCGCGGCACTTCCTTGGTGTACAAATTAGGTCCGTTGATCCCGGAATAGGCCAGTTGGATGCCGGCCAGCGCCCCGTGTTCCTTAATCTTGCCCGCCATCTTGGCCAGCATCGGGATGTCCTTGTCTTCCCACAGGCGCAATTCGATAAAGGGTGCGATTTCCGAGGTGTGATGCATCTCGCACTGTTCGGTAAAGATCACGCCCCAGCCACCCTCGGATTTGATCCCGCGCATGGCAGCTGCCGCCGAGGGGTCACGATAGCCGCCGCCGTTGCAATGGGGGACCTGGTAGAATCGATTCTTGGCCGTCACCGGGCCAATGGTCAGCGGTTCAAAAAGCACGTCATAGCGGGAATCGCGTCCGTCAAGCATGAGCTCTCCTATCGGTTTGGCCAAAGTCGCAGCAAATTCCAAAGCGCAAAAGGCCGCCTTGCGAAATCGTTGATTAGGCCCGCGCTAAGTTACACGAGTGGCTGTCCGCCGATCCGGTCAAGCCGCCCTGTCCGGACCAGCTTGCCCGCATATTCCATGAAGGCCCGCACGACATTTGACCGGTCGGCACCTCGTGCCGTCAAGAGCCCCATCCTAAGCGCCCGGATATTACCGCCGATGGGCAGGACACGAACGATATTGCCATCCGGGGATGTATCGCTGAGGGGCCTGACATTGGCAATCGAATAACCGAAATTGTTGCCAACCATGGAGCGCATCACCGCCATATCCCGGGTGCGCTCGGCGATGACAGGTTTTTCGCCGACATCGTCGAAGAGTGACAGGAAATAGTCGGAACTCAGCGGCAGATCGAGCATCACCATCGGGTGTGCGATCAACTCTTCCATTGTCACCTCAGCCTGATTGGAGAGCGGATGCGCCTCGCCCATCAGCGCAATAGGCGGCAATCGGACCAGAGCGGTGAATTGCAGATCGGCCGGCAGATCGAGATCGTAGGTAACGGCAACGTCGATCTCGGATCGCCTGAGGGCGCTGAACAATTCCACCTGGTTCAACTCGCGCTGGCGCATACGCACCTCTGGAAATTCTGCTTCGAACTCACGGCGCAGAACGGGCAGAACAAGCTGCGCAAAGGTCAACAGGCAGCCCACGCTGAGCGGTCCACGGACAGACCCGGAAATGTCCCCCGCGATGTCCATCAGCGCGCCGGCTTCACGCAGGACCAGCTTTGCCTGCTCCAACATCTGCCGTCCGGCTTGGGTCAGGGACAATCCTTGTGCATGCTGACGCACGAAGAGCGGCAGGCCGAATTCGGCTTCAAGCTGCGATATCGCAGAGGAGATCGAGGGAGACGAGACATTGATCCGCTGGGACGCCCGCGCAATGCTGCCCGTCTCGCCCACGGTAACGAAATATTCGAGCTGCCGCAGGGTGTAGTGCAGCATGGGCAGGTCCTCAAGCAGTCGATCTGCTCAAATCTTGTACTGGATCCACGGTGTCTTAAAGGCCGTGTATTTGTCAAAGGAATGCAGCGATAAATCGCGCCCAAATCCTGACTGTTTCATACCCCCGAATGGCGTTTGTGCCGACAAGCGTCCGCCGTGTTGACGGACACCGTCCCGGCATGCAGCCGCCCGGAGCGTCAGGGCGGCGGATTTGCCTTGCCAGTCGTCAAAACTCGGGTCTGTCATCATTCGTCCCCCGGTACACCGTAGGACGGCGCGGCCGAAGGATCGAGCGCGCGCTGCACATAGGCATCGAGTTGCGGTTTGTAGATATCCCATGCGACCGCCACCGCTTCGATCGGGCAGTCCTCGGTCCAGTCACAGCGCAAATCGGCCACCGGCCAGCTGACCTTGTCGACCAGCAGCATGCCCGCTGAATGAACCGGCCCGGCTTCACCCCCTGCCGCGAGTCCCCCGCGCAGAGCGGCAATCAGCCTGTCGCCCAGCTGGCCCGAGGCATCCTCAAACCCCCCGACGATGGCAGCCGGAACGCCGTCATTGGCCAGCAGATTGCCGCCCGAGGCCACGTCCCGGCCTTCGGCCTGAGCCCAGATCCCCAGCGAATTCGGCCCCGAATGAATCGCCGTGCGACCTGTGGTGTCAATCGCGAGCACCTGCCGGTAGTCGATGAAGCGTCCCTGATCGCGCACAGCGGCAAGGGCCTCGATTGCGGACATACCGCCCTGCATGAGGTTCAGCGCAAAAGGGCCGAGGGTGGGATCGGTGATATTCTGGCTAGCCACCGCCCCGACACCGGCTCGCGCGTATGAACAGCGCGCCGCAACCGCCGGAGAAGACGACGAAATTGCTACACCGAACATGCCTGTCCCGGCGCAGCGGGCCACAAGCGAAAAGGTCACGGGCTGTAACCCTCGGGGATAACGGCGGTGCCGTCGATCTCCACCAGCCATTCGGGCCGTGCGAGTGCTTGAACTACCAGACCCGTCGAGACTGGATGCACATCCTTTATATACTCGCCCATGGTCCGGTAGACCGCCTCCCGGTAGCGCACATCGGTGATGTAAACGACGACCTTGACCAGATGCGCCATCTCGCCGCCGGCTTCTTCTATCAACTGCTTGATGTTTTGCATGACCTTGTGGGTCTGCTCTACCGGGTCATGGCTGTCGATGTTCCTGGCATCGTCTAGGTTCTGGGGGCATTGGCCGCGCAGCCAGACGGTCTTGCCGCCCTGTGTGACTACAGCCTGACAAAGATCGTTATCGAGATTCTGTTCTGGATAGGTGTCAGCAGTGTTGAATGTGCGAATGCGGGTGTGGGCCATAGGCGTTGTCCTCTCAAAGAATGTCCCTAGTTCTATCCGGCAAACGCGCAAAGCCGGAACCACCCTTTCCCTCACTTCCGATTAGCCAGTGCCTAAGCTTGGTTAGTGAGAACCCGAGCAAGGCTTTCGCTTTTCATTGTGTGCCGGTGACGAGGTGCGCGCCTATGGTACTCAATTAACTGTTAGGGAGGCAGCGATGGAAGAATTTGACACAGTTGTGGTTGGGGCCGGCCAGGCTGGCGTCGCGATGAGCGAGCATCTGACCGATCTAGGCATCGACCATGTGGTGTTTGAACGCGATCGCATCGCGGAACGCTGGCGCACAGGACGTTGGGATTCGCTGGTCGCCAACGGTCCTGCCTGGCATGACCGGTTCCCGAATTTGGAATTCGACTGTGACGACGACGCCTTCGCCGACAAGGGAAGTGTCGCCGCCTACTTCGAAGCTTACGCCAAGCGCTTCAACGCACCGATCCGAACCGGGGTAGAGGTGACGGCCGTGACCCCGCAAGGCGGATCTTTTGCAGTCGCAACCTCAAACGGCACGATCAAGGCAAGCCACGTGGTCGCCGCCACCGGGCCCTTCCAGAAACCGGCGATCCCGCCTGTTGTTCCAGCCGACGCAGGCCCGCTTCAGATGCATTCGAACGCCTATCGCAATCCCGGCCAATTGCCGGAAGGCGCTGTCCTGGTCGTCGGGGGCGGCTCATCCGGTGTGCAGATCGCAGAAGAGTTGATGAAGGCGGGCCGCAAGGTGTACCTTTCGATCGGTCCCCATGACCGCCCGCCCCGCCGCTATCGCGGGCGCGACAATGTCTGGTGGCTTGGGGTCCTTGGCAAATGGAACGCGGACAGCCCCGGTCCCGGGACGGAACATGTGACCATCGCGGTCAGCGGCGCCGGCGGTGGCAAGACGATCGACTTCCGCAGGCTTGCCCATCAAGGCATTACTCTGTTGGGTATGACCGCAGGCTACAATGACGGTCTGGTCATCTTTTCGGACGATCTGCGCAAGAACCTCGAAGCCGGCGACGCAAACTACCTGTCGATACTGGACGAGGCCGACGACTACATCGCACGGAACGGGCTTAATCTTCCACCGGAGCCAGAAGCGCGGATCATTCCGAACGATCCCGATTGCATGACGTCTCCTGTATTCGAACTCGACCTGAAACAGGCTGGGATCGGAACGATCCTGTGGGCTACAGGGTATCAATTCGATTTCGGGTGGATCGAGGCGGACACATTTGACGACAAGGGGCGTCCGCTGCACCAGCGCGGGGTGAGCCGCGAGCCGGGCCTATATTTCGTCGGTCTCCCCTGGCAGACCCGTCGCGGTTCCTCCTTCATCTGGGGCGTCTGGCACGATGCGAAGTTCATCGCCGATCAGATCGCCATTCAACGGAGCTATCTGGCCTATCGGGGCAACGCGGAAATCCGGGTTCCCGAGGAGGTCTGACAAGCGAGCGCCCGGGTTTCGCCCCCGGGTTTCGCCGTTGCCAACGGCCCTTTATGTCCAACTGTTATCGCGAAATGGGCGCGTTCCCGCCGCTTGACCGGCGATCTATGCCTGGCCATGTGCTGCTGAGGCGTTACAACATTTTTTACAACATCACCGACAGCGGCCCCGCGCCCAAAATGTCAGATGCTGCACCTTGCCTTAACGGATGAAATTTAGCAATAAACGGCTATTCAGGGCTTTTCTTTTCGGGCCATGCGCGAGGCTTACGAAAAGCCCATCTGAATGCCGATTGGCGTGGATGTCTCCCAACCGGTTCGGCTTAACCAATGTTCGTAGAGGTATGCTGCGCGTAACGTAGCAACATACCGTAAAGGTCGCGAGGGTCATCTGGGTCGGTGATAAGATCGAGCTGGTCAGAAGGCGCGTCCTCGGACACGCGATCCGCCAGCCAGCGCAGGGCCGAGAAGTCCTCGATAGCAAAGCCCACCCCGTCGAACACGGTGATTTGCCCGGCGTCGGTCCGGCCTGCCGCTTTGCCTGCCAGGACATCGTGCAACTCGGTTACGGGATGCTTTGGGTCGAGCTGTTGGATATCTCCTTCAATCCTGGTTTGCTCGGTGTATTCGACGAAGACACTAGCGCGCAGCAGAATATCGCGATGCAGTTCGGTCTTGCCAGGACAGTCGCCACCGATCGCATTCACATGCACCCCGGCGCCGACCAGGTTATCGGTCAGGATGGTCTGATAGCGCTTGTCGGCGGTGCAGGTGGTGATGACTTCTGCGCCCTCGACGGCCTCTTCAACAGAGCCGCAAGCCGTCAGCGACAGGCCCAGCGCCAATAGGTTGCCAGCGCAGCGCCCGGTCGCCGCGGCGTCGATGTCATAGAGGCGGAAGGCGGTGAACCCGCACACCGCGGCCAAGGCGCGGATCTGGAACTCGGACTGCGCACCATTGCCGATGATTGCCACAGTTTGGGCGCCCTTTGGAGCCAGAGTGCGGGTGGCCAGCGCGGACGTCGCCGCTGTGCGCAGGGCTGTCAGCAGCGTCATCTCGGAAAAGAGTTTGGGATAGCCTGTCCCCACATCCGCGAGCACGCCAAAGGCCGTGACGGTTTGCAGCCCGTGCTTGGTATTTGCCGGGTGCCCGTTGACGAATTTGAACGCATATTGGGTGCCATCCGAGGTGGGCATCAACTCGATCACGCCAATCGGCGAATGCGATGCGACCCGGGGGGTTTTGTCAAAGAGGTTCCAGCGGGCGAAGTCCTCGGCGATGTAATCGGTGATCTCGCGCAGGCATCGATCGAGCCCGCGCCGATGCACCAGCGCCAGCATATTTTCCACGCTAACGAAGGGGACCAGCGCCCTGTCCGAAGGGGTTGTCAGCATGTCACCTAGGTCTCTGCATAAGCGGAGGATTGCGCCAGCGGATCCATCCTGGCGACAGGTGCGATCTCAGTAGCCTTACCCGCCAGATCGCAGGTAGCCGCAAAAATCGGATCGATCATGTCTCGACCGACCCATCCAGCAGCCGCGCAGCATCCCATGCCTCGATACGGGCGCGGGTTGTATCCCAGCTGTCCTCGGCCACGCGGGTCACCAGCGCCTCCATGATGGTCAGCGCGGCAGAGTAGCTGTCCCAGACTGTGCCGGTCTCGATTGGAACCGCCAGCACCTCGCTGGCGTGGCGCGTGGCTGGCGATAGCCATGTGTCCGTTGTCAAAACGACCTGCGCCTTTCGCGCGGCGGCCTGCTCGGCAACCCGGGTCAAAGCCGTTTCGTATCGCCGGAAATCTACCAGAAAGAACACATCGCCCGGTTGCAGCCGCAGCAAATATTCCGGCCAAGTCTGCGGATCTCGCGGCACATGCGACACCCCCTGACGCGCCTGCCTCAAGTGGAAGGACAGATGCTGGGCGATGCTGTCACTGCTGCGCCCGCCAAGAGCATAAACACTGCGTTTGGGATCGGCCAAGAGGGCACAGATCCGCAGGAACTGTGCCTCGGTCACGGCATCGCTCGCCGAGTGCATCTGTGCCGATGCGCGCGAGATGAACTCGGCCAGATACCCGCTTTCTATACGCCGCCCTGCCTCGTGCACATCGACCGGCGATTTGTTGCCCGCCTTCAGTTCGGCCAGCAAACTGCGTTGCATCTCCTGATATCCGCTCAGCCCTATCTTGGCGACAAACCGGGTGATCGACGGAGCCGACACCTCGGCGCGGGCCGCCAATTCCTGGATCGTAACCAAACCCGCATAGGGATAGTCGGACAACAGGGCCGTCACCAGTTTGCGCTCTGAGGGAGTCAGGCTTTCGGAGTTGCGCTCAATTTCATCGAGGACGGTCATGGGGTGGATTTCATGAAAGCTTATTTTCAGAGTCAACGGCAAAATTCTTGACTCTGAAAATTTCATTACAGCATGCTTGACGGCATGGAAGCGACCATTGCTACCATCTTGCCCGCACCAGAGGACACTGCCCCGGCTGAGGCGATCGACCCGGACAGTGACAGCCCGGCGATGCTTGTGAGCGAGCCTGCGGGGCAGGCGATCCCTGCAGCGTTGAACCGGTTGGAGGTTGCTCGGAATGTGATCGAAAGACATTGCGGCTGGGATATTGGTGCAGAGAACGTCGGCAAACTTTTGGCAGCTCGACGGAATGCGCCGTCGATTCTGCAGCCCTACAGCCGTCTTGTCGTCAAGTCGAACCGCCCGCCGCACGGAGAGGGTTTGATTCCAGAAATCGGCGACGCTACGCCCATCCCCGGCAATCGAGCGGTGCCCACTTGGCAGAGCAAAGCTCAGATCGACGAAATTTTCTCGCCGTTCGATCAAGCGACCGCCGAGCACTTTGCGCGCCATCCCCGCTGTTATAGCTTTTCGGTGCATATCTTCACACCGATCTTCGCTGGACAATCGTGCCCTTGGCACGCTGGCTTTGTCATGCGCCCGATGGACTTTGTACAGGTAGCCGGATCCGAAGCCTTACTGGCCCTCGACAAGCCTTACCGGATCGACGATGCGTCAGACCGGTTCACCCCAGTCCATGCCGAACCCCGTAACATCCCCCACTGCATGATCGAGATACGTAACGATCCGGTCACCGCAGACGACGGCACTGGGAAATGGGCGGCGTTGTCAGCGGCTGCGATCCCCGAACAGAGGGAAAGTACGTCATGCCCCTGACCCGCCACGCCTCCTTGGTTCCGAACCGAAGTGCGCCCTTGTTCATCGATGTGCAGAATCGCTCGGCCCATCGTGAGGAGGCGGAGTTCAAGGATCTTTCGCAAGCGGCGTTCGACGAGCAATACCTCTGGTTCTTTGAGCAGTTCGAAGCAAGTGCGATCCCGAACATGCAAGCGCTTCAGACTGCCTGCCAGGCCGCAGGGGTCGAGGTCATGCAGGTGACCGACGCCTGCCTGGGCCACACGCAAGAGCGTCACGACCACAACTTGCGCACCATCAAGGGCTATTGTCGGCAGGTCACCACTGCCGAGTCGATTGGCGAACCGGCCGGGACTGGTGGATGAACGCACCTTCGCTCAATACCCATCCAACACGGCTGCAAGCGGCCAATGGACTGCGCACGGTTGCGTCGCTGGCGGTGCTGCTAGTCACAGTGGCGGTACTGGTCTGGGGCTTTGGGCGCACGGGTGAGCGCATTGCCGTATTGATGTGTGTGAACGTGGCGGCAGTTGTCTCACTGATGGTCTATTGCGGTAATACTGGGATCGTAAGCTTCGGCCATGGGGCCTTTATGACCGTGGGCGCCTATCTGTCCGGCATTTTGACGATGCCTGTAGGGCTACAACGTTCGGCCCTGCCGGATTTGCCGGGATGGCTGGCGGGATATGAGCTGTCGGTCTTGATGGCGATGCCCTTCGTAGCGCTGGCCGGGCTGGCGGTGGCTTTGCTGACCGGAAGCGCGATTGCACGGCTTGCGGGGGCCTCGGCCACCATCGCCACGCTGGGGCTGTTGATCATCGTCCATTCCGTCGCCGTAAGCGCAAGAGAGATTACTCGGGGCAGCCAAACCTTCTATGGCGTGCCGCGTGTAACCGATCTGCTCATTGTCCTGATCGCGGCGTTGGTGTTCGTCCTGATCGCGCGGGTTTATCGCGAGAGCCGCTGGGGGCTCTTCGCCCGCGCTGTACGCGATGACAAGGACGCCGCGACCGTGCTGGGGATCGCACCGAGCCGCGCCCGGCTGATCGCCTGGAGCCTGTCGGGCGCGATGGCTACCGTCGCTGGCGCGCTCTATGGGCATATCCTTGGCGCTTTCTCGCCCGCATCTTTCTATCTCAACCTGGTGTTCGCCCAAGTCGTGATGATGATCGTGGGCGGCATGGCTTCGGTCGGCGGCGCGGTTGTGGGCGTGATCGCCGTGACGTTTATGCAGAACTCGGTCCGCAACCTCGAGGGGGGCACGACCGTTCTGGGCTTCACTCTACCCGAAGTCTTTGGTCTGACCACTGTGGCGCTTGGCCTGGCGATCCTCTTAGTGATTTGGCTACGCCCGCAAGGGATTGTAGGCGGGTTCGAGCTTGGTCCCGGCGCGGGCGCCTTGCTTCTGCGACGGGTTGGGCGCGCTACGCGCCCAGCCGACGCCCCTGTGCCAGTGGGCGAAATGCAGCTTGTAGCGCAAGGTCTATCGAAAAATTTCGCAGGCGTCAAAGCCGTCGACGGTGTGAGTTTTGAGGTACCGACGGGCCGGATTACCGGCCTCATCGGCCCCAACGGTGCGGGCAAATCGACGCTCGTCAACCTGATGACCCGGCAATACGACGCCGATACAGGTACAGCCCGTATCGGGGACATAGATCTGACCTATCTGCCGCCCCACGGTGTGATCAACCGCCGCGTTGCGCGGAGTTTTCAGAATCTGCGGCTGTTCAGCGGTTTGACCGCCTATGAAAACGTGCTGGTTGCCGCTTTGGCTGCGGGCCACACCCGAGCCAAGGCGCACGCAGTCACGCTTCGCGAACTTGCGGCCTTCGACCTGGACGACATCGCAGATATGCGGGCCGAAAACTTGCCCTATGGCGCGCGTAAGCGGCTTGAGATCGCACGCGCGCTCGCTCAAGAGCCTGCGATCCTGCTGCTTGACGAGCCTGCCGCCGGCATGAACCCGGCCGAGACCGATGACCTCGCCGACCGGTTAGAGACCATCGGGCGTGACCGCAATATCGGTATCCTTCTGATCGACCACGATCTGAAATTCGTCAACCGGCTCTCGGCCCGGATTGTCGTGATGAACCGGGGGCAAAAGGTTGCAGAAGGCACCCCGGAAAAGGTCCGCGCCGATGTGCGCGTGATCGAAGCCTATATCGGGCGCGGTCGGACGGCACGCGTAGCCGGGCAAAATTGAACCAATCGAGGCCGTCCAGATCCAACAGAGGGAATCTTAGCATGAAGACCAAAACACTCCTGATGGCGAGCGCCATCTCGGCTATTGGCAGCGCCGCTTGCGCCGAAGACTATGTGATCGGTGTGATGTCGGCCCAGTCCGGCTATCTTGCACCCTATGATGGCCCGGCCTACGCGGGCTTTCAGTTCTGCATTGACGAGATCAACGCCAAAGGCGGGCTGAACGGTACCATACCGGTCAGGCTGATCGTCAAGGACACCCGCTCCGACATCGCTGTGGGCGTGCAAGTGGTGCAGGAGATGATCGACGAAGGCGCAGAGTTCATTGTGTCCTCTGCGGATGCCGACCCGACGATCGCCGCGGCGCAGATTACCGCCGCCGACATGATCCCAACCATGACATTCGCGGGCACCGCGCCGGTTCTGACTCAGGTTGGCCCACATGTGTTCGGCAGCTACCCTGCCGACAACCAGCAGGCCGCCGTTCTGGCAGGCTATGCGCGCGAGCAGGGATTCGAGAGTGTCTGGCTGGTAAAGTCACCCGATAGCGCTTACACCCTCGGCGGGCCGGAATACTTCGGCGAGGCCTTCAGCGCTCTTGGCGGCAAGGTTGTGGGCGAAAGTAACTATTCGCTGAACCAGCCCGATTTTTCGGCCATCGTGACCACCATTCAGGGCGCGGCAACCCCACCGGACCTTATTGTGACCTGGGCCTGGGAGCCTGATTTCCCAGCGTTCATCCGTGCGCTGCGCGGGGCCGGGCTCGATACCCAGGTGATGGGCGGTGACGTACTCGACACACCCACGATACGCGGCTTGGGCGATGTTGTGACCGGGGTGGTCCATACCTCGGGCGGTTTCCCGGATGAGGGCTCGGCCTATGCCGACTTCATCGACCGGTTCAAGGCCGCAACCGGCACCGAACCGGACAACAACTACTACGTCAACGGCTGCGATATCGCACATATGATCGAGCAGGCGATCGATGCCGCAGGCAGCACCGATCCGGCCGCGGTGAGCGAAGCCATGGCGGGCATTGAGAACGGTGAAGGCATAATGTCGAACTTCACCTTCGCGGGAACCGACCGGATGCCGCTGCGCGATGTGGTGGTAGCCAGGATCTCGGCCTCGGGCGACAAGGAGTTCGTCCTGCGTCAGTCCGCCGATCCGGCCATCCTGCCCAAGCCGTAAGCTCAAATAGGGTGCAAGCCGTTCTGGACATAAACGCTCTGGATGTGCGCTATGGCCCGGTCCGGGCAGTGCGCCGCATCGACTTGGTGGTGCCCAAGGCGGGCATCACCGCTCTCTTGGGCGCAAACGGGGCGGGCAAGACCAGTACGGTGATGGCAATCGCCGGTGTTGTGCCCTCGGCAGCGGGAAGAATTTCGATCTTTGGCCAGGATATGACACGAGCTGCGCCAGATGCGATCGTCCGCGCCGGATTGGCCATTTCTCCCGAAGGGCGGCGCATCTTTGCCTCGCTCACGGTAGAAGAGAATTTGATCCTCGCGGGCTCTGCCGCAGGGAATGCCGAGACCGCTGCCGAGCGCCGCGCTGCGCTGATGCAGCGATTCCCGATTCTGGGCGAGCGCCGCAGGCAACTTGCCGGGCTCTTGTCGGGAGGCGAGCAGCAGATGCTGGCCGTTGCCCGCGCGCTGATGAGCGAACCGCAGCTTTTGTTAATGGACGAGCCCTCGTTGGGTCTTGCACCGCAAATGGTAGACAGGATCTTCGGCATTATAGAAGAGCTGAAAGCCGAAGGCATCTCCATCTTGCTGGTCGAACAAAATGCCACCCTGGCGCTTGAGGTGGCCGATCACGCGGTGGTGTTGGCCAATGGTTCTGTCGCCGCCTCGGGGGCGCCGAGCGATTTGATGGGCGATGACATCCTGAAATCCGCTTATCTGGCGGCCTGAGGCGCCATGGAACTGCTGTTGCAACAAATCGTCAACGCGCTCAGCCTTGGCGGCATTTACGCGATGCTGGCGCTGGGGCTAGCGATTGTCTTTTCCATTGTGCGGCTCATCAATTTCGCCCATGGCGAGCTCATGACATTCGGCGGCTATGGCATTTTCCTTTCCATGACCTTCGGCTTTCCGCCGTTCGCGGCCTTAGTCATCGGCATCGGGGCGGCTCTGTTCATGGCGCTGGCAATGGAACGCGTGACCTTCCGGGCGATGCGCGGGGCAGATGTAGTCTCTCTCCTGATCGCCAGCTTCGCAGTGTCCGAAATCCTAAAGGTCCTGTTCCAGAACGGCATCTCGGCCCGGCCTGTTCCGATTTCTTTCCCATCCTCCTGGTCGGGCAGCTATCAGATTGCGGGAATGACCATCGGTGTGGTGCCCACCGCGTCGATCCTGGTGACGTTCGCCTCGCTGGGGACGCTCACCTTTGTTTTGCGCCGCACCGCGATGGGAATGGCGATGCGCGCCGCGGCCGAGGATTTCGAGATGCTGCGGATGCTGGGCGTCAAGGCCAATCGCGTGGTGGCCGTGTCTTTCGCAATCTCAGGCATCCTTGCCGGAATCGCCGCGGTGATCTGGACGGCACAACGCGGTTCGGTCGACCCGCTGATGGGCTTC
This sequence comes from Rhodospirillales bacterium, assembly GCA_014324045.1. Lineage (GTDB taxonomy): Bacteria > Pseudomonadota > Alphaproteobacteria > Kiloniellales > JACOMY01 > JACOMY01. The sequence goes on along the minus strand of JACOMY010000024.1, from coordinate 4,210 downwards.
TTCCCGGTTCTGAAGGCATTCATTTCTACAGTGCTCGGCGGGCTAGGCAGCCTTGGCGGCGCGGTGCTCGGCGGTTTTGTCGTCGGTGCGCTCGAAGTCCTGACACAAGCCTTCCTGCCTGACCGACTGGCACCTTACCGCGATGCGATCGTGCTGAGCGCCGTCATCGCCGCCCTCTTGATCCGCCCCGACGGGCTGCTTCCCGCCAAAACCGGAGCGAGATCGTAGGGCCGCCAGGGACAGTCAACTTTGTCAGGTTATGAGACTTTAATCGGCTGACCGGACCTGATCGACAAGGAATAATTCACATGCAAGACACCGATCTAATTCGGCAAGGTGATGGCACAGTCTATTAATCCGGCCCGCAAAAAAGGTAAAATATACCGGAGTCCCCAACAGCCCGGTCACTTTCTTCCATTCCGGACTCGGCGAGACGATCTGTATACCTGCTTCCGGCAGCGCCTTGGGGCCAACCGGAATGAAAGAAAAAGACATGGCCAATGCCAAACAACAGGAAACGACAGCGCCGACAAATCTCATCCTCTACGGCCCGCCCGGAACCGGGAAGACCTTCAGAACAGCTGAAGAAGCCCTGCGCCTGTGCGGGGAATCGGTGCCGAGGAAGCGCGATAAACTCATGGCCGCTTATCGACGTCTTGTGGCCGCCGGACGAATCGAGTTCGTCACCTTCCACCAGTCCATGGCATATGAAGAATTCGTCGAGGGGCGACAGCCCACGACGCGCGCGGATGATGGTGAGAACACATCCACGGCCGGATTCCGGCTGGAGACCGTGCCGGGCATTTTTCGGCGCATCGCAAAGCGCGCCGAGATGAGCCTTGGACACTCACCGGCAAAGGACAGGGTACAGGTGGAGGGCCGGCAAGTCTTCAAAATGTCGATCGGTGAAGCGAACAGCCCGAAGGACGCGCCTCTTTTCGAAGAACCCATCGAGGGAGAATACACGCTCCTCGGTTTCGATAACAGCGCCGAAGTCGTCGAGCAGCTACAGGCGCCGGTGCTGAGCCAGATCGACCCGGACGTCCGCGACGGGATCCGGTGCCGCGACCATCTGCTGAGCCAGGCCGTCGATCCGGAACGCAACGGCACAAGGCGGAGTGTTGCCGAATGGATCGAGCTTGCTTCGCAACCGAGCGGCCTGGAACGCGGCGCCGATTACGACATAGCTGTGCGCATGCTGGGCTTGTTGGGGCTTCGTGTTGTTTACAAGAACGGTCACAATTACCTGGCTGTTGCGAATCAACACAGCGGCTTGAACGGCATTTTTGCCGGAACCCATTGGGCGGGCAAGTCTGGCGCGACATCGGTTTGGGTGCAGGCGTTGCGGCGGCTGAAAGACGCCAAGCCCTCCGCGCAGGCAATTCGTTTTGGCGCTTACACCAGCCGGGCGACGCTGATCCCCCTGAGCGAGATCCTGACGAAAGAGCCGGACGGCGATCACAGCGCCAGTCTTCCTGTCCGGTCCGGAATGCTGGACACCTTCTGCAATCATGTGCATGAGGGTGACATTGTCATTCTGTCGAAGGGCGATAGCCTGTTTCGGGCGATCGGCGTCTTTGCCGGGGGGTACGAGTTCATTCCACGTCCCGAAGGACTTTACCACCATCGGCGAGCGGTACAATGGCTCTGGGTCGACCGCGAGGGCGTCGAGGTCCGAAAGATATACTCCGAAAGCTTCGATACCCAATCGATCTACCTACTCGAAAAAACCCGCCTCAATGTTCCAGCTCTCGAAGGCTATATGAACAGCCCTCAGACGAAGGTCCCGGCGGGGCCTCAATCTTTCGTCCTCATCATCGACGAAATCAACCGCGCCAATATTTCCAAGGTATTCGGCGAGTTGATCACACTTCTCGAACCCGGCAAGCGGCTTGGCCAACCGAACCAGATCAAGGTGCGTCTGCCCTATTCCGGGGAGAAGTTCGGCGTCCCCTCGAACCTGCACATCATCGGCACGATGAACACCGCCGACCGGTCCATCGCCCTGCTCGATACGGCGCTGCGACGGCGCTTCGCCTTCCGCGAGCTGATGCCTGAACCATCTGTGTTGGCAGGAGCGGCCAAGCGTACCGGGATCGATCTGCCCGGCCTCCTGTCGATCCTCAATGAGCGCATCGAATATCTCTGCGATCGGGACCATCGGCTCGGGCATGCCTATTTCATCGGCTGCGACACACCCGCCGATGTCGATGACGTCATGCGGTACAAGGTAATCCCGCTTCTGGCCGAGTACTTCTTTGAGGACTGGGCCAAGATCGCGGCGGTCCTGGGCGACCTGGAGCCTCACGACGGGAAGATTGCGGGTGGCTTCCTCAACCGCTCTGTTCTGGACTCGCCGCCGGGCCTCGACAATGGCGCCGCGCCACCTCGTTTCCGTTGGGATGTGCGCGATGAAGGCTTCGATTACGCGAGGCTTCTCAAACAATCATGATCCAGCGCACCCTCCGCGAATGGCAGCGCATCGGCTACGGCCAAGACGACAGGACGATCCCGGAGGCGCAGGCCGACCGGATTGCCGCAGTTGCTGCGCGATCCGCCTTCGCAGGCCGCGGCGGCGAGGGCGTTCTCGAACATGGCCGCAAAGGCTTACGAGCGCGAGGCGTGGTTGGTGTGATTGCCACCGAGGGGTGCCAGCTGGAAATCTTGCCGAAGATCGAGGGCTTGGGCGAGCGCGAGGCCACTGACGATGCTCTTCGCCGCCGCCTCATCGACATGCTGGCGGTCGTACACGATCTGCGCATTGAGGCTGGTTCGCTGGCGCAGCTTGGATGGCAGAAAGACACCATTCTGGAGCTGTTGATCCGTCTTTTCTGCTCCCGATTGGTGGATGCGGTGCGCATGGGTCTGCCCCGACGGTACCTGCAACACGCCGACGACCTTCCTGCCATGCGCGGACAGCTCGATGTCACCCGGCAGTTTTCACGCCATGCTACGGCACCGCAGAGACTCGCCTGCCGCTTTGACGCCCTGTCGCCCGATACCGCCCTGAACCGGGTGATGCGCGCCGTGGTGACAGGCCTGCAACGACTCGCTCAGGCCGCCGACAATCGACGTAGGCTGCGCGCGATCAGCCTCGCTTATGCCGATGTCACCGAGGTTCCCGTTCCGTCCCTGCACTGGGACCGGATCGCCCTGGACCGGAACGACCAGCGATGGCAAGAGCTTCTTTCCTTCGCGCGGTTGTTCCTGTCCAACCGGCATCAGCAAACCAGCACAGGATCGATTGACGGTTATGCGTTGCTCTTCGAGATGAGCGCTCTGTTCGAGCGATACGTAGCCCGCCTGTCGACCCGCGTGTTAGCCGGCAGCGGTTATCGTATTGTACCGCAGGGCGGCTACCGATACTGCCTTTTTGCAGATGGGACGGGGCGGTTTCGCACGCAACCGGATCTCATCATCTACGAAGGTCAGCACCCCCGGATGGTTATCGACACGAAATGGAAAGGCATGGCACCGCATAGGGACGACCGGCCACACGGTGTCGGCCAGGGCGATGTTTACCAGTCGATGGCCTACAGCCGGCTTTACGGATGCTCGCAGGTGATGTTGCTTTATCCACATCATGGTGGGCTACCGCCCGACCCGATCTGCACGCGCTACGCCATTGCAAACCGAGACGCCGAGGAGAGTCTTTTGATTGCAACACTCGACATCACAGGCCGGTCTCCAGGCCCTGTCGAGTCTTTGAAGGCGTTGTTGAGTGCCTTACTATCGCCAGGGTGGCGGCCCGATCCAGTCAAAGGCGATGGCGATCATGGCCTCGATACGACAGTCGCATCCCGGACTTGGCATAAGAGACCGGCATCTTCAACTCCCGCGGGCGATGAAGTGGTCCGAGGAGAGTGGAGAGATTTCTCAAGGTGTACCCCGAACCTATGAAGGCGTTATGCCGGAATTTTACAGCGTGTTTAACCGAAAGCCATACTAGAGACTTTGCGCGGAGGCAGGATCGTCTCGATTTGATGTCGAAGGAGCGAGGCGGTAAGCAGATTGGGGTCATGAACCTGCGGGACAGTTTGGTGGGAATTTCGCCGTTGGCCGTTCCGCATTCGTCATTTCACGGCCGTGAAGCTTTGGCGGTGTCGTTTATAGATTTGGTTGCGGGGGTAGGATTTGAACCTACGACCTTCAGGTTATGAGCCTGACGAGCTACCGGGCTGCTCCACCCCGCGTTTGGGCCCGCGTTTTT
>JACOMY010000023.1 GCA_014324045.1 Rhodospirillales bacterium | reverse complement strand
CGATCGAGGACTCGAGCGCGACCCTCAAGGCGCTTGCCGTAGGGACGCTCGTCGATGTGCGCGCCGTACCCGTCTCTCCAAGACAGCTCTTGCGCAAGCCTGTGCGGTGGCCGGGATCGCCTACCTGCACCTGGCCGCTCTCGGCAATCCCAAGCCCGGCCGCGACTCTGCAAAGCGCGGAGACCTGGATGCTTTCAGGCGCATCTATCGCGACCACCTGGAAGGCAAGGCCGCACAAGCCGGCCTGGCGGCAGCGCTGGAGGTAGCATCGGGCAGCGGCGCACCCGCCTGCCTGCTCTGCTGCGAGCGCCAGGTTGCCGATTGCCATGGCGCGATCGTCGCGGCTGAGATGGCGCGCCGGGGCAAGCTCTGCGTCAGCCACGAAACCGTCCGGCAGGGACTGGCCCAGGCGGCCGGGCGGTACGCTCATGGGCCTCCCGCGTAATGAATTCGGGCGAAACCCAAGCAATTGTAATCGTCAAAGCTGCGCCTCAAGTCAGCCGAAGGCACGGCGAGACCGTTTGCTGTGCCGCCATCGACCTGCAAGGCAACTGGTTGCAGCTGTATCCGATTGCATTTCGGACCCTTGACGAGGGACAGAAATTTGGGCGCTGGGATCGCGTGCGGTTCAAGTGGCGGATGCCGGACGACGATGCTCGCCCCGAAAGCCGTCGTGCCGATCAAGCGAATCTTGAGATAGTGGGAAAGCTCAAGAAGGCTGAGAGATAGCAGTTTCTGGCGAGTTCGATAGTGACATCCTTGGATAAGGAGCAAAATGAGAAACGAAGCCTTGCCTTGCTGAAGGCGGAGATTACCGAGTTCAAGGTGGAGCGCAAAAGCGATACAAAAATCGAGGAAGAGGCGGCGAAATTCGATGCACTGAGGAACCAGAAGGATCTCTTCAACAGCGGGCCAATCATCCCCCGCAAACCCTGCCCTTACCGGTTCAAGTATCGGTACCGCAGCGACGATGGAGAAAGAGAGGGTACTTGCCAAGATTGGGAAACTGAGACAACCTACCATCGTTGGGAGAGAAAGTACGGCCAGGAGCATACACTGGCCAAGATGAAAAAGTGTTCGGTGAAGAATATCCCTGCAAAGGAATGCTCCTCGCCATGGGAACTCACTACCGGTATCCTAAAAGGTGGCTGATCAACGGCGTGGTCCGATTGGATGCGATACAGCAACTCGCTCTCTTGTGAGCTCAAGTCGATCTTATAGACCCAACCTCCAGCGCATCTTTGAGGAACTCCACGGGAGGTACGCCACGCAGCCCGGCGGCCTGCGCAATCCCCTTTACCGCCTCAGCCTGCTATGCCGGCAGGGACTAGGGGTCTTGTGACGCCGACGGCAACCTCACCGGACGCTAAGGGGACGGCACGATCATGGACCTCGGCAGCCGGTACAGCTTGAACCGGACCGGATGCTCGTGAATCGCCCCTGCAAGGGCATTGCACGCGCCCTGCACGGCCTTTGCAAGGTCACCGCGCTTGCAACGTCCTTTCCGGCACAACGAAGGGGGGCGGGCCCGGCTTTTCAAAGCCTGCCGCAGCCCGCGAAAATCGACCGCCAAACCGCCGTCTAGGCCGCCGCCGGCCTGTCCTCCAGCAGGCCGGCGATGTCCGCCATGATGGCGGTGAGGTCGAAGTCCTTGGGTGTATAGACCGCGGCCACCCCGGCCGCGCGCAGTTGCGCCGCATCCTCCGGCGGGACGATTCCGCCGACCACGACCGGCACGGCGGCCAAACCCGCGTCCCGCAGCAGCCGCAGGATCTCTTGCACCAGCACCAGGTGAGAGCCGGAGAGAATCGACAGCCCCACGACATGGACGCCCTCCTCCAGGGCGGCATTGACGATCTCTTCGGGCGTTAATCTGATGCCCTCGTAGACCACCTCGAAACCACAGTCTCGGGCGCGCACCGCGACCTGCTCGGCGCCGTTGGAATGGCCGTCCAGGCCGGGCTTGCCGACCAGCATCTTCGGCCGCCGGCCCAGGCTGGCGGTCAAGGCCTCGATGCGGCCGCGGACCCCGGCCACGCGGGCTTCGCCGGCGGCCGGCAGGCCGGCGCCGATACCGGTGGGGGCCCGGTACTCGCCCAGCACCCGGCGCAGCGCCGCGCCCCACTCGCCGGTGGTCACACCGGCATGGGCGCAGGCAATGGAGGCCGCCATGACGTTGCCGCCCGCCGCCGCCACGCTCTCAAGCCTGTTCAGGGCAGCCTCCGCAGCGGCCGAATCGCGCCCGGCACGCCAGGCCTTGAGCCCTTCGATCTGCTCCGCCTCGGCGGCCGGATCGACGGTCATGGCGCCGCCCTTTCCGGAACCGGCGTCCCCGGTACCGCTGTCCCCGGCATCGGCGGTCAGCGGCGAGGGCTCGGTCTGGGTGAAGGCATTGACGCCGACCACGGTCATCTCGCCGCTCTCGACTGCCTGCGTGCGCAGGATGGCGCTCTCCACCAGGGCGCGCTTCATGGCGGCGTTCTCGACCGCGGCGACGGCGCCGCCCATGGCCTCGATACGGGCCAGCTCGGCCTCGGCCTCGCCGCAGAGGGCCGTCACCTTCTCCTCGATCACGGGTGCGCCGTCGAAGATGTCGCCATACTCCAGCAGATCGGTCTCGAAGGCCATGATCTGCTGCAGACGCAGCGACCACTGCTGGTCCCAAGGCCGCGGCAGGCCCAAGGCCTCGTTCCAGGCCGGCAGCTGCACCGCGCGGGCGCGCGCATCCCTAGACAGGGTTACGGCCAGCATCTCGATCAGGATGCGGTAGACGTTGTTCTCCGGCTGCTGTTCGGTCAGCCCCAGAGAGTTCACCTGCACCCCATAGCGGAAGCGGCGCAGAGCAGGATCCTCGACGCCATAGCGCTCCCGGCAGATCCGGTCCCACAGACGGGTGAAGGCACGCATCTTGCACAGCTCGGTGACGAAGCGCAGGCCGGCGTTCACGAAGAAGGAAATGCGCCCCACCACCTTAGGAAAGACCGCGTCCGGTACCTGACCCGAGGCCTTGACGCTGTCCAGTACCGCAATCGCCGTGGCCAAGGCATAGGCCAATTCCTGCACCGGCGTGGCACCGGCCTCCTGCAGATGATAGCTGCAGACGTTGACCGGGTTCCAGCGCGGCACCTCGGCCAGGGTGAAGGCGATGACGTCGGCGGTCATCTTCAGCGAGGCCGCGGGCGGGAAGATGTATGTCCCGCGCGAGAGATACTCCTTGATCACGTCGTTCTGCGTGGTCCCGCTGAGCGCCTTGCGCGCCAGGCCCCGCCGTTCGGCAACGGCGATGTAGAGCGCCAGCAGCCAGGGGGCGGTGGCGTTGATGGTCATGGAGGTGTTCATCCTGTCGAGCGGGATTTCCGCCAGCAGGGTCTGCATGTCGCCGATGTGGCCCACCGGTACGCCGACCTTTCCGACCTCGCCGCGGGCCAGGATATGGTCGCTGTCATAGCCGGTCTGGGTCGGCAGATCGAAGGCGATCGAGAGGCCGGTCTGCCCCTTCTCCAGATTCTTGCGGTAAAGCGCGTTCGAGGCCGCCGCCGTCGAGTGCCCGGCGTAGGTACGCATCAGCCAGGGGCGGTCGCGGCCGGCTGTCTTGCCGTTGGATTGCCTGTCCGCTTCGTTCATCGCTGCCTCCCCGCGCGCCGGCCACCGGCGGATGCGCAACAAAATATCGTTTACCTCAGCAAAAAGCTACGCAAGCCCCTGTTGCGATGCAACAGGCCGGTAGCCTGCCTCCGCACAGCCATGGACGCAAGCCGCCGTCTTCGGCGGAGGGGAGCGGTAAACGATAGAGATGCGCACCTGCCCCGGACGGCCGCACCGCCGCTATCGAGACAATGCGCCACACACACTTAACATCCCATCTGACCTGCCGCCCACTTGTTTGCTGCCCACTTTTGCTGCATTGCAAAAAACGCGAAGGTAAGATAACAGGCCAAACGGCAATAGCCGGTAACGGAGCGAGACCCGGAAACACCGGGCTCGCCCCCGGGACCGGGCAAAGGGGTGTTCGAGGACGATGACGGAGCCGGATAACGTTGTGCCGCTGCGCGAGGATCGACCCGTGAAGGATCTCTACGAAGTCGGCGAGATACCGCCGCTGGGACATGTGCCGGGCAAGATGTATGGCTGGCTGATCCGCCGTGAGCGTCATGGCGAGCCGGAACAGGCCATGCAGGTCGAGGTCGTGGACACGCCGCAGCTCGACAGCCACGACGTGCTGATCCTGGTGATGGCGGCGGGCGTCAACTACAACGGCGTCTGGGCCGGTCTAGGCACCCCGGTCTCACCCTTCGACGTGCACCATGCCGAGTATCACATTGCCGGCTCCGACGCCTCGGGCATCGTCTGGGCGGTCGGCTCCAAGGTCAAGCGCTGGAAGGTCGGCGACGAGGTCGTGGTACATTGTAACCAGGACGATGGCGACGACGAGGAATGCAACGGCGGCGATCCCATGTTCTCGCCCTCGCAGCGGATCTGGGGCTACGAGACGCCGGACGGCTCCTTCTCGCAGTTTTGCCGGGTGCAGGACCGTCAATTGATGCCGCGCCCGCGCCACCTGACTTGGGAAGAGAGCGCCTGCTATACCCTCACCCTGGCGACCGCCTACCGCATGCTGTTCGGCCATCGCCCGCACATCCTGCGCCCCGGCCACACCGTGCTGGTCTGGGGCGCCTCGGGCGGCCTGGGCTCAATGGCGATCCAGCTGATCTCCACTGCCGGCGCCAATGCCATCGGCGTCATCTCCGACGAGAGCAAGCGCGACTTCGTGCTCTCGCTGGGGGCCAAGGGCGTGATCAACCGCCGCGACTTCAACTGCTGGGGCCAACTGCCGCCGGTGAACGGGGAAGGCTTCGGCGACTACATGCGCGAATGCCGTAAATTCGGCAAGGCCATCTGGGGAATCACCGGCAAGGGCAACGACGTCGATTTCGTCTTCGAGCATCCGGGCGAGGCGACTTTCCCGGTCTCCTGTTTCGTTGTGAAACGCGGCGGCATGGTGGTGTTCTGCGCCGGTACCAGCGGCTACAACATCACCTTCGACGCCCGCTTCGTGTGGATGCGTCAGAAGCGTATCCAGGGCAGCCACTTCGCCAACCTGCTGCAGGCCAGTCAGGCCAATCACCTGATGGTAGAGCGCCGCATCGACCCCTGCATGAGCGAAGTCTTCCCCTGGAACGACATTCCGCATGCCCACACCAAGATGATGAAGAACCAGCACAAACCCGGCAACATGGCGGTGCTGGTGCAGGCCAAGCGTCCGGGCATGCGCACTGTCGAAGAGGCACGCGAGGGCTAAATCCCGGCGCAGAGCCAGCAAGCGGGGCGGCAAAATCCGCTCTCTTGTTCTAGGGCTTGTTCTCGGGCTTGTCCTCGGGCCGCCGGGATAATTCTCCGGGCTCGCAAGCCCGGCCTGGGGCGATGGCGCGGCGGAAAAAGCAGGCGCCTTTGGCTGGGGCCTGGCGCCACCAAGCAGCGGCCGCAGTCGGCAATCGACCGCCTTGCCCTCCCCGGCGGGACGGCTTGGACGCCGGAGCAGCCGCAGCCCTCCCGGCGCCGGTGTTTTAGATGCCGGTATTTCGGCGCTTGGGGGGCGCAAGCAACCCTGCATCAGGAGTAGGATCTAGCCATGTCCGAAGCCGCCCTCGAGCCCGCCGCCGACAGCGTGATCCTCGACGGCCTGCTCGCCGACTGCAGCGAGGCCGCGGCTGCCGCAGAGCGCTTCGGTGCCGCCGCCCGGGCTGCGGTTGCCGCCCTCGTTGCCCCCAACAGTGTCACTCCCAACGGTGTGGCTCCCAACGGTGCCGCCCCCGGCAGTAAGGCCGATCCCGCCCTGCTGGAGCGACAGCAGCAGGCCGCGCACGGCCTCTCCTGGACTCTGACCTACGTCGCTGCCCTCAAGGAAATGCTGGCCTGGGCCGGGCGGATGCAGGCCGCCGGCCGCTTCGGCGAAATGGAACAGCTGCTGCTGCAGGCCGCCTTCGGCGAGTACCTGCAGCAGCTTCGGGGGGGGCTGCCGATGAGCCAGGGCGAGCTCCTGCGCCCCGCCGACATGGGCCTTGCCGATCGGGAGGTCCAGGCGCTTTGGGGGCCGGCAGTCAAGCGCCTGGCGGATGGCGGCAACAGCGCCCAAGTGCGCCAGCGCATTGCCGGGATCCTGGCTGGGGGCAGCTTCGGCGACGACGGCCTCGACGACGAGACGCTGGAGATGATCCGCGAGACCTTCGCCAAGCTGGCAGACGGCTATGCCGAGGATGCGCAGGAGTGGCACCGCAAGGACGCTCTGATCCCCGATTCCGCGGTCCGGGAACTGGCCGGCTTGGGCGTCTTCGGCCTAACGGTGCCGGAGGAATACGGCGGGTCGGGCATGGGCAAGATGGCCATGTGCGTGGTGACCGAAGAGCTCTCGCGCGGCTACATCGGCCTGGGCTCGCTCGGCACCCGCTCGGAGATCGCGGCGGAGTTGATCCGCCTGGGCGGCACCGAGGCGCAGAAGCAGCGCTATCTGCCGAAGATCGCATCGGGCGAGATTCTGCCGGCCGCGGTGTTCACCGAGCCGAATAGCGGATCCGACCTGGGGTCCTTGCGTACCCGCGCGGTTCTGGAAGGCGGCAGCTACCGCATCCGGGGCAACAAGACCTGGATCACGCACGCCAGCCGCTCCGACCTCATGACCCTGCTGGCCCGCAGCAAGCCGGAGACCGAGGACTGGCGCGGGCTTTCCATGTTCCTGGCCGAGAAGCCGCGTGGCAGCGAAACCGAGCCCTTCCCCGCCGAGGGCATGACCGGCGGCGAGATCAAGGTCCTGGGCTATCGCGGCATGAAGGAATACGAACTGGGCTTCGACGGGTTTGCGGTGCCGGCGGAAAACCTTTTGGGCGGCGAGGAAGGCCAAGGCTTCAAGCAGTTGATGGCCACCTTCGAATCGGCCCGCATCCAGACCGCCGCGCGCGCCGTCGGCGTGGCCCAGAACGCAATGGAACTGGGGCTCGCCTACGCCAAGGAGCGGGTTCAGTTCGGCAAGGCCCTGATCGATTTCCCACGGGTGGCCGGCAAGCTGGCCTGGATGGCGGTCGAGACCATGGTGGCCCGCCAGCTGACCTATTTCGCGGCACGCCAGAAGGACAGCGACCGGCGCTGCGACAGGGAAGCCGGCATGGCGAAGCTGCTGGCCGCCCGTGTCGCATGGGCAAACGCCGACAATGCGCTACAGGTGCATGGCGGTAACGGCTATGCGGAGGAGTACAGGATCAGCCGCGTGCTTTGCGATGCGCGGATCCTGAACATCTTCGAGGGTGCGGCCGAGATCCAAGCAGAGGTGATCGCCCGCAGCCTGCTTGCCAGCGGCCGTAACTAACCGGACAGTCGGCACGGAGGGAGGCTATCGTGCGCAGCGATGCGGTTCCGAACGGACGCAACCCCGCCTTGAGGATGCGAAGGCCGTTGTTGAGGTTCCGGGAGGTTGCTTCGGCCGGGGGCGAGCCGATCGCCGCGGCCATGAATGGGCCAAGGCAGAGGCGGCCTATGGCAAGGTGCGGAACCGGAGCCTCCCGCCGGGCGAAGGCCTCAACAGCGGGAGGCTCTGGAACCGCCGCGGCGGCGGCCCTATAGTTCCATCGCTATGGGAACCTTCGCTGTCATCCTCATGATCGCCGCCATGATCACCGTCCTGGCGATTCTCTTCACCGGGCTGATTTCTTACGCACGCGGCGGCAGCTTCAATGCCAGGCACGGCAACATGCTGATGCGCTATCGCGTGCTTGCCCAAGGCATCGCGCTCATCCTCTTCGTCATTGCCATGGCGATCGAAGGCGCCACCTGAGGGGCGGTTGCGTGCAAGCAAGGCCGGCCCCAGCTCTGGGCCGTGGCTTTCCGTAGAAAGGCAAAGGATTGGTCAAGCTCACCAAAATCTACACGCGCGGCGGCGACAAGGGCGCCACATCGCTGGCCGACGGCAGCCGCGTGGCCAAGCATGATCTCAGGGTCGCGGCCTATGGGTCGGCCGACGAGACCGGGGCCGCCATCGGTTTGGCGCGCCTGGAAAGCCGGGATAGCGACGATGCCCTGCTCTCGCGCATACAGAACGACCTGTTCGATCTGGGCGCCGATCTGGCCACGCCGGAGGCGGAAAATCCCAAATACCCGCCGCTGCGCATCGCCGCTGCGCAGGTGGCCTATCTGGAAGCGGAAATCGACCGGCTGAATGCCGAACTGGAGCCGCTGAATTCCTTCGTGCTGTCGGGCGGCAGGCCGGCAGCAGCGCGGCTGCATTTCGCCCGCACCGTGGCGCGCCGAACCGAGCGCCAAATCACCGCGCTCGCCGCTGTGGAGATGGTCAATCCGGAAGCGGTGAAGTATATCAATCGACTTTCCGACTTGCTGTTCGTAATGGCGCGCCATGCCAACGACAAGGGCCGCGCCGATGTCTTGTGGATACCCGGCGCCAATCGTTGAGAAATGCTGCCATGCACCAGCTTTTCACAAGCCCGGGCTTTTGCCAAGATTGACAGGCTTTCGCCAGCATACATATTGTGCAGTGCGAAATGAGGTAGCGTCGTCGGTTATGCCGGCGCCGTGCCGGCAATTTCGATAGCAGGCGTGCTGCGTCTTCCGGACATGACGCGTACGCCGTCGGATCTCTCCTAGAGAAACGTCTGAGGCCAAGAGGATGAAAGTACTCGTACCCATCAAGCGGGTCATCGACGCCAATGTGAAGGTCCGCGTCAAGGCGGACAAGAGCGGTGTCGAGACGGCCAACGTCAAGATGGCGATGAACCCCTTCTGCGAAATTGCGGTCGAAGCGGCCATACGCCTGAAGGAAGCTGGTACCGCAAGCGAGATCGTGGCCGTCGCCGCCGGCGTGCAGCAGTCGCAGGAGACCCTGCGGACCGCGCTGGCCATGGGTGCCGACCGGGCAATCCTGGTGAAAAGCGATGCGATACTGGAGCCGCTGGCGATCGCCAAGCTGCTGAAGGCCGTGGTCGAGAAGGAAGAACCCGGTCTGGTGATCCTCGGCAAGCAGGCGGTCGACAATGACAACAACCAGACCGGTCAGATGCTGGCCGGCCTGCTGGGTTGGGCTCAGGCGACCTTCGTCTCCAAGATCGCCCTGGAGGGCGAGGGTCTGGCCGCCACCCGCGAGGTCGACGGCGGTCTGGAGAAGGTCATCTTGAAGATGCCGGCGATCGTCACCGTCGATCTGCGTCTCAACACGCCGCGCTACGCCAGCCTGCCGAACATCATGAAGGCTAAGAAGAAGCCGCTGGACAGCGTGACGCCGGAAGATCTGGGCGTCGACGTAACCCCGCGTCTCGAGATCCTGGAAGTCAGCGAGCCGCCGGGCCGCAAGGCCGGCATCAAGGTCGGGTCGGTTGCCGAGCTTTTGGACAAACTGAAGAACGAGGCGAAGGTCTTGTCATGAGCACTCTGGTCATCGCGGAGCACGACAACGCCGGCCTGAAATCCGGCACGCTCAACGCCGTCAGCGCCGCAGGCGCTCTGGGCGGCGACATCCATGTTCTGGTGGCCGGCCAGGACTGCGCCGCCGCCGCCGCGGCTGCCGCCGCCCTGCCGGGTGTGGCCAAGGTGCTGAAGGCCGATTCGGCCGAGTATGGCCATCAGATGGCAGAAGACCTGGCGCCGCTGATCGTCCGCCTGGCCAGCGATTACAGCCACCTGCTGGCGGCCGCCAGCACCTTCGGCAAGAACGTCATGCCGCGCGCTGCCGCCCTGCTGGACGTACAGCAGGTCTCCGACATCGCTGCCATCGAGGGTCCGGACACCTTCGTGCGGCCAATCTATGCCGGCAATGCGCTGGCCAAGGTCAGGTCGAACGACGCGATCAAGGTCCTGACCGTGCGCACGACTACCTTCGATCCAGTCGCCGAGACCGGTGGCAGTGCTGCCATCGAGGAGCTGGCGGGCACCGGCGCTAAAGGCCTTTCCCGCTTCGCCGGGCAAGAGCTTACCAGGAACGAGCGGCCGGAGTTGACCACCGCACGGGTGGTGATTTCCGGCGGCCGCGGCATGCAGGCCTCCGACAACTTCGGCATGCTGGAGAAGGTGGCCGACAAGCTGGGCGCCGCCGTCGGTGCCAGCCGCGCGGCCGTCGATTCGGGCTATGCCCCCAACGACTATCAGGTTGGCCAGACCGGCAAGGTGGTCGCCCCCGATCTCTACATCGCGGTGGGTATCTCGGGCGCCATCCAGCATCTGGCGGGCATGAAGGACTCCAAGGTGATCGTGGCGATCAACAAGGACGAGGAAGCGCCAATTTTCCAGGTAGCCGATTACGGTCTGGTGGCCGATCTGTTTCAGGCGGTGCCCGAGCTGGACGAGCAACTGGGCTGAAGAAAACGGCGCCGGGGTCGAAGGGGAGCGCCGGCGCCGGCGTAACGAAGGAAGGCGGAGATGGCAGACATTCGATCGGTGGGCATCATCGGGGCGGGCCAGATGGGCAGCGGTATCGCTCATGTCTGTGCGCTGGCCGGACTGGATGTCCGCATGAGCGATATCTCCGAAGATGCGCTTGCCCGCGGCAAGGCCATCATTGAGCGCAACATGGACCGCCAAGTCCATCGCGGCAAGATCGGCGAAGACGACAAGGTCGAGGCCATCGCCCGCATCGGCAGCAGCCTGGGCCTGGAAGCCATGAGCGGCTGCGATCTGGTGATCGAGGCAGCCTCCGAAGACGAGCAGATCAAGCGCGAGATCTTCAAGCAGCTGCGTCCGCACCTGAAGACGGAGGCGCTGATCGCGAGCAACACCTCCTCCATCTCCATTACCCGCCTGGCCTCCACCACCGACCGGCCGGAGCGCTTCATGGGCATGCACTTCATGAACCCGGTCCCGGTCATGCAGCTGGTGGAGTTGATTCGCGGCATCGCCACCGGCGAAGACACGGTAAAGAGCTTGCGCGACCTCACGCTGGCGCTGGGCAAGACCCCGGTCTCGGCCGAGGACTTTCCGGCCTTCATCGTAAACCGGGTGCTGCTGCCGATGGTTAACGAGGCGGTCTATACGCTCTACGAAGGGGTGGGCTCGGTCGATTCGATCGACACCGCCATGCGTCTGGGTGCCAATCATCCAATGGGTCCGCTGGAGTTGGCAGACTTCATCGGCCTGGATGTCTGCCTCGCCATCATGCAGGTGCTCTACGAGGGTCTGGCCGACTCGAAGTATCGCCCCTGCCCGCTGCTGGTCAAATACGTCGAGGCCGGATGGGTCGGCCGCAAGGCAGGCCGCGGCTTCTACGACTACAGCGGCGACAGGCCGGTGCCGACCCGCTGATCTGCCGACGCGACGGGAAGAAGCAAGAGAGCGGCACGCCGGCGCCGGCGGAAAGACCCGCCGTCTAACGCGCACCGAAACCGGCGATGTAGTCCCAAACCACCTCCGGGTCGATCACTGCCCAAGCGATCAGCAGCAGGATCATGCCGCTCAGGATCGGCAGATACCAAGGGTAGGGTAACGGCGTGCGGGCGCCACAGCGCGCACAGCGGATGTCGTCGGGCGCCAGCTCGGCGCTGCAGCGCTGGCAGAGGCGGACGCTCATGGGCCGGCCGTTGACGACGCAGCCGGCAAGCGCAGTTGGAATGACCGCAGCCGCGGCAGAGCGTAGAGCCCTCCCGAGCTATCGGGCAGGCATTGCCGCAGCGCGGACACTGGCTGGGCACCCCATCGGCGTGGCCGGGTCGCAGGCGCCATCGTCGAAGAAAGGCTCGATCCCAGGGCCGGCGCCGCCGGCCCCTGTGGCATGCCCCGGCATCGGCGGCTCAATTCCTTGCCCTTCCCGGTCGGGCAAGTCCCTTGCCGACGCTCCCCCCCAGAATCCACAACAAGCAGCTTCGATCGCACGACATCCGCGCCACAACGCTCCCTGCGCGCATTGCCGAAAAGCTCCTTAACTCTGCGTCTCAAGGCCGGGCCGTCAGGACCGAGCCTATCCCTCTGTCGGGCCATGCGCTTGCTCGCTGTTTGTGCCATTCCCAGTTCTGTTACGGAGGCTCATAGCCGCGGCGGCGGAGATCGGCCCGCCCTTCCTCGACCAGGCGCGCGGTGGCGGTCTCGATTCGCTTCTCCAGTTCTTTGAGAAAGGTCTTGCGGTCCAGACCCGGCCGGATCGGCGGCAGGGCTTCGATCACGATGGTGCCGGGGATCTTGACGAAGCTGCCGCGCGGCCAGTAGACGGCGGAGTTCAAGGCGACCGGAACGACCGGCACGCCTAGCTGCTTGTAGAGCGCTGCCACCCCCGGAAAGTAGTGCGGCTTGCGGCCGATGGAGACGCGCGTACCTTCGGGATAGATAATGACGGTGCGGCCCATATCCAGGCGCAGCTTGGCCTGTTCGATCAGCGAGCGGATCGCCGTGACGCCCAGATCGCGGTCGACCGGGATCATCCCGGTACGGCGTAAATAGTAGCCATAGACCGGTATTTGCGTCAGTTCGCGCTTCAGCACCGTTGCCGCCAGCGGCACCAAGGTCGTGAGCTTGAGCGTCTCCCAACTGGATTGATGCTTGGCTGCCAGGACCACGCGCCGGTCCTTCAGATAGTCTGCGCCCCGGATTTCGGCGCGAATGCCCAGGAAGACCTGCGCCCCCAAGCACACGCCGCGCGCCCAGAACTTGGCGAAGCGCATGACCACGTTGGTGCTGAACAGGAGGCTGATCCCGAAGACGAAAGCCATCCCGAGGGTCCAGATCTGCAGATAGATGTTGAAGGCGAGCGCGCGCAACCAGCTCATGGCGCCTTGGTGCGCAGGGCCCGGCGGGCTCGTCAAGAGGACCCCGGCCTGGCGCCGAAGGGGCTGGTGGCCAGTGTAAAGAGGTACTTCAGGTATTCGCCCAAAAGCAGGCTGGCGCTGGTCGAGGACGACCACCAGCTGCGCTGTTCGACTCGCTCCGGAAACACCGGGTGGGGGAGCAGTTCGACCCCCGGCAGGGCGCGCTCCAGTTGCAAGAGGCTGCGCGGCATATGGTAGGCTGCGGTCACCACATAGAGGCTTTCGACGGCGTGCGCCTCGGCCCAGGCCGCGGTCTCGCGGGCATTGCCCACGGTGTCTGCGGCGTCCCGGTCGAGGGTAATGCGCTCCCCCAGGCTCTCCGGCACGTCGGGCGCCAGAGCCAGGATGTCGGGCATGTCGGTGTCCCGATGCACGCCGGAGATCAGCAGCGTCTCCGCCCGCCCGGCGGCCAGAAGGCGCAGACCTGCGGCCACCCTCGCCGCGCCGCCGGTCAAGACCACGATGGCGTCGGCACGCTGGGTCGCCTTGTCGGGGGTGCGGGGCAGGGTCTCGACGAAAAGAATGAAGCCCCCACCGAGCCCAATCAGCAGGATCAGCGCCACCGTCAGCGTTCGCACCATAGTCCCGCCCAGACCCTGGCCAAAGTTTGCCCGGCCGCAGCAGCGGCCGCCCGGCGATCCTGCGGGGCCGCGCCCCGATTCGCCAAGCCGTCCTGTGCTACTGCAACGTCCCCAAGGTTCTGGTGACGGTGCATCGTGCCGTTACCATGGCAAGCAAGCAGGTTGCCAACAAAACCGACGCCACAATTGCCCAGTCGAACATGCCCAGCTCAATGCGCGGGATGACGGCGCTCTCCACCTGTTCGCCCAGATAGGCGAAGATGGCAATCACGCCGACCGCCGCTGCGAAGCCCAAGATGCCGCCACGCAGGCTGAAGCGCAGGGCGTGGTCCTGGAACTGCCTGGCGATATAGCGATCCTCCGCCCCCATGAGGTGCAGCAACTCGATCACCGGATGGTGGATCGCCAGACTGGCGCCGGTGACGAAGATCACCGTTGCAGCCCCAGCCATCGCCACCAGCCCAAGCACCACCAGAGCCCCCAGTTCCACCGAGCGAGCCAAGCGGATCAATGCGCCCAGCCAGCGTTTATGGTCGTCCACCTGGGTGCCACCCACGGCCCGGTCCAGGGCCAGCTGCAAGGCTGGCAGATCCAAGGTCTCCGCCGGATCGATACGCACCGCCAAGAGGTTGGGCAGGAAGGCCTGCACCTCGGCCCGATTGCTGCCCAGCCAAGGCTCGACCAGCTGTCCCACCGCCTCCTGCGACAGCTCCTGAGCCTCCAGCACTCCGGGCGTGGCGGCCAGCACATTCAAGACCTTGTCCAGGCGTTGCTGGCGCAGCCCCTGCAGCACGTCGGGCGGCGCGGCGCCGTCGGGCGGCGGGATCTGCACCGTCAATTCGGCGCGCAGGCCGCGGTCCCAGCGCTCCACCAGGCTCTCCACCACCAGAAGGCTGGTCAGCGCCAGGGTCGCCAGGAACACCATGAAGGCGATTAACCAGGGCATGAAACGCACCGAGGCGTCCTGATCCAAAGGAATGTCGGGACGGGCAAACAACATGACCGGCTAGGCCTCTCGTCTGCCCTCGGGCCTATCCGCAGCCGGCGGCGCCGGAGCGGGGGCGCGCCTGCCGGGAGCCTCGCCCAGGCGGATCACCGGGTGCTTGAACTGCTCGATCAGGTGCTCGTTGTGCGTGGCGATCAACACGGTGGTCCCCAGCCGGTTCAGTTCCTCGAAAAGATAGAGCAGACGCGCCGCGATCCGGTCGTCGACATTGCCGGTTGGCTCGTCGGCCAGCAGCAGATTGGGCCGGCTGATCACGGCACGGGCGATGGCGACCCGCTGCTGCTGGCCGCCGGAGAGGGTCGGAGGCAAAGCCTCCAGCGCGTCGCCCAAGCCGACCCACGACAAGAGTTCACGCACGTGATGCTCGACCTGCGGGCCGGTGTGGCCGATCAGCTTCATCGGCAGCATCACATTGTCCAGGACACTCTGGTGGTCCAGCAGGCGGAACTCTTGAAACACCATGCCGATCCGCCGGCGGGTCTCGGCGCGAGCGTGGCGGTTCAGGCTGGCGCTGTCGCGGCCTAAGACCGCCACCCGCCCGGCACTGGGTCGCTGTGCCAGGGTGATAAGCCGCAAGAGGCTGGTCTTGCCGGCACCGGACGCGCCAGTGACGTAATGGAAACTGCCGGGATCGAGTGAAAAGCTGAGATTGCGCAGGACGAAAGGACCGTCGCCGTAGCGCAGTGATACCTGTTCTAGCCGGACCACGTCCTTGCCGTCTCCTCATAATGGCGAACCCTACCTTCCCGCGGGCCTTGAGCAAGGGCGGTGGGAGCAAGGGCGGTGGCGCGACAGTGGCACGAGCCGCGGCCTTCTGCAAAGGCCGGATGCGGGCGCGCCTCCGTCCGCTTGCACACCCCGGCTTTCACCCCTATAAAACAGGCCCTATAAAACAGGATGTTGGCATCGCTGCCGTTTTTTGAGATTCCGATGATCGTTACCTGCCCCAGCTGCAAATCGCGTTTCCGGATCGCAGACGACGCTCTGGGCGACAAGGGCCGGCAGCTGCGCTGCAGCCGCTGCCAATACAGCTGGTTCGAATCCCTAGAGCTGCCACCGGCCGTGCCTTCTCCGGAAGGCTTCGCAGCACAGCAGCCGCCTGCGGTGAGCCCGCCGCCATCTACCCACCATGCACCGCCGGTAACACCGCCGCCCCTTCGGCCGGAGCCAACAAGGACGGCGCCCAACCCGCCGCAGCTGTCCAGACCCCCGCTGCAGGCCCCGCTCCGCCCGCTGTCCAGAGATCTGCTGCCGGAAGGGTCCGGCGACACAGGGACCCGGGACACAGGGGCCTGGCGCCGCGCTGCCGGCTGGATCTTGCTGACGGTTGTGCTGGCCGCGGTCTTGGCCGGCGGCTGGTTCTTCCGCGACCGAGTGGTGGCCGTGATCCCCGAATCCGCCCGCATCTACCAATTCCTCGGCCTGGACCTCCAGTCCGGCCGCGCCGACGGTCTGGAGATTCGGGACCTCGCCTTTCGCGAGGAACAACGCGAGGAACAATTGGGCGGCAATCCCATGTTGGCGGTCAGCGGTGCGGTCTTCAACAGCAGCACCTCAACCCGCCCGGTCCCCGGCCTGGAGGCCCGCCTGCTGGATTCCGAGGGCCGGGAGGCGATGCGGTGGCGCTTCCGCATCCCCGTCCTCTCGCTGCCGCCCGGCGGCAGCCAAGTCTTCGAGGAGCGGCACCCGGCCCCCGACGGCCAGGGCCCCTTCACCATCCAGGTCGAGATCCGGACCCCGCAAGGCTAACCCTGCGGCAGAGTAGGCCCTAATCCCGCTTCCCCGCCTGCAGCATCGCCTTCAATTCCGCGACCTCGCGGCGTAAGGCCTTCACGTCCTGGCTGAGCTCGGTGCGGGCCTGGATGGCAGCGGTCTCCTGCTGACGCTGTTCTTCGTCGTGTTCTTCCTGCATGGCGCTGACGACGATGCCGACCACCAAGTTTACCACCGCAAAGGTGGTCAGCAGGATGAAGGGCACGAAGAAGACCCAGGCGTTGGGATGGGCCTGCATCACCGGCCGCACGATCCCCATCGACCAGCTCTCCAGAGTCATGATCTGGAACAGCGAATAGGCCGATTCCCCGATCGTGCCGAACCAGTCCGGAAAAGTCGCGGCATAGAGCTTGGTCGCGATCACCGAGAAGACATAGTAGATCAGGCTCATCAGCAGCAGGATCGAGCCCATGCCCGGAATGGCGCGGGCCAAGGCCTCGACCACCTTTCGTATCGAAGGCACCGCGGAGATCAGCCGCAGCACCCTCAAGATCCGCAAGGCCCGCAGGACCGACAGCGCCCCGCTGCTGGGGAGCAGGGCAATGCTGACGATCACCAAGTCGAAGACATTCCAGGCATTGGTGGCGAAGCGCCAGCCGAAGGCCAGGATCTTGCAGCCGATCTCAACGACGAAGATCGCCAGGAAGATCCGATCCAAGGTTGACAGCGTCTTGCCGATTGCTGCCGAAAGGCTGGGCGAGGTTTCCATGCCCAGGATGATGGAGTTGACGACGATCACCGCGGTAATCGCGTTCTGCGCCCGCCGCGACGTAATCCAGGTCCCCAACTTCTGCCGCCAAACCGCCCGCTCGTCCACCGATGGCTCCGATTCTACCGCTCGCGCATTTGCCGACGATCCTGCACCGGCCCGAAAGACCAGACACATCGGTCTGCTTGTGTTATCCACTGCCGCGATCGGCCGGCGCAGACAAGGACCCAAAAGGGCGCAGGGCAGATTGCGCGCTTGCCGTTCTGCCAGCGATCCATAGCGAACCAGGCCTGCCTAGCGCCGGCCGAACAGCTTTTCAATATCGGCGCGGCTTAGGGAGACGTAGGTCGGGCGGCCGTGGTTGCATTGGCCGGAGTGCGGGGTGGCCTCCATTTCGCGCAGCAGGGCATTCATCTCCTCGGGCTTGAGGCGGCGGCCGGCGCGGACCGAGCCGTGGCAGGCGAGGGTGCCGCAAACCTCGGCCAGGCGTTCCTTCAAGGTCACGGCCATGCCCCACTCTGTCAGCTCCTCGGCCAGGTCGCGGATCAGGCCTTGCAGGTCGAGTGTCTGCAGCAGGGCCGGGGTCTCCCGCACCAGCAGGGCGGTCTCGCCGAAGGTCTCGACCAGGAGGCCCAGTTCGGCCAGCTGCCCGGCACGGGCGGCGAGCGCTTGCAGCTGTGCGGCCGGCAGTTCCACAACCTCGGGGATCAGCAGCGCCTGGCGCGCGACGCCGCTGGCCGCCAGAGCCTCTTTCATCCGCTCGTAGACCAGGCGCTCGTGCGCGGCGTGCTGATCGACGATGACCAAACCCCCGGCGGCCTCGGCGACGATGTAGGTAGCGAAGAGCTGGGCGCGGGCGGCGCCGAGGGGATAGGCTGCCAGCGGTGCCGCCTCGGCGGCCGGCCGTACCTGCGGGGCTGCCGGCGGCAGCTCCAGGTCCGGCAGTTCGGACGGCCGGGCATGCAGCGGTGCCTGATAGGCCTCGCCGCTTTCGGCCAGGCCGCGCGGCAGGGTACCGCCCGTGGGGCGCGGCCAGCCGGTCTGGGCGCCGCCCCGGAAGGCACCCAGCGCCGCCGTGGAAGCCGAGGTCGAGGCACGATGGCCGGCGCCGGCGAGCGCATGGCGGATGGCGGAGACCAGCAAGCCGCGCACGAGGGCCTGATCGCGGAAGCGCACCTCGGTCTTGGCCGGATGTACGTTCACGTCGAGCTCCTCCGGCGGCAGGGTGAGGAAGAGTGCTACCAGGGGATGGCGGTCGCGGGCCAGGAAGTCCTGATAGGCGCCGCGCAGGGCGCCCACCAGCAGCTTGTCGCGCACCGGCCGGCCGTTGACGAAGAGGAACTGCTGGCGCGCCGTCGCCCGGTTCAGGGTGGGCAAGCCGGCGAAACCCTTCAGGCCCAGGCCCTGGCGCAGGGCGTCGATGGCCAGCGCGTTCTCGGCGAATTCCCGTCCCATGATAGCCCCCAGGCGGGCCAGGCGCGCCGCCGCCGGGTCCAGATCCTGCTTGGCCGGCAGATCGAGCAAGGTGCGCCCGTCGGCCTGCAGGCGAAAGCCGACTGCCGGATTGGCCATGGCCAGCCGGCTGACCGCGTCCTCCACCGCCATGCGCTCCGAACGCTCGCTCTTCAGGAACTTGAGACGGGCCGGCACGGCGTAGAAGAGATCGCGCACCTCGATGCGGGTGCCCGGCGGGCCGGCCGTGGGCTTGGGTTCGGCCGCCAGCCCGCCCTCGATGGCGAGGCTCCAGGCCTCGGCGGCGCCCGGCGGACGGCTGGTCAGGGTCACGCGGGCGACCGCGGCAATCGAGGGCAAGGCCTCGCCGCGGAAGCCCAGAAAGCGAATCCGGCCCAGATCGTCGTGCGGCAGCTTGGAGGTGGCATGCCGCAGCACCGCCAGCGGCAATGCCCGGCGGGACATGCCGCAGCCGTCGTCGCTGACGGTCATCGCCGCAGCGCCGCCGGCGCGGAGGCTGACCGCAATCCGTCCGGCGCCGGCAT
The DNA here is from genome assembly GCA_014324045.1 of Rhodospirillales bacterium. Taxonomy (GTDB): domain Bacteria; phylum Pseudomonadota; class Alphaproteobacteria; order Kiloniellales; family JACOMY01; genus JACOMY01. The sequence continues at coordinate 29,794 of JACOMY010000023.1, read as the reverse complement.
CCAGTGCGTTCTCGACCAGTTCCTTGACCACGGAAGCCGGCCGTTCCACCACCTCGCCGGCGGCGATTTGGTTGACCAGGGTCTCCGGCAGGCGCCGGATGGCCGGGGCCTCCGCTGCCGCGTCCTCCGTCATGGGCAAAGACTCTCCTTACCGGAACGGCCGAAACTCGCCTAGCTCGCATCGGCGCATCGAAGAAGATGGCCTGCGCGGAGGAGTCGCCGCTATTGCAAAAACGGGAAGCGCTTTCTTGTCGGTGGCCGGGAAGCGATGGCGCGGTGCGCACTGCTCCCGGGTCAGAAGGTTTAGCTACTGATTCTAATGGACACCGTAAAGTTGACAGTTATGGATCGTTCACCTTTCTTGGTTTGAAGAGTAATGCCGAAGAGTTTGCGAAAAAAAGATAGAAAAAGTAGCAAAGCTGCAAAAAATAGCATACTAACTTACTCCTTAATGCTTGGTAAAATACAAGCTGTGAAAGTGGTTTTGTAGAATGTTCAGTATTTGTCCAAATATTGTAATCTCCTTGAAATCTTCCTTATTCTAAAGTGCAGTACACATCATGCATATAATGAGAGTAACCTATGTTATCAAGATCACCCGATTGCGCGTATTGTCGCACCTAGCCAATCAGTCGGTCTCCAGCACCGCCGGCGTCTCTGCGTCGGTGGCGGCGTCCGGCCCGGTCGGCGCGCCGGCGATCGCGATCGCCAGGGCCTCGGGCTTCAGCCAGCGGCGGGCGGCGGCGCGGATCTCCTCCGGCGTCAGGCTCTCGTAGATCTGCTGCCGGCGGTCGATGTAGTCGATGCCCAAGTCCAAGTCCTGGATCTTCACCAGAGTAGTGGCGATGGCCTCCGAGGAGGAGAGCGACAGCAGGAAGGAGCCGGCGATGTAGTTCACCGCCTGCCCGATCTCTTCGTCGGTGGGGCCCTCTGCGGCCAATTCGCGCCAGACCTGCTGGATCACGGCGACCGCTTCGCCGACCCGGCCGGTCTGGGTAGAGGTCCCTGCATACCAGATCCCGGCCTTGTCCATCGGCCGCAGGCTGCTCCAGACGCCGTAGGCAAGACCGCGCTTCTCGCGCACCTCGTCGTAGAGGCGGGAGGAGAAGCCGCCGCCGCCCAGCACCTCATCGACGACCGCCAGGGCATAGTAGTCGGGATCGTCGCGCAGCGGGCCCTGCTGGGCCAGCATGATCGAACTTTGCGGCACCGGCAGGTTCACCGTCTGGCGCTGCCCGGCGGCCTGCACCCGGGTCTGCTCGACGGCGAGCGGCGCCGCCCGCTCGGGCAGGCGGCCGAAGAGCGCGTCGAGATAGGGGCCCAGTTCCTCCGCTGCGATGTCGCCGACCACGCCGACGGTCAGGTTGTCGCGGGCCAGACGCTCGGCCACGTAGGCCTCCAGGTCGGTGGTCTCCAGGGCCGCGACGCTCTCCGGCGTGCCCCGGCTGGGGCGGCCGTAGGGATGGCCGGGGAAGAGCGAAGCCTGCAGCGCCTCGGCAGCCCGGGCATCGGGTTGATGCTGCCGGCGGGCCAGGGTGCTCATCACCTGCCGGCGGATACGCTCCACTGCCTCGCCGTCGAAGCGCGGTTCGGTCAGCGCCATGGCCAGCAGTTCCCCGGCACGCTGGCGCCGATCGGTCAGGGTCACCAGGGTCCCATAGAGGCTGTCGCGCGTCGTATCGAAGGAGATGTCGATCGAGCGGCGCTCCAGCTCGCCGCGAAAGGCAGCGGCATCGAGTTCGCCGGCCCCTTCGTCCAGCAGCGCGGCGGCCAGATTCGCCCGCCCCTCCTTGCCGGCAGGATCGGCCGCAGCACCGCCCTCAAAGGCGAAGGAAATGGCCAGAATGGGATTGCTGCGATCCTCGACCAGCCAGGCCTCGATGCCGCCGGGGCTGACGACCTCGCGGATCTCGATGGCGCGCGCCGGCAAGCCGACCGCCAGCAGGGCGGCCAGCAGAGGCAGAAGGGGAAGAGTTTTCATAAGGCAGGTCTTTCCGGATGCAGGATGCCGGTCACCGAGCGGCGGGGCTGAAGGACGCGATGGGCCAGTGCGTTCACCTGCTCCGGCGTCACGGCGGCGACCCGCTCGGGCCAGCTTTGTATCGTCGCCAGGCTGTCGCCCACAGCCATGGCGGTGCCGATCACCCGGGGGGCCGTCTTGGGGTCGTCGCGCACCAAGACAGCGGCGGCCTGCAGGCGGTCTTTAGCCTCGTCGAGCGCTGTCGCATCGGCCCCCTCCTCCAGGAACCTTGCGATCTGCGCGTCGATTTCCCGCTCCAGCACGGCGATTTCGACGCCGGGAACCGGGCGGGCGTAGAGGGAGAGGGTGGGATAATCCAAAACTTCGCCCCGGTCGTAGCTGCCGGCCGCAAGCGCAAGGCTGCGGCCCAGTACCAGGTCGCGGTAGAGCCGGCTGGTATTGCCGCCGCCCAGCAGCATGGAGAGCAGCTGCAAGGCTTCCGGATCGCCCGGCCCCAGCTCGCTACGGTGCGGCACCAGGTAGACCCGGGAGAACTGCGGCTCTGCCGCCAGGGGCGAGGTCAACTCGGTCCGCCGTGCGGTCAGGGAGACCGGTTCGCGCGGGCGGGCGCGGCGACTGTCGCGGCCGCGCCGCGCCAGACCGCCGTAGGTCCGCTCAACGATCGGCAGAGCCTCCGATAGATCGAGATCGCCGCCCAGGATCAGAATCGCGTTCTGCGGACCGTACCAGCTGTCGTAGAAGCCGAGCGCATCCTCGGCGGTCAGACCGCGCATCTCCCGCTCCCAGCCGATGATGGGGATTCCGTAGGGGTGGTTACGGAAAAGACTGGCCAGCTGCGCCGCGCGAAGCTGCGCGCTGGGGCGGTTGTCGATGCGCGAACGCCGCTCCTCCAGAATCACCTCGCGCTCGGGCAGGACCTCGGCCTCGTCCAAGGTCAGGTTCAGCATGCGGTCTGCCTCGAAGGCCATCACGGTCTCGATGCTGCGCTTGGGCACGGTCTGCCAATAGCCGGTATAGTCCTGACCGGTGAAGGCGTTTTCCTGTCCGCCGACGGCAGCGACGGCGTCGGAGTAGACCCCGGTCGGATGGCGCCTTGTGCCCTTGAACATGAGATGCTCGAGGAAATGCGCGACGCCCGACTTGCCGGGCAGCTCGTCGGCAGCCCCGACGCGATAGAGGAGAAGCTGGGTCACTAGCGGTACCCTGCGGTTAGTCGTCACCACGACGGTCAGACCGTTTTCGAGCACCAGGCTCTCGGCCGGGAAAATGTCGGCGCGGGCGCTGTGCCCGACCGCCAGCGGCAAGCCGGCGAAGGGCAGAGCAGCGGCAGCGGTCAGCAGGCCGCGGCGGGAAAGCAAAAAATCAGGCATGGAAGGCTATGGGACTCCTCATTGTACCGACATTGTACCGGCCGCAAAGGCCGGATCGGCCGCAGTCTATGCATGCCGCCGGCGAAACTACGGCCCGATCCGGATCATATGACTATGGTTGCCGCCACAATCAACGCAGCGGCCTTCAGGTTTGCGCCGGCACACAGCGCTGCCGAAGCGGCGCAACGGCACTTGGGGTGGAACTGGCCCGCGTGACAGCAGGGACGAAACCCTTGCGGCCGGACCCTTGCGGCCGATCCGGGCGAGTGCTAGATGATATGCGCTGGATGGCAGACAATCGCTTGTGAACCCGGACGATCGGGGAATCCCTCTATGCCGATCGCCCCAATCCCAATAGGGTTCCGACGCCGACAAGATCGCGCGCCGCAACGGCCAGAGATCCAGAGAGATTGGGCCGAGGGGCGCCGGTTGCCTTCCTGATGTTCCCGGCCGCATCGATCGACATGCTTCCCTCTCCGGAGGGTGCGCCAACAGGGGAGCCCGACGATGAGCGACTACAGGATTCTTCTCGAAGATCCGCGCTACGCAGCCAAGATCGAACAGCTCTTTACCAGGTCCTTCGGTCATTCGCGCCTCACCAAGACCGTCTACCGCCTGCGCGAGGACCTGCCGCCTTTGGCCGACAGTTCCTGCATGGCGGTCGAGCCCGGCGGCGCCCTGCTCGCCTCCTTACGTTTCTACCCGGTCCTTATCGAGGGGCAGAAAGCACTTCTCCTGGGTCCGCTGGCGGTCGAGCCGGCGCTGCAGGGCCGCGGCATCGGCAAGGCCTTGGTGCGCCATGGCCTGACCTGCGCCAAGCGCCTCGGTCACGGCCTCTGCCTGGTGGTAGGCGAGCCCTCCTACTATGCCAGTTACGGCTTCCGCAGGGCCTCGGAAGAGGGGCTGCTGCTGCCCGGGCCGGTCGACCCCAGGCGTTTCCAGGTGCTGGAGCTCACTCCCGGTATCCTGGGTCAAGTCCGTGGCCTGGTTCGGCGCGACGAGCGGCGGCGCCGGAAGCGCCCCAGCGCCGAGGCCGAGTGGGCGGCCTCGCTGCTGGCCCGCAGCGGATGATAAGCAAGAGCGCCGATCTGCTGCACTTTCGCCGGCAGCAGCCTCTACAAACGGCAGCCTGCAAACAAGAGTTCTGTAAAAAACACTATTGACTCAGGCAGCGGCAAGGCTGTGCGATAAGAACTGCCGATGCCAACTCCCTACTGCCCCGAGATGCTCCAGAATGCGAACCAGAACCTCGGTCTTGCCGCCCCCGCCCTGGTGCTGGCCCCGGACCGTCCCCTGCTGCTGACGCGGGACGGGGAGATCGCGCGTCCGAACGGCGACGGCGTGGCCCGCGAGGCGCGGCTGGCGCCACCTCTGATCTGCCACCTGCCGGCCTTCTGCCGGCGGCTTGCCATCGGTCCTTTCCCGGCTCTCGATCTCTTGGAGCTCTTCGCCTTCGTGCTACCGGGCCGCGCCTGCGTGCCGACCCCGCGCGGCCTGGCCGCGGCGCTGGAGCTACCGCGGCCGGAGACGCCCGAGGCCGAGGCCCTCTCGCTCAGGCGCAGCGCCGCCGCCCTGCTGGCCGAAGCCGACTGCATTCAGCCGCGGCAAGCCGGCGGGCTGGCCTTCACTTTGGCGCGCGAGGGTTGGTCCTGGGCGCCGTTGCTGCTGCAAGCCTTGGGTTTCGACGAGACGCCGGCGCCGGCCGCACGCGGGTTCGCCGTCTGGGAGCGTCTGCCGCGCTGGCAGGACCAGGGTCCGCCGCCGCCGGCCGGCCAAGAGGGCGTCGGCGAAGCCGAGGCGCGGCGCGCGCTCGCAGCCCTGCGCGGTGCCGCGGCCGAAGACCGGCCGCAACAGGCCGACTATGCCTCGGCCCTGGCCACTGCCTTCCAGCCGCCGCCGAACCGGGGCGATCCCACCGTGGTGCTGGCCGAGGCCGGCACCGGCGTCGGCAAGACTCTGGGCTATCTGGTGCCGGCCGGCCTCTGGGCCGAGCGCAACGAGGGCAGCGTCCAGCTCTCGACCTTCACCCGCGCGCTACAGGGCCAGCTGGAGCGGGAAGTCGCGTCCCTCTATCCCGACCCTAAGGAGCGTGCGGCCAAGGTGGCGGTGCGCAAGGGGCGCGAGAATTACCTCTGTCTCCTGAACTTCGCCGAGGCCGTCGCCGGCTCAGCGACGCGGCCAGGCGATCTTCTGGCCCTGGCGCTGATGGCGCGTTGGGCCCCGGTTAGCCGCGACGGCGACATGGTGGGCAGCGACTTCCCGGGCTGGCTGCCCGACCTGGTCGGACGAACGGCGACCCTGGGCCTGACCGACCGCCGCGGCGAATGCGTCTATGCCGCCTGCGAGCACTACCGCCGCTGCTTCGTCGAACGCAGCCAGCGCCGCGCCAAGCGGGCGAGGCTGGTAATCTCCAACCACGCGCTGACGCTGGCGCAGGCGGCCGGCGCCCTGGACGAGCAGAACATGCCCCAAAGGCTGGTGTTCGACGAAGGACATCATCTCTTCGAGGCCGCCGACGAGGCCTTTTCGCTGCAGCTGAGCGGACGCGAAACGCAAGATCTGCGCCGCTGGCTGACGGGCGGCGAAGGCGGGCGCACTGCATGGCGCCTGCGCGGGCTGAAGCGGCGGATCGAAGACCTGGTGCTGGACGACCGAAGCGCCGCTCAAGCCTTGCAAGAGGTGCTGGTCGCCGCTGCGGTCCTGCCCGGCGAGGGCTGGCGCCAGCGCATCGCCGGCGGCGCCCCGCGCGGCGCCGCCGAAGGCTTGCTGGCCGCCGTTGCCCGTCAGGTGGAGGCCTATACAGCGGAGCGCGACGAGGGCTACGACATCGAGTGCGACAGCCATCCGGTGCAGCCGGGAGTCCTGATCGCGGCGCGGGCTTTGGACAAGGCGCTGATTGCCCTGGCCCAACCGCTCAAGCAGTTGGCGCAGCGGCTTCGGCGGCGGCTGGAGGAGGAGCCGGAACGCCTCGACAGCGATCAGCGCAAACGGCTGGAGGGGAGCCTGCGCGGCATCGAGCGCCGCGCCCTGGTCAAGGTGGAGGGCTGGCGCCATATGCTGGCAGCGTTGGAAGACGAGACCCCGCCCGGCCAGATCGACTGGATGGCGATCGCGCGCAGCGACGGACGCGCCGTCGACGTCGGCCTGCACCGTCACTGGCTGGATCCGATGGAGCCCTTCGCCGAGACGGTCCTGAGCACGGCCCATGGCGTGGCAATCACCTCGGCCACCCTCACCGGCGCCGGCGGCGAGGGTGAGGCGGAGTGGGCGAGGGCCGAGCGGCGCTGCGGCACCGGTTATCTGCCCCGCCCGGCGCTCCGCGTCCGGGTCGCGAGCCCCTTCGACTACGCAGCCCAAGCCCGCGTCTTCATCGTCTGCGACCTCGACAAGCGCCGCCCGGAACGGCAGGCCAGCGCGCTCGCCGGCCTCTTCGAGGCGGCCGGCGGCGGCGCCCTCGGGCTCTTCACCGCCATTGTGCGGCTTAAGGCCGTTCATTGCCATCTGGCTCCGCGGCTGGCCGCAGCCGGACTGCCGCTGTTGGCCCAGCACGTCGACCCGCTGGACACCGGCACCCTGGTTGATATCTTCCGCAGCGAGCCTGAGAGTTGCCTGCTGGGCACCGATGCGCTGCGCGACGGCATCGACGTCCCCGGCGACAGCCTGCGGATCTTGATCTACGACCGGGTGCCCTGGCCGCGCGCCGACATACGCCACCGGGAGCGGCGGAAAGCCTTCGGCATGCGGGCCTACGACGAAGAAATCGTCCGCAGGCGCCTGCGCCAAGCCTTCGGACGGCTGATCCGCCGGGCCGACGACCGCGGGGTCTTTGCGATTCTGGATAGCGCCTTCCCCAGCCGTTTCCTCGCCGCCTTTCCCGACAAAGTTCCGGTTTCGCGCTGCGGCCTCGCCGAGGCCATCGCTGAAACCCGTAACTTTCTTACTCGATCTCCAGAAACGCGAAGAGCACCGCCAGGGTGACGATGGAGAGCAGGGTGGAGATCAGGATCTCGGAAACCGAACGCTGCGTATAGGTCCGGTAGCGCTGTGCCAACACGAAGGTAAGCGTGCCGGTCGGCAAGGCCGCCAAGACCACCGCCGAGGCCGCCTCGACCGGCGATAGCGGCAAGACATAGTAGGCCAGGACGTAGGTCAGCAGCGGCAGGGCCACCAGTTTCAAGAGCGAGATCCAAAGCACCTCTCCCAGACCGCTGCGCACCGACTTGCCGACCATGAAGAGACCGATGGCGAAGAGCGCACAAGGCCCGGCCGTGACGCCCAGGAGATTACAGAAGGTGGCGAGCGCCGTCGGCAGTTCGAAGCCCAGTGCGGAGACCGTCAGACCAGCGGCAGCGCTCATGATCAGCGGCGACTTCAGGAGTCCGGCGAAAGCCTGGCGCAGGATTTCGCCGAAACCGCCGTCGTTGCTGTCGATCTCCAGAATCAAGGTTATCAGCCCCAGAAACAGGGTTCCGTTCAATACGGTGGAGATGATGCCCGGCATGCGTGCACTATCGCCGAAGGCGATTGCCAATAAAGGAATGCCCATGTAGCCCGTGTTGGAGAAGGCGGCAGACATGGCGTGCAGCGACAGTCCACCCGGCCGATTTGGAAAGACGAAGGTGGCGACGGCCATGGAAAAACCGAAAACCGCCAAGACACCGCCATAAAAGGCGGCGATAAAGGGCAAGTTCAAGGAGTCCCCGATCGGCACCTGCGACAACGAGATGAAGAAGAGTGCCGGTAGGGCGACATTGTACACGAAGGCGTTCAGCGCCTGGCTCGAGCCCTCGCCTAGAATACCGAAGTGGCCGCAGAGGTATCCGGCGAGCATGATGCCGAAAACCGGAAGGATGACGTTGACGATGGCGAGCATGGCGTGCAGGAGAGTGCGGTCTACCTGCCTGAAGGGTCCAGCATCGGCTTGCATCGTGAGGCGTAAAGCCTCACAAAGCAGCCTCTCAAGGGCTGTCCGGCCCTAGGGTCCCGAAAGGAGGCAACATAGGCCCCGGGGACCGGAGTTACCCCGGCAACCGAAGTTACCCCGGGGACCAGAATTATCGAGGAGCGACGAAGACAATGTTCACACATTACTCGGCCCTGATCGCCAGTATGGTCCTAGTAGCCGGCGCCGACCGCGTTATGGATGACCAAGAACTGCAGATGATCGGGAATCTTGTCCAGCGTCTGCCCGTCTTCCAAAACTACGACATCAACGAACTGCCGGCCGACGCGCGGCGCTGCGGTACCATCTTGCAAGAGGAAGACGGTCTGCAAAAGGCGCTTGCCGCAATTGCAGCGGCCCTGCCCGACCGCCTGCGGGAAACCGCTTATGTCGTTGCCTGCGACGTGGCCGCGGCAAACGGCGTGGTTGCCGAGACCGAGGCCCGCGTGTTGGAGTTGTTGCGTCAGAGACTGCGCCTTGGACGCTTGGTATCGGCCGCCATCGAACGTGCGGCACGGGCGCGCCATATCACTTTAGAGCAAGCCTAGTATGGTGGAGCCGATCTGTGGGCCACCCGAAGGGGGTGCGGGCCGCCAGAAGATCGCCGCCGCTTAACCGGAGATGAAATGCGCCATTGTATTCTCCACATTGGAGGTCATAAAACCGGTTCGAGTGCCATTCAGCAGATCTGTATGGAGCACAGCGACCTCCTTGAAGAGCGCGGCATCCTCTACCCGTTACGCGGCATTACAACAGGCACACAGCGCAACCTTCTATACGAATGGACCAAGCCGGATGCCTTCGATCCGGGGCAGCCGACGTGGGCTTGGCTGAAGCGGACGATTAAACAATCGGATTGCGACATTCTCCTGCTTTCGTCCGAGAACTTCAGCGCCTTGCCCAGCTATTCCCGCGTTCCGGCCCGTATCCACCGCTTTTTCCGTCAATTCGGCATGACTGTCCAAGTGTTTGCCTTTTTCAGACCGCAACATGAACTCTTGAACTCTATGTACGCGCAAAGAGTGCGGCTGCTCAATACATCGCAGAAATTTCGTCTTTGGGTTTCTGGTGAGCAAACAAAATCGATCTATCTATATAGATCTATTGTGAATCTCTGGGACCGAGATAAAGAATTTTTTGTGACGGTCCTGCCTTTTACACACGACGTGAAGTATGCAGGCGCGTTGCCCCGCTTCATTACCGCAGCTGGCCTGTCCGATCACTTGGGTGATACCGCGCTGATGGGCACTTGGAGTCGACGTAACCGCACGCCCGGCTCGAAGACAGTAGAAGTCTTCAGACGCCTTGCGCGCCGCGGCGGACGCAAGAAGTATTGGGCCTACCTGCATCAGATCCGGCGTTTCGTCCTAACCGAAGGATGGAACCGCGGCTGGGACAGAACACCCTTCAATGCGGTAGACGATGCCCTGCGCCGTCGTGTGACACGACGCTTCGAGCTCGGCAATGCGCATTTGGCTAATCTCTACTTCGACGACACTTGGGAGAATACCTTCGCCGCCGAACTGACCAAACCCCTGAGCGTCAACGAATACGATCGTCACCGCTCCTCGGCCGACGACGAACGCGATATCCAGGAGTTGGTGGCCGAAGTATACGCGCGCTTTGGCGCAGATCCTATCTAATGGCCTCGGAAGGCTCCGGCTATGGCCGGATGGCGACTAAGACGCAGGCGATCGCCAAGCCGGCGGCGAGCGAGCGGGCTTTGGGGTTTTGGCTCCTGGGCGTAGCGGCGATGATCTTTGCGATGGCGGTCATCGGCGCCATCACCCGACTGACCGAATCGGGCCTCTCCATCATGGAGTGGGCGCCGATCGAGGGTGCCCTGCCGCCGCTGAGCCAGAGCGAGTGGGAACGCCTCTTTGCCCTTTACCGGACCATTCCCGAGTATATCGACGTCAATGCCGGCATGACCCTGGCCGAATTCAAGGCCATCTTCTGGTGGGAGTGGATTCACCGCCTTTGGGGACGCCTGATCGGATTGGTCTATCTTTTGCCGCTCCTCTGGTTCCTATGGCGCCGGCGGCTGCCGTCCTGGATTGTGCCGCACCTCTGGATCGCCTTTGCGCTGGGCGCGCTGCAAGGGTTTTTCGGCTGGTTTATGGTTGCCAGCGGCTTCGCCGGGCGCACCGACGTCAGTCAGTACCGCCTGGTCGCCCATTTGGGCCTGGCACTGGCGATCTACGGCTATCTGCTGGCACTCTCCTTCCGGCTGCTTGATCCCACGCCCGGCCTCGTCGGCGGGCGCGCTCTGCGCTTCGGCCTCTGGGCCCTGCTGGGCTTGCTGGTCCTAACTCTCGCGTCGGGCGGACTGGTCGCGGGCCTCAATGCCGGCCTAGTCTACAACAGCTATCCTGCGATGGATGGCGACCTGGTCCCGGCGGGCTACGCCCTGCTGCAGCCTTGGCTGGCAAACTGGGGGGAAAACGTGATCGCGGTTCAGTTCAATCATCGCCTTCTGGCCCACCTGACCTTGCTCGGCGCCATCGCGGTCTGGCTTATGGCGCGCCTGCGGCAGCGGTCGCGTGCGGCGAAAGCGGCCACGTCCCTGGTTATCGCCGCCGCGGCGAGCCAACTGCTGCTGGGCATTGCCGCCCTACTTCTGATGGTGCCGGTGTGGCTAGGCGCGTTGCATCAAGCCGGTGCTCTGGTCCTGCTCACCAGCCTAGTCTGGGCGCTGCATCGCACGCGCCAAATCGAGGCTCCGGAAGCATGACAGAGTCGATCGTACAAGAAGAACCGCTCCCTGTTACGGTGCTGACCGGGTTTCTGGGCAGTGGGAAGACCACGCTGCTGAGCCGGCTGGTGGCCGACCCGCGCGCCGGGGAACTGGCGATCATCGTCAATGAGTTGGGCGAGATCGGGCTGGATCACCAGCTGATCCGCCAGGTCGATGAGAGCACCTTGCTGTTGGACGGCGGGTGCCTCTGCTGCACGGTGCGCGACGATCTGGTGACCGGCCTGCGCGATCTGGCCGCCAAGCGCGCCGAGGGGACGGTGTCGGCCTTCAAGCGGGTGGTGATCGAGACCACCGGTCTGGCCGATCCGGCTCCCATCGTCCACACCCTGATCCGCGATCCCATGGTCAGCTTCTTCTTTCGCCTCGACGGTTTGATTGCGACCCTGGACGCGATCAACGCCGCACGCCTGTTGGAGAATCACCAAGAAGCCCTGAAGCAGGCTGCCATGGCGGATCGGTTGCTGGTGACCAAGACCGACCTGGTGCAGGCGCAGGCCCTGAAGGTGCTCGAGCGTCAGGCGCGGATCCTCAATCCCGCCGCGCCTTTGCACCGGGTGCAGCGCGGCCGGATCGATCCGGCCCTGCTGTTCAACGCGGGCCTCTACAATGCCGAGACCAAGACGATGGAGGTGCGACGCTGGCTGGCCGCCGAGGCCTATCGGGACGTGGGATCGGACCCTGCTTACCATCACCATCGTCACCACCACGAGCATGATCATCACCACCGTGACGATCACGCCCCGCACCATCCGGATCTTCGGCACGACAGCGGCATCGAGGCTTTTTGCCTCACCCGTGAGCAGCCTGTAGTCTGGGACCGGTTGGCCGACTGGATCGAGACCATGATTCTGACCCACGGCGAGAAACTGTTACGGGTCAAGGGCATCGTCAATGCAGAGGGTGAGAGTCAACCGATCGCCCTGCACGGCGTCCAGCACCTCTTTCATCCGCCGGCTATGCTAGAGGCCTGGCCCGATCTGGACCGCCGCACCCGCTTGGTGGTGATCGCCCGCGATTTGAATCCCGAAGAACTCGACCGCAGCCTCAGCAGTTTCCTCGGCCGTTGAGCCAAACTGGCGATGGCGCAACTCTAGTGACGTAAGACGTTCCTTCTGTCCGGGCCTGGAGCGGGTGAGGGGAATCGAACCCCCGTCGTAAGCTTGGGAAGCTTCTGCTCTGCCATTGAGCTACACCCGCCTGCCCCGAAAGCTGAGCGATGATATAAACCCGGATGTCGGGACGCTGCAAGCCCCGCCGAACCGCGCTGTCTCCCAGCCCCGGCGCAGAGAAGGAAGGACAGCCATCAGCCAACAGCCCCTTTATCCCAGCGCTCCCTCTTCCAGCGTAGTGACACCTCGCCCCGCCGTGTTCTCGGCGGCGACAAGGCCGCTTTGCTCTCGGCGGCAGCCCCGGATCTGCTGGCCGGTTGCAAGACTGCGGAAAGCAGCACCGCGACCTCTTGGTCCGCACAATTGTGGGCTGGCCCACAGTCTTTCCCCGCGCTCTTCCCTTCCACCTCCGCGCCGCAAGATCGAGGCTCTAGCCGGCGCGGCAAGGACGCCATCTGCCCTCCCTCAAATGGGTAGCCGGATCGTAGAATTCCGGGTAAATGAAAGGTTTTTTGTTATTCCATATGAGAATGAGGCATTTTTACCTGACAGATTGGCAGGCCTATGGCAGAAACAGAACAGGCGCAAGTGGGTGTGACACAGTGCCCTTGAGCTTTGGCGCTTGTTCTGGCGTTTGACAGACCGGTCGGCCTTTCTAGGTGCTTAAGTCGAACGTTTTCGAGGCAGGAAGATGGGGTTTTTATCCTCAGGTGAGGGTGTAAGACCTTATAACTGTATAACTGTTTGCCGATGGTAATCGAACCTGTCCGAAGGACAGAGAGGCGAAGGAGAAATCTAATGGCCCGCAAGATTGTCGGAGCGGTCGTAACGCTCGCCTTGTTGGGAGGCTGTGCTTACGACATAGAAGATATACGAACTGTTCAGCCCGTCGGTCGTCCGTTTACCCAGGCATTGACCGAAGAGTATCGTCAGATCGTCGCTTTCGAATCCGACAAAATGTACGACTGGATCGACGCTTCCTATTTCGCTCACAAGGGTCTGCTCGCAGCCCAGGCCGAAGAGGTTCTGCCGGAACTGGTCTTCGATTGGGACATCGCGGACCCCGAGGCACGCGAAGAACTCGTCGTGGCGCGAGGGCGTCTTGAGGGTGTTTTCGATCTGGGCGCCCGCGAGCTTTACCCGGCCACCGCTGCCCACGCCCAGGGTCGCTATGACTGCTGGATTGAGCAGCAGGAAGAGGGTTGGCAGACCGAACACATTGCCGCTTGTCGCGATGGCTTCTATGCTACGATGACCGAGCTGGACGCGCTTTTAGGTGCTCCAGCCGCCAGTCCATCCAGCCCATCGCTCTACACCGTCTACTTCGCCTGGGATAGCGATGTTGTGACCGCTGGCGGTAACGTCGCCGTCGATGACGCCATCACCGCAGCCTCGAAGGTGGGCCTCAGCGAGTACGCTGTCACCGGCTACACCGATACCTCGGGTTCGGCTCAGTACAACCTGGGCCTGTCGCTGCGTCGGGCCAATGCCATCAAGGAGAGCCTGATGGCACGTGGTGTTCAGAAAAAGAACATATCGGTTGCCGGTCGCGGTGAGAGCGATCTGGCAGTCCCGACCCCGGATGGTGTGCGTGCGCAGGCCAACCGTCGTGCGGTGATTATCATCCAGTAAGGTTTTACACGTCTCTCTCAAGAGATCTTCAGCTAGGACGTCGCGTTCTCAAGAACGCGTCGACTTTTGCTATCGGAGATTAAGCGGCAATCGTGCTCTTTTTGCGGCCGCATTCTGCCCCGGCGCACACGCCCATGGCGAACTCGATGCAGGGAGACCAAGTAAAGTCCTTGCGCTCGACGCACCGCGGTCGGAAGCTCTCTCAGAAGAGGCTCCAGGAAGGCAACCGCATTCGAAGCACTGCTGCAAACGCCGTCCGGCATCATGGTCGACAGCTACAAGATCCTGAGAGGAAAGCGACAAGACTGTGTCAGACCGCCCCACGCGCCAGGAAGCCCTGGCTGCCGTCGAGACGCTGATCCGCTATGCTGGCGACGACCCTCGGCGCGAGGGCTTGCAGGGGACCCCTGACCGCGTGATCCGTTCTTACGACGAGCACTTTGCCGGCTATGCCATCGACCCCGATGCCCTGCTCAAGCGCACCTTCGAAGAGATTGAGGGCTATGACGAGATGGTTCTGCTGCGCAACATCCGTTTCGAATCGCACTGCGAGCACCACATGCTGCCGATCATCGGCGAGGTGCACGTGGGCTACCTGCCAAGAAAGCGCGTCGTGGGAATCAGCAAGCTGGCCCGCGTCGTCGACGCCTATGCCCGTCGCCTGCAGATCCAGGAAAAGATGACTGCGCAGATCGCCGCCTCCATCGACTCTATTCTGGATCCCAAGGGGGTTGGTGTCGTGGTCTGTGCGACGCATCAATGCATGACCACCCGCGGCGTACACAAGACCGGCGTCACCATGGTGACAAGCCGGATGCTGGGCCTGTTCAAGAGCAATGCGACGACCCGGCGCGAGTTCTTGACACTGGTCGGTCAAGGCGACCGCAGCCAGGACTTCACCTAGACTGCGCCGATGCGAATCGCTGAAGCTTCTACACGCGCAACCCGGCCGCAGGTCACCCCGCCTGCCGGGATTTGCCCTAGCCTGCGGTCGTTCGGACCGCATCTGGCATGACATTTGTGCGGCCAGCGCTGGAGGCAACTGGGGTCCTACTTTCCATTCTAGCGGTGGCTATGCTGGTTCCGGCTGGACTGAATCTCGCATTCGACAATTCCGACTGGCAGGCATTCGTCAGCTCCGCCGCCGTGACCCTTTTTATCGGCGGCGCCTTGGTGCTCTGCAGCCTGAGGCCAGGGGGCCGAACGACCAGCCTGGGCCAAGGCTTTCTAGTCGCCAACTTGGCGTGGTTGGCCCTGGCACTGTTCGGGGCGCTCCCCTTCTACCTGGCTGAAAACGATCTCGGCACCATCGAGGCCCTGTTCGAATCGGTCTCCGGCATCACCACCACCGGTGCCAGCGTGATGGAGGACCTGAGCGAACTGCCGGCCGGCATCTTGCTTTGGCGCGGGCTCTTGGCCTGGATCGGCGGTATCTCCGTGGTGCTTCTGGCCTTGATCCTCTTGCCGGTGCTGCAGGTCAGCGGAATGCAGTTCTTCCGTCTGGAGGCTGCAGCGCAGGGTCAAGCATCGCCGCGCGCTGCAGAACTCAGCCTCGGCATTGCCGGACTCTACATTCTGATAACGCTGTTCGGTGCGGCTGCACTGGCGATAACCGGTATGCCGATTCTCGATGCTGTCATTCACGCCATGTCGGCGATCTCGACCACCGGTATCCCTACCCACGAAACCTCCATCGCGCACTACGAGAACTGGGCCGTCGAGGCAGTTCTGATCGTTCTGATGCTGTGCGGCGCGTTGCCTTTCTTCGCACTCCTGCAGGCAACCCGCGGGCATGTAAAGACGCTCTACCGCGATAGTCAGGTCCGTCTGCTGTTCGGCTTCCTCATCGGCGCGACCGTCATGATCGCTCTCTGGCGTTGGCTGGAACTGGAAGAGGGCACGCCGGAAACGCTCTGGAGTTCGCTCTTCACCGTCGCCTCCATGATGACCGGCACTGGCTATCGGATCACCGAGATCCACGCCTGGGGCGCCTTGCCGGGGGCCGTCCTTCTCTTCCTCATGCTGATCGGCGGGGCTGCAGGATCGACCTCGTCCGGCGTAAAGCTCTTCCGGGTACAGATCTTCGCGACCATGGCACTGGTTCAGCTGCGTCGGCTGACTCGTCCGCACGGCGTCTTCGTACCCCGCCTGGGTCATCGCGAGATCCCGGAGGACGTTAGCAACGCCGTACTTTCCTACTTTGTCCTCTTTACCTTCGCCTATATGGCGCTGACCCTGCTGTTCGGCCTCAGCGGCTTGAGCCTGGAGAACGCCTTGTCGGTGACGGCCAGTGCGTTGGCCAACGTCGGCCCTGCACTCTTGGACCCCGCCTTCGCGCGGGGCGACTATTCGGCGCTGACCGACGGCGGCAAGCTGATCATGATCGTCGGCATGTTCGTCGGGCGCCTGGAGATCCTAGTCGTTTTGGTAGTCTTTACGCTTCGCTTCTGGCGCAGTTGACGGTCTTTGGTCTAGGGTCACCGCTTGGCTCCAAGGAATAGGGACTTCTCCATGGCGGCTCCGCGTTACAGCGCAAGCGAGATGCTGACTCGGTTGGTCGGGTTCGATACCACGTCGCAAGATTCGAACCTCGCGCTCATCGCTTTCGTCGAAGACTATCTGGCCGCTTACGGCATCGCCTCGATGCGCATCCTCAACGAGTCGGGTGACAAGGCAAACCTGCTGGCGACGGTAGGGCCGGAGCGGCCGGGCGGCATCATACTCTCCGGCCACAGCGACGTGGTGCCGGTCGAAGATCAACCCTGGAGCAGCAACCCCTTCACCCTGACCGACCGAGATGACAAGTACTTCGGGCGCGGCACCTGCGATATGAAGGCCTTTCTGGCAATCGCCTTGGCGCTCTTGCCGGAGATGCTGGCCCGGCCGCTCCGGGTACCGCTGCACCTGGCGATCTCCTACGACGAAGAGATCGGTTGTATGGGCGTCATTCCTATGGTGGAGCGGATCGCCGCTCAGCTGCCCCGCGCCAGGGCCTGTATCGTCGGCGAGCCGACTGAAATGGGCTTGGTGGTCTCACACAAGTCCACTACTCGCTACGACGTGCACATCCTCGGTCGTGAGGCACACTCCTCCATGCCGCAGTTGGGCGCCAATGCCATCCATGCCGCCAGCTTGCTGGCGGCAAAGCTGGTGGAGATGGTGCACGAGCGCGAGGCTAATCCAATCCCGGATAGCCGGTTCGTGCCGCCCTGGACTACCATCCACATCGGCACAATCCGGGGCGGAACTGCGCAGAACATCGTGCCCTTGGACTGCTGCTTCTCCTGGGAATACCGATTGCATCCGGGCGACGACGGTGATGCCATCGTCGAGCGCTTCACCCGCTACGCCCGCGAGGACGTGGAGCCTTGGCTCAAGCGTCATGCGCCCGAAGCTTCCATCGAGATCGCGTTAACTTCCTCGGTCCCTCCCTTGCTGCCAGACCGGGACAACGCCGCCGAATCTCTGGTGCGTCAGCTATCCGGCATCAACACCGCCTCGGTCGTTTCCTTCGCCACCGAGGCCGGCCATTTTCAAGGCGCCGGCATCCCGACCGTGGTCTGCGGCCCCGGCTCCATCGACCAGGCGCACAAGCCCGACGAGTTCATCAGCAAGGCGCAACTGGCCGCCGGCGAAGACTTCCAGCGTCGCCTGATCCGTTGGGCCCAAGAGGAAGCAAGTTAGCACAACACCGCCGAGTCTGCGGCATCGGGCGGCTAGAACGAGTATCTCCGGGCTCCTTGCCGTCACCGAGCCGCGTTGCCAATCGCCGAAGAGCATGATCCTGGAGAAACCGTTGTGCTGCGGCCATCCCTTGATCTGCGCAGCCCCGCTGAAGCGCAGTTCGTCGACAATGCAGATCTCCTTCCCATCGACAAAACACTAGCAGGTCTCTTAGACCGCGAAGAGCGGCGCGGCCGAGCGCAGATCCCATGGATAGCGACCCGACCGAGATCGGGGCGCGACGGCGTCTCTTAGCCCTGTCGGATGACCGGCTGTAGCCGCATCAGAGGAATTTCATGGAAGAATAGCTTCAGGTAGGCACGCCCATCGCGCAGCAGCAGAGGCACAGAGACCCACTTGCCTTCCTTACCGCTGCGCGGTCTCGCCAACCCCTGCACGGCAGCGGCATAGCTCGACAGAACAGACCTATCGGTCTGTCCCTGCTTGCGCAGGGCTTGCAGAAACGTGGGCAGCCCGGCAATCTGCAACTGCAGTGCACCGACGGGCCGCAAAGCCTTGTCCAGGCTCACTCGGCCTGTCGCCTCAAGCTGCAGCGCGCTCCAGGTCAGGGCCAGGGTCTCAATCCGAAGGTTGCCACCCCCATCGCGCCAGTTTGCAAGAACCTGAGGCGCAGGCCCCAGTCCAAGCGGCCCGCTCAACTGTCCGCGGACCTTCACCGACTGCACCTCGCGGTCGAGCCCCGGCAACTGTGCCGTCAGACCAGCCGGTAGGCGCAGCGTCTGCAGGTCCAGTGCAAATCTGGTCGCGATTGCTGCGTCGGAGAGGGGCCGCAAGGGATTGGCATGGAGATCCAGGCGCTCAATCTGTGCCTCGTTCAAGCCATCGGTGAGGTCAACCTCGATCCCGCGCAGAGTCGCCTTCACTGCCTTGGCACCGACGGCGCCGACCTCGACCAGCGCATCAGCGTTCTGCGTATAGATCACTGCCTTCACCGGGCCGGCAGTCACACGATGCTGGCCGGAGACATTGAAGGCAATCGAGGCTGGATTGTCGAAGGAGGTGCTGCCGCCAATGACCTCGGGGCCTTGCCAGGCCCCATCCGACCAAACTGCAGAGGGGCGGGTTATAGTAAGCGCCATCTCCATGGGAAAGCCGGAGAAGGAAAGCCCCTTGTGATCCAGGGTGACGCCGTCGTGCGCCGCTTGCTCTTGCAGGTTATGGATATCCGCCTCGACCCGGACACGCACCACCGCCCAGAGGACCGGGACCGCAATCACGACCAAGAGCAACAGCCCGCCGGCAACCAGGCCCCAACGACGCCTGCGGCGGCGCCTCTGCGTCTTCTCCGCCATCGCACTCTCCAGACCTTCGCTGCACGCTAGCCGGCATCCACGCGATTGCCATCCAGCATCGCGAAGGCCAGCATCGTAAGGGGGTTGCCGCTTGCTGCCGTTGGCTGACTCCCAATCGTAAATCTCGCCGTCCTTGAACACCCGATAGCAACTCTCTCCGCCGCACTGCCAGCGCGAACAGTAGAGACCGGTTTTGCCAAGGTGCCAACTGCCCCATTCCGTCGGCACACCCAGGTAGCGAAAGGCGGTGCGCCCTATCGGACCGGAATACTGCTGATAGGGCTTGCCGTTCCAACGTCTCTCGACCGTCCGTCCATGTAACAACTCCACCGAGGGGTAGCCCAGAATCTCCTCTTCGGCGCGGAGTGCCCACGACCGAAGCAGGAAAAAATCGACAGCAGCGCCAAGAGGACAGGCCGAGTTGCAATGGCGTCCTGCAAAGGAGTCATGGGCTTCCTCCTTATCCGCTCCGCCGAAGCAAACTATATCGGCGTCGAGGCTGCTTGCAATCGAGACCGAACACCATGCAAGAGACGCGCGCGTTGGCCAAGCCACCAACCATTCGAATCGTCCACCTCAGCTGCCCCCCAAGGCTCCGGTCGATCCGAACGCATTCCGACCAAACTTCGATTCGGAAGGCTCTGTCATCGGCGGCAACCACAATGAGACGCAGGTTGTGCTGGTGAACACCCGCTGCTTCCACGACATTCCCTTCCAGCACATTAACTCCACGGTGTTGAAGCCCATGCGCTGACCGCAGGCTGCCGGTACCAATCGACGAGGCAGGATCCGAGAAGACCATCGGCCGGGCCGCTGCCGATGTACCGGAGATCGATGGCCAGGTGTGCCTGCCCGATACTCGCCGTCTGCAGCCGGGCGACCTGGCGATGACGGAAGATCCTGGCCGCCGGCGAGTAGGATCTGGAGGCGGAAGTGATCGCGATATGACCCAAGCACCGCGCCTTACCCGCCGCAGCCTGCTGGTAGCCCTGCCGTCGGCCCTCCTGCCCTTGCCGGCACTGGCCGAGCCCTGCCTCCCGCAGCCGCCGCTGGGGCGTTATCGCTATGCCATCGACGTAGAGGGACATGGCACGGTTGGCAGCATGACGGTGAACCTGGCCCAGACGGGAGAGGTTATCGAGGCGCTTGCCGAAGCGATCGCGGACGAGGGCACTGCGTGGCAGAACCGCCCGCTGGAGCCCTGCTATCCGGTGGTGTTAATGGACACAAGTGGGGTTAATATCCACAGTGACGGAGCAGTCTCGACCAAGACATGGGTCCTCAAGCAGCAAGGACGACGCGACGTCCCTAGAGCGGCCGCTCCGCCCAGAAAGGGCGAAAGTGCTGGACGATCTCGCGGTAGAGGTTGCGCTTGAAGGGCACGATCAGGTCCACGATCTGGGGTACCGGCACCCACTTCCAGGAGGAAAATTCCGGGCACCCGATGGCTAGATCGACGTCGCTATCTTGGCCCAGGAAGACGCCGCAGAACCATTTCTGCCGCTGGCCACGGTACTTGCCCTTCCACAGGCGCCCTGTCAGTTCGGTCGGCAGGTCGTAGTGCTGCCACGTCGGCATCTCGGCCAGCACCGCGACCTTGTCCGGGCCGATCGAGGTTTCCTCCTCCAACTCCCTGAGCGCACCGACCTCAGGCGATTCGCCCTGCTCTAGACCGCCTTGCGGCATCTGCCAGGCTGGGCCCGGATTGTCGATCCGCTGCGCAACGAAGGCCTCGCGCCGTGCATTCAGCAGCAGAATGCCCACGCCGGGCCTATAGAGATGCGCGTCATCGCTCACTGCCGGCGTCCTCCTGTCTCTCGAAAGTCCGTCTTCGATAGCGACAGCGCGGCGGAGGCGCAACCGTCACCTCTTGAAGGCGGCCCGCAAGGCTTTCCATAAGGGAGTCGCCCGGATTCCGGCGCAGTCGGATCTCTTCCCTGTGCTTGGCAGAAACGTCCTGCCAAGGAAGGAAGCCGCCCGTCGAATCCCTATCTCGTGCCGGTCAGTTGAAACTGGAGGAGCCTTATGGACTCACTGAATGTGATGGAGGTCTTCGTTCGTGTGGTACAGGCGGGTAGCTTCTCGGAGGCTGCGCGCAATCTCAACCTGACACCTTCGGTGGTCTCCAAACAGGTAAGCCGGCTGGAGAACAGGCTGGGCGCAGGGCTGATCAACCGCACAACAAGGCGGCTTGGTCTGAAGGAGGAGGGTTCGGCCTTCTTTGAGCGGGTGCAGCGGATCTTGACCGACGTGGAGGAGGCGGAACAGGCGGTCCCTCACCTGCACAGCGCGCCGCGCGCGACCCTGAAGCTCAATGCACCTGTGGTCTTCGGCCGTGCCCGTATCGCACCGCTGCTGCCGGGCTACTTGGCGCAGTATCCCGAGATGCGCATCGACCTCTCTACAAACGACCGCTACGTCGATCTAATGGAGGAAGGCCTAGACTTGGTTGTCCGCATCGGCGAGTTGAGCGATTCCAGCTTGATCGCCCGCAAGCTGGCGATGACCCGCCGCATCGTGGTGACCGGCGAGGTCTACCTGAAGAAGCGCGGCGTGCCGAACAAGCCGAGCAACCTCCGGGACTACAACTGACTAGTCTTTCTTTATCGCGTAGTTCGGAACATCTGGCAGTTCGACGACCCCGAAGGCGCCGAATCCGTCGAGGTGAAGGGCGACATCAAGATCAACTCGATTGAGGCGATCCTGGAACTGCTGCCGGGCGGCCACGGCATCGCCCTTATGCCCACTTAGCTGGTCGGCGAGTACCTGCAGTCCGGCCGCCTGACCCAAGTGCTGCACAGCTATCGGGCACCCGACGCCCAGATCTATGCTGTCTATCCGCCAGGCCGCCACCTCTCGCCCAAGGTGTGTTCCTTCGTCGACTTCCTGGTCCAGCACTTCAAGGCCGACCCGCTCTGGCGGGAGATGCAGTAGGGGGCTTGTCCAGCGCGAAAACTGTCGTTCACTGACAATGACCAAGAACCATCAGGGACCGAGAAGAATCAGGCCTAACCCCAATCCAGAACGACCTTGCCGCTCTCGCCTGAGAGCATCACATCGAAGGCCTCTTGGAAGCGGTGGTGACAATCTTGGAAATGTCGAGGCCGGACTGCAGCATGGCCAGCATCTTGTACCAAGTCTCGAACATCTCGCGGCCGTAGATTGCTTTGATGGTCAGGGCATTGGCGATGATGGGGCGCCAGTCGGTCTCGCTAGGTCCGGCCGGTATGCCCAGCAAGGCAATGCGGCCGCCCATGATCATGGACTCAATCATCTGATGGAAGGCCTGCGGTACTCCGCTCATCTCCAGGGCGATGTCGAAGCCTTCGCGCATCTTCAACTGGGCCCGCACGGCGTCCAGAGACTCCTCGGCGATGTTCACTGGGCGCACATCGGCGACCCGGCCCGCAAGTTCGAGGCGATAGCGACTGACGTCGGTGATGGCGACGTGACGGGGTTCAGGTGATACTTGCCGGCCCGGCCCGGCCCGCACAGCTGCGGTTGCCGACCACATGCTCCTTGCCGGAGACCTTCTGGCCAGATCGATAGGGGTGACGTCGGCGCCGACCGCCACTACCTCACCGGCATACTCATGCCCGACCGTCATGGGCACCAGCACGGTCTAAGCGGCCCAGTCGTCCCACTTGTAGATATGGAGGTTAGTGCCACAGATGGCGGTGCGGCGGATCTTGATCAGCACCTGATCCTCGGCGATTTCCGGCTTCGATGCCTCGCCCATCCAGAGACCGGTCTCTGCCTTCGCCTTGACGAGTGCACGCATGACGATAGCTTCTCCTAGACGATGCCGAGCGCCTTGCCGGCGCGGATGAAGGCCGCGACGGCGCACGCGACCTGCTCTGGACTGTGTGTGGCCTAGATCTGGGTGCGCACGCGGGCCTGGCTCTTAGGCACCACGGGGTAGGAGAAACTGGCGGCGTAAATGCCTTCCTCCAACAGCGCCTCGGCCAGCCGCTGCGCCAAGGCGGTGTCGCCAACCATGACCGGCACGATAGGGTGCTGTCCCGACAGCAGTCGGAAGCCCGCGGCATCCAGGCCGGCACGGAAGCGCTTGGCGTTGTCCCAGATCTGCGCACGCAGATCCTGCCCTCGGCTACCCGCTGGATCACCCGCCGTCCGGCTGAGACGATCGTCGGCGCCAGCGCGTTGGAGAAGAGATAAGGCCGCGAGCGCAGGCGTAGCATGTCGATCGCCGGCTGCTTGGCTGCCACGAAGCCGCCCATGGAGCCGCCTAGGGCCTTACCGAGGGTGCCGATGACCATGTCCACCCGCCCAAGGACGCCGCAGTGCTCCAGCACGCCGCGCCCGCCGACGCCCAGTACCCCCATGCCGTGGCAATCGTCGACCAAAACCAAGGCCTCGTAACGGTCGGCGAGGTCGCAGATACGGTCCAGTTGAGCAATGGTCCCGTCCATCGAGAAAACGCCGTCGGTAACGATCACCCTGCGCCGGGCGTCGGCAGCCTCCTGCAACTTGGTCTCAAGGTCGGCCATGTCGTCGTTGGTGTATCGGAAGCGCTTGGCCTTACAGAGCCTGATGCCATCGATCAACGAGGCATGGTTCAAAGCATCGGAGATAATCGCGTCCTCAGCCTCGAACAGGCACTCGAAGACACCGCCGTTAGCATCGAAACAGGCGGCATAGAGGATCGAATCCTCAAAGCCCAAAAAGGCTGCGATCTCGCGCTCCAGGGCGCGGTGCTGGTCCTCGGTTCCACAGATGAAGCGGACGCTGGCCATACCCAGACCGTAGCGATTGAGACCTTCGTGGGCAGCCTGTACCAGGTCGGCGTTGTCGGCCAGGCCCAAATAGCTGTTGGCGCAAAAATTCAAGACCTTGCGGGGACCGTCCGATCCCTCGATCGTGATCTCGGCGCCCTGTCCGGACAGGATCTGGCGTTCGCGCTTATAGAGACCCTCAGCATCGATCTGCTCTAGGCCGCGGTTCAACTGCTTGAGAAACTCGGTTGACGACGCTCGCATATCTCCTTCCTTCCGTTTCGGCCACCTCTATTGCGACGCTCAGGCGGACAGTGGCGCGAATCCGACCGCTGCCGTAGCCCCGGCGACTGTCCTGCACGGCCCGCACGCTGGCTGCATGATGTGCGCATGACGTAGACAAAGTCAGACAGCGGCTAGCATGGGTAGCGCTTCCCTCCCACAGGGACAGGTCAGCCTAGGACGATAGCAAACCCTAGCAATCTCATATGCGCTTCAGCCGCTTGCCACCCGAGGCGCGGCGACAGGAGATCCTGCCGGTGGCCTGACATTGTCGGCCCGGAACGGAGTCGGCAGCTTCACCGTGGCCGGGATCACGCAGGAGGCCGGCACCTCCAATGGTCTGATCGGGCACTACTGTCCCAGCAAGGACGACCTACTGGTTGCAACCTACCAAGCTGAGGCCGACCGGCCTTGAAGTTACGCACGTCGCCTTGGTCGAGGACGGTGGGTTATCCACGGGCACATCAAGGCCTTTCTGACCGCGACCTTCTGCCCGGAGGTCTTCAATGAGGAGACGGTGGCCAACTGGCTGGTCCTGTGGGGACAGGTGCGGACCAACGCGGCGCTACGTGCCGCCCACAAAGCGATTTACATCGCCTATCGCCGCGCCGCCGAAGCACACGGGCTGGATTTGAACGAGACTGCGCTGGCCAGCGATCTTTCTGTCTCACTCGGCGGGATCTGGCTCCAGCGCGGACTAGATCCAGGCATCTTCGATCATGTGAATACCTCTCTGCGGACCCTTGCCGCTCATGGCATCGCGCTGGATGTCTGAGGGTTTCGTTTGAGAAGGGGCTAACTAGCCCATTCTCAAGGCGAGAGATGATGGCCGGTGCCGCATATTCGCAAACGGATCTCTAAGGGCAAAGATGTCTGAAATGTTCAAGGACGGTCTCCTTAAAGGATAAACGCCTACTGATCGCCGGTGGCGGCACCGGGTTGGGCTGCAGCATGGCGTGCACTTCCTGGAACTCGGTGTCTCGGTCGTCATCTGTGGCCGCCGCGAGAACGTGCTGGCGAACACGGCGGCTAAGCTGGTCGGGGAGATTGGCGGTAAGGTGCTGTTCCAAGGCTGCTACATCTGCGATCCTGAGAACGTAGAAGCCCCTCTCGATTGGCTCTGGCACGCGGGCGCCCGGAGGTCTTGGCCAGCAACGCCGCCGACAGTGGTGGACAAGGAGACGAAGGCAGCCGCCGCCGCGATTCTGGAAAGGCGCATCAGACTCAATCCCTTTTGCAAGGTTTCATGTAAGTGGCCAAAACTTGGGTCGGACTTCCGGTTCAAGCCGTTGAACACGCTTGACGGTATGTTGTACCGAGATGGACTACTGAGCGCACAGACCAAGGGACAGGCCAAGCCGCATGAGAGACAACACGGTTAGAGGCAAACACATCATCCCAAAATTGAAACAATCTTGAGGAGCATTCAGAAGATCCTTTCGGCGTGTCCATCGATTGCTAGTGCCTGGCCGTTGACCGCCGCGCCGGCGGGTGTGATCAGGTAGAGGATCATGCCCGCTATCTCCTCAGCCGTCATGAAGCGGCGTAAGGAGTTCGAGGCGGTGTAGCTGTCGCGGATCTCCTGCGCGCCGCGGCCGGTCTCGGCGGCCTCGGCAGCAACCACTCGATCCATCCGCGGCCCCTCGACGGCACCGGAGCAGATCACATTCACCCGAATGCCCTCGGGTCCCAACTCCATCGCCATGCTCTTGGTCAGGCCGACGATACCCCACTTGGCGGCGGCGTAGGGCGTACGATTGGGATAGCCCATGAAGCCGGCGGTCGAAGAGAAGGTCACGATGAGCCCGCCACCGGCCCGACGCAGCAGGGGAATGGCGGCGCGCGAACAGAGGAAGGTTGCATCGAGATTGACGGCGAGGCAGGCCCTCCAGTCGGCTAGACTCAAGCTCTCCAAAGGCCCCGTCGGCCCGTTGATCCCGGCGCGCAATTTACCAGAACGTCGCGACCGCCGAGCTGCGCCTCGACGGCAGGGCACAGCCGCCCGACGGCCGCCTCGTCGCTCACGTCGCAGGCTTTCCATCCCCAATGATCCGGCAGCCCTGCCACCGCTTGGGCATCCAGATCGCAGACGAAAACTCGGGCGCCAGCCCTATCGAAGGCTCGGGCCACGGCGCGGCCGATGCCGGCGGCACCCGCCGTTACCAAGACGCGGAGATCGCTCGTTTGCTCCGTCATTACTCTTTCCTCCCTAGAGATCTTTCCGAAAGAAGTTAGCAGAGTCCACAAGGTTGCGCAACATACGCGCCGTGAAGTTGTGTTCCGGGCGCGAAGAAGGATCGATGCCGCGGCAATATACGAACCAGGAGGATCCTCATGATCGGGCTGAAACGCCTTGCGCTCGCCACCGCCAGTATTGGTGCACCAGTATTGATGGGCCTGGCCCAGCAGGGCAAGACCATGTTCGAGGAGATCCGCGCTCTCTTCCCGATCCCCTCGCTCACCATGCACTTCGGTGATACGCGACGACCTGAGGGCCGAGAGATTTGCCGATCTGGAAGGCAAGACCGTCCCCTTGGGCAAGGGCTTCTTTGGCGTCCGCGAAAGCGCGAAGTACCTGTACCTCTTCAGCCTGAAAGACAAGGTCGAATTGGCCGAAGTCGAACTCTCCAATGCCGATCCAGCCCTGAAGAACAGCCAGATCGATGCCTTCGTCACTGCCGGTTTCTTATCCCGCGCCCAACGTGATCGAGGCCGCGGCCGGCACCTATGCCGGGCAGGAGGAGAACATCGTCACCGCCGAGATGGACGACGCCACGGCCTACGAACTGACCAAGACCTTCTGGGAAGAGAAAACCAAGATGGCGGAGAACGCTGCCTGTTGGGCGGGGACTGGCTGAAGGTTGCGCTCTCGGATAGCGTGGGCTTGAGGCTCTACATCTGTGCCACCAGCGATGATCGCGTAACCCGGCCAATCGCCCTGGAGACGACCCCTGTGGTGCCGATTCTGATCGTTGGGCTGGGACTGGCTGCTCTCTTACCTACGCCGCCATCGCACCCTATCGCTGGTTCCTCCGCCTCCCTTTGACAGCACTCGGCTTGGCCGTCATTTTCTGGAGTCAATGACGATCATTTGGCCTCTGGCTCAAAGCTAGGAGGAACAAGTTATGGCCATGGAAGGCGGTTGTCAGTGCGGGGCGCTTCGTTACCGTTGCCACAGCAGAGGCGGTCCGCTCTATGCCTGCCACTGCCGGGAGTGCCGCAAGCAGTCGGCCTCCGTCTTCGGGCTGTCGCTTATCCTGCCGCGCAAGGACTTCGAGTTGCTGTCAGGGAGGCCGCAGGTCTGGACCCGCGGCACCAACAGCGGTAACAGGCTGCGGTGCGCTTTCTGCCCGACCTGCGGCTCTAGGGTTTGGCACGAGGCGCACGCGCAGTCCGAGACCGTCACGATCAAGGGCGGGTGTCTCGACGAGGTGCCGAACCTGGCAGAGGCGATTCACATCTGGGTCTCGCGCAAGCTGGACAGCGTGGCGATCCCAGAGGGCGCCACCTGTTATCCGGAAGAGCCGCCCAATTAGCCAAGGCTTGCCGGAAGCCGTCTTCGCCCCCAAGTCCCAGGCACAGGCATTCCTTCAGCAGAGCCCTGATGTCACGACCGATCGTCCTCGGCCGATGATCGGCCCTACCTCCCTGCTCAAGTTCTTCTCACGCCGTCGGCTGCGGCGGCTGGCAGGCGAAGACAGCGCCGCGGTGCAGCAACGAGCTTTGCTGGCACTTCTGCGGCGCGCGGCCGAAACGCGTTTCGGCCAGGATCACGGATTCGCCGCCATCGACAGTGTGGAAACCTTCCAGGCCAAGGTGCCGCTGCGCCGCTTCGAGGATTTCTGGAACGGCTATTGGAAGCAGGACTTCCCGCTGCTGACCGGCGCTTCTTGGCCGGGCCAAATTCCCTTTTTCGCCAAGACCTCCGGTACCACCAGCGGCACCAGCAAGTACATCCCCGTGACCGAAGGGATACTCGACGGCAACCGCCGCGCGATCCTCGATCTCATGGCCTTCCACCTGGCGGCCAAGCCCGACAGCCGGGTGCTGGGCGGGCACACCTTCATGCTCGGCGGCAGCACCAGCCTGGAGGCGCTGGCGCCCGGCGTTTCCGCCGGCGACATGTCCGGCATCTCCGCTCTGGGCGTACCGCGCTGGGCCAAGCTCTTCTACTACCCCTCCCTTGAGATCGCCCAAATCCCCGACTGGGAGCGCAAGATGTCGATTCTGGCTGAGGATTCGCCCAAGCGCGACATCCGCATGATCGGCGGCACCACCAGTTGGCTGCTGCTGTTCCTGGAGAATCTGGCGGCCGCCAAACCTGGCGGACTGGCCAAGGTCTATCCGAACTTGGAGATGATCGTCTACGGCGGTGTCGGCTTCAAGCCCTACCATAGCCAGTTCGAACAGCTGCTGAAGGGTATGACCGCCGACCTGCGCGAGGTTTATCCGGCGAGCGAGGGCTTTCTGGCCGTCGCCGACCGCGGCGTTGGCGAGGGGCTGCGTTTGCAATGCGACGGCGGCCTCTTTTTCGAGTTCGTCCCGGTCGAAGATCTAGATAAGTCCAACCCGCGCCGCCATTGGCTGGCAACGGCTGAGATCGGGGTGAACTACGCCTTGGTGCTGAGCAATCCGGCAGGCGCTTTCGCCTACATCCTGGGCGACACGCTGCGCTTTGTCTCGCTGGCGCCGCCCCGCATCCTGATCACTGGACGCACCGCCACCGCGCTCTCCGCCTTCGGCGAGCATCTCATCGAGGACGAGATCCAGACCGCGGTCGCAGAGGCGGCAGATGCTCTGTCGCTGGCTGTCCAGGATTTCTCGGTCGGCCCGGTCTTCCCACATGCCGGCGAGCCGCGCGGTCATCACATCTATGTGGTGGAGTTCGAGGGCGGCCAACCGGAACAGGTCACTACCGATGCCTTTGCACATGCCCTCGATCGCGCTCTCTGCCGGCTGAACGACGACTATCGCGATCACCGCTCCGGCGATTTGCAGATGAAATCGCCGGAAGTCCTGGCCGCCCCACCCGGCCATTTCTTCACTTGGATGAAAGAGCGCGGCAAGCTTGGCGGTCAGAACAAGGTGCCGCGCGTGATTAACGACCCGGCACTTTTGGATTCGCTGGTGGCCAGTTTCCGCCGCGTCGTTCATTGATCTCCAGGATGTCCTCCTCCGGAGACACTGGTGCTCAGCCGATCGCTGCGGAAGACAGCGTGAAACTGAGCGTGGTCGGCTTCCTGACCAGTGCCTCCGCCGGCCTCTTACAACACGCCGTGTCTGGCCAGCATGCCGATTGAGGCTGTCTACGTCGACGAGGCTGGCGGCACACCACCCAAGCGACCGAGGTGCGCAACCTGTTGCAACGCGACAACGAAGTACGGATTGAATACTTGGGCCTCTCGGTCAAGAACCTGATCTACACCAAGCTGGTGATCGCCGGGCTTCTGGCCAGATCCGGCGCGGTCTATGCACCTTCATG
Source organism: Rhodospirillales bacterium (assembly GCA_014324045.1). Lineage (GTDB taxonomy): Bacteria > Pseudomonadota > Alphaproteobacteria > Kiloniellales > JACOMY01 > JACOMY01. The sequence goes on along the minus strand of JACOMY010000023.1, from coordinate 466 downwards.
GGTACCTCGGTGTTCGATCTGGTGCGCAGCTACGCCATCGCCTACGCCGCCGACCTCTAGCAGTTGATCTGCCCCTGCTGTTGGTCATCGTGTGTCTGCCGGGTGGGCCCTGGTCGTTCTTCACGGCGAAGAAGAGAAGGCTAGCGCCGTGGATGCCATCCTCTCGGCTGAACAGCTGAGCAAGTCCTTCGGCCAGGTGACCTCGGCGATGGGCGTGGCTGGCCGCTCGGTCTTACAGGAGCCGCTGCAGCGCAGTGCACGTAGAGCGCGAAGGGCGGTAGAACAAGGGGTTAGGGGAGGATCGGCGGCGGGGCCTGAATCAGGGGGGTGACAAAAGTCTTTTGAAATCGGGCGGTTTCAGGGGTGCGGAATCGCCTGAAAAGGCGGTTTAGAGGTCAATTTCGAGGGGGTGCGAAAGGCTTGGAAAATCCGGGCCTTCCGCACCCTTCGTTTTGCCGGAAAAAGT
>JACOMY010000022.1 GCA_014324045.1 Rhodospirillales bacterium | reverse complement strand
AAAACCCGGATCGAAAAGCACCAGGACCGTCAAAACCTCCAGACGGCCCAAAACCATCAGCAAAGCCAAAATCCACTTCGCACCCTCCGACAGCGGCGCAAAAGTCCCCGAAGGACCGATCACAGGACCAAGACCCGGACCCACGTTCGAAATCGCCGTCACAGAACCCGATAACGCGGTGATGAAAGAGGCCCCCGTCAAGGCCAGAGCAGCAGTGCCGAAGCCGATCAAGGACAAGACGATAAAAAGATAGACCACGACCGATTGAGCGATCTCGCCCGGGACCGGTTTCCCGTTGTAGCGCCTGGAAATCACCCGTTTGGGATCAAGGGTTTGATCGATTTGGCGCCGGGCTTCCATGCCAAGGATCTGCCAGCGGAAGATCTTCAGGCTACCGGTGGTCGAACCGGTGCAGCCCCCCACCATCATAAGAAAAAAGAAAAAGGGAACGGAGACCGAACCCCAGAGCTGAAAGTCGGTTGAGGTAAAGCCGGTTGTGGTCATTACCGATGCGATGTTGAGCGCGGCGATGCGGAGCGCCGTCAGCGGATCGGGGTAGAGATTATTCAGCCAAAGGAGAATCCCGACCGTGAGGACCAGCCCGCCCAGGAAGTAAAGGAAGGCGCGAACCTGACTGTCTTGCCAAAGGATGCTGGGCCGCCCATAGAAGGCACGGACCAAGAGCACGAAGGGAAGGCTGCCGGCGATCATGAAGAAGACAGCGATCCATTGTGCCTCTGCCGAGAAGGCCCCCATCGAAAGATCGGATGTAGAGAGCCCCCCGGTTGCGACCGTGGTCATGGCATGAACCAAGGCATCGAATGGCTGCATGCCACTTGTCCAGTACGCCACAAGGCAGCAGCCCATAAGGCTAAAGTAAATGAATGCAATGGCCGTCGCCAATTGCGAAGCCCGCGGCAAGGCCTTATCGGTTTTTTCGGAGAATTCGGTCCGAAGAAGCTGGAGCCCGCCGATTTTCAGCAGCGGCAGGACGGCAATCGCGATCATGATCACGCCAAGCCCCCCCAGCATCTGCAGCAAACCGCGCCAAAGGAGAATGCCGCGCGGCATGGAATCCAGACCGGAGAGAACGGTCGACCCTGTTGTCGTTAGACCGGAGACGGCTTCGAAATAGGCATTGGACCAAGAAAGGCCCTGGTGTCCCAAGTGTAGCGGCAGGGCCGCGAACAGCGGTAAGCCGAACCAGCAAAGCGGCGTCAAGAGAAAGGCTTGAGAGAGCGTGAGTCCGCGATTCTGCGCCCTGAAGGCGATCGCGAGGATGCCGCCAACAAACACCATTGTGCCCGCGCTGGCAAGAAACACCAAGGTATCGGGGCCGTCGTTCATCCAATCGGCAAGGCCTGGAAAGACGCTGAACAGGCCCAGGACGACGACGATAATGCCGAAGACCTGCGCGACCGGTCTGAAGTCCACGATCGGCTTCTCCTATGCCGCTAGCGGCGGTCTCGACCGGTGGCCGCCGGGCCCGTCAAACACTGTCCTTGCGCAAGAGGAACTCCCGTCCGACCTTCACCCTCTCCATTCCGTCGTAGGCTACGATATCGGCGGTGGCATAGGTCTCGCTCCAACGTGCGGGAAGAAAACTGCCGCTGCCGATAACGTCGACCGGTGCTGCCGCATCGGCCATGATATGACACTTTCTCGGATCGAAGCCGGAAGAGGCGACCACCCGCACCTTGTCGAAACCCGCTGCGTCCAGTTTCTCGCGCAGATACCAGATCGCCGAGGCCGTTACACCGGCACCCACCAAATAGCGCAGTTCCTCCTCTGTGCGATAACCACGGATCGCCTCAGGCGCATTGCGTTCCAGGACAGCATAGGAAAGGGTGGGGTCCAAACCCTCGACGTAGCGGCTGCCGGGCGTGTCCAGCCGGACGTTCAGGCGACCGTTGGCTGCCCGTCCGGGAAAGCGGTTTGCCACGGCCAGGCTGTCGGTGATCTCCCGGGCAAAGTAGTCGACCAGCACGGTCATGGGCTCGTCCGGATAGAGGCGATCGTACATGACCGCTGCCTCCAGAGTACTGCCGGCAAAGCCTATCAAAGCATGCGGCATGGTGCCGAGACCGCCTTGGCGGCCGAAGTAGTGGGCGGTGGCATCGGTGGCGTTGCCGAGGAAGCCGATCGCGCCTACCTTGCGCCGCGCGCGCTCCGAACCGACGGAGGCGGCATAGGCCATGATCTCCGACATCTCGGTACCGCAGCAATGCCGCGCATCCATGGCGAGAAAAGACACCTTCGGCAGGTCGGCGCACATGCTGTAGGCATTGAAGGCCGCCACACAGGCCGGACCCAGCTTCTGCAACAATAGGGTCTCAAGATCCACCAACTGGGTGAAGCGTCCGGTAACATAGAAGATCGGCTCACCGGCACCCACCCACTTACCTTCGGGATAGATCGTATCGATCGTAATCTTGGCACCGCGGTCACGGGTGACGCCATGCAACCAGTCCAAGGCGAGACGCGGTGCCGAGATTACCGGACGGCGCATGAAGACTGCGTAGGTGACGGTGCAATCGCCCATCGCTTCGACGATCGCCTTGGTCCGGCGGAAGTAGTGATCGGTCCAACGGGCGATATCCCTATCGGCCTTGGGCCAAGAGGTCGAGAGTTCATGCGGCCCCTCGATGACGGGACGAACCATGGTCTCTGCTCCTTGCACGCAAGCGGATCGACTCTATCAACTATAAAGTGAGCACGATCTTACCGATGTGGCTGGAGGACTCCATCAAGGCGTGGGACTGGGCTGCTTGTTCCAAGGGGAAGGTCGTGTGAATAATCGGGCGCATGCGGCCTGCTTCGAGAAGAGGCCAGATCTTCTCCCTCAATTTGTCGGCAATAGCAGCTTTGAAATCGACAGAGCGGGCGCGCAGGGTCGAGCCGGTTACGGTCAGCCGCTTCAGCATCACCGGAAGAAAGTCGATGCTGGCCTTACTGCCGCCTAGGAAGGCGATGAACACCAGGCGGCCGTCACTTGCCAGGGCCGCTATCTCCCGCTCAATGTAGGCACCGCCGACCATGTCGAGGATCACGTTTACCCCCTTGCCGCCGGTCTCTTGCCTGGCGACGGCGAGGAAATCCTCTTTGCGGTAATCGATGGCTCGGGCTGCCCCCAGGTCCAAGCAGGCTTGGCATTTTTCGGGCGACCCGGCGGTTGCCAGCACTCTAGCGCCGAAGGCATGGGCCATCTGAATGGCCGTGGTACCGATGCCGGAGCTGCCACCTTGGACCAGGAAGGTCTCGCCGGCCTTCAGTGCGCCGCGGTCGAAGACATTGGACCAGACAGTGAAATAGGTCTCCGGCAGGGCTGCGGCTTCGACCGGCGAGTAACCTTCCGGTATCGGTAGGCATTGGACCGCCGGTGCTGCCGTGTATTCTGCATAGCCGCCACCGGTGACGAGCGCAGTTATCCGGTCGCCAAGGGCTAAGCCAGTCACCGCGCTGCCCAAGGCCACCACCTCGCCGGCGACTTCCAGGCCCGGGATGTCGCTGGCACCCTTCGGCGGCGGGTAGCCGCCCATGCGCTGTAGGACGTCGGGCCGGTTGACGCCGGCGGCCGCCACCTCGATCAGGACCTCGTGAGCTTCGGGCTGCGGCAGCGGGCGGCGGCAGGGCTCAAGCACCGAAGGTGCGCCGGGCGCGCGAATCTCGATGGCCAACATATCGCTGCTCACGACTCTCTCCTTGACATGATCTCTGACGCCTGTTGCGCTCGGTTCTATCCTTGGTTCGATCCAGCGCGAGCGATCTGCCGACCTTTGCTAGCGTAAGGACCTGGCGAAGGACAAGGGCTCGTGCGAGCGAAGCAGCTCTTGCAGCAGGGAAGGAAGCCAGCCGATGGATGAGGACGAGATAAAACCGGCCAAGAATTGGGTGCTCGGCTGTGACTTGGAGGCTTTCGGCGTGGCAGAACTGGAGGCCTACGCGCAAGCCCTCGAAGGAGAGTTGGCGCGTGTGAAGGCAACGAAAGAGGGAAAACAAGCCTATTTGGGCAACGCTGCCAAACTGTTCAAAAGCTGAATATTCGCTCAAGGCCCATTTAATCGTGACACGGAACCAAAACTGTCCAGATTCGCCTTGCCTTCCCGGTCTGGGTGAGTAGCCTATGACCTTCGGCAAGTTGACAGGGTGGCCGACAGACGGAGGAGCCGAGAGGGCGAAACGATCTTCCGGCTCCTTCTTCATTTCGCGACTGCCGCCCTGCCCGAGGTTACGCCGACCCCGATCTTTGCCGCGCGGCAATTGTCCGCAGCGGCGGGCTTTGGCAGTCTGGCCGCCTAGGAATCCCAAACAACAAGAATCCCAAAACAGGGACCCCAAGCGACAGGGACGAAAAAATGCCAGAGATGACGTTCCAAACTTCCAACGGTGTCATGTCGGGCTACCTCGCCCTGCCTACCGTTACACCGGCACCGGCTATTCTCGTCATTCAGGAGATCTTCGGCGTCAACCGGGTGATGCGTGACATCTGCGACCACTTGGCTGCCAAGGGCTACGTCGCCGCTTGTCCAGACCTCTTCTGGCGTCTGGAACCGGGCATTCAGCTGACCGACAAGAGCGAAGAGGAGTGGGCGAAAGCCTTCGATCTCTTCGCACGCTTCGATGTGGACAAGGGGGGCGAGGATCTGAAAGTGGTCTTGGCAACCCTCCGCCAGCACCCGGCCTGCAACGGCAAGGTCGGGGACGTGGGCTACTGTCTAGGTGGCAAGCTGGCCTATCTCATGAGCACCCGCAGCGATACCGATTGCTCGGTCAGCTACTATGGCATCCAGATCGACAGCCTGCTGGACGAAGCCGGAGCAATCTCCAAGCCTCTGATGCTGCACGTTGCCTCCAAAGATCAGTTCGTTCCGCCGGATGCACAGGAGGCCATGCGCGCCGGTCTTGCCGATCTGCCGAACGTCACTTTCCACGTCTACGAGGGCCAAGATCATGCCTTCGCACGGGTCGGCGGCGAACACTTCGATAGCAATGCGGCGGCGCTGGCCAACGACCGCAGCGCGGCTTTCTTTAAAGAGAATCTGGGGGCTTGAGCCATGGAAGCGACAGTGGTCATTGCTAAGGAAGCCGGCGGTCCCGAGGTTTTGGAGATCAAGAGCAGGCCCCTGGGGACACCGGGCGAGGGGCAGGTCCTGCTGCGGCAGACTGCGGTGGGGCTCAACTACATCGACACTTACCACCGCAGCGGGCTCTATCCCCTAGCCATGCCGTCGGGCATCGGCCTTGAAGCCGCCGGTGTGATCGAGGCCGTAGGGCCGAGCGTGCACGACCTGGCTGCCGGCGACAAGGTCGCCTACGGCACCGGGCCGATCGGTGCCTATGCCTCGGCACGGGTCATGCCGGCCGCAAGCCTGGTGCGGCTGCCGGAGGGCGTCGACGACCGCATGGCCGCGGCCATGATGCTGAAGGGCCTGACGGTGCACTACCTGATCCGTCAACTCTATCCGGTCAAGGAAGGCGAGACCGTGCTGTTCCATGCCGCTGCCGGCGGCGTCGGTCTGATCGCCTGCCAATGGCTGGAGGCCTTGGGCGCCCGCGTCATCGGTACTGTCGGCAGCGCCGAGAAGGGTGCCTTGGCCCGCGCCCACGGCTGCCACCACATCATCAACTACCGCGACGAGAAGGTGCCGGAGCGGGTGAAGGAGCTGACCGACGGCGAAGGCGTGCCGGTCGTCTTCGACGGCGTCGGCAAAGACACTTGGGAGATGTCGCTGGACTGCCTTCAGCCCTGCGGCCTGATGGTGAGCTTCGGCAATGCCTCCGGCGCAGTCCCACCGGTCAACTTGGCACAGCTCTCGGCCAAGGGCTCGCTCACGGTCAGCCGCCCGACCCTCATGACCTACACCCGCACGCCGGCACGCCGGCAGGCGATGGCCCGGGAACTCTTCCGGCGCGTGAAAGTCGGCGAGGTCTCAATCCGCATCGACCAAACCTACCCCTTGCGCGAGGCCGAGCAGGCGCATCGCGAACTGGAAGGACGCAAGACCACCGGATCTACGGTGTTGTTGCCGTAAGGAGCCAAGATATAGAGGTTCCCGGGTAATCCAATCTGAGAGCCCCAGATCTGAAAGCCCCGGGGCCTAGCGGCCCTGCCGGTTCAGCAGTCGCAGGCGCAGCGCGTTCAGCTTGATGAAGCCTTGAGCGTCGCGCTGGTTGTAGACGGCGTCTTCTTCGAAGGTAACATGTTCCAGACTGTAGAGGGAGTTGGGAGACTTGCGGCCCAGCGGGATTACGTTGCCCTTGTAGAGCTTCAGGCGCACCGTGCCGGTCACCCGCTCCTGGCTCTTGTCGATCAGGGCCTGCAGCATCTCGCGTTCGGGCGCGAACCAGAAGCCATTATAGATCAGCTCCGCATAGCGCGGCATGATCTCGTCCTTCAGGTGTGCAGCGCCGCAGTCCAGGGTAATCGACTCCATGGCCCGGTGGGCTTCCAGCCAGATCGTGCCGCCGGGAGTCTCATAGATGCCGCGGCTCTTCATGCCGACGAAGCGGTTCTCGACCAGATCCAGGCGGCCGATGCCGTTGGCGCCGCCCAATCGGTTGAGGCGCGTGAGCAAGGCGGCCGGCGACAGGCGCTCGCCATCGATGGCGACAGGATCGCCCTTCTCAAAGTCGATCTCGACAATCGTCGGCCGGTCCGGTGCGGCCTCGGGGGAGACGCTGCGGGAATAGATGTATTCCTCAGGCCCTTCCCAAGGGTCTTCCAGCGCCTTGCCCTCGGCGGAGATGTGCAGCAGGTTCGCATCGATTGAGAAGGGGGCCTCGCCGCGCTTATCCTTAGCGATCGGGATCTGATGCTGTTCGGCGAACGCGATCAGCTTCTGGCGGCTGGTCAGGTCCCACTCGCGCCAGGGGGCGATCACCTTGATATCGGGATTGAGCGCATAGTAGCCTAACTCGAAGCGCACTTGGTCGTTCCCCTTGCCGGTCGCACCGTGGGCTACGGTGTCGGCCCCGACTGTACGTGCGATCTCGATCTGGCGCTTGGCGATCAAGGGGCGGGCGATCGAGGTGCCCAGCAGGTAGCAGCCCTCGTAGACCGCATTGGCGCGGAACATCGGCATGACATAGTCGCGCACGAAGTCTTCGCGCAGGTCCTCGATAAAGATATGCTCGGGCTCGATGCCCAGAATCTCGGCCTTGTTGCGGGCCGGCTCCAGCTCTTCGCCTTGGCCTAGGTCGGCGGTGAAGGTCACCACTTCGCAGCCATAGGCCTGCTGCAACCACTTCAGAATGACGGAGGTGTCGAGGCCGCCGGAGTAGGCGAGGACGACGCGCTTGATATCGGACATGGATCTACCCGTCTTTCGTCTCTGGGGCGCGCCCGCTGCTATAGGGACTCTCTCGACTGACCGCAAGCAACCAGATTGACAGTGATGATCGACAATCGATTCCTAGGCTGCCGGGTCGGCGGCGTTCACCGGGTCGTTCACGGTCGCGCTTAGGGTCACGATCTAGGCTGGCTCGGCGAGGCTCAGCAAGCAGCCCGATGACATGAACGCTGACATGGGCGCTGGAAAGCTCCGGCAGCAGGCGGGTGACGACGCTGGCGGTGTGCAAAGCCGGCCTGCCAGAAAGCATAGGCGGCGCGGATGCTGCGCGATCCCTCGTCTTCGGCGAACACCACGCGGGTGGGGTTCGTAAGGAACGGCGACGCCGGGAGAATAGGCCACAGAGAGATCGCGCTGGATGGTGAGCGGCCTGGTCACGTGGATCTCCGGCCTGCTGGGCTGCCCGGAGGTGTGAAATTCCAAGGCTTCGCAGCCGGTGATCCGCTTGTTGCTGCCCTTTGTCGTTCGGTTTTTACCCTCTTCTCGGACGAGATTGGGGCCGGGTCGCGGGCTACGCATATCTTGCCCAAGGTGGAGTGCTCTGTCTAGGGTGTCGGCGCAATGCCGCACAACAACGCGAAAGAGGCCGAGGGCAAGGCCGCCGAGACCCCCTTCATGCTGCAGTACCGCGCGCTCAAGGCGGACTACGAGGATGCCCTGCTGTTCTTCCGTATGGGCGACTTCTACGAACTCTTCTTCGAAGACGCCCGTCAGGCCGCGGCAGCGCTGGACATCGTGCTCACCTGCCGGGAACAACGCGGAGAGAGCATACCCATGTGCGGCGTTCCTGCCCATGCACATGAGAGCTATTTAGCCCGATTAATCCGCAAGGGCTTCAAGGTCGCGATCTGCGAGCAGCTGGAATCGCCGGCCGAAGCCAAAAAGCGTGGCACCAAATCCGTGGTGAAGCGTGGTGTGATCCGCTTGGTGACCGCCGGGACCCTGACCGAGGACCACCTGCTGGAGGCCGGTGCTAACAACTACCTGGCGGCGCTGGCGCAGGCCGGAAGCGCGTTTGGTCTGGCTTGGCTCGACCTTTCGACCGGCGAGGTTCAGGCCGAAGCCCTCAAGCCGGAGGAGTTGGCCGCGGCGCTGGCGCGCTTGGATCCGCAAGAACTCCTGGTCTCGGAGAAGCTGCTGCAGCTGGAGAAGCTTTTCGAACTCTGGGCGCAATGGAAGGCGCGGATGACGCCTCTGCCGCCGGCGCGCTTTGACAGCCGCAATGCGGAGGCCAGGCTGAAAGACCACTACCGCATCGCCGATCTGGCTGCTTTCGGCGCCTTCGAGCGGGCCGAAATCGCCGCCTTGGGAACCTTGATCGACTATGCTGCCCTCACGCAGAAGGGTGCGCTACCGCACCTGGCGCGCCCCCTGCGCAGCGGCCTGGCCGAACGCCTCTCGATCGATGCCGCTAGCCGGCGCAATCTTGAGTTGTTCGAGGCTCAGGCAGGCGGCCGCAAGGGTTCTCTGATTGATGCCGTGGATCGCACGGTGACGGCCGCCGGCGCGCGCTTGCTGACGCAGCGCCTGGCCGCTCCCCTAACCGACCGCCGTTCGGTCGAACATCGCCTGTCAGAGGTTGCGTATTTTCTCAGCCAAGATGGGCAGCGCTCCGATCTCCGCGCGCGTTTGAAGGGCGTGCCCGACCTGGAGCGTGCGCTGGCCCGCCTGACCTTGGGGCGGGGCGGCCCCCGCGATCTGGCCTCGGTCAGGCGTGCTCTGGATCTCGCGGGCCAAGTCCGCAGTCTGCTGATCGGCGGCGAGGAACTCTTCGCCGAGCCTCTGACGGCAATGGAAGGACAAGAGGGCTTGCAGGATCGCCTCCAGCGGGCCTTGGTGGCCGATCCGCCGCTGCTGCAGCGCGACGGCGGTTTCATCGCCAGCGGTTATGCGGCGGAGCTGGACCGGCTGCGCAGTTTGGGCAGCGACGCCAAGAAACTGGTCGCCAGCCTGCAGAAACGCTATGCCGGGGAAAGCGGCGTCGCCACTCTGAAGGTCAAGCATAACAATGTCTTGGGCTATTTCGTCGAGGTGAACCCAGCCCAGAGCGAGCGGATGAACGATCCACCCTTTATCCACCGCCAGACTCTGGCCTCCGCCATGCGCTTTACCACCCCCGAGCTGGCCGATCTGGAGCGCGAGATCCTAGGTGCCGACGAAAAGGCCCTGGCGATCGAGCTCAATCTCTTCGCCGATCTCCTGGCTGAGGTCTGCGGTCGAGCGGAGCCCTTACAGAAGCTGGCCCGTGCTCTGGCCCGTCTCGACGTCGCCAGCAGCTTGGCGCAACTGGCCGAAGCGGAGGACTATACGCGCCCCAGCCTACATGACGACGATCGCTTCGTTATCGAGGCCGGGCGCCATCCGGTGGTAGAGCAGGCGCTGCGGCAGGCTGGCGAATCTTTCGTGGCCAACGACTGCGATCTCTCGGCCGAGCAGCGGCTATGGCTGGTCACCGGTCCCAACATGGCCGGCAAGTCCACCTTCCTCCGGCAGAATGCATTAATCGCGATTCTCGCTCAGGCGGGATCCTATATACCGGCGCGACGGGCGGAGATCGGTATGGTCGACCGCCTCTTCAGCCGCGTCGGCGCTTCCGACGATCTGGCCCGCGGCCGTTCAACCTTCATGGTGGAGATGGTCGAGACAGCGGCGATCCTCAATCAGGCCGGCCCGCGCGCGCTGGTGATCCTGGACGAGATCGGCCGCGGCACGGCGACCTTCGACGGTCTCTCCATCGCCTGGGCCAGTCTGGAGCAGCTGCATGAGGTGAACCGCTGCCGGACTCTCTTCGCGACCCACTACCATGAGCTGACGCGCCTACAGGCCCGCTTGCCGCGCTTGGCCAACCGCTCCATGCGGGTGAGCGAGCACAAGGGTGAGGTGATCTTCCTGCATGAGGTTGCCGCCGGCTCGGCCGACCGCTCTTACGGCATCCACGTCGCCCGCCTGGCAGGGCTGCCAGCCGGCGTTGTGGCGCGTGCTGAAGAGGTGCTGCACCAACTGGAAGCAGGCGAACAAGCGGGTGCCTTGGCACAACTGGTGGACGACCTGCCGCTCTTCTCCGCGGCGAAACGCAAGGAGACGCCTGTGGCAAGCGATGCCCTGCGCCAGCGTTTGGACAGCATCCATCCCGACGAGCTGACGCCGCGCGCCGCCTTGGCCCTTATCTACGATCTGCTTGCACTGAAGTAGGTACTTACTGAGTTCGGCAAGCGCGCCCTTTAGAGACCTAATAGCGGCCGTATGATCTAGGAATCACGCATTTGGTTAGGAAGAAGGGCCACTATGCAGTAACAAGACCTTGCATTGCTGTGCGACGATACCGACCATCATGGGATGCGTGGCTTCCGATGAATCGACAAAGAGTGAGCACCCCTGCAGAGCTATCCGCGCGACGACCTGGCGGCGTGGTAGGCTGCTCCCATCTGCTGCGAGAGCTTGATTCCCTGCGCGCCCAGACAGGTGGCAGCGCTCCGCAGCGTCCCGCGGTCCTCGCGTTGTTGCGCGAGGCCTTGGGGCAGGGGCGTCAGGCGCTCCGTAGCCGTTTCGAGACGGGCGCTGGCGGGCTTGAGACAGTCCGTGGGCATGCGCATTTGGCCGATCAACTGGTCCGGGTGATCTACGATCATGCGGCTGAAGATCTCTATCCCAGTGCCAATCCCTCTTCCGGTGAGCGCCTTGCTGTCTTGGCGTTAGGCGGTTACGGGCGCGGCGAGCTTGCTCCTTTCTCAGACCTGGACCTCTTGTTTCTCTGCCCTTACAAGCGCACGCCGCGGATCGAGCAAATGGTCGAGGCCATTCTCTATTTTCTCTGGGACCTGGGCTTCAAGGTGGGTCATGCGACCCGTTCGATCGACGAGTCGTTGCGTCTTGCCAGGCGCGATCAGACCGTTGCGACGAACCTGCTGGATGCGCGTTTTCTATGTGGCGAACAATCTCTCTATCGAGAATTCTCGGCGCGTTTCCTGGAGGAAGTGAAGCGAGAAGCCAGCAGACGCTTCATCAAGGATAAACTGCGGGAACGCGACCTACGCCATGCCAAGACCGGCGAATCGCGTTACAGTCTGGAGCCGCACATCAAGAAGGGGAAAGGCGGCCTGCGCGATCTGCAGACCTTGCTGTGGATTACCAAATTCGCCTACGGCGTCAAGACCTTCCGAGGTCTTCGCGAGCGCGGGCTGGCGAATGAACGCGAAGTCAAGACTTTCGAGAAAGCCGAGTACTTCTTGTGGACCCTGCGGTGCCACCTGCACTATCTCGCCGGCCGCGGCGAGGAGTGCTTGACCTTCGACCTTCAGCACCGGATCGCCCCCAGGATGGGCTACCGGCCGCATGCTGGTACCAAGGCGGTCGAACGCTTGATGAAGCACTATTTCCTGGTAGCCAAAGACGTGGGCAGCTTGACGCGCCTGATCTGTGCGGCCCTTGAGGAGAAGAGCAACCGCCGCCTGCCGACTACCCTGCGGCAGCGCTTCGACTGCTTCACGATGAAATCTGGATGCCTGGCCGTTGGCGAGCGCGCCCTCTTCAAGCGAGATCCCATACAAATGTTGCAGTTGTTCTGGGTCGCGCAGAAGCAGGACCTGGAAATCCATCCGGAAACCTTACGCTGGGTGACCGTGAACCTACGATTGATCGACGGCCTACGCGAGAACCCTGACGCCAACAAACTCTTCTTGGAGATGTTGTGTCATGCGGAACGGGCCGAAGACGCGCTTAGGACCATGAACGAGGCGGGCGTGCTCGGCCGCTTCCTACCCGACTTCGGGCGCATCGTCTCGATGATGCAGTTCAACATTTATCACCATTTCACGGTGGACGAGCACCTGATCCAAGCGGTCGGCACTCTGTGCCGAATCGAAAGGGGACTGTTGGCGGAAGACGTGCCGGTCGCTACCAAAGTGGTAAAAGAGGTGATTTCGCGTCGGGTGCTCTATTTGGCTGTGCTGCTGCACGACATCGCCAAGGGGCGTCGCGAGGACCATTCCAAGGCCGGTGCCAAGATCGCGCTGCACGTTGGTCCCCGACTTGGTTTGGCAAACGAGGAGGTCGAGAGCGTCGCCTGGCTGATCGAGAATCACCTGAAGATGAGCGACACTGCCTTCAAGCGTGATCTCGGCGATCCCAAGACCATCCAGGACTTCGCCGATATGGTACAGTCGATGGAGCGCCTGCGCCTGCTGCTCGTGCTGACGGTGGCGGATATTCGCGCCGTGGGGCCCGGTGTTTGGACTGCTTGGAAGGCATCTCTGCTACGCGAACTCTATCGGCGGACCGAGGAGGTGCTATCGGGCGGGCACGTCACCGAAGGGCGCGAACTGCACATCCAGAAGGTCAAGGACGATCTGCGCGAAGCGCTGAGCACCTGGCCCGCGCAGGAGATTGAAGCGCATATCGAGCGCTTCTATCCCTCCTATTGGCTGAGTTTCGATCATGACAGCATGCTGCGCCAAGCGGCAATGATCAGAGAGGCCACCACCCAAGAAGCGCCGTTGACCATCACCCATCGGATCGACAAATACCGCGAGGTCACGGAACTGACGCTCTATACCGCCGATCATCCGGGTCTCTTTAGCCGCGTCGCCGGCGCCTTGGCAACTGCCGGCGCACAGATCGATGCGGCCAAGGTCTTTACCTTGGCCAATGGGATGGCGCTCGATACCTTCTATCTGCGCGACCGCCAAACCGGAGAAGCCTTCATCCGGCCCCCGCGTTTGGCCAGGCTGGTGGCCTATATCGAAGAGGCCTTAAAGGGTGCAATGCGGCCTTGGCCGGATCTGGACCGTCAGAAGGATCGCTGGCCATCCCGCTTTGCGGTCTTTACCGTACCGGCGCGCATTCTCTTCGACAATCGGGCTAGCGACAGTCACACCGTGATCGAGGTCAACGGCCGCGACCATCCGGGTCTTTTATACGACTTGACCTATGTCTTGACGCAAAACGGTTTGATCATTCGATCAGCCGTGGTGACCACCTTCGGCGAGCAGGTGGTCGACACCTTTTATGTGCAGAGCGCCCTGAACCACAAGATTACGGACTGCCACAAGCTAGCGCAGGTGAAAAAGCATCTGATCGCGGCAATCGAGCAGACCGGGCCTGACGACGGGAAAGCCAAAGCGAAAACCAAACGGGCAGCCTAGACACGCGCATAAGGGAGAAGGGGCAGGACAACGGCGACACGCATGGCCTCGATGCTGTTGGGAATCATCTTGTTGTTTGCCGGAAAGGCCTCGGCGGCCAACTTCGACTGCACGGTAGCCAAGGCAGCTGACGAGAAGGCCATCTGTTTGGATTGTACACTGGCCCGGAAGGACGTGGAGATAGCGAGGCTCTACGAGGGCGGTCCCTATTGACGCGTTGCCCAAGTTGAGGCTTCAACGCGCCCAAGCTCTAGCCTATGAGCTTGGGCTATGCGCTTTCTCAAGGCCATGGTCACGGTCGGCGGCTGGACGCTGATCAGCCGGCTACTCGGCTTCGTTCGAGATATTCTAATTGCCGGAACCCTCGGTACGGGTCCGATCGCCGATGCATGGGTGGTGGCCTTTCGTCTGCCCAATCTCTTTCGCCGCGTGCTGGGCGAGGGAGCCTTCAATACTGCCTTCGTACCGCTTTTCGCCGGCTGGCTGGAGCAGGAGGGGCCGGCTGCGGCCAAAGCCTTTGCGGAGGATGTCTTGGCTGTGCTCTTGGCCACCGTCCTAGCCTTCAGTGCTGCGGCCATGGCGGCCATGCCCTGGATCATGCCGGTGATCGCTCCCGGTTTTATCAACGACCCGGAACAGTTGGCCAAAGCCACACAGATGGCGCAAATTGCCTTCCCTTATCTGCTCTTTATGTCCCTGGTGGCCTTGCTTTCGGGGATCTTGAACTCGCTGCGACGCTTTGCAGCGGCGGCAGCGGCGCCGGTTCTATTGAACGTCTTTCTGGTCCTGGTGCTGGTTGCGGTGCTGCCGATCACCGGCCAGCCGGGATATGTCCTGGTCTGGACCGTGGCGGCCGCCGGGGCCGCACAATTCCTCTTGCTGATGATCGTAACCGTGCGCGCGGGCTTCGCTCTGCGCCTTAGGTGGCCGCGTCTAACGCCCGGCGTGAAACGCCTGTTGATCTTGATGGTGCCGGGGCTGGCCTCGGCGGCGGCGCTGCAGATCAATCTCTTCGTCGGCACCATGATCGCCACCTTGCAGCCAGGGGCTGCGAGCCTGCTCTACTATGCCGACCGGGTTTATCAGCTACCGCTCGGGCTGATTGGAATTGCCGTCTCGGTGGTGCTGTTGCCGGAGATCGCTCGGCGGCTGAAGAGCGATGGCGAGGCGGCGGCGGCGTCCTCTCTGACCCAAGGTCTGGAGTTTGCACTCTATCTGACGATGCCTGCCGCCGTCGGTCTGATCGTGCTGGCTGAACCCATTGCCACTGTGCTCTATCAGCGCGGCGCCTTCGGTCCGGTCGCGGCCGAGGCCACCGGCCTTGCCATTGCGGCTTATGCCTTAGGTCTGCCGGCTTATGTGACAGTGAAAGTCTATCAGCCGGCTTTCTTCGCCCGGGAGGACATGATCACCCCGCTGCATGCGGCGCTTTGGAGCGTCGGTGTCAACATCTCGCTCTCGGTCATATTCTTCTTCTCACTGCGTGCGGAGGGACTGGGCTATTTGGGATTGGCCGCGGCCACCACGATCGCCGCTTTGGTCAACTTGGGTGTTCTGTCGAGCCGCTTGGCCAAACGCGGCTTGCTTCGGATTGCGGCGGACAAGCGGCAGCGACTCTGGCGCCAAGCGGCAGCGGCTGCCGTGATGGGCCTGGGTCTGATACTAGCCTTGCCGCATCTGCAGCCTTGGCTTGCCGGTGGAGAGTGGCTGCGAGCGGCGGCCTTGGCGCTGATGGTGTCCGGGGGCGCCTCTGTCTATCTGCTCTCCAGCCTGCTCTTCGGCGCTCTGCCGCGGGAAGCCTTGCGGCCACTGCTGGCGTGGTTGCCAGGGCATTCGGCTTGACCGGGCCCTGGACAGGCGCCATAAGCCCTTCCGTTCCTGCCTTATTCTCCAAGACGTGAAGGGCCATCTTTCATGGCGCGCGTGTTTTCCGGTGTGCAACCGACCGGCAACCTGCATCTCGGCAACTATCTAGGTGCGATCCGCAATTTTGTGCCGCTTCAAGACAGCTACGACAGCCTCTACTGCGTGGTGGATATGCATGCCGTTACGGTTTGGCAAGACCCGGCACAGATGAAGACTCTGACCCGCGAGGTGACGGCGGCCTATCTGGCGGCCGGCATCGACCCGAAGAAGGCGATCGTCTTTAATCAAAGCCAGGTTGCCGCCCACGCAGAATTGGCCTGGATCTTCAACTGCGTTGCCCGCCTGGGTTGGTTGAACCGCATGACCCAGTTCAAGGACAAGGCCGGCAAGAACCGCGAGAAGGCCTCGGCTGGGCTCTACGTCTATCCCAACCTCATGGCGGCCGACATACTGCTCTACAAGGCGACGCACGTGCCGGTCGGCGAGGACCAGAAGCAGCACCTGGAACTGGCGCACGATATCGCACAGAAGTTCAATCACGACTACGCGGTGGAGATCTTCCCGCAGATCGAGCCGCTGGTCCTGGGTAGTGCCACCCGGGTCATGTCCTTGCGCGACGGCAAGAAGAAGATGTCGAAATCCGATCCTTCGGACATGAGCCGGATCGTGATGACCGACGGACCAGATGAGATCGCCAAGAAGATTCGCAAGGCGACAACGGACCCCAACGCACTGCCGGGTGTCGAGGTTCTGACCGAGAAGGGCGAGGTCCCCGACGAAACCCGAGCCGAGCGTCCGGAGTGCTGGAACCTGCTGGGCATCTACGCAGCCCTGGCCGAACGTGCGCTATCGGATGTCGTCGCGGAGCGTGCGGGCCAGCAATTCTCTGCCTTTAAGAAGGCCCTGACGGAGTTGGCGGTGGAGCAGCTCGGCCCGGTCGGCACCGAGATGAAGCGCCTGATGAACGATCCCGGTTACATCGATTCGGTTCTGGCCGACGGCGCCGCCCGCGCCCGCGCCCTGGCCGGACCGGTGTTGGCCGAGGTCTACGATGCCGTGGGCTTCCTGCGTAGCTGATCGCCTCTCGTCTGTGAGCGGGTAGCGCCGATTGGCTCTTGAGCAATTGCGAAAGGCTCTCGCACGACAGTAGTCTGATACCTTAGTACCCGTGTGGTACTGTGCTGCCTCGATAGTACGCCGGTTAACCCAGTATCAAACGGGTTCTCAGGAATAGAGAGGGCGTCTCGCACGATGCAGATCTATTTGCCGGTGGCCGAGATCTCGATCGACGCCTTCCTACTCTTGGGCCTAGGAGGCATGATCGGCGTGCTGTCTGGCATGTTTGGGATCGGCGGCGGATTTATGATGACGCCTCTGCTGATCTTCATTGGTATTCCGGCGCCGGTAGCGGTCGGCACCCAGACCAACTCCGTCATCGCCAGTTCGGTCTCCGGCGCGATGGCGCATTGGCCACGCGGAAACGTCGACATCAAGATGGGCTTGGTTTTGCTCGTCGGAGGACTGTTGGGCTCCTCGCTTGGGGTCATGGTCTTCTCTTGGCTGAAGTCTCTGGGCCAGATCGATGTGGCAATCAAGCTGATCTACGTCGCGACGCTGGGAACGGTCGGCAGTCTTATGCTGGCCGAAGCGGTGCGCTCAGTTTTTCGCCGTCGGCGCAAGATCCCGGCACGCAAGAAGCTGCACACGCATCATTGGGTGCACGGCCTGCCCTTCAAGATGCGTTTTCGCAAGTCGCGACTTTACATCTCGGCGTTGTTGCCGCTGGCAGTCGGTTTCGGCGTCGGCTTCCTCTCCGCCATGATGGGCATCGGCGGTGGCTTCATGATCGTGCCGGCGATGATCTATCTGTTGGGCATGCCGACCACCGTGGTAATCGGCACCTCGCTCTTTCAGATCATCTTCGTGGCAGCCAATGTCACCTTTCTGCAGGCATGGGAGAATCAGACGGTCGACGTGGTTCTGGCCTTGCTGCTGCTGGCCGGCAGCGTGGTCGGTGCGCAGATCGGCACGCGCCTGGGCGCGCGGTTGCAGAGCGATGCGCTGCGGCTTTTGCTGGCGCTTCTGGTGCTGCTGGTTGGAGGTAAGCTGACCTACGATCTCTTCACGCCGCCGGTTGACGTCTATGTCCTGGGGAGCGGCTTGTGATCCAGCGCTTGCTGTTCGTCCTCCTCCTCGCCGGACTGGCCGGCTGGCCGCCGCAGGTGCGCAGCCAGAGCGTCCTTGCCGATCTGGCCGAACATTTGGTAGCGATTCATGCCGGTTTCGACGGCACTAACATTCTGGTCTTCGGCTCCATTCCGGAGGCCGCCGATCTGGCTATCGCGGTGCGTGGGCCGGCTAAGGTCACCACCATGCATCGCAAGGGCAGCGTCGGCGGTGTGTGGGTTAACACGGCGACCATGGACTTTCCGCGCGCACCTTCCTTCTACGCGCTGGCGGCTAGCGGTCCCTTGGATGAGATTGCCAATCTTCACGAGCGCGAACGCCTGCGGCTCGGCCTCGACTACCTGGATCTGCGGCCGAGCGGGCGGGCATCGGAGAATCTCTTGGCCGAGTGGCGTGCGGGACTTGTACGTGCGAAGGAGCGGGCAGGTCTTTACATCAAGGAGGTGGCACCGGTCGAGATCCTGGGCGGTCGGCTGTTTCGCAGTTCTATCGCCCTGCCTTCGAACGTTCCTACCGGCAGCTATCTGATCGATGTCTACGTCTTCCGCAACGGCTTGGTCGCCGAGGCCCAAAGCCTGCCCTTGGCAGTGAGCAAGGTCGGCTTGGAAGCCGAGATCTTTGCCATGGCCCATAAGCAAAGCGCCCTCTACGGCGGCCTTGCCATCGTCGTTGCGCTGCTAGCCGGATGGATCGCACACTTGCTCTTCCGGCAGCGGTAAATCTCCTTTGGGATTATGTGCTGTCGGCCCCCAGGCCCACCCTGCAGCCCAATCGGGGTAATTACGTGGGTGGCCCTTGGTGGTGGCCAGGGCGCCGCCGCCTTGAGACAGGGCAAGGCGCCGCTTTCTCAAACATAGAGACTGAGGCAAAAATCTAGATAGGAGGAAAGCGCGATGAGCGACAAGTTCGCAGAAGACGCAGAGGAAGAAGCGCCCGGTCGCGTGTTCTTGATCGTGGTCGACGAGAGCGAGGAAATGCAAATCGCGTTGCGTTTTGCTAGCCGTCGGGCGCGCCACACCGATGGCCGCGTCGCTTTGCTGCATGTCATTGAGCCGACGGAGTTTCAGCACTTCATGGGCGTGGGCGATCTCTTGGCCGAGGAGGCGCGTCAACGTGCGGAGCACTATATCCAGAGTTTGGCGGGGCAGGTGAAGGAGCTCTCTGGTAAGCTTCCGGTGGTTTTTCTGCGCGAGGGTGATCGCCGGGACGAGTTGCTGCGGCTGGTTCAGGAGGAACGGAACATCTCGATCCTGGTCTTGGCAGCCAGCGCGCAAAGCAGCTCTCCCGGTCCCTTGATCCAATCGCTGACCGGAAAGTTTGTGTCTCGCCTGCGCGTTCCCTTGACAATTGTCCCCGGCAACCTCAGCGAGAAGGCAATAGATGCGGTTTCGTGAGCGCCAAGCAATAGGCCTCTGCCTTGCCTGAACCGCGAGTCGCTCCCATGTTGGAAGTCCGCATCGTACGGCCGTTCATAGACTGCGGTCGAACATGCTGGAGAAGTGGTGCCTGCCCCGCACCGCAAAGACAGATTGACTAGCCGGCTTTGGGTCGGCCGAAAAAGCGGAGATGAGAGCACCTATGTTCATTCAGACCGAAGCAACCCCGAATCCGGCAACCATGAAGTTCATTCCAGGCGTGAAGGTCCTGACATCGGGAACCGCCGACTTCCGCGAAGGTGACGATACCGAACGTTCGCCCTTGGCGCAGCGTCTGTTCCAGATCGACGGCGTTGTGGGTGTCTTCTTGGCTGGCGACTTCATCTCCGTGACCAAGATCGAGTCACAGGATTGGCACGCGCTGAAGCCGCCCGTGTTCGGCATCTTGATGGAGCACTTCTCCGCCGGCCGGCCGGTTTTGCTTTCCGATGCCGTTGCAGAGCCGCAGCCTTGGGAGGAAGACAGCGAAGTCGTGGCCCAGATCAAAGATCTGCTTGAGACGCGTGTGCGCCCGGCAGTTGCACAGGATGGAGGTGATATCGTCTTTCACGGCTTCGATCGCGGCATCGTCTATCTTCAGATGCAGGGCGCCTGTGCCGGCTGTCCTTCGTCAACGGCGACTTTGAAGATGGGCATTGAGAACATGCTGAAGCACTATATTCCTGAGGTCGTCGAGGTCCGGCCCACGCTCTAGCGAGCCCCCAGGCCTTTTGCCGCCAGCAAGTCAGCGCCTTTACTAAGATTGGAAAAGCCATGCCGCAAGAGATCGATCAGGCTGCCTTGGATCAGCTCTTTTTCGACGCCCGTACGCACAACAGTTTTCGCGACGAAGCAATTCCGCGAGATCTCTTGGAGCGTGTCTACGAACTCGCACGCTGGGCGCCGACCAGCGCCAACTGCCTGCCGATGCGGGTGGTCTACGTGATCGGCCAAGAGGCCAAGAAAAAGCTCCGGCCGGCCCTGATCGAAGGCAACGTCGACAAGACCATGGCGGCGCCGGCGACGGCGATCATCGCCCACGACCTCGAATTCTACGAGCAGCTGCCGCGCCTCTTCCCACACACCGATGCGCGCGCTTGGTTTGCGGGTAAGCCGAAGCATATCGAGACCACGGCCTTCCGTAATGGCTCAATGCAGGGCGGTTACTTTATCTTGGCTGCCCGTGCGCTGGGGTTGGACTGCGGGCCGATGTCAGGTTTCGACAATGCCAAGGTGGACGAAGTCTTCTTCGCCGGAACGTCGGTAAAATCGAACTTTCTGATCAACCTCGGATACGGAGATCCAGCCAGTCTGTATCCGCGCGGGCCGCGTTTGTCATCCGAGGAGGCCTGCCGGTTCGAGTGACCGGACAACAGGGCCGCCCAGTCTTTAGAGGCCGGGTCGGACCGGGATTGAGGCGCTTTCTTGCGTAATATTCTGGCCCTGGATGCGGCAGGTGCTGCCTGTTCGGTAGCTGTTGTAGGGGACGCTGCCTTACTTGCCCAGCGGCACGAGTTCATGCGTCGAGGCCAGTCGGAGCGCTTGGTGCCGATGGTTCAAGAGGCAATGGCCGAAGCAGGTCTCTTATGGTCGGCCCTCGATTGTATCGCCGTGACCAATGGGCCTGGTAGTTTTACCGGCGTGCGGATCGGATTGGCTGCCGCCCAAGGCTTGGCGCTTGCTTGGGACAAGCCGCTGCTGACCATAACATCCTTCGAAGCCACCTTGGAAACGCTCTCCAAGTGCGAACGCGACGGCGCCTGGGTGCTGTTGCTTTTGGAAGCTAAGCGCGCCGAATGCTATGCGCTGTTGCTGGATCCTGCCGGGCAACCCGATTTAGGTCCCGCGCTCTTGAGCGATGCGGCGCTCTTAGCGGCACTTCCTTCTGTCGATTTGGTGTTGGCCGGCGATGCCGCAGCGCCGCGGCTGGCGGCGATCGGGGCCGCAGGTCATTCGGCGCGGCTGGCTAGAGCCCTCAAGAGCGTTTCCGCCGTGGAAGTCGCGCAACGGGCCATGGTGCAGCCGTTGCCGTCACGTCCTTGGCCTCTTCCACAACCGCTCTATCTTCGCGAAGCGGACACGACGCTTCCACGCCGCACTGACGCTTGGCCATGAGCCTTAAGGAGGATCCCGGAGCAGGGTTGCTACTGTGCCTTGGGTTGGGCCCGCCGGAGGCAGCGGCATGCCTGCATGCGGCTTGTTTTCCCGACGAGCCCTGGCCGGCCGCCGACTTGACGGTATTTACACGAACGCCTGGTGCACTGGCTTGGCACCTTACCGCTAGGCCGGTCGCTGGCAAGCAGGCGCTTTATGCCCTCTTGCTGGCCCGGGCTGCCGGAGACGAAGCGGAGGTCCTAACTCTTGCAGTGGAGCGCGCCTCTAGACGAAAAGGTCTGGCTACACTTTTAATGAATACCCTTATTCAGACCTTGTGGCGACGCAAAGGCCGGGTGTTATTCTTGGAATTGGCACGGAACAATGGCTCTGCGGAGACTCTATACAAGCGGCTGGGTTTTCGTCAGGTAGGTACCCGTCAGGGATACTATCGTAATGGCGAAGATGCGCTTTTGATGTCCCGATCAGTCGCGGGAAACGAATTGTTCGATAGCTTTTATCCTAACCTTACCACCTAAAATCCGGTGGTTCGGCCGTATTGGAAGAGAGCGTGCTGCAGTGATCTGAAGAATCTCTATTCATTTCGACACAGCTATGAGTTTGGTAAGTAGTCTCTTCTTGCGTTTCCCTTAATGTCCGCCTATACGACGATCTCGTACCAAACTTCTGGAGGAAGATTCGATGTCGGATGAAGAGACCGCAAACAAGCTGTTAGACCTTACCGCGACAATCGTGGCTGCTCACGTTTCCCATAACTCTGTTGCTGCCCAAGATCTACCGAACCTGATCCGTGAGGTGCATCGGTCGCTGACCACGATCAGCGAGATCAATGAAGTGGAGCCGGAGCGCCCCAGTCCGTCTGTGCCGATCAAGCGTTCGGTTACCCCCGACTACCTCATTTGTCTTGAGGACGGTAAGAAGCTCAAGATGCTCAAGCGTCATTTGAAGACTGCATACAACATGACGCCCGAGCAGTATCGCGAGCGCTGGGGCTTGCAGCCCGACTATCCCATGGTCGCACCGAATTACGCCAAGCAGCGTTCGCAGTTGGCCAAGGAGATCGGTCTGGGCACCAAGGCGCGTCAGCGTGCCTAGGTCATGCGATAGATCGCTCGAATCCCATCGGATAAAGGCCTCTTCTCGCCTAAGGAGAAGTGAGTCGGATGTCAGCGGCGATATTGTGAATTCCCCATACCGCAGGTCTGCGAGATCTCCAAAAGCATAGGGCGTTCCGGAGTGCCGCGATCGGTCCTAGCGGCGATTCCGGAAAGGGCGCCGGAATCGCTCTTCAGAAGGGGCGCGGAGGTGAAATCCGGCCGTACCTCTTCTGTGTTTGCACATTTCGCGTTATGTTGGCTCAGAGGTTTGCAGAACGCGGCGGACCTTCCGCCAGGGAATTGGAGGTAAGGTGATGCCTGATCGCCTGGAACGACTCTGTATCGAGAAGGGACTGAAGATGACAGAACAGCGCCGCGTGATCGCGCGCGTCTTGTCAGAGGCAGCGGATCATCCCGATGTCGAACAGCTGCACGTGCGTGCATCAAAGGTCGATCCCAAGATTTCGATTGCGACGGTCTATCGTACCGTCAAGCTGTTCGAGGAAGCCGGAATCCTGGATCGTCATGACTTCGGCGAGGGGCGCGCTCGCTATGAAGAGCGCAGCGACAATCATCACGACCATTTGATTGACATAAACAGCGGTGAGGTTGTGGAATTCGTCGACGATGAGATTGAGCGGCTGCAGATTGCCGTCGCGGAAAAGCTAGGCTATCGTTTGATCGATCATCGCATGGAACTCTATGCAGTTAAGATCGAGAACGAAGAATAAGCCATTGGCGCGGGACGACTCAGCCATCACATCGCGACTCAGGGAGCGTGTGCCGTTGCGGTGCCGTGTGAGGGCCGGTAACCTCGTGCACCGTTCGCTGGAGGAACAGCAGCCATGGTTTTGATGGAGGCAAGCGCCGAGAAGCCAGTCGATGTCGTTGCAGGAAACTTGCACATTCGCCTAGCGGAAACTACGGAGGAAATCAAAGCCTCGCAGCGGCTGCGCTATAGCGTTTTCTGCCAAGAGATGGCTGCGACTGCGACCTTGCAGCAGCGCCTAGAACAGCGAGAGTACGACAGCTTCGATTCCTACTGCGATCACCTTTTGGTATTCGATCGATCGAAACGCGAGGCCGCCGCGGTGGTAGGTACCTATCGCTTGATGCGGCGGGAGCAAGCGCTTCGGCGCGGACAGTTCTACACTAAGGACGAGTACGATATCACAAGTCTGCTGTGCTATCCGGGCGAGCTTCTGGAGCTCGGTCGTTCTTGCGTTGCAGCAAACTATCGCACTGGCTCCACCATGCAGTTGCTGTGGCGCGGAATTGCCGAGTACGTTTTCTTTTATAACGTCGATATCATGTTCGGCTGCGCCAGTCTGCCGAGTACCGATCCGCAGCAGATGCAGGACAGGCTGAGCTACCTTTATCATTATCACTTGGCGCCGCCGGCACTGCGGCCCTCGGCTCTACCGGAACGCTTTGTGGATATGAACTTGGCTCCGGCCGACAGCATCAATGTTAAGCTCACTCGGCGCCAATTGCCGCCGCTGATACGCGGCTATCTGCACCTGGGGGGCTTCGTCGGCGAGGGTGCGGTAATCGACCACGATTTCGGTACTACCGACGTAGCTGTCGTGGTGAAGACGGATTGGGTAACGCAAAAGTATCTACGCCACTACCGTGCGGCCAGCGATGGCGGCCAAGCCTGATCGTTACTATTCCGAGAGACCGCGATGGTATCCCACTTTCGTTCCTTTTCGCACCTGCTTGTCTTCGCGTCGATCCTACCGCCCTGTATGTTGGTGCAGGTTATTGCCTTGGCGCTGAAGTTGGAGTTCGCCAAGCACTTTCCGCTGTGGTTTCATCGTCAGGTGCTGCGCCTCTTCGGCTTCAGGGTGCAGCGGCGCGGGCGCCAATCCCACAAGGCGCCGACGCTTTACGTAGCCAATCACGTATCCTATCTGGATATTGAGGTGCTCGGCTCTATGATCGTCGGCAGTTTCGTTGCCAAGAAAGAAGTGCGCTCCTGGCCAGTCTTCGGTTGGTTGGCGGTGCTGCAGCGCTCGGTCTTTGTTGAACGGCAACCGCAACGCGCCGCCGATGACCGCGATGAGATGAGCGAGCGGCTAGAAGCGGGCGATAGTCTAATCCTCTTTGCCGAAGGCACCAGCGGCGACGGCAACCGCGTTCTGCCATTCAAGTCAGCCCTCTTCTCCGTTGCCCAATTGCGGCCGAAGGGCGAAGATCTCACTGTGCAGCCGGTCTCAATCACCTACAGCCACCTGGATGGAATGCCGATGGGTCGATTCTTAAGGCCTTATTTCGCTTGGTACGGCGATATGGAGCTGGTGCCGCATATCTGGAAGGCCTGCGGGCTTGGAAAGGTAACGGTGGCGGTGGAGTTTCACCCGCCCGTCACCCTTACCGGGCTGGGTTCGCGCAAGGCCTTGGCCGACCATTGCCAGCGTGAGGTCCAGAGGGGCTTGACCGATGCTCTGACAGGCCGCAGGTACCGCAGTGCGGAGGCACTTGTGTCCGATCATGTTCAGCACCTTGCCGCCTCGTGATACGCAGACGCCGGGTCGGAACGCAAAGATGTCATACCACGGCAATTGTCGAACGCTGGCCCTGGATGTTACCATCTTCTCGCATAGCCATCGGCTTTTCGGATACTTCAACAACGTTACCGACCGATCTGGATAACGCTATTTTTGTTCGGTAGGGGCCTTGTCAAAGAAACTTCACCTCAAGACCTATGGTTGCCAAATGAACGTCTACGATTCCGCCCGCATGGTGGAGTTGTTGACGCCGCTCGGCTACACCGTGATCGACTGCGCAGAAGATGCCCATCTGGTCATCCTGAACACTTGCCACATCCGCGAAAAGGCAGCCGAGAAGGTCTATTCTGAGCTAGGCCGTCTGCGCCGAGCCAAAGCCTCCGCCGCCGAGGAAGGCCGGCGCATGACCATCGCCGTGGCCGGCTGCGTCGCTCAGGCCGAGGGCGAAGAGATGCGCCGCCGGGCTCCGGTCGTGGATCTGGTCGTTGGCCCGCAAGCCTATCATCGTTTGCCGGAGTTGATCGCACAGGTGGAGCGTCGCCAAGGTGGGCTTACCGATACGAACTTCCCGGTTGAGAGTAAGTTCGACCTGTTGCCCGATACGCGCAGCCCGCAGGGTATCGCACCCTTCCTGTCGGTGCAGGAAGGGTGCGACAAGTTCTGCAGTTTCTGTGTCGTACCTTACACCCGCGGTGCCGAATCGTCGCGTCCGGTCGCTCAGATCTTGGCTGAAGCGCAATCGCTGTTAGCCAGCGGCGCGCAGGAGATAACCCTGCTGGGTCAGAACGTGAATGCCTATCATGGGACGGGTCCGGATGGAGAGACTTGGGGCTTGGGGCGCCTGCTACGGGCTTTGGCGGCGCTGACGGGGCTAACACGTTTACGGTATACTACCTCCCATCCCTTGGACATGGACGCGGCCTTAATTACAGCGCATCGCGATCTGCCGGTCCTGATGCCCTTCCTGCACCTTCCCTTGCAATCGGGTTCCGATTCGATCCTGGCTGCGATGAACCGGCGCCATAAGCTCGACGACTACAAGGAGCGGGTGGCGGCGTTACGAGCCGCCCGTCCAGACTTGGCTCTATCCTCCGACTTTATCGTCGGCTTTCCCGGCGAGAGCGATCGCGATTTCGAAGCGACGATGCAGGCGGTGCGCGAGATCGGCTTCGCCCAAGCATATTATTTTAAATACAGCCCGCGCCCGGGGACCCCGGCCGCAGCCCTGGCCTGTCAGGTTCCCGATGCGGTCAAAAGCGAACGTCTTACCGCTTTGCAGGCTTTGTTGAACGAGCAGCAGCGCACCTTCAACCGCGCCAAGGTCGGCAGCGTCATGCCGGTGCTGTTCGATCGTTTCGGGCGGCGGCCCGGACAGTTGGTGGGACGCAGTCCCTGGATGCAAGCGGTTCACGCCGAACTGAAATCGACAGCCTTCGGTCGCTTGATCGAAGTGCGGGTGACTGCTGCCGGCGACAACTCGCTGGCGGCCGAGCCGCTGGCCTTCTAGAGACAGGGGGCAGCGTGAGGCAACCCGCGAACAGCGAACTCACACTACTTCAATTCGGCGATAACAGTCTGCTCCCCTTGCTCTTCGGCGAGCACGACCAGTATTTGGCGCACCTGGAACGCCAGTTGAAGGTGACGCTCTCGGCCCGCGGTAATCGCTTGTCGGTCGAGGGTGCCCCTGAGGCCGTAACCGCCGCAGTTTCGGCGATCGAAAGCCTCTACAAGCGCTTGAAGGGTGGCCTGCCGGTAGGCGATGGCGATGTCGAAGGCGTGGCGCGTCTGGTGCTTGCCGGTGAGACCAAGGCTGGCTGCGGCAGCGAGTTGCTGGTCGAGACGCGCAAGCGTAAGATCTCTCCGCGAACGTTGGTACAAGGGCGCTATATCGACAGCTTGCGCAAGAATGAGCTGACCTTTGGGATCGGCCCGGCCGGGACCGGCAAGACTTATCTTGCTGTGGCCGTCGCTGTGGAGATGCTGATCTCGGGCGCCGTTCAGCGTCTGATTCTCTCCCGCCCTGCAGTGGAGGCGGGTGAACGCTTGGGTTTCTTACCGGGCGACCTGCGCGACAAGGTAGATCCCTATTTGCGGCCGCTCTACGACGCGCTCTACGACATGCTGCCCGGCGATCAGGTGACCAACCGGTTGGGAAGCGGCGAGATCGAGGTGGCACCGCTTGCCTTCATGCGCGGGCGCACGCTGTCCAACGCCTTCGTTATCCTGGATGAGGCGCAGAACACCACGCCCATGCAGATGAAAATGTTCCTGACGCGCCTGGGTGAGAACAGCCGGATGGCGGTCAACGGCGATCTCACCCAGGTCGATCTGCCGCGTGGCGAGCGTTCCGGTCTGGCCCAGGCCCAACAGCTTCTGGCTGGGTTGGACGGCCTAGCCTTCGTAGAGTTTACCGAGACCGACGTTGTCCGCCATCCCTTGGTCATGCGCATTGTGCACGCCTACCGCAGTTTGGAGGAGGGGGGCGCTGGGGAGTGCGATCTCTTCGCTAAATCGTGACGGGCGCGCATCCGGGCTCAGGCGCCGTTCCCAGACGCTGGGACATCTCTGTTCTGGTTGAGGACCCAGCTTGGCGTCAGGCGGTCCCCGGGGCAGCAGCGACCGCAAGTCGGGCTTTGCGCTGTGCCCTGGCCGGGGTCGGGGCACCGGCCGGAGGGATGAGTCTGCTGCTATCGGACGACCGCCGAGTGCAGCATCTGAACGCAGCCTTCCGCGGATTCGATCGCCCGACCAACGTGCTATCCTTTCCAGCCGATGGCGGGGCCGACTACTTCGGTGACATTATCCTGGCACGCCAGACCTTGCAGCGGGAGGCCGCAGTGCAAGACAAGCGCGTACGCGATCATCTGGCCCATCTGGTAGTCCACGCCGTGCTCCATCTTTTCGGCTACGACCATCGGACCGGGGGTGAGGCAGAGCGGATGGAATGGCGCGAACGCCGCATTCTGGCCGACCTTTCCATTGCCGACCCCTATCGCCCGCGGAGTGGTCGGCGGCGTGTGAGAACCGTCCTGTCATGAGCGAAAGCGGCAACGGCGCGGAGGCCAGAGCCGGTCTCGTTCGGCGACTCATCTCCAGACTGCGGCCCAACGCCGACGAGGATCCGGGCAGCGGCAGCGACGAGCACCTGCTGCTCTCCAACATCGTGAACCTGCGCCATATGACGGCCTACGACGTCATGGTGCCGCGTGCCGACATCGATGCCGTAGAGGTTGCCACCGGCTTTGCCGACTTCCTGGAGTTGATCGCCAAGCGGGGGCACTCGCGCTTGCCGGTGTTTCGCGAGAACCTGGATGAGGTCCTGGGGTTCGTGCACCTGAAGGACGCGATTCCCTTCGCCTCCAGTCCCGAAGGCTTTTCTCTGGAGGCGATCGTCCGCCCCGTGCTGATCATCTCGCCTGCTGTGCGGGCCTTGGACCTGCTGCATGAGATGCGACAGTCGCGGCGGCACATGGCGTTGGTTGTGGATGAGTACGGCGGCATCGACGGTCTGGTAACGATTGAGGATCTGGTGGAAGAGATCGTCGGCGAGATCAAGGACGAGCACGATCTGGAAGAATCGCAGCAGCTCGAACACTGCGAGGACGGCACCATTCTGGCCGACGCCCGCTACCCCATCGAGAATTTCGAGGAGGAAGTGGGCTCCTTGCTTTCCGAGGAAGAGCGCGAGGCCGACATCGATACCTTGGGCGGCTTGGTGGTGAACTTGGCCGGGCGGGTTCCGGCCCGCGGCGAATTAGTCGGGCACGATGCCAGCGGAACTACCTTCGAGGTGGTCGAGGCCGATCCCAGACGTCTGAAAAGCTTACGTCTCAGAGGCTTCGTGCCGGTCGAGAGCCAATCTGAGGAGAGTGCATGAGCGCGTCGGGCGGCATTGCTGCGGGGCCTATCGCTCCCTTCTTCGCCCGCTTGGCGACTTGGGTGGGCGGGCTTTCAGGATGGCGTGCCTGGCTCACGGCGCTTCTGTGCGGCGCCGTTGCGACCTTGGCGTTGCCGCCCTTCGGGATGGTCTTCTGCCTGATTCCGGCCTTTGTTGCACTTATGTGGCAAATCGATGCGGCAACCAAGGCGCGCAGCGCATTTGTAATCGGTTGGCTTTTCGGGTCAGGGTACTTTCTGGCTGGCCTTTATTGGGTTGGCATCGCCATGACAGTCGATTTTGCGCGCTTCTGGTGGTTCCTGCCCATATCGGTTGGCGCTCTGTCCTCCGGTCTCGGTCTTTTCATCGGATTTGTCGCTTGGGCGACCTGGCGCACAGGCTTTCGAGGACCGGCACAAGCCATCGTCTTTGTGCTCTTATGGCTGTTCGCCGAGTGGCTGCGCTCTTGGCTGCTGTCCGGATTTCCCTGGAATTTGCTGGGAACCGTCTGGTCGGAGGTCCCGGCAATGTTGCAGTTGGCCTCCCTGACCGGAGTCTGGGGGCTTTCCGCGGTCAGTCTCTTGGCAGCGGTTTCGCTTGCCGGATTGGCTTGGCCGCGCGCAGAGGTTCCGGGAAGGCTCCGCATCGTCGTGATTTCCTGGGGACTCTTGTTTGCCGTCTTCGTCTTCGGTGTCTTGCGCCTGGCAGATGCTGACGAAGATCCGCGCGGGCTAAAGGTTCGCCTAGTTCAGCCCTCCGTTCCGCAATCCCTCAAGCGCAATCCAAGTCTAGCTATAGAGCATATCCAAGGCTTGATCGATCTTTCCTTAAAACCGGGAATCGAAGAAGCGAACCTTGTTGTTTGGCCGGAGACTGCCGTTCCCTTCAATCTCTGGCATGACCGGCAATTATTGCATTTCATAAGCCGTGCTGCACCTTCCAGTGGTTATCTTGTAACCGGTGCCTTGCGATATCAAGACGACGGCAAAGGTTTCAACGCTTTGCATGTGATCGCCGAGGATGGGCGGATCGTCGGATCCTACGACAAAGTTCACCTGGTTCCTTTCGGTGAGTACACGCCCTTAAACAGCCTCTTCGGTTGGATGGACATTGCCGTTGCCGGACCCGGCCTCTCGTCAGGCCCCGGTTTGGCGACCATGGCGCTGCCGGGCCTCGGTACCGCGTCGCCGCTGATCTGCTACGAGGTGATCTTTCCAGCCGCTGTCACCGCGTCGAACGCGGAGCGCCCGGGCTTTCTCCTGAACCTCACCAACGATGCCTGGTTCGGCCGCTCCAGCGGTCCCTACCAGCACTTTGCCAGCGCTAAACTGCGCGCCGTCGAGGAAGGTTTGCCTTTGATCCGGGCCGCCAACAACGGCATATCGGCCATCGTCGATTCCTATGGCGTGATCCGGGCTGCTTTGGCTTTGGATGAGATTGCCGTGCTAGACGGTACTCTGCCGGCTGCCTTACCGCCCACACTCTTCGCGCGTTTGGGCAACTGGACCCTTCCGATTATAGCGGCTTTGCTTGCCCTATTAGCCTGTACTTTCGATCGGAGCCGCCGTCGGCCTAGGGCCTTTCCTATTCGATCTGAGGGCTATCCTTGAGTTTTGAAGACGTTCCGGCAGGCTTTGGGTCGCTAGAGGTTGCAAACATCGCCGATGGCTGTGCGATGGCCGCGGGTGCCCTAGCCTAAAGAGCTTCCCAGTCAGGGTGCCCTTTGGCCGGTTCGGGCCGCCTCGCCGATATTGTCGACGCCGCGTTCCTCAAGCAGGGTGGTAAGCCAGTTTGGGTCCATCTCCGGCACGGAGCTCAAGAGCAAGTCCGTGTATGGGTGGTGCGGCGGCCGGAACATCTCGTCCTTGGGGCCTTGTTCGACCACTTGCCCATTCTTCATTACCACAACCTCGTCGGCGATCGAGCGCACGGTCGCAAGGTCGTGTGTGATGAACATATAGGCCAGGTCCAGATCCCGCTGTAGCCGGTCCAGGAGTTTCAGGATGCCCTCCGCCACCAATTGATCGAGCGCGCTGGTCACTTCATCGCAGATGATGAAGGCCGGTTCCGCTGCCAAGGCGCGGGCGATGCCGATGCGCTGCTTTTGGCCGCCTGAGAGCTCCGGCGGGTAGCGATTATAGTACTGCGAGGGCTCAAGCTCGATCAGATCGAGCAATTCGTCCACCCGCTGTTTCAGCGCCGCCCCCGTGAGACCTGAGTAGAACTCGGCCGGGCGCCCGATGACGTCGGAGATGCGCACTTTGGGGTTCAGCGCCGTGTCCGCCATTTGGTAGATCATCTGCGCCTGACGCAGCTGGTCGCGGCTGCGGTCGCGGAAACTGGGCGGCAGCGCCTCGCCTTTGAAGAGCACTTCGCCCTTGCTGGGCGGCAAGAGCCCGGTGATCACCCGCGCGGTGGTCGATTTACCCGAACCGGACTCCCCCACAACAGCCACGGTCATGCCGGCGCAGACATCGAAAGAGACGTCATCCAGAACTTTCGCCCCGCCGGTGTAGGCCGCATCCACCCCCTTGACAGAGATAACGGCCTCCGAGCCATCGGCAGGCCGTGCCTTTTGCGGGCGCTGGAAACTGCGCACCGCCCAGAGCGATTTGGTGTAGTCCTTCTTGGGAGCCTCCAGCATCTCCTCGGTGGCGGCCTCTTCGACCTCTTCGCCCTTGAGCAGCACCTTGATCGTGTCGGCCATCTGCGCCACGACCGCAAGATCGTGGGTGATGTAGATGGCGGCCGTATTGAACTGATCGACGATGTCGCGAATTGCCGCCAGTACCTCGATCTGCGTTGTCACGTCGAGGGCGGTGGTGGGCTCGTCAAAGATGATCAAATCGGGGCGGCAGGACATAGCCATGGCCGTCATCGCCCGCTGCAGCTGGCCGCCCGAGACCTGGTGAGGATAGCGGAAACCGATCTCGCGCGGGTTGGGCAAGCGCAGGCGCTGATAGAGATCCATGGCGTCTTCCTGCGCTTCCATCCGCTTGCGCAGCCGGTATTGCAAAGGCCCTTCGGTATGCTGGTCGATGATCTTGTGCGCGGGGTTGAAGGAAGCCGCCGCCGATTGTGCCACATAAGCGATGCGCGAGCCGCGCAAAGCACGGCGCTCCACCTGGGTGGCAGTGGTCAACTCCATGCCGTCGAACTCGATCGACCCTTCGGCGATGCGGGTGCCGTCGCGGGCATAACCCATCGCTGCCGCTCCGATGGTGGATTTGCCGGCGCCGGATTCACCGATCAGCCCCATGACCTCTCCGCGGTGTAGGATCAGATCGACACCCTTGATGATGTCGATCCAGACGTCGTCGGTGAAGCCTTGAATCTTGAGACCTTCGATCTTCAGCAGGACCTCTTTTTTGGGATTCGACATCTTACCGCTCCTTCAGGCCGGAGGATCGGAATAGCATCCAGTCTACGACAAAGTTGACCGCTACCGTGAGTAGCGCGATTGCAGCGGCGGGGATCAGGGGCGTGATCTCCCCGAAGGAGATCAGTGTGGCGTTCTCCCGAACCATGGAGCCCCAGTCGGCGGTGGGCGGCTGGATGCCCAGGCCCAGGAAGCTGAGCCCTGCCATGAGCAGAAAGACAAAGCAGAACTCCAAGCCAAACTCGGCGATCAGCGGTGCTGTGGTGTTGGGCAGAATCTCGCGGCGGATCAGGAACCAGTCGCCTTCGCCCCTGAGACGGGCGGCTTCGATGTAGTCCATGACCACCACGTTGCCTGCCACCGCGCGGGTCAGGCGGAAGACGCGGGGGGCGTACATGATCGCCACCACCACGACAATGATCGTCAGGTTGGTGCCGAAGATTGAGAGGATCAACAGCGCGAAGATCAGCGAGGGGATCGACATCAGTATGTCGACCACGCGCCCGAAGGCGGTGTCGAACCAGCCGCCGCGCACCGCCGCCCAGAGGCCCGCGCCTGCGCCCATCAGGAAGGCCAGGATCGTCGCCGACAGCGCCAGTCCGACGGTGTTCCGGGCGGCGTAGATCAGGCGGCTGAACATGTCGCGACCCAGCTGGTCGGCGCCCAGAAGCATCTTGTCGTCCGCAGGCGCAAAGGCAGAGTCGATTACTTCGGCCTGGCCAAAGGGCGCAATCCATGGCGCAAAGATCGCCGCTACCGCGTAGACAAAGATGATGAACATCCCAAAGGCCGCGGTGAGCGGCGCGGTGCGCAGCTCTCTGGCCAGCGAAGGCTTGGCGATTTGCACCAGGAACTCGCGGAAGGCATAAGAAATACCTGCCGCCGCCGCCAGGAGGCACGCAGCAATGGCGATGAATCGCAGCCCGGCCGCGCCGCCCACGATTCCCACCACCATCGAGACAAGCAGCAGCGAGAACAGAAGTTGAAAGGCTTGACGTTGCTTGAAGTAGGCCGCGGCGCAGGAAGCCGCAATCAGGACGCCATAGTATACGATCACAAAGGTTAGCATCTGATCCCCCCTGACCGACCCTTATTTCGGATGCCGCAGACGCGGATTGGTCAGGATGGAGCCCACATCCGCCGCAAGGTTCAGCAGGATGAAGGTCGCCGCGAAGATCAGGCAGCAGGCTTGCACGATGGCGAAGTCCCGCTTAGCCACTGCATCCACCAGGAGCTGGCCGATACCGGGATAGACAAAAACCACTTCGACCAGAACCACGCCGGTGATCAGGTAGGCGAGATTCAGCGCTACCACGTTGATTATGGGTGCCCAAGCATTAGGCAGCGCATGTTTTACGATGACTTTCAAGGGCGAAACACCCTTGAGCCGAGCCATTTCGATATAGGGCGAGGCTAAGAGATTGATGATCGCAGCCCGTGTCATGCGCATCATATGCGCAGTGACCACCAGAACCAGCGCTAGCGCCGGCAGAAAGGTGCGGTAGAGGTAGTCGCCCAGGCTTGTGTCGCCCATCTGGCTGGCAATGGCCGGGAACCATCCGGTTTTCACCGAGAAGTAGAGGATCAGGATGTAGCCCAGGAAAAACTCTGGGCTGGAGATTGACGTGAGTGTCATCACATTTGCGACGCGATCGAACAGTGTGTTACGCAATAAAGCTACCATAATGCCCAGCAAAATGGAGATCGGCACAGCAATGACTGCCGCATAGGCCGCCAGCATCAATGTATTGGAGAAGCGCTCGCTGATGGCATCGCTCACGCGTTCACCGCTTATCAGCGAGTTGCCAAAATCGCCTACCACGGCGCCACTGAGCCACTCCAAATAGCGCACCGGCGCGGATCGGTCGAGGCCAAGCTGCTCGCGCATGGCGGCGACGGTCTCTTCCGTGGCGGCCTGGCCCAACACGGCCTCGGCCAGATCGCCGGGGAGCAATTCCACGGCAGAGAAAATCAGTACGGAGACAACCAGCAAGGTCAAAAGACCCAAGCCAAGCCGCTGCCCGATCAGTCGTAGCAGTTTGTCCATAGTATGTCAGACCCCCATTCCGCCCTAGATCCGTCACGAGGCGGCAGCCGGGCACACCCGGTCTGCCCCCTGGCGGTCTGTCCCTTGTTTGTGCATTCCTCCGCACTTTGGCCGCGTTGGCAAAGAAGGCGGCAAACCCCGCGCCGCCTTCTCGTTGCTTCCGGCTGCCGTCAGGCGAAGGACCAACGCTCCATCCAGCGCTCGCCGTCCATCTCCCAATTGGAGGCAAAGGGTTCGCTGGTGACGATGTCGGGCCCAGTGGCAAAGACATAGTTGGCGAACATGGGTATAATGGCGCCGCCGTCCTGGTTGAGGATGGCCTGCATCTCCCAATACATCTCGCGGCGCTTGTCGGTGTCCAGCTCTGCCCGCGCGGCAACCAGAAGCTCGTTGAACCGCGCGTTGTCCCAGAAGCTATCGTTCCATTCCGCGCCCGCGGCGTATGCGATGGTGAACATGGCATCTTCGACCGGGCGGCCACTCCAGTAGACAGCCGAGAAGGGGTCTTTCATCCAGGCGTCGGACCAGTAGCCATCGTTGGGCACCCTATTGACACCCAGGTCGATGCCTGCGGCCTTGGCCGAGTTCTGGAACAAGACCGCCGCATCCACGGCACCGCTAAATGCCGCATCAGCTGCCGAGAGCTGCACCGACAGGCTATCCAGTCCCGCTTCCTTGAGGTGAAACTTGGCCTTGTCGGGATCGTAGGCGGTCTGAGCCAGCTCGGTGTTGAAGAACTGTTGACCGCGCCCGATGGGATGGTCGTTGCCTACGGAGCCGTAGCCGAAGAGAATCTTCTCGACCATTTCTTCGCGGTCGATCGCGTGCTTCAGGGCAAGACGCACATTGCGGTCGCTATAGGGGTCCTTGATGGTGGACATAGCAAAGCTGTAGTGCTGATTACCCGCCACCGAGTGGATGTTCAGGTCGGGCCGTCGCGCCATGAGGCCCACGGTCTTGAGATCGAGCTTGTCGATTGCATGCACGTCGCCGGAAATGAGCGCGGTTGTGCGCGCATTCAGATCGATCACCGACAGGCATTCGATTCGGTCGAAGAACCCGCGGCCGCTGTCCCAATCGTTGGCGAAGCGCTCCAGCGTGACCGAGATGCCGGGCTTGAATTCTACAATCTTGTAGGGACCGGCGCCGTCGCCCGATCGCCAGTCCACGCCGTCGCCAGACGCCGGAATAATGCTGAGGTGAAGGTCGGTCAAGGTGAACGGGAAATCGGCGCTGCCCGAGAATAGTGTGAACACAACCGTGTTGCCATCGGCGCCGATGCTCTCAATCGGCTCCAGAGTCGGTTTGACCACAGAGGTCGAGCCTTCACCGCGGTGATATTCGATGGAAGCGATCACATCCTCAACGGTAATGGGCCTGCCCGAATGGAACGTGGTGCCGGCGCGTAGCTTGAAGCGCCAAACCTTGGCGTCCGCGCTGGCCTCCCAGCTTTCGGCCAGTTGCGGCTCAACCGAACCGTCGATGGCAACGCCGGTGAGGAAACCGTTGTAGCCGTAGGACAGACCGGCCATGAAACCGTTCTCATAGATTGCGGGGTTCAGAGTGTCGGTCGTCTGTCCGTGACCGCGCGCGATACGGAAAGTGCCGCCGCGCTTGGGCGCCGCGCGCAACTGGCTCGGCAAAATTCCGGTGGCCAGCGCAGCCCCTGCAGCAGAAGCGCTGAGAAAGTTACGGCGCGATAGATCGAGTGGTTTGCAGTGGGTCATTATGTTGGGTCTCCCTGTGGTTTCACCGACCACACCCGCGCACGCACATATTTTAAGGACGCAGCGGACCGATCAGAGTTCGACAGCCGCTGGAAAGCAGCTTTTCAGAACACGTTATAGTGAAGTGAAGGTTTGCGCAAACGACAATTTTGGGGTCATTGGCCCAGAATTCGCAATTAAGTACACATTGCCGCCTGCATGGCCTCAAGAAATCGAGCCGCTTCATCGGGAGAGAGTTGTAGCGACTGAAAGAAACGAGCGCCGTCCTTGCTGCCCTTGGCGTTATCGGCCATCGGCGCCTTGGACGCCTCGTTGTCCCGCCCCCGATTGTCCGGATGGGTGGTATATTTGGCCGAGATCTTCCTCCACCGATTTCAGCGTCAGCGCACCGCTGTATGAAGGTCTGGTGAAAAGTTCATTCTGCGGACTGCCCGGCTGGGCTGAGATCGCGAAGCCTGAGTCCCTCTGGGTCAAAGGGAGGTGCCGCCAACAAACGGGCGCTGTGCGGGCGGCCGAGAACGGAGATATGCACAGCATCGCCCGCCTTGACCGCGCCAATTTTGATATATCCAAGCGCTAACGATTTGCCGACGCTGTAGCCGTAGGCGCTCGATGTCACCTGCCCGATAGGCGTTCCATCGGTTAGAAAGATTGGTTCGCCACCGCTGGCATCCGCCGTCTCGGCATCGATCTCGAAGATCTCGAGCGTCTCTCGCGGCTGCCTGTCTGCTAGCGCCAGATAGGCATCTTTGTTCAGGAAATCCTTGTCTGTCTTGATCAATCGCGCCAACCTGCTCTCCTGCGGCCACCACTCCGGGCTGTATTCACGGCCCCACGAGCCATAGCCCTTTTCTATGCGAAGGCTCATCAGTGCACGGCTGCCCACGGGGCCTGCGCCCCGCCCTGTCCCGGCTGCCAACAGCGAGTCGTAGAGGCGAGACTGATCTGCTTCGGCGCAATGCAATTCCCAGCCCAGATCGCCGGTGAACGAGACGCGCAAGGCTAGACAGGAGACGCCCGCTACCTCCATCATGGCCGAACGCATGAACGGCATGGTTTCGTTCGACAGATCCGCATTGGTCAATCGTTCGAGAATCCGTCGTGACTCCGGCCCCGCTACGTTGAAGCCGCACATCGCCTCGGTGTGGCTTTCGAACGTGGTGCCCTGCGGCAAGGCAACCTCTTGGAAAAAGCGCTGGTGAAAGCGTTCGGCCATGCCGGAGCCGATGATCCAGAACGCTTCTTCGGCGATGCGTGTCACGGTGAAATCGCCAGCGATGCCGCCGCGTCTGCCGATAAGGGGCGTCAGGCAGGACTGTCCCACCGCCCGCGGCATCCGATTGGCGAAGACGGCGTTCAGCCAATCCTCTGCACCCGGTCCCGCCACGCGGTATTTGGCGAAGTTCGAAATGTCGATGATCCCGGCCCGGTCGCGCAGCATGGCACATTCCCTGCCCACGGACTTCCACCAAGGCTGCCGCGCAAACCCCGCACTGTCGGGCGTGTCCTTATCGAAATAGAGCGGATGCTCCCAACCGTAGTTCAGACCGAAGCGGGCACCGAGATCGCGTTGTTTTTCATAAGCCGGGCGGCGCCGCATCGGTCGACCTGCATCGCGTTCTTCGCCTGGGAAGTGGATCTTGAACCTATGCGCGTATTGGTCCTGTACCCGTGCTTTGGTGAAACCTTTTCCGGCCCAGTGCCCATAGCGCGCAAGATCCCAACCAAAAAGGTCGAGCGAGGTTTCGCCCTCGACCAACCATTCGGCGGCCAGCTTGCCCAAACCCCCCGATTGCGAGAAGCCGGGAATGATGCCGTTACAGCAGAAATAGCCCTGCAGTTCCGGCACCGGACCGAAGAGAGCCGAGCCGTCCGGCGACCAGATCATCGGCCCGTTGATCACCCGCTTGATCCCTGCCTTGCCTAAGGCGGGAACCCGGTCGATCGCACGCAGCATGTTGTCCTCGATCCGTTCCAGATCGTCGGGAAAGAGGTCATGAGCAAAGTCCAGCGGCGTGCCATTTTCAGCCCAAAAGCGCATGTCCTTTTCATAGGCGCCCACCAGAAGGCCAAGACCCTCCTGGCGGAGATAGTATTCGCCGTCCCGGTCCGCGACAGAGGGCAGTCGGCGCCCCATGTTCGCGATCTCATCGATGGTTTGGGTGACGAAATATTGATGCTCGGTGGGCATCAAGGGCAACTCGATCCCGGCCAAGGCAGCCACTTCGCGCGCCCAAAGGCCTGCGGCGTTGATCACCCAGGGCGTGCGGATATCGCCCTTGGAGGTACGTACGATCCAGGTACCGTCGGGTTGTTGTTCGGTGGCGGTCACCGGCGTAAAACGCTCGATCCGAGCGCCTCTCTGCCGCGCGCCGGCCGTATAAGCCTGCGTCACGCCCGAAGGATCGACATTGCCGCCATCGGGCTCGAACATGATGCAGCGGATGTCGTCGAAGTTCACAAGGGGGTGCAGCTGCTCTGCCTCCTCACGGCTCACCTCATGGAACTCCATGCCGTAGCGGCGTGCTTTCGCCTCCTGCAGGCGCAACTGGTGCTCGCGGTCCTCGGTTTGGGCGAGATAGAGGGAGCCGGGCTGAAATACGCCGCAGCCCTGTCCAGTTTCGGCCTCCAATTCCTTGTACAAGTTCATGGTATAGTGCTGTAGACGCGAGATGTTGGTCACGTCGTGCAGACCATGAATATTTGCCGCCGCATGCCAGGTGGACCCGCTTGTCAATTCGTCCCGTTCCAGCAAAATGCTGTCGGTCCACCCGGCCTTCGCAAGGTGATAAAGAATCGAACAACCGCAGACACCGCCGCCAATCACAACAGCCTGAGCGTGGGATTTCATTGTGTTCGTCCTCAGCAATACGCCATTTTTTATTAGAGATAGAATGAAACTCCCAATAGCGATGCATAAGAAATTTTTGGCCATCGACACCTGTTTCGTAGGAAGAAATTGCACTTGACCTAATGCCAACCGCCGGGGCAAAGCTTTGCAATGACAGTATTTTGGGAAATTTGTTGCGCCGCTGCCGGGGTGCCTGCGCTGCAAAGACGCGCCACAGGATGCAATCTGGTGGTGACGTAAGGGCTTCATACCGCCTCTTTCCCCACCTTCACATTCTGGATTATCCTCATGCAAAATGCGCGGTATCGCCTTGCCACCGATGTGGGTGGCACGTTCACCGACACTGTTCTGAGTACCCCGGACGGGACCATTCTCGCCACCGCAAAGACGCTCACTACGCACCGAAATCCTGGCGAAGGCGCGCTGAAAGGCGCGCGCCGGGCTCTGGCAGAGATCGGCGGGCATCTAAGCGACGTGGAGGGGTTCATTCACGGAACCACCTTGGCCACAAACACGCTTCTTGAACGCCGCGGCGCGCGGGTGGCGGCGATCGCCACGCAGGGCTTCCGCGACATCCTGGAGATTGCCTACGAGCGGCGATACAGCCAGTACGATGTCAACCTGACAAAGCCGGACTTCCTGGTACCCCGCCAATTTGCTTTCACAGTGCCCGAGCGCATGTCGGTGCATGGCACTGTCTTGATCCCTCTGGACGAAAGCGCGGTGGCGGGCTTGGTTGAAGACTTGCGCGTGGCGCAGGTAGAGGCGGTCGCCATCTGCCTGCTGCACTCCTACGCCAACCCCGCACATGAACGCCGCCTGCGCGATCTGCTCCTGGCCGCGCTGCCGGAGCTTGCGATCACGCTCAGTTCCGAGGTTAGCCCCGAAGCGCGCGAATTTGACCGGCTCTGCACCACCGTAGCCAATGCTTATATCCAACCATTGATGGCGGGTTATCTCGACCGGTTCGAAGCCGACTTCCGCGCCGATGGGTTGATCTGCCCGATCTTGATGATGACGGCGGGGGGCGGTATGACCACGCTCCGGACTGCGGCCTGCTATCCGATCCGCTTGGTCGAGTCCGGACCCGCCGGGGGCGCAATCCTCGCCGCGCGGATTGCCCGGGCGGCAGGGCTGAACGAGGTACTTTCCTTCGATATGGGTGGCACCACCGCCAAGCTCTGCTTGATCGACAGGGCAACCCCGCAAACCTCTCGCCAGTTCGAGATCGGCCGCGCCGCACGCTTCGTCAAGGGCTCAGGCATGCCTGTGCGCATCCCCGTGATCGAGATGATCGAGATCGGTGCGGGCGGCGGCTCCATCGCTGGGGTGGACCGGCTGGGGCGGCTGACGGTGGGTCCCAAAAGCGCGGGTTCTGAACCCGGTCCGGTGGCTTTTGGGCGGGGCGGTACAGAGCCGACGGTGACCGATGCCGATGTGACGCTGGGCTATATACGGCCCGAGACCTTTGCCGGGGGGCAGTTTCAGATTTTCCCTAACGCCGCTGCCGAGGCTTTGACCACACGGATCGGCGCTCCGCTGGAACTGGATACAGCTGCGGCGGCGGATGGCGTCAGCCGCATCGTCGACGAAAGTATGGCCAGCGCCGGCCGTACCCACGCGGTAGAAAGCGGCAAGGATCTGGGCACACGTACGATGATCGCCTTTGGCGGGAACGGCCCGCTGCACGCCTGCCGCGTCGCGCGCGGTTGTGGTGTCCTGCGTGTGCTCATCCCGCCTAGCCCGGGTGTGGGCTCTGCCGTGGGCTTCCTCCATGCGCCGGTGTCCTTCGAGATCGTGCGCAGCCGCTACACGCTGCTGGCCTCGGCCGATCTTACCGCCGTCAACGCCCTTTTCGACGAGATGGTGGCCGAGGCGCGCGCCGTGGTGGGCCAAGGCGCCGCCGATGCGGAAACCCGCACACGGCGCAGCGCTTTCATGCGCTACAAGGGCCAGGGCCACGAGATCGAAATTGCCCTGCCTGACCGCACGCTTGTCCCGGACGACCTAGGCGCTTTGACCGGTGCCTTCGCCGCAGCCTATGCTCAACAGTTCTCTCGTCCCGTGCCCGGTATGGCGATCGAGATTCTCAACTGGGCGGTGCGGCACGGCACAGCAGAACCCCCCTTGCCACCGGCGTTGCCCGCGCCCAAACCGACGGTCTTGGCTCCCACCGAAACCCGAACTGTCCGCTGCGACGTCACCGGCGCACAGGTGGAGGCGGCTTTTGTCTCCCGCGCCGACTTGATGCCAGGCCACACTCTCCCGGGCCCCGCGCTAATCGTAGAGCCGCAAACCACCACCTTTGTCGGCGCGGATTTCGGCCTCGCGGTCGATGCCGCGCATAATCTCATCCTGACCCGGAGGGCTACAGCATGACCCAGCCATCCAAAGCGCTTCTGCAAGTGATGTGGAACCGCCTCCTGGCGCTGGTCGAAGAGCAGGGCCAAATCCTTATCCGTGCCGCCTTTTCGCCCATCGTGCGCGAATGCGGTGACATTTCGGCGGGGATCTTTGATATTGAAGGCCGGATGCTGGCCCAAGCCGTGACCGGCACCCCGGGGCATGTGAACACCATGGCCGAGGCCGTTCAGCATCTGCGCGCGCGTTTCTCGATGCAAGAGATGCGGCCGGGCGATATTTACATGACCAACGACCCTTGGCTGGCCTCGGGTCATCTTAACGATTTCCTGCTGATGATGCCGGTTTTCCACAAGGGCTATGTGGTGGGCTTCACGTCTTGCACCTCACATCTTGTGGACCTTGGGGGACAAGGCATGGGTCCCGAAGGGTCTGACGTCTATGACGAGGGCCTGCTGATCCCGCCTTGCAAGCTGGTGGAAAGGGGCGAGGTCAACGCGCTCCTGATGGAGATGGTGAAGGCCAATTCCCGCGAACCCATCGCCAACGAAGGCGACATTTACGCATTGATCGCCTGCTGCGAGGCCGGAGCCAAGCGCCTGGTGGAACTGATGCGGGATTATGCACTCGACGACCTTCACGTTCTGGCCGAACACATCATCGAGACCTCGCGCCACGGCACTCTGGAGGCTATCGCGAAGGTCCCCGAGGGAGTCTACCGCCATAGCCTGACCGTCGATGGGTACGACAGGCCTCTCACATTGCAGGGCACGTTGACGATCACCGAAGATCGGATGCATCTGGACTTCGCGGGCACTTCCGGGCTCTCGCCCAAGGGCATAAACGTGCCGCTGAACTATGCAACCGCTTATTCAGTCTTTGCCCTGCGCTGCATTATCGGATCGGACATCCCGAACAACGCGGGCTCGCTCGAGCCCTTTGCGGTGACCGGGCCGGAGAACTGCATCTTGAATGCGCAGCGCCCCGCGCCGGTGGCCATGCGGCACACACTGGGGCAGATGACTCCGGATCTGGTCTTCGGTTGCCTCCACCAGGCTCTGCCGGATCATGTCCCCGCCGAAGGTGCCTCGACCATGTACGACCTGCCGCTTCGCCACACCGCGGATGCGGTTTCCTCCGGCGGGACGGAATTTGCCATCGAACTGGTGCACAATGGGGGCACGGGTGCGCGGCCGAATCTGGACGGACTCTCTGCCACCGCCTACCCCTCGGGCGTGTTCGGCAGTCAGGTGGAGATGACCGAAGCCGCTGCCCCCGTCACCGTCTGGCGGCGTGAGTTGCGCCCCGATTCCGGAGGGGCCGGCAGGTATCGCGGCGGTCTTGGCCAGTCGATCGAGTTGAGCTCGGCCATTGATGAGCCCTTTCTCGTCTTCCTTTCGGTGGAGCGTATTAACACCCCGGCCCAAGGCCGCGCAGGAGGCCTTGCGGGCGCTCCGGGCCGGATTCGGGTCAGTGGACGCGCAAAAGACATTCCCGGCAAATGTGCGCTGCGGGTGAACCCTGGAGAACGGCTTTTTTTCGACACGCCCGGGGGCGGCGGTTTTGGCGATCCCAAGGCGCGCAACCCGCAGGCCCTTGCCGAAGATGTGGCCGCCGGGCTGGTATCTCCCGAGGCCGCGTCCTCTGTCTACGGAGGGGGGGCATGATCCATGCGGTTCGCCCGGTCGCGGCCATGGCCAGCTATGCATTGGCGGATCTGGGCAACGCATCCCTGATTTCGCTGGCGCAAAACGAAAGCGCTGTGCCGCCCAGCCCAAAGGCCTTGTCGGCAGGCCGGGCGGCGCTGGCACGGAGTACACTTTACCCCGATCCGGATTGGCACGACCTGCGTCGTGCCATCGCTGCCGTTCACCCTGTGGAGACGGCATCGCTGCTCTGTGGCGCCGGCTCGATGGAACTGATCGGCTGTCTGATCCGGGCTTTTGCCGGTCCCGGCGACGACGTTCTGGGGACGCAATATGGCTATCTCTTCGTGGCCACGGCGGCGCAGCAAGCTGGCACCCGCTACATCAGGGCCTCCGAGACAGACTACACCGTATCCATAGACGCGGTGCTGGCTCGGGTGACTGACATCACACGCATCGTTGTTGTCTGCAATCCCGGCA
The DNA here is from genome assembly GCA_014324045.1 of Rhodospirillales bacterium. Taxonomy (GTDB): domain Bacteria; phylum Pseudomonadota; class Alphaproteobacteria; order Kiloniellales; family JACOMY01; genus JACOMY01. The sequence continues at coordinate 6,521 of JACOMY010000022.1, read as the reverse complement.
ATCCAACGGGCACACGCATTCCTAATGCAGACCTCCTGCGTTTGCGGGCGGCGCTGCCGGATAATATATTGCTGATCATCGACCAGGCCTATGCGGAGTTCGACGACCAGGACCACGCGCCGATCTTTGCTCTGGTGAGCCGGGGCGAAACGGTTGTTACGCGTACGCTTTCCAAGGCCTATGGACTGGCGGGCGCGCGCGTCGGCTGGGGCGCTTTGCCCCCCGCTATCGGCGCGGAGGTGCGCAAACTGCTGAACCCCAACAATATCTCGAACAGCTCGCAAGCCATGGCGGTGGCGGCGATTCAGGATCGGGCACATCTCTGCGCCGCGGTGGCGGAGATCGCAAAGATCCGAAACAGCTTTGCCGCGCGGTTGCGTGCTGCCGGATACGCGGTACCCAAGAGCGCGACCAACTTCGTCCTGATCCCTTTTTCCGACATTGAGGCCGCGCACCGTGCCGACAGGGCCTTGCGCGAGGCGGGTTATATCTTGCGCGGGATGCGTGGCTATGGCTTGCCGCACTGTCTGCGCGCCACCATCGGTGCTGCACGGGACATGGAGGCCGTGGCCCAGACTCTGGAGGTCCTGGCATGATGGAAGACCGGCGTGGCGGCCCAAAGATCGGCGTGCTTGTGCCCTATACAAATGTGAACCTGGAACCCGACATGATGCTCTTAACGCCGCCGGGTGTAACGCTTCACTTTGAACGGATGGGCGGTTACGACGTGGACGAGATCCCGGGATCGGAGCAAATGGCGGGCCTGGGGGTGTCGGACATCACGGAAACGCTGCGCCTGATTGCAGGCGTGCGCCCTGCGGCGGTTCTATATGGCTGCACCTCGGCCACTCTCACCCATGGGCCTGCTTTCGACCGCGACCTGGCGGCAAAGATTGAGGCAGCCTGCGGTGCCGTGTCGATCACCGCAGCCGGGGCGCTTGTCGCGGGGCTCGAACGTTTGGGCGCCCGTCGAGTCGGCTTTGCCTCACCCTATGTGGGCGAGATCAACGACCAGGCCGAAGCTTTTTTGGCCAGCGAGGGGATCAAGACCGTGCGGCGCGCCGACATTGGCCGCGATCTTGGCAACTATGGGCAGGGGGCGTTGAAGCCCGACGAGGTTTTCGACCTTGCTTGCAGGGCGGACGGTCCAGAGGTGGAGGCCCTAGTGCTTTCCTGCACCGATATGCGCAGCGTCGAGGTAATCGACCGGATCGAAGCCGCCACGGGCAAGCCGGTTATCGCCTCTAATCAGGCCATGGTGGCGGCGCTGTGCCGGGCGCTCGACCTGCCTCCGCCAGCAGCGGCGGCAGGCGTCTTGCTGCGTCAAGAATAGCCACGGTCCAAGCGCGCCTGGCCTCACGGATCGTCGCTGCCAATGGCTTCCTTGCGCTTGGCTACATAGGCTTCCAGCGCTTCGCGCCGATCCGGGGCAAGCGCAGGCGGCTCATAGTCGCGCAAAGCCTGCTGCCAGAGCGCTGTGGCGCGCTCGGCAGCATCGCTAGCGCCCGCCGCCTGCCAATTCTCGAAGTTGGTCCAATCCGACAGCATCGGCTGATAGAAGGCCGTTTCATAGCGCGCCATGGTGTGATCGGAGCCAAAGAAATGCCCGCCCGTCTCGACGCTCTTTATCGCTTCGAAGCCGAGATCGTCTTGGGTGAAACTCACAGGCGCAAGAAATTCCATCATGTTTTGCAGGATCTCGACGTCGAGGATCAGCTTTTCATAAGAAGCCGTCAGTCCCCCTTCCAGCCAACCCGCCCCATGATACACCATGTTGCCGCCGCCCATGACCGCGCCCCATGTGGCCATGCCGGTCTCATAGGCCGCTTGCAGATCCACGGCATTAGATGCGTTGGCGTTCGAGGTCCGGTAGGGCAGGCCGTAGCGCCGCGCCAACTGGCCGGCGATCATGTTGGCCTTGGTGTTTTCCGGCGTGCCGAAGGCGGGCGCGCCGGTGCGCATGTTCACGTTCGAGGTAAAGGCCCCATACATTGCCGGTGTGCCGGGATTGACCAACTGGGTCAGCGCCACGCCGAACAATGCCTCGGCATTCTGCTGCGCGAGCGCGGCGGGCAGCGTGACCGGCGTCATCGCCCCCATCAGGGTGAACGGCGTGACGGTCACCGGCTGGCGGTGTTCGGCCATGGCGATCAGGCCGAGGCCCATCTCCTTGTCGAAAAGCCGTGGCGAATTCACTGAGATGATGGTGATCACGCCCGGGTCCTGCGCCATCTGCTCCACCGTGATCCCGCGCGAAAGGGCCATCATTTCGATCCCGTCTAGGGCGCGGCCGCGTCCGATGGCGGTGCAATGAAAGGACAGATCGCTCAGCGTCAGGTTTGCGAAATAGGTGTCCAGGTGACGGTTGTTGGCCGGCAGCTCCATGGGAGAAGTGACTTGGTTGCCGATGATGTGGATCGCGTTGAAGTGATGCGCCAGGCGAATGAAGTTTTCATAATCTGCCAGGTTGCCGGAGCGCCGCCCCTTGATCCGATCGCTGACATTGGGCGGCCCGGCCACCAGACCGAAGCACAGGTGGTTGCCGCCGAGGGTCAAGCACTTTTCCGGCGTCCGTGCGGTCAGGGTGAAGGTGGCAGGCGCTGTCTCGATCGCGTGCATGACGAAATCTTCGTCCATGCGCACCACAGAGCTGTCACGATTCACCGCCGCGCCGGCTCTCTCGAAGAGGTCCAGCACCCTATCGCCGATCACCCGGATGCCGAGCTCGGACAGAACGCGCATGGAGGTGTCGTGCAGCGCCTGCATCTGTTCCGGGTTCAGCAGTTCGATCGGCGGGTAGGTGTTTTGCAGTTTCCGCCAGGGAAGCTGTGGGATCCGAGGGATGGCGCGGGTGGATTTTCCACGGCGGCCGCCGCTGCGTCTGTCTCGAGGCATGGGCTTTAGTATCCGCGTGTTGGATCGACGATGTTTGTCAGGGGTGTGCCGGCAAGGTAGCGGGCCAGGTTGTCGCAAAACATGGCCACCGATTTCAGCATCCATCCGTCGTAAACCGAGGAGCAATGCGGGGTCACAATCACATGCTCCATGGCCCAGAACGGGCTGTCCGGTCCCAGCGGCTCTTGCTCAAAGACATCCAGGGCGGCGCCGCGCAGATGGCCTTGGGCCAGTGCACTGGCCAGGGCGGTTTGATCCACCACCCCGCCCCGCGAGACATCGACAAGCACGGCGCCAGGCTTGAGCACTGCGATCCGCTTGGCGCTCAAGAGGTTACCTGTGCTGTCGAGCAGCGGCAGGCAAACGGCCACAGCGTCGGCCTGGGGCAGAGCCGCGTCCAGTGCCTCCGGCGGGATGACTGCATCCACATGCCCGGTGGCGCGGGGCCGGGCGCGCATGCCGGTCACATGCAGGCCCAGCGCCTTTGCCCGCCGCGCTATGGCCTGACCGGTCTGGCCCAGACCGAGGATCAGGAGGCGTTGCCCCTCGATGGGCCGCACTTTCCCGGCGATCCACTCCCGTCTTTGTTGGGCACGGCGAAAACCGGGCAGATCCAGGCTAAAGTGCAGGAGCGCGCCAATCGCGTATTCGGCCATCATGTCTGCGGCCACGCCAGCAGCATTTGTCACCGTGACATGGCTCGGATCCCAGGGCGCCAGATGGTCGGTGCCCGAGCCTCCCACCGAGACCCAACGCACCCTGCCGCTTTCGACAAGCGCCGCGCGCGGGAAGCCCGGCGTGCCGGCGAAGCGCACGGAATAGACAACCTCGGCCCCTGTCTCTGCGATGCGTGCGGGCAGAGCCTGGTAACTGTCGCATCCGCTAAAGGTGACCTCGGGCAGGCGTGCGCGGGCCAACGCCAGAGCCTCGTCCGGAGCGTCGGTGTGCAGGATCGCATGGGTCATGTCAGGGCTCCGTATTTCAAGAGACGCAGGGGCATGGGGGTCAGGGCGCGCTCGCCAAGAGCGCGGTAAAGGCCGCGAAATCGGACTTGGGCAGATTGAGCCCTGCCGTCCAGATTGACTTTGCCCGCGCATCCCCCAGAACCGGTGCCGTGAATTCCAGGAACTTGCCCCCTATCTCATCTTCCGACAGCGGGTGCTCCGGTCCGCCCCGCGCCTGGACTTCGCCGGAAGTCAGCACCTTTCCGTCACGCAGGGTGATTGCCACCTCCGCCCATCGCCCTTCGGGGTAGCGCTGTTCGAAGCGTGGGTCCTGGGTGGCTATGATCCGGGGGACCAGGTCTGCGACAGCCGGATCGGCCAGCCCCGCGCCAGAGATCTCCGGCAGACCGATACTCCCATGGACTGCCATGCTTGCCACGCCGAAGCCTAGGGAATACTGCGCCTCGGAGGTTGTACGGGGTACCCCGCTAACCAGCGCCACCGCGTTGCGAAAGCTCCGGATCTCAAGACGTTCGATTTCGCCGGGTTGCAGCGCGTGGGCGGACCGCAGCTCCCGCATCGCATCGATGGCGGCATGCGCCCAACGGCAGACCGGGTAAGGCTTGATGTATTGATGATCGAGTTGCCAGAAGCGGCCCAGATCTTCCCAGCACTCGGCGGCTTCGGCTGCCTCCACGGTAAGCGCCGGCGCACCGGTAAAGCCCATCTCGGCCAGGGTCGCTGCCGACAGGCCCACAAGCGCGCCCATGCCGGACCCGTCATGCAGCATGCTGGGGTTGGCGATCTCCCGCATCATCTGGCTGCGCGGGCCGTGGTATTCTGCGATCCCCCAGGCTTGGCGCAGCTGTTCGGCGGATAGCCCGCGCAGACGCGCGCAAGCGGCAGCCACCCCAAGCCCGTTCCAGGCCCCCGAGGAATGGTAATCCGCAACGCTTCGATGCAGCGCGATGCCCGCGCGCCCGGCAATCTCGTAGCCAACGACCAAAGCGGCCAGGGCCTCGGCGCCGCTGACATGGCGCCCATGTGCTTCGGCCAAAAGCGCAGGCACCAGCGCGCAGCCGATGTGTCCCTTGGTCGGATTATAGCCGTCATGCGCATCGAGATTGTCGATCTGCGTCGCAGCGGCATATGCCATACCGGCACGGCTGCACAGCCGCCCATCCAGCGGCAGGGGCGCCTGATCCTCAGGCGCGCCGGCCCCAAAGAGGCGGCAGGCCGCCGTCCGCGCGATCTGCCCCGCCTCCATGCGATGCGCAGCCACATAAACACCGAGCGTGTCAAGCAGCAGCAACGCCGCTTGCCGCGCCCGCCCGCGGTCCAACAGCCGCTCGACGGGAAGACCGGCAAAGGTCAATGGGCTTTGCCGCAGGTACTCTGCATTGCCAAGTCGATGATCTTTGGCCATGGCGTCCACCTCTATCGTGCAAAGGCTAGCTGGCTCGCCAAGGCAGCACATTTGAAAAATAACAGGTCTTGCTATAACGCTTTTTTGTCCATAAAGGCCGATGTCCGGGGAAGATCTAACGAAAGCATGCCTAAACGCGCCCCTCATCTGACATTTATCCGGTCCTTCGAATGCGCTGCGCGGCACCTCAGCTTTACCAGGGCGGCGCAGGAATTGGGGTGCACGCAAGCGGCGGTTTCCATGCATGTCCGGTCATTGGAGAAGTTGCTCGGGATTGACCTGTTTTTTCGCTTCCCCCGCAGCCTCAAGCTGACAGACGCCGGCGAAGCCTATCTGCCCAGTCTCCGGCAGGCGCTTCTTATGATCGACGCGGCGACCCAAACCGTTCAGATCAGCCGGACATACAAGACCGTGATCTTGTCGGCTCCGATAAGCTTCGCCGAAAACTGGCTGGCCGCCAGGATCGCTGCGTTTCAGGCTCGGCGGCCCGATATCGATATCGTGATCAAGGGCAAAGTCTGGTCGGAACCGGCAGAAGACGGCGATACCAATGTGCACATCGATATGTGCCGCCACGACACGGCGCCTGCCGATGCGCGGCTGCTGCGTCGCGGGGAACTCGCCTTGCTTTGCACACCGGAGCGTATGGATGAGATCAACACCCCGGCGGATGTCGGGGGCCTCAAGAAAATCGTGGTGCTCGGGCGGCAGGACTATTGGCTTGACTACGCCGCAGCTCTTCAGTTGCCCAAGCTCGACATGCGCCACGCCATCCGTACCAATGCCTCCAACATCGCTTTGGAACTGGTGGCTCATGGCGAGGGAGTGACCGTGCTTCCTGTCGATCTCGCCAGGACCTATCTGGACCGCAATCTGCTGGCCGTTCCACTGCAGCACCGTGCCCCGTCCGCCTGGGGGTACTATATTCGCGAATCGAAAACCAACTATCTCGCCGCCAGCCAGGCTGTCGTGCGATGGCTCTTGGCGTCCGACTGAAACGCAAGGTGCCGTCGACAAGGGCTGCGGGTGCAACTTGCACAAGCGCAAGGACTCCCGGCGTGCCTCCATCCGATGGCCGGGTTTGAGTATTAGCGCATCGATTGTTGAGCAGCCGGGCGATCGTCCGATAGCCCTGGCGCCCGTACTTGGCGGCCTGCGCGCCGCTGTCGGAGGGTGCGAAGTGGATTTTGGCTTTGCTGATGGTTTTGGGCCGTCTGGAGGTTTTGACGGTCCTGGTGCTTTTCGATCCGGGTTTT
>JACOMY010000021.1 GCA_014324045.1 Rhodospirillales bacterium | reverse complement strand
AGGGCGCGGGCGCCGTCCACCGGGTCGGCGGTGCCGGCGTTGTGGGCGAAGCCGGGATCGATGCCGCGCGGCACCTGGACGGTTACGCCGGTGCGGCGGGCTTCAAGCCGACCTGCGGCCGCATTCCCGAAGACCCGTCCTTCAGCTTGGACACCTACTGTCACCAAGGACCACCGGTAGGCAGCATCGTTGGCGCCGCCCTGACGGTTAGCCCCGGCGGCGGCACCGCCTAATTCGCCGGCAAGCACGCCGTCCACGACTTTGCCGACCGGTTGCGTAAGAATTACCGAGAGACGCCGATCCGTGCAATTTCTTTACTTTATGAGACCAGACGCTAAGACCAGCCCGATTACACTGCGTTTTTGCGCGCCCTTTTGTCGGTGGAATGGGTCGGCTTTGTATAGGAGCCGTTGCACCCCCCAAAAGCGACACAGGTCTTTATTCGTGGTTCTCGGTGCCGCACCACACTGTTTTCAAACGTACGGTACCAACCAGCGGCATTAATGGAAAATGAACGCTATCCCTGCAGGTTTCCTTTAGGTAACTAAGGCAATCGATCTGGCATTGTATCGCATTGCAGGTTCAGTCTTTGAGTTTCGTTAAGGCTAGGGCGACGAGAAGAGATGCTTAAGGTGCCTTAGATCGCTGGCCCCTGACGAAGGCACTTATTGGATTACCGCCGTAAGCACGCTGGCGCGTGCCACGACGTCCAGGAGGCCAAGGAAAAGCTGTATATAATGCGGCTTTACTTCCGGCGGCACGACCAACACATCGCCCGGCTCCAGGTCGGTATTGCTAGCACTGTCCTGCAATTCCACGGCTCCGGACAGACGCAGCACGATGAAAAAGTCTTCGTCCGCGCGGTCGGTGTAGCCTCCGGCCTCCTCCACATAGTCGCGATAGGTCTTGCCCCGATAGAACGGCATGGTCTGCGGGATTCTGACCTCGCCCGAGATGTTCACTAGGGTCGTGCGCGAGGGGATCATGACGATATCGCCGTCCTCGAGGCGGACATCCGCCAGGGTTCCGTCTTCTTCCGCCAGCACAACGATCCCTTCCGGCGTCGCCTGCCGAGCCCGCTCGATGTATTGCATCAAGAGCGCCGCCTCGGCGGTGCGGATCGAGGCTTCACCGTCGGTCAGGGAGCGTGCTGTCAGGAGGGTCTGCTCCAGACGGTTAAGGCTGGCGTCCAACAGCGCCTTCTGCTGCTCTGCAACCCCGAGGCGCTTTAGCGAAACCGATTTGTAAGCCGAGAGTTCGGGCTCCACCGGTACATAGTCCAAGAGCTGTACCAAGGTGGTCTTGGGATCGACGATGAAAAGGCTCTCACCCTTGTAGGTGCCCTCCAGTGCGACTTGGATCGTGTCGCGTGGACGGTCTGCATAGTAGGTGACGATATCTTGATCCTGGAGCGCTGTCGTCTCGAAGTCTTTCATGTCGACGTAGGCACTGTAAGGCTGGCCATTGCGGCTACCTTCCAGCAGGACGTGCGAAACATTGGGGAGAGGGCGCGCCAGCTTGTTCAACTCACCGCCGCTCATGCTGCTACCGCCGAACTCGAAGGCATAACTGTTTCTAATGGCTCCCGTGGCAGCCACTAAGGGCCGCTGAGCTCCCACCAGAATGGTGTCGCCGGAAACGAAAAGGTGCTTGCGCAAAGAACCGTGCAGCAGGAACGAGTAAAGATCTGTGGTATAGAGTCGCTGACCGTTTCGGAGAATGGCCACATTGCGATAGCTGCCGCTGGCCGGTAGAATACCGCCGGCGCGCGCCAAGTAATCGATCACCGAATCGCCCGGCGTCCCGGGGAAACGGCCGGGCGTGTCGACATAACCGGTCACGAAGACCCCAATCGAACTGGAGTCGAGGATCGTTGCATAGCTATCGACATTCTCGCCATAGACCTCGTTCACTTGGGTCTTGATGTGCTGGTTGAGGGCCCCTCCCTGGACGCCGGCGACCTGGATGGGACCCAGTTCGGGAATGAAGACGTTGCCCTGGGGGTCTACAGCGGTTTGAAGGCTAGTCTCCACCGCGCCGGTCAACTCAATCGAGACAGCATTCCCCACCGCGATCGGGCTGGAGAGATCAGCTGACTGCGACACCGGAAAGCCGCCGCTCTTAAAGAGGCTGGACCCGAAAGGCGCCAACTGACTACCGATCGGAGTCGTCGACTGGTTCCGCTCTTCTGTGTCGAAGGTGTTGCCCTGTACTTCGATCTGCTGCTCATCCGGAAGGATGAGTTGGCTCCAGGCCGGTTGGGCAAAGCAGGCCGTGAGTAGAAGGATCAGAATGAGGCCGTGTCTCATAGGATGTGATCCCTGACGCCCATGTACAACAAGCGGCCGACGGTTAATAACAATACCGTCCCCAAGAGTACAAAGAAAATATTGTCCCAGCGGTTCGGTAACTGTGGCTGATCGAGTTCGGTCGGTGCAACGACAGGCACCAGGTAGATCTGCTGGCGCTGCGCTTGTCCGATGGCGTTCTGCAGCGAGGCCAGAGCTGCGGAATAGGCTTCGCCGGCCAATTCGTTACGCAAGGACAGCAGTTCGAACTCTGGAATCAGATTGCCCATGGATTCTTGCTGGCCGACCAGGCGCTCGTGCTCGCGCACGACCTGCGCTTTCAGCGACGTGATCCTGGCTTCCAACTCCCGGCGTGCCACACCGCCGCGATTTCCGGTAACCGTGCTCAATTGGTGCAACTCAGCCTCGGTCCTCGAGATCTCTCCCTCCAGCCCCCTGATGATGCCGTTCACACGGGCGATGACCTCCATGGGATCGATCACATTGTGGGTCTGGCGAAACTCGGTGAGTGCCCGCTCCGTCGCCTCCAAATTCCTCAAGGCGACGGAGACCTCCGAGCGGGCTAGTTTAAGGAGGTCCCTCTCCGACCGAGTGTTGAACTCGTTCACCAGGCGCTCGCCTTCCGTCGTGATGGCATTGGCGATCGCTAGAGCGTCTTGAGGTGTGAAAGCCCGTACGGCGATGTTCACCAAGCCAGTAGTCAGATCGTAGTGGGCGTCGATCATAGAGAGGTAGTAGTCGAAGAGTTCCAAGGAACTGGAATCTGCGGGCAGGTAATAGAAGGGATCGTCCTTCGGATAGCTGAAAGCCTTGCGCAGATCGAACAGTCTATCCAAGCGTATCATGCCGTCGTAGGAAGTCACGTAGTCGACCAAACTGTAGGATTCGTCGATGGTTCGTCCAAAGGACTGGGGCTGCCCCAGCACCGAAGTGGTCGTCGTCGGTGCGTCCATTCCAGAGACGCGGACCAAGAACTTCGTACTCACTTCGTAGCGATCCGCGGCCACGAAAAGATAATAGTAGGCGGCCCCGAGGGTCGGCCCCAAAAGCAACGCCAACAGTAACAACTTGGCCACGGCCGACTTGACAAAACTGATGGTGAGGCTGATCGGGCTCGGCGCGGCGGCCGGCGCCTCTACTGGCTGCGTGCGGCCCGGTTCCTCTTCCGGTGCATCCGTCTTGAGAGACGGCAGACCGGATCCATCCGTCGGCAGCTGAATCCTGCCGGCCTGGTTGCCGCCAACGAGTTTCGACGCGATCGGGACCGGTTTATCGTCGCCCTCCTTCCCGTGCGAAGACCCGCGCACCTTCGCCAATTTGCCCGATCCGCCCGGGTCAGATTTTTCGCCTTTGTCCTGCTCCTGATGGCCTTTGCGATCACTGTCGTCATTTTCATCTTTGGGAACGGCACGCAACCTTCCGCGGGAGCGTTCCTTTTTTTCCGTTCGGCCTTTTTTATCCCCTTTGGAATCGTCCGCAGACTGTGCGCCGGGGCTGTCTGCCGAATCCGCAACTAAAGCGACCGCTCTCGGCCCGCCCTCCGAAGCCGGGCGCGCAGTTAGGTTCTTTGCGTTTGGGTCCTGCGCAAAGCCATCCTCTGCAGCTTCGGGGACCAACGCGACAGTCCCTCCTTCGTTCCCATCCCGATTTTTTTTGCCATCATTCTTAGAGGCTTTCATAACGCTTTATACCTTCCCACACATCGTCATAGTATTCAAACTTTTTGTTATCAAGAACGTAGACACACTGACAGAATTTCTCAATTGTCTTCATGCGATGCGATATGATGACGAAGGTGCTGTGCTGCTGAATCTTGGTTATCTCCGCTTCCGCGCGTGCGCGGAATTGGGCATCGCCGAAAGCCATCATCTCGTCGCACAGATAGCAATCGAAATCCATTGCTATAGACAGGGCTAAATTGAAGCGGCTGCGCACACCACTGGAGTAGCTGGCCACGGGCAGCTCTATGTCGCTCCCAATATCTGCGAACCTCTCTACTCGTTCGTAGAGTTCACGCCAGTCGCGCCCGTAGATGCGAGAAATGATTTGGATGTTCTCACGAACGTTTAAAGTACCGATCAGACCGGCGGGTCCCATCGGCCAGGACATAAGAATGCCCGGCGCCCAGCCGACACGGCCCTTGCTGGGACGAAGAACTTTGCCAATCAGCATCAAGGTTGTCGACTTGCCGGCACCGTTGCGTCCGAGAATGCCGACCGATTTCCCAAACGGCATACTGATGGTGACGTTGTCGAGGACCAGCTTCCTACATCCACGCACACTATAGAACTTCGTCACATTGTCCAGCGTGATCAAGCCACTCATATTCCTCGTCCTATCCTGTGTCGAGATATACGTTCCAAAATAAGACCCAAGAACAGTGTAATAACGAACACCTTGATAAGGTAATTCCAATCCCCGTAATCGGTGTTATACTGGACAAAGTAGTAGGTGCGCGCTAACTCCGACACATGCAACAAGGGGTTCCAAAGGAAGTAGTCCCGTAAACCGGCCGGGATCTCGGGCACCACGAAGAAAGACCCCGACGTCAATCTGAGTCCCCTTAGGGCGAAGCGGCTCACACTCTTCAAGGGCGGTAAGAAAATTGCCAAACTCGCAAGCACCAAGCCGACCGCGAACCCGAGGCAAGTCACAAAAATCAACACGATAATCATATACAAGGGCTCCGCGACTGGCGGCGCCCCGATTATCCTAAGGATAAAATATAAAATGAACGCAACTGTCAGATTGATTGACAAGCCTGCTATAAAGCGCGTGAGATAGAGATCCAATTCACTGACTTGATAAAAACTGAGCAACGACTTACCCGACTCGGCTGCGCCGATTAGGGTCGTGCTCGTCCTACGAAAAAAGCGGGAGCAGAGGACGCCGGTGACAATGAAAGGTAAAAGTTCCATCCCGGCATAGGCTGGAAAACCCCCGTAGGAGCGGATGGCGGCCAAGAGACCCGCCCTGATCATCGGTCTAGTAAAGGTTAATATAAGCCCTCTGCCCTTGTTGCTGAACATGGCAGCGAATTCGCGTAGGACAAGGCCATTCAGAATACGCAACTGAATACGAACCGCATCCCCCATATGGAGCGAACGGGGTTGGTATCCGTCTCTATCGACACTGGACAAGGCTTAGAACCTCGGTCCTGTATCGCCGCCTCTGAGAGGCGTCACCATGGTCCAACTGCCGCCCCCACCACTGCACGCCAACCTGTCGTAGCCCCCGGCCTGCGAGCGCGAGGTAAGCCGCAAGGGCCTACAGATCTTTCCACTCGCAGCATTGTATGCCTGTCCGATTTCAACCGACCAACTCAGGCCTTGCCGGTCGACCAGATCAACGAAGGCCACATCGCTGGCCATCGCTTGCGATAGGGTCGCTTGGGTTCTTGCCGAGGCTAGGGGCGCGGGCGTGACAGTCGTGGTCGCGCTCGCAGAACCGGTGCCGGTCTCAGTGAGCGCGCTTGACGCTACCCCCTGTTTGCAGGCTGAAAGGATCAACAGACCGTAGAGAAGAACGGTAATCGACGCCGCCACGCGACCGCCGGTATCCGTAGTCGTCCAGTTATCGGACTGCTCCACCTTCACGCTCACACTCAAAGCCATTCGTTCTTTAATCCTGTTTCAGCAAAGCCTGCATCTTGGCTGAAAGACACGCGCTTCTCAAAAAGGAGATCAAACCGCCTGACCAGTAGCGAGACCGGCGCAGAATGTTCAAACGCGCCACAGTTGTAAGTCGAAACTGCATATCCTTGCCCGCAGACGCAAGCGTCCTCTGCGATCTGCGGCGAGATTGCACGGAGATTTGGTCCCTATAGGTCGCACCCGGCTGGCTTCACCGAGGCACAAGCCCTGACCGATCGTCAAGTGCCGTGCGTGAACTGATAACAACACACGACACTACATTACGCAATACTTGGCAGGAAGAAATGGCGATGTCAAGCCAATGGTGGCAGATAAACCTAGCGACCCTTTGACTTCTTCCCAGTGGCGCAGGAGCCCAAAGCGCGCAGAGGCCAAGCCAGACCCCGATCTCCGCCCAATCGGTCCTTGCGATGCGATCGACAAGCTGGGGATCTAGCGCGGGAGCCTGCCCGGTCAAGGCGGCTCGCTTAGAGGCGCGGTTGTCTCTAATCTTTGACCTAGTTTCCGGCGAGGAGGCGAGAGGCTACGTTGATGTACTTGCGGCCGGCCTCCTGTGCCTCGGCTGCGGCATCGCTTAGGCCAAGGCAATCGCGCACGCTGACCAGCTTCACCAACATCGGCAGGTTGACGCCGGCGATGACCTCGACCTGCGCGAGATCCATGACGGAAATGGCAAGGTTGGAGGGTGTGCCGCCGAACATATCGGTCAAAAGGGCCGTGCCCTGGCCGCCGTCGACCGCCCGAACCTGCTCCAGAATTTCGCCGCGACGGGCCTCCATGTCGTCGTCCGGGCCGATACAGATGGCCGAGACCCGCTCCTGCGGTCCGACGATATGCTCCAGCGCCAAAAGAAACTCCGCCGCTAGCCGCCCGTGTGTCACCAACACGATACCGATCATGGCCCCATCCTGTTCCAGAAGCCTACCCTGATCCGCGCGAGCCGGATGTACAACCGGTTTCATCGTCACACCACCCGCGCCCGACGGATTCGCCAGTCCTTTGTGCCCTGCACGACCCAAGCCGCGAGTAGTCCTAGAGCAAGCCGACGACGGGCAAAGCCGACGACCGGGCTCATGGATCGCGCTCACAGTCACGGTGGGCGATCACGACCTGGCGCTCCCGTTCGGTCAACCAACGTGCCAAGCGTTCGGCCACGAAAACGGAGCGATGGCGCCCGCCGGTGCAGCCCAAGGCGAAGGTCAGATAGCTCTTCCCTTCCACCTGGTAGAGCGGCAGCAGGGGTTGCAGCCAGACCGTAAGGCCCTCGAAGAAGGGCCGAAAGGCGGGATCCTCAGCAATGAAGGCGGCAACCGCCGGGTCGCGACCGGTGTGCGCCCGAAGCTCGGCCTGGTAGTGCGGGTTCCGCAGGAAGCGCACATCTAGCACCAGATCGGCTTCCCGCGGCGGGCCGTAGCGGTAGGAGAAAGAGGTGACAAAGACCACCAAGCCGCGCTGAGCCGCGCCCTTCAGGCTGAGATGGCCCGAAAGCAAGCGCCGAAAATCCGCCGGGTGTAGCGCCGAAGTGTCGATCACCAGGTCCGCACGGCTTTTGATCGGTGCGATCAGGCGCCGCTCGGTTTCGATGCCCTGCGCTAGAGGCCGATCGACCGCCAAGGGATGGCGCCGCCGCGTCTCGCTGAAGCGGCGCAGCAGCACAGCGTCCGCACAGTCCAGAAAGATCAGGCGCAGATCCAGGCCGGGCGTGGCCCGAAGGGCGTCGCTGGCCTCCAACAGACGGACGATGGAAAAATCGCGGGTGCGCAGATCGACCCCCAGCGCCAGCGGCCGCTCGTTCTCCCCGACGACGAGCGAGGGGATTAAGGCCAAGGGCAAGTTGTCGATCGCCTCGTAACCCAGATCCTCGGCCGTGTTCAGGGCCGAAGACCGCCCGGCCCCGGCCATGCCGGTCACCAGCAGGACGGCCCGGCCGCGTGGCTTGCCCGCCTGGCGGATCTCCTCACGGTTCACCTGTTCGAGTGCCAAGCGGATGCGCGCGATTGCCGAAGCCGCCTTAGGATCCAGGAAGAGCAAAGGCACCTCTACCCCCAGCAGACCTTCGACTGTCTCTCCCGGGAGGCGTTCGATCTCTTCGGTGGGCTTCAAATCCACGACCAAGGCGAGAACGACCGAGACCATTGCGGTCTGACCGACCAGGCCAATGCCGCGCACCTCCATGCGGCTGCTCAAGGCCTGCGGAGACGACGCACTGAGGCGCTCGTCCTCAGCGGTCAGAAGGGTTTGATCGTCGGCGACCAAGATGCCGCCGGCGTCAATCAGACGCAGCGCCAAATCCGACTTTCCGATGCCGGACGGCCCCCGCAGCAGGATCCCTCTGCCGAAGAGGGAGATACAGGTCGCATGCACAAGTTCGGTCTGGCTCATCGCCGCCTCAACTTCGCTGCCCGGCACAGCTCTAGCTCAGTTGCATTACAGTTTTGCACGACAATTGGAAGCGCCGCCCGGCTTCGTCCGAGTTCGGTGAATGGTTTTCTCAAGGTCCGTTCGAGATTGGATTTTTTTTGCCCAATCTCAAGATGGCCAGTCTCAAGACGGTCGCGCGGTTACGTCTCCCCGCCGTCATGGTCATGGGCTGGCAAACGCACCATAGAAGGCTGCCCCCGGAACCTTGCAGGAGCGATCCTTGCGGTTCCAGGCCCAGAGCAGCCCACGATGGGCTTCGGCGATCTGCTTCGGGATCGAAAGGCCCAAGCCTTGAGTAGGTGCCGAACTTTTCATTCTCCGGCCACTCAATATAGAAGCGCTGGAAGATGTTCCCCAGTTTGTCCTCAAGAATGCCGGGACTTTCGTCCTCAATGCGCATCTCCACCATCTGCCCATCGCGCTTCAGCGAGAGCCAGTCGGTACTGGCTGCAGCAGGCCCAGGGTCGGAATCGATAATACGATGGGGTTTAAGGTCATAATCGGGTGCAGCAAGGGTGGAGGCCAGAAGCGCCAGCCTTCCACATTACTGGACAACCGACATTACGGGATAACAAAGACTCGCTCTCGCCGACGCGGCCCTTGAACCTATCTTTGCCCTTTCAGGGTTCCTGCGCCGCAGGCGGGTGGAGGCTTTCTTCGGTAAAGCTCGCCATAGCCTCTGCGTCCGGCGCGCCTCGTCTAGGCGTCCTTGTAGCGGTAGCCGACCCTGTAGAGCGTCTCAATCCGATTGAAGTTATCGTCCAAGGCTTTGAACTTCTTGCGTAGGCGCTTGATGTGGCTGTTGATGGCTCGGTCGCCAACGTAGATGTGCTCGCCGTAGGCCGCGTCCATCGACCGATCACGGTTCTTGACGTGCCCCGGGCGGCTGGCCAACGCCTTTAGAATCAAGAACTCGGTTACGGTCAACTACACAGCTTCGGCCTTCCCGCTGCAGACATGGCGCTTGCTGTCCAAGATCAGGTCGCCGCGTACCAAGGCCCGATCGCTCTGTCCTTCGCCTGCGCTTACCGCTTGGCCGCGTCGCAACAGGGCACGAATGCGATCAATCCATAGGCGCTGCGAGCAAGGTTTCTCGACGTAATCGTCCGCGCCCATGCGCAGCCCCAGTATCTCGTCGATCTCATCGTCTTTCGAGGTCAGGAAGGTTACCGGAAGGCTGAAATGCTCGCAAATGCGGCGCAGCAATTCCATGCTATCCATCCGCGGCATCTTGATGTCTAGCACGGTCAGATCCGCGGGTGCAGCCTGCAGGATGCGAAAGGCCTCACCGCCGTACGTATAGCTCTTCACCTTGAAGCCTTCCGATTCCAGTGCAATGATCACCGAAGTCGGGGTGTTCTTGTTGTCGTCGACGAGGGCGATGATGTTCTGCACCCTGGACAACCCGAGAGTCTGTGACGAGGCGGCTGTCACACAGCCGATTTCAGTATCAGTAATAGAAGCGCTGCAGCTTTGCCGCAAGTGAATTGGCAGCGGTCTCAAGCCGCTTATCTTCTCCCTAATTTGAGCGACGATAGCCAGTTCCTGCAGCCACAATCCCGAAGAATTGCCTAATGCCAGAATACACTGCAACAGAATTCATTGCACCATTGGGGCAAGGTCAGGGAGAAAGCACGACATGTCCGAGGCTGAACGCAAACCCAATCTGGAACG
Organism: Rhodospirillales bacterium; assembly: GCA_014324045.1. GTDB lineage: Bacteria > Pseudomonadota > Alphaproteobacteria > Kiloniellales > JACOMY01 > JACOMY01. The sequence continues at coordinate 59,808 of JACOMY010000021.1, read as the reverse complement.
GCAGGCTGCTTTCTTAATCGCAACCACCCGCCGCGCCAGCCTGGCCACCCGATTGGCCGGATCTGAGCAGGCCGGTGTGCAGGCAGCCTTCCCTTATATATCGCTCGTTCTTTTGGCGCCCGATGCAAGGGGCCTGCCTTTTCTCCTGCTCTCCGATCTGTCGGAGCATGCCAAGAATCTCCAGGCCGATCCCGCCTTGGCATTATTGTTAGAGCAGACCGCCGACAAGCCAGACCCCTTAGCAGAACCGCGTCTGACCTTCTTGGGCGAGGCCAGCCAGGTTATCGACGCCAAGGCGGCGGAGCCCCTGCGCGAGGCCTTCGTGGCCGCCCACCCGCGCTCCGAACCCTGGGCACGCTTCACAGACTTCAAGCCTTACAGGCTAAATTGCCGAAACCTGCATTTCGTGGCGGGCTTCGGCCGCATCGCTTGGCTGTCGCCGGATCGCGTCATACAACATCTATCGTTGGCAAGCGATGCTGGGGCAAGCGATGCTGGGGCAAGCGATGCTGGCAATGGAGGATGACCGAACGGCCGGACCGAGCCCACATGCCGACCGCTTGGAAAGTAACGTGAGGAGCAAGGATCGTGACCGACCGGGGACCGATAGTGAGCCGCCATGGCCTAAGCGAGCATGGTATAAAATCGTATGGTCAAGGGTTTTGGAATCTCTCGGTGCCGGCCCTTTACGAACACACGATCCGAAGCGGCGCCGGCGCGCTCTGCAACGGCGGAGCGCTGGCGGTCCGCACCGGTCGTCATACCGGCCGCTCACCGAACGATAAGTTCATTGTCGACGATCCCGGCAGCCGCGGCGACATCTGGTGGGGCAAGGTCAATGTCCCCACCACGCCGGAGGTATTCCAGCGCCTTCACGCTAAGATGCTGGCCTACTTGCAAGCCCGCGACCTCTACGTCCAGGACCTCTTCGCGGGCGCCGCAATCGACCACCGCTTGCCGATCCGCGTGGTGAGCGAGAGCCCCTGGCACGCGCTCTTCGCCCGCAACATGTTCATCCGGCCGCCGGCCGAGACCCTGGGCGATTTCGAGCCGGCCTTCACCCTGCTGCATGCTCCCTACCTGGAAGCGGATCCACAGACCGACGCTACCAACAGCGAATCCTTCATTCTGCTGGACTTCTCCCGCAGGCTGGTGCTGATCGGCGGCACCGTCTATGCGGGCGAAATCAAAAAGTCGGTTTTCTCTATCCTGAACTACCTGCTGCCGGCGAAGAACGTGCTGCCGATGCATTGTTCGGCCAACATAGGGCCGGACGGCGATACGGCGATCTTCTTCGGTCTCTCCGGCACAGGCAAGACCACGCTCTCGGCCGATGCCAGCCGCACGCTGATCGGCGACGACGAGCACGGCTGGTCGGACCGGGGGGTCTTCAACTTCGAAGGCGGCTGCTATGCCAAGGTCATCCGCCTCTCGGCAGAGGCCGAGCCGGAGATCTACGATACCACCCGCCGTTTCGGCACGGTCCTGGAGAACGTCGTCTTCGACGAGGCTACCCGGCTTCTGGACCTGGACGACGCCCGCTTCACCGAAAACACCCGGGCCAGCTACCCGCTGGACTTCATTCCCAACGCCAGCGACAGCGGCATCGGCGGCAAGCCGCGCAACATCGTGATGCTGACGGCCGATGCCTTCGGTGTGCTGCCGCCGATCTCGCGTCTCTCGCCGCAGCAAGCGATGTATCATTTCCTCTCAGGCTATACGGCCCGGGTGGCCGGCACCGAGAAGGGCCTCGCCAACGAGCCGACGGCGACCTTCTCCACCTGCTTCGGCGCCCCCTTCATGCCGCGCCATCCCTCGGTCTACGCCAAGATGCTGGGTGAGAAGATGGCCGAGACCGACGTCTCTTGCTGGCTGGTGAACACCGGCTGGTCGGGCGGCGCCTACGGCGTCGGGCACCGCATAGCGATCGCCCATACCCGTGCCATGGTGCGGGCCGCCTTGAGCGGCAAGCTGACCGGGGTGCCGACCCTGGAGCATCCGCAATTCGGCTTGGCCGTGCCGGAGACTTGCCCGGAGGTACCGGAGGGCGTCCTGAACCCGCGCACCGCCTGGCGGGACAAGCAGGCTTACGATCGGACCGCGCGCGAATTGACCAAGCGCTTCGAAACCAACTTCAAGCAGTTCGCGCCCTACGTCGGCGACGAGGTGAAGGCTGCCGGCATCTACGCCGCAGCCTGATCTTCGCCGACAGCCCTCCATAAGAGACCCGCAGGGACTGGCCTTGCCATTGGCCCGTCAGGTATCGGGGCCGACGATCCGCTGGCAGCGATGACGGCCCTGGCGACTGCCCTGGCGCAGGCAACAGACCGGATCGTCGAACGGCAAGAGACGCTGTTCGATCGTCCCCTCAAGGGGAAATCTTCGGCGTCGAGGCGGCCGAGGTAGCCGGAGACAGAGAGCCGCCCTTGGCCGCATAGCCAGCGCAGCCGCGCGGTCGGGTAAAGGGAAAAGCGCGTGCGGGGACCGCTGAATGTGAAGGCCGAGAAGAGATCGATCTGCTATTGCTCCGGCGATTTAGCCAATCGTGGGCGGCCGCTTGCGGCCTATCGGGCTCTGGCCGCGCAACTGGGGCGTCGCTTCTCCATCGTCTGGAATCCGGACAGGACCTGTGGGGCGCGCTTCGAGGATCTCTTCGAAGACGCCAGCCTTGAACGGCTGACGGATTGCGCTGACCGCCGTTTCGGTCCTATGTGGACCTATGCGGTCCTATCCGGTCTGGGGGGCGCCGCTACTCCGGGCGCTTGGGGCCGGCGCAGCAGAGGGCCGGTTTGCCGTAGCCCACCCCAAGGCCGTAACATCCATCTGTCCGGTGACGGCGGCAGTGATAAGGGACGTGCGGCGCTCGTGGAGCAGGACGATGGACTGCTGCGTCTTGTCGATAATCTGGCCGATGCGGGCGGTCTCGCGGTCGAGGAAGTCGGCGATGGCTTTTTGGGTTTCGGGGTTGGGGAGTTCTATTTTCGACGCTAGGAAACGATCCACACGCGCGCGCTTGTGGCTGTTAGTAACCGACTCGACACTAGCGTTTAGCTGATGCCGCAGCGGTGCTGAGAGCATGAAGAAATAAGCAAACCGTCTATCGATCGCGCGAGGTATTAGAGCAATGAACTCGGGCGAGCACACTGTCGGGATTTCGTGATGCTCTGCGAGCAGAACCGCACCCTTTTCTGGATTCAGTTTCGAGACCAGGATTTCGCCGCCATCGAGCAGAAGCTTTCCACTGGCCATGTCAGTGGCGTTTTCAACGATCCCGTCCCCATGTTCGTGCCACGCGGGCAGACTATAATGAAACAGCGGTTCGTTTCCGAAGTCTGTCGGCAAAACCATTCTTCTGGAAACGTCGAAGAGGTGCTTAATCGGTACGCGGTTAGTCACCCCGCCATCTGCTTCGGGGGTACGGTATTGGCCGGATAGAGGATCGATGCCGCCCGTGACAGCGGCGCTGATGAGGGCTGAGCGTTTCTCGCCGAGCAAGGCCACCAAGCGCTGCTTGGTCTCGATCAGCCGGCCGATGCGGGCGGTCTCGCAGTCGAGGAAGTCCGCGATGGCTTTCTGGGTTTCGAGGTCGGGGATCCAGACCTTGTTTGACAAACTCTCTTTTTTGATATGGCGCATGGTGCTTCCATGCGCATCGTCGTCTGCCCATCTTGGGGCATGTGCTTTGATGACGTAGAAAAGATACTTCTTCAGTGCGTTATTCTTCGGGAAAACCTTGAAGATATGCTGATTCAGAATGGCATCTCCGCGATCCCAGATGAAAGCATCAATGGTCGCAGACCATGAGAACAAAAGATCGCCATCCCGGATGAGTAGGCCGCGATTGATTGTTCCGTCGAAGTAGTTGTCGAACGGCTTACCGGTGAGCTGTGCAATCCTCAGGATAGGAAGCCCGGTATCTCCCCAATCGGATGGCTTGAATGCTGCACCGTTCAAAAATCGGGCAGCATGTTTGATAGGCATCATCACCCCGCCATCTCCTTCAGCCGGCATATCGCTATTGCAGGCCTATTGCAGGACACGCGATAGCGGTCTCTAGGCCGCGTTGCCCAATGTTACCACATGCACATCGCTACCCAGCATCTCCTGCGCCGCATCCACCAGATGCAGGTGATGGGTGTAGAATAGCACCTGCGTCCGTCCGGCCAGCTGCCCCAGCACCTCAAAGCCGGCCGCCGCCCGGTCCGGATCGAAGTTGATAAAGAGGTCGTCCGCCACAAAGGGCAAGGCTGCGGCCCGCGCCAGGTAGTCCTCCACCGCGGCGATCCGCAGCGCCAGAAACAGCTGATCCTCCGTCCCCGTACTCAGACCCGCCACCGCCACCGCCGCCCCGTCCGGCCGCACCCCCGTCAGATACATGGTGTCGCGCCGGCCGGATCTTGCCTCCTCGAATCTTACCTCCAGTCTTTCAAAGGAATTCCCTGTCAACACCCGGAACAGCTCACCGGCCCTCTTCAGCAAGGGCCCCTGCTTCTCCTGCCGATAGCGATCCACCGCCCAGCGCAACAGCATCGCCGAGGTTCGTACCCGCACATAGCGTTCGGCCGCAGCCTGCATGGCGGCCAGCGCCTCCTCACAATCGGCCGCCGCCCTGGCTGCCGCGTCGTCTCCCCCTATCGCTTCGAAGGTTTTCTTTGCCTCGGTCCAGGCGGCAAAGGCTTCCTCCCGTCGTTGGCCCAGCAGCTTCCGTTCAGCCTCGGCCGCTTCTTCCCTGACCCGCACCTCGTCAATGTCAAGGTCCCGGCACTCTTCCTCGATAACCTCGATCGCCAGTCCGTCACCCTGCCGGTCGAGCGTTGCCATGACGTTGGCCAGATCTTCGTTTAACTTCCTCAAGCGGTCCGACCGTGCAATCGCCTGGCGAAGTTCCCCGGCATCCGCGGCAGCGGCAGCCTTCAGGAGCGGCTGCACCGGAGCCCAGCCGGCCTTGCGGCGTGCCTCCAAGGCGCCGATCTCCTCCCGGCGTGCGGCCACCGTCTCCGTCAGTTGGCAATGCTGCCGATGCAGCGTCAAAGCCTCTTCCCGCCGGCGAACCAGTTCCACCGCGGAGGCATCGGCATCGCCGCCCGTCAGGTCCGGCGCCAATTCGGCGGCAATCTCCGCCGCATCGCGTTCAAATAGCGCAATGTCCCGCTCAATGGCGGCAATGCGCCTATCCCGAAGGTCCTTGGCAGTCTTGGCATGCTCCCGCAGCTGGTCGAGGATGCCGATTTGTGCGGACACCGTCTCCGGCTTGCCGTCGCACCGCAGATCAAGGGCGGCAAGCGCTTGCGCCCAATCCGCCTGCCAGCTTTCCCGCTCCGTCCGTGCTGTTGTCAGCGCGCGCTGCCGCCGTGCCAACTCGGATTCGGCCGACCGCACCGCTGCGCGCGCATCAAGGATCTTCCGGGCCTTTTCTTGCTGCTGCTGCCGATAGGCATCCGCCCATTCGACCGCCGCCTGCAGCCCAGCTGCCCCGATCTCCCCGGCATCCCGGCCGGCTTTTGTCAGCGCCGCGCGAACCTGGGCCATTGCTTCGCGCTCCTCTTGCCTGGAGTCGTCCAGTTGACGTTGCAGGTCGCGCTCACGGCCGATCAGGGTCACGATCTCTGCACGGGCCTCCAGCCATGCCAGCATGGCATCGGGGGCAAGCACCTCAAGCGGCAGGTCAGCCCACAGCGCCTGCCAGGTTCGATCCAGCTGCTCCCCTTCGTCCTTCAGCGCCGTTGCATCCGCCTCCAGCTGCCGGATCGACAGCTCTTGTCCAGCGATGTTGCGGGCCAGCGCCGCCAACTCCCCGGCGGCCTGGGCCTTGTCGAAGCGCCGGTCGGCAAGGCTGTCCGCCCGTTCGACGGCACCTTCGAGCGAGCCGGGCAGATCTTCCCCAGGTAGATCTTCCAGGGCCTCTGCAGGGGCCGGTGCCGTTTCGGCCGGACTCTCCGAACGGGTAATGTACCGGGCCTTGACCCGCTGCCACAGCCTGTCCCGGTCGCTCCGGGCTTCCGCCACCGCGCCCGGCGCCACGACGCCTTCGTCCTGCACACGCCGCTCCAGCGCCTCCCGGTCCCGCGCCAAGCGGTTGCGCGCCTCGGTGAGCTGCCGCTTCGTCCCGTCTTGGCGTTGCGCCCAACTCCGCACCGCGTCGCGCTGCGCGACGACCCTATCCTTCGGCGGTAGCGGCAGCGCCTCGATGCCGGCACCCGAAGGCAGGGCCGGCTTCAGCGAGCGGAGCTTGCGCTGGATATCTTCGGAAATCCCGGCCGCTTGCCCCTGTGCCGTACGAATACGGCCTGCCACGTCGCCGATGCGCCGAACGGCGATCAAGACGGCAGCCAGCCTGGACACCTCCGCCGCTTCTCCGATTTCCTCCAGGCGCTCCGTCTTTTCCTGCAATCCGGCCTGCGCTTCCTCCAGCGCCTGATCCGCGCCACGTAGCTCCGCTGCCAGTTCGCCATGCCGTTCCAGAAGTTTCCGTACCGCTTCATGGTTGCTCCTGAAGCGTATTCGCTCGATCAGTGCGCCCGGATCGTCGAATTTCCAACCGATCTTAGTGGCCAGCCCGGCCAGCGCCTGCAACTCTACGCGGAATTCATGCTGCCGCTTGGGCAGGTCTTGCCGCGCACTGCGAACCGCGATGCGCCGCTCGCCGAGCTGCGCGATCTCGTCCGCCCGCCGCACCAGCGCCTCGTCGAAGGCGATGGCCTCCAGCGCTTGCCGGTTTGCCTCAAGCTGCGGTGCAAGGACAGCAATCTGCGCCCCGATTTCGGAGTCCTGCCGCTCGGCCTGGGCGAGCTGTTCGGCCGCATCCTCAGCCAGCGGGGTAACATCCCCCAGCGCTGCGATCTCCTCCGTCAGCGCGCGCCGCTGCCGCACGGCCGCATGAACGCGGCGGATGCGGGACAGCTTGCTCAGTTCCTTCGACGTCCTGTCTTCTTCCTGCCGACGCTCCTCCAGCGTCTTTTCGGCATCGCTCAAGGTCTTTTGCGCCCTCTGCCAGTCCCTGACGGTCAAGGAGTGCTGGCGCTGCCTCGACTGCGCTACTTGCCATCGATCCTGGGCCTGGTAATAGAGGCGCCGACCGGATTTTCGCGATGCCCAGAGTCCGTCGGCCTCCTCCTCCAACTGCTGCAGCCGTTCCCGCAGATCGGCCAGACCGGTGCCGGCGGCGAACAGCATCCGGCCCACATCGTCCTTGGCCTCAAGGATCGCCCTGCCGCCTTCGGCCAGGCGGCCGTGACTGAGATTGAACATGCGGTCGAAGTAGGCGCGGTCCGCTCCGCCAAGGAACGGCGCCAACAAGCCTTCGCCGCCCGGCAGCGGATCCCCGTCGGGTCCGAGGATCCTGTCCCTGCGGGCCTTGCGCCGCTGAAATTCGAAGCGGCCGCCGCCGTTCTCCAGCACTGCGCCAATGCGCATGGCATCATAGCTGTGCAGGAAGTTGTAGGGCGAGCGTTCCGGGATGCCGAACAGCAGATCCCCAATGGCGGTCAGGGAGGTCGTCTTTCCGGCTTCGTTGGGACCGAACAGGATGTGAATGTCCGGTTCAGCCCGCGGCAGCGCGATGGACGTGCCGGTGAAGCGCCCGTAACGCAGCAGATCGAGCCTATCGAGACGCATCGCCTATGCGTCCTCGGCTGTCAGCCGGGCCTTGAGGTAGGGCGTCACCTGTCCGATCAAGGCGGCATAGTCGCCGGCCGCGGCAGCAGCAAGCGCTTCATCCTCGCAGCCGTCCCGCAACCTGGACGGCAGCTTGCCGATCAATTCGCCGATGTCCGCCTTCAACTGCCCGAGCAACGCCTCGTCGGCAGGGGCTTCCTTCAGCATGCGCTGGAGATCGCCCAGGGTATCTTCGCGCGCGGCCAGCGCCGCGGTGCCGGCCGGCGCCGCGGTCCGCACTGCTACGCCTTCCACCCAAGCGGCTTCGTCCCCCAGACCGAGCGCCGTAGCGCGCGCCTCGGCCGTCAGCTGCTCGACATCCGTCATCAGCCGGCCGTGAAGCCCGGTGCGGCCCTGCAGCACTATCCGCGCCGACAGCAGCCGCCCCTCGGCGCCCGCCACCTCCCGCTTCAGGGCTTGCCGCATCAGATCGACGACATCGGCTGTGCTGCCTGCCGTCGCCACATCTACCTCAAGAACCGCCCAGCGCACCACGTCGAATGTCAGGGCCTCGACCGCGGCAACCTCCCCCGCCTCCACCGTGACCAGAGAAGCCCCCTTGGGGCCGGTCTCACCGACATGGCGTCCCTGAAGATTGCCCGGGAATACGACATGCGGCCGCTCGTTAAGTACCTGTCTCCGATGCACGTGGCCCAGCGCCCAATAGTCGTATCCCTTCGCTACAAGCTCCGGCAGGCTGCAAGGTGCGTAGTTGGCATGATTGCACCTGCCGCCACCCAAAGCGGTGTGGAGTACCCCGATGTTGAAGGCGCCCGGCAGCGGTGCCGGATAGCCGGGTACCAGATTGTCGGTCACGGCTCGCTCGCGAAAACTCTGGCCGTGCAGAGCGACATTCAGCTCGCCGAGCTGGAAGGTCTGCGCCTTTCGTGCCGTAAAGACACGGACGTTGTCCGGCAGTTTCAGCGGTCTGGTGATCTGGCTTTCCGCGTCGTGATTGCCGTGCAGAACGAAGGCAGGAATAGCGGCCTGACGCAGGCGCCCCATCTGTTCGGCAAAGAACAGTCCGGTCTTGTAGTCACGCCAGCTGCCGTCATAGAGGTCGCCGGCGATCACAAAAAAGTCCACCCGGTCCTGAATGGCCCGTTCCACCAGTGCCTCGAAGGCCCGGCGCGGCGCCGTACGGATAGACTCTGCCACCCTCCCTTCGATGCCTGCCAATCCTGTCAAGGGACTGTCGAGATGAATGTCCGCGGCATGGAAGAAGCGGAAGGAGGTCATGGCAGAGCTCCAAATGGCACCGAATCGGCGGTTGGCGAATGAGCGGTTGGCATTCAGGGTTTCATCGCGGATAACGCTACCGGAACCTGCGGCTGCCGGACAAGCGTGGCAGTGAGTTTAGCGAGGCGCCGGACGGGTTCGGAATCCGCTTGATGCTATGGGTGCCTGTTTCCGGCAGGTGCTTTCTGCGCCGATCGTGTTCTAAGACAGCAATCGCCTTTCGCCGCAGGTATGCGCGCATGCAGGCGCCCGCTTGTTTCCGCTATCGATCCCGGCCGATCGGCTCCGGTCCGTGCATCGGACCGTCATGGCCTGGTCCGTGCTGCAAGCGCGGCGGTTGCCGGCTCGCGGGCCTCGGTGTGTTTGAGGGGCGCGTTTGAGGCCGGCCTTGCGGGCTAGCTCCGCCGCGAGTTAGCTCAGCCGCGAGTTAGCTCAGCCTGGGGCGCGGCACTCACCGGTAGCGCGCGTCGTTCAGCCTTCAGTAAACAGGGCTGTTGCGGAGCTTTTCGTTTTTTCCGCCAGATCTACTGGGAAGCGTCCCGCCTGATTTCGCGCGCCGCCGTCGGCGCCCGCGTCGAGCAGTGCCGCCACAGTCTCGGCGCTGTCCTTCTCTGCCGCCAAGTGCAGGGGCGTCCAACCGTCTTCTTCCTGCGCATTGGGGTCGGCGCCGGCGGCGAGACAGCGGGTCATCTCCGCTGCCGTTGCCGCTTGCCAAAAGGCGGGATAGAGCCAATCCAGGCACTCGGCATTCGCCCGCAGCGGTGCGGCAAGCAGCAGCGCAGAGGCGAAAAGGGCGGGTTTCGTAAGATGCACACCCTAGCTGCTCCTTCGCTCTGCCCAAGGCGGCGGTTGCGGCGCCCCAGGATCAGGCAAGCTTCATCAGGCAACCTTCGCGCAAGTCTGCGCAACGGCTTTTATCCTGTCCAGAGCGCCGGGACCGGAGCGGTCCGGCGGGCAGCCATCGCCGGCGCCGCCCAGTTCGGGCGGGAACAGGCCGCGCCCGCCCGCGCGCGCAAGACTATGGGCGCCGGTGGGTCGCGGGGAGCGTGCGCGGCGCGGAGGGGCGGACCCGGACGCGCCGCAGATCACCGCCCGGGGGGCGCACCGCCTCAGCGGTAGCGGGCGTCGTTCAGCCTCTGGTATAGCGGACTGTTGCGGAGATCTTCGTTCGCTTCCGCCAGATCGGCAGGGAGTTGTCCTGCCTGATTTGGCACGCTGCCGTCGGCGCCGGCGTCGAGCAGCGCCGCCACAGTCTCGACGCTGCCACTGCGTGCCGCCCGGTGCAGGGGCGTCCAACCGTAATTAGTCCCTGCATTGGGGTTGGCGCCGGCGTCGAGCAGCGCCGCTACAGCCTCGGCGCCAGCATACTCTGCCGCCCGGTGCAGGGGCGTCCAACCGTCTTCGGTCGCTGCATTGGGGTCGGCGCCGGCGTCGAGCAGCGCCGCCACAGCCTCAGCGCCGCCAGGGCTTCTCGCTGCCGCATGCAGGGGCGTATAACCGCGTAGAGCATTCCGTGCATTGGGGTCGGCACCGGCGGCGAGCAGCACCGCCACAGCCTCGGCGCTACCGTACTCTGCCGCCGTGTGCAGGGGCGTCGAACCGTATTCGGTCCCTGCATTGGGGTCGGCGCCGGCAGCGAGCAGCGTCGCCACAGCCGCGGCGCCGCCAAGGCTTCTCGCTGCCGCGTGCAGGGGCGTATAACCGAGCATAGCACTTGGCGCATTGGGGTCGGCGCCGGCGGCGAGCAGCGCCGTCACAGCCGCGGTGCCGTCCATCCCTGCCGTCCAGTGCAGGGGCGTCCAACCTTGTCGATCCTGTGCATTGGGGTCGGCGCCGGCGTCGATCAGCACCGCCACAGCCTCGGCGCTGTCGTTCACTGCCACCCAGTGCAGGGGCGTTCTACCGGAGCTATCCTGCGCATTGGGGTCGGCGCCGGCGGCGAGACAGCGGGTCACCTCCGCTGCCATTGCCTCTTTCCAAAAGGTGAAATCGAGCCAATCCTCACATTCGGCATCGGCCCGCAGCGGTGCGGCAAGCAGCAGCGCAGAGGCGAAGAGGGCGGGTTTCATAAGATGCATCTCGCTTGTATCCTTCAAGCTGGACCGCCTCGGCTTCTGCCGAAGACGGCAGTTGCGGCGCCCCGGTATCAGGGAACCTTCGCACAAGTCTGCGCAGCGCCGCCGCCCCTGTCAAGATCGCCATCGCCCTTGTCAACACCGCCCTCGTTGAGAGCGCCGGGACCGGAGCGGTCCGGCGGGCAGCCATCGCCGGCGCCGCCCAGTTCGGGCGGGAGCAGGCCGCGCGCGCAAGACTATGGGCGCAGGCGGGTCGCGGGGAGCGCTTCGCGGCGGCCGCCCGGCTGGGCGGACCCGGGCGCGCCGCAGCTAACCGCCCGGACCGCGGCAGCGCCTCACCGGTAGCGCGCGTCGTTCAATCTCCGGTAAACTGGGCTGTTGCGGAGCTTTTCGTTCTCTTCCTCTTCCGCCAGATCCACAGGTAATTGTCCCGCCTTATTGCGCGCGCCGCCGTCGGCGCCCGCGTCGAGCAGCGACGCCACAGCCTCGGCGTTGTCTCTCGCTGCCGCCCGGTGCAGGGGCGTGCTACCGGATTTAGTCCGTGCATTGAGGTCGGTGCCGGCTTTGAGACAGCGCGTCACCTCCGCTGCTGTCGCCTTTTCCCAAAAGTCGCCGCCGAGCCAACCCCAGCACCCGGCATCGGCCCGCAGCGGTGCGGCAAGCAGCAGCGCAGCGGCTCTTGCGAGGGCGGCCCGACAGCCACCATGCCCTTACCCGCCGGGGGACTTTCGTGGCACATTCGACCTGTTGGTACGATCCCTATCTGGGAAATCCCGGTTAACAGCCCCATGGGATAGCGGAATGGGCAGTTCCTGCTTGGGCATGTCCCAGCATGAGTGCATGACCCAACGCCAATTTCCAGACGTGAGGTTACAGTACCTAGTGACAGCTTCAGTCGCCTTGAGCCAACTGACTATCGTGACGCCAGGAGGTGGGATATGATCGGAAAATTGTCCAAACTGTTCCGTTCGGATGAGTTCATATCCAGTTCGGAAATCTTCCCGGATATCGACAAAGATCGCATTGCCCGAGATTTCAATCTCGAGGAGGAGGGGCGCAAGCGGGGCGACAGGCAGCAGCCAAGCACGACTTCGGAATCGTTAGATCATATCGAGTTGCAAGCGATATCCCGGGTCGAGGAGTTGCGCCGCCGTGGCCTGGATAATTTCGAGATCAACCGAAGAGTGTATTCCGAGCGTCTCAACCAGGCATCAGCTGCTCGCATTCTGGTGGAGACGGAAGCCGAAGATGCCAAGGCGCGTTTCACCGAAGAGGTAACCAAGTGGCGAGCCATGATGGTAACGCCGCGCGAGCGCGTCCAGGAAACCTACCGCTGGCGTACGCAGTTTCGAGAAGAAAACAAGATCGGCGCCCGCCCTGCAAAACCCGCGAGCAGCTGGCCGAACATCATCGGTATTTCGCTGATCGTAATTCTTCTGGAGGCGGCCGGAAACGCCTATCTCTTCTCGCAGAACAATCCGCTTGGCATTCTGGGCGGGCTGATCGCAGCCTTCCTAGTGTCTTTTGCCAATGTAAGTATAAGCACGTTTTTGGGAATGACGGCGCATCTCATCAATGCCAGGGGTTTCCGGAACCTGCTCAAGAAGCTCTTCGGACTTGTTTTCTGCTTGGGGTGGCTGGCCTTTGCCCTAGGGTACAATGCTGCGGTCGCACATTTCCGAGATGCGGTGGAGACCGTTCTGGAGTGGCGCGAGGCTGGTGGAGTGGCCATCGAGACCTTGATCTCGAACCCCGCCGGGCTGAACACCATGGAATCGTACCTGCTGTTTCTGTTGGGGTTCTTCATTTCCATGGTGGCTTTTCTGAAGGGCTATCACTCCGCCGACCCGTACCCGGGATATTCCAAGGTTGCAGAGGATGTGGTTAAGGCGCGCGATACTTATATCGATTACCTTGAGGACTCCATCGACACCCTGGCTTGGCACCGTGACCAAGCCGTCGAGGCCTTGCGCCAAGCACGAGATGATGTTGCCCGGCACATCAACGACTCCATTGATGCCCTCTATGGGCAACAAGCGTTGTCGTCGAACCTGAAGCCCTTTTTGGAGCAGTGCAACATCTCTGCCAACTACCTGCTCGCGGTTTACAGGGACGCCAACAAGGCCGCACGGAAGGACGATCCCCCGGCCTATTTCGCCAAACAGTATGCGTTCGAAGTGTTCGAGTCTCCTGTATACGAGGATAACCGTCGGCAAGAAGCAGAGGAGCAGGTGAACGAGGTTTCCAAAATGGTCGACACGGCCATCAGAGAGATCTTCGATGTGTTTCACCGCTCCGTTCAGGAGCACTACGAGATCGACGAACTTGAAGGTAATTTCGTCGACCGCTCACATCGACATCTCACAAAACGCGATAGTGAGATTGGCAATCTCAAAATGGTCACTACCGATAAGGAGGCCGTTTGATGGCGCGACGCAGAAGGCCGCACCGTACATCAGGCTCTCGCGCAGGAAGGGAGCGTTCGAGACGTCGCCTCGTCAGCAACAATAGCGTTCTCTGGTACATCGCCATCGGGATTTGCGTGGTCATCATAGCAGGCGTTCTTATAGGATCTCAATCTTTGATCTCAAGATCAACAATCGACGAGGCTACGCTTTGCCATAGCGAAGGGCCTATCAATGTGACCTCCATCCTGCTTGATTTGACCGATCCGCTAAATAGCACACAGCAAACACGCCTCAAAACAATGATTGAGAATGAAATCGCGTCTTCGACAACGGACACCATGATTGCCTTGGGAGTGGTCAGCGAAGATCCTGAGCGGTGGGGTGCGATGTTTGCCAAGTGCAAGCCTGAAACCGGCGAAGCAGCCAATTCGCTTTACGAAAACCCGAAACTGATAACGGCACAGTATAATCGTGAATTTCTGACGCCTATTCGGTCCAAGTTAGAAAGTTCTCTGCAAGGGGCAATCGAAAACCAATCCCCAATCATGGAAGCGCTTCAATCTCTTATTGCAAGCACGCCCGATTTCACTCGGGTCAAGGGGCAAAGAAAGATCGTCATCGTCTCCGACATGCTGCAACATAGCGATCACCTGAGCTTTTATCGTGGGCAAGGGTGGGATTACTTCGTCGGGCAAGAAAGTGAACAGCGACTTGCCGGAAACCTGTCCAATGTCGTTGTCGAAATCCTGCGTATCCCGCGCTCTAGAGAAAACACGCCGTCCCGGGATATCGTCGAAGGCTTCTGGACTCGTTACTTCGATCGTCAGGGTAGCCACCCGCCCGGTGTCAGTTCTCTGGGAGATCTGTGATGGCCGGCCTCCGGCGCATGCACGATGTCGCCCCGCGCGATACGCTCGACCGGGTCGTGTTCTTATTTGCCTTCCTTATCGGGGGCTTTGGAAGCGTTCTCATGAAGGCGCTGGGCGCCGATCCGCTCCTGACGGCGGGCTATGCAGCGCTTATTCTCATTGGCTACGCCTTGCTGGCCTGGGCTGGCGGCAGGGTCAAGCTGGAGCCTGAAACCATCGGGGATAACTGCTACTATCTCGGTTTCCTGTTCACTCTGTCGAGTCTGGCGTACACTCTTTATCAAATGGCAGAACCAACTTCGAATGGGGGCCGCCCTGTCAACATTCCGGACGTCATCTCAGGCTTCGGGGTGGCGCTTTCCTCGACTATCGTTGGGGTTTTTCTTCGGGTCTTGCTGATGCAACTACGTCCGGACTTCGTCGCGAAAGATCGGGAAGTGAGGGCCGATATCAATCGCTCTTTCGGCGACTTTCGGAAAGGCATGGCCGGCATGCTATTGCAGATGAAAGCCTTCTCGGTCGAGTCTGTACAGTTGGCAGCGGAGCGGGACCGTCGAGTTAGAGTATCGACTGAGAAGTTCCTTGGGCAATACCAGATGGCTCTAAAAGAGAGCGTGACCAATCTCTCCGATCACATGAAAGAGACCTTCGCAGAGGCGATGAAGGAGGTTGTGAAGGAGCTGTCGGAGGCACACAAGTTCAACCGGGAGCAGGTGAAATCCACACTGGAGAAGATCGAGGCGTTGAAGAATCGCCTCAATGAGCAGGAAGCCCAGTCGTTCGAGCAGATCGAAACCCGGCGCACAGTATTTCTGAGGGAAATCGATGTGTACCAGAAAAAGATAGAGTCTCAGAACGAAGCGACAGAGACGCAGATCACGGCTACTCGCAGTGCCGCAGAAGCGATCTCCAAGCGCATCATTCCGGCGCTAGACGATCTGAAAGAACGATTGGATAAGCTTCCTCTCGAGTCCCAGGTTAAGGACGGTCTCTTCGAAAGTGCAACTGCGGAGGGTGAGAATCTTGAAGGTCTCGTCGATAAGCCTTTCCAACTCAGGACAACGAGGCCCTCAGACCCATGGGTTTCCAAGGGGGGGGTCTCCAAGGGAGGCAGATCCGAATGAGCGATCCAACAGATATGGATCGCGGTTACCGGCGCGGGGCCATCATGGGTCTTACGATGGCGGAGGCTTTCATCCTGATCGCTTTTGCGCTCCTGCTTTTGTTCGCCTTCTGGCAATGGGAAGAAGAACGGGAAAACATGCCGGAGGTTCAGGCGTTCAAGGGGCTTCCATACGATCGGAGACAGCTGGTTCTGGCAGCTTCGCAAGACGGCTCCATTGAGTCCTTCATGGCCCTTCAGGAGGCCGGTGTAGACCTCAAAGCGCTGGCCTCGCTTCAGCAGGCTGGGCAGACCCTGGAGGACATTGCGAGCAAGATATCTCAGGCTGAAGCCCAGCAAGAAACGATGGTGGGAGCCCTGAAGGGTGCGTTAGGAGATATTGTCTCCGGTGTCGGCGGGCAGATCGATGGAAACGGTTCGATCATCTTACCCGATGCAGTTCTCTTCGAACAAGGCAGCGCCAGCATAACGCCGGTTCTTGACAAGTTTCTCGCAAATGCATGCGAGCCGTGGATAGCCACTCTAAAAGGATCCGGTGTCGATATCGCCGAAATCAAAATTGAAGGACACGCGTCTTCGGAGTGGCGTGCTCAATCCTCTCCGAAGCAAGCTTATCTCGGCAATCTGGACCTCAGTCAGAGGCGGTCACAAGCTGTGTTGCGGGTATGCCTAGATTTCATTCGCGACAGTAGTGTTCTTGAGTGGGCCCGAACGCACATGATCGCCGTAGGCTATTCCTCGGTTCGACCGGTAATGAAGGATGGGCAAGAAGATAAGGCTGCATCCCGCCGCGTTATTTTCAGCGCAACGCCAAACAGAAAGAGACTTATCGATCAAATTGGAACCGAAGCAAATTCGGGAAGAGATGACAACTGATTTTAACCATATAAAAATTTGGAGAATTCTACGAAAAATCGTGTGCCAGAGACCTCTACTACTTCAGTTATGGATTCTGAATTTTCTACATCGAGTATCGAAGGGCGTGTCACTCATATACGAGATACGGATACTATTTTTGTCGCAGGAATACCTATCCGGATCAATGGCCTCGACGCGGTCGAGCGCGACACTGCCGGGTTCGAACAAGCAAAACTCTTCGCACAGCGTCTGGTGCATGGAAAAATCATCAAGTGCGAACTAAACGGCAAGCGGACGCATGACCGTCTGGTTGGGACATGCTATGTGGATGGTGAAGATTATGCGGCGGCGTTATTGCCAATGGGCATGGACTTGACTGCCGACGGTATTCCAAGGGCCGATATGCGCATCTTGAAACACCGAAGGCCAAGCGAAACCAGGCTCGTGCACCCTATTGTCGATAGTAAGTCTCCAATTTGGCAAGGTCTTTTGAAATCGGGCCGGTTCGGAGGGTGAAATCGGCTGGACAAGCGGTCTGCGGCACTGTTCGAGGGGTGCGGAAGTCTTGGAAAATCCGGGCGTTCCGCGCCCTGCGTTTTGCTGGGGAAAGGCGTTTTGCCGGGGGAAAGGTGCCCCCGTGCAGAGCGGTTGCAAGGCCGTTGCAGGGTGTTTGCAAGGGTCTTGCAGGATGCTTGCAGCGGCTCTTGCGAGGGCGGTCCGGAGCTTCTGGCGCTGGCGGCCGCCGAGGAGGCGGAAGACGGTCTTCGGCGGGGTGTCGGCTCTAGCGCGGGCGAGGGCTTCGCTATGTTTGAGGGGCGCGTTTGAGGCCGGCCTTGCGGGCTAGCTCCGCCGCGGGTTAGCGCCGCATCACCGGTAGCGCGCGTCGTTCAGCCTCTGGTAAACTGGGCTGTTGCGGAGCTTTTCGTTTTCTTTCGCCAGATCTACAGGGAAGAGTCCTGCATTATTGCGCACGCTGCCGTCGGCGCCGGCGTCGAGCAGCGCCGCCACAGTCCCAGCGTTGCCCCTCTCTGCTGCAAAGTGCAGGGGCGTGTCACCGTCTTTATCCCGTGCATTGAGGTCGGCGCCGGCGGCGAGCAGCGCCGCCATAATCTCGGCGCTGCCTCTCATTGCCGCCGAGTGCAAGGGCGTCTCACCGTCTTCATCCCGTGCATTGGGGTCCGTGCCCCCATCGAGCAGCGCCGCCACAGTCTCGGCGCTGCCTCTCACTGCCGCCGAGTGCAGGGGCGTATAACTGGACATAGCACTTTGCGCATTGGGGTTCGCGCCCCCGCCGAGCAGCGCCGTCACAGCCTCGGCGTTGTCCTTCCATGCTGCATAGTGCAGGCGCGTCCAACCGTCTTCATCCCGCGCATTGGGATCGGCGCCGGCGGCGAGACAGTGCGTCACCTCCGCTGCCGCCGCCGCTTGCCAAAAGGCGGGATTGAGCCAATCCTCACATTCGGCAGCGGCCGGCAGCGGTGCGGCAAGCAGCAGCGCGGAGGCGAAGAGGGCGAATTTCGGAAGTTGCATCTCGATTGTATCCTTCAAGCTGGACCGCTTCGGCTCTGCCGAAGGCGGCGGTTGCGGCGCCCCGAGGTTAGGGAAGCTTCGCGCAAGTTTGCGTAGCGGCGCCGATCCTGTCCAGAGCGCCCCCGTCGAGAGCGCCAGGACCGGAGCGGTCCGGCGGGGCAGGGGCAGGCCCGCGTTTGCCCGCGCCCTGAAGGTTATGGACGCAGGCGGGTCGCGGGGAGCGCTTCGGGGCGCTGCTCCGGCTAGGCGGACCCGGACGCGCCGCGGCTAACCGCCCGGACCGCGGCGGCGCCTCACCGGTAGCGCGCGTCGTTCAATCTCCAGTAAACTGGGCTATCGCGGAGCTTTTCGTTTTCTTTCGCCAGATCGGCAGGGAAGAGTCCCGCCTTGTTTTGCATGCCGCCGTCGGCGCCGGCGTCGAGCAGCGCCGTCACAGTCTCGGCGTTGCCAAGAATTGCCGCCATGTGCAGGGGCGTCAAACGGACTTCATCCCGTGCATCGGGGTCGGCAGCGCCGCTACAGCCGCGGCGCTGTCTTTCCATGCCGCTATGTGCAGGGGCGTCCCACCGTATTTAGTGCGCGCATTGGGATCCGTGCCGTCTTCGAGACAGCGCGTCACCTTCGCTGCCGCCGCCGCTTGCCAAAGGCGGCGGTTGCGGCGCCCCGGTATCGGGGAAGCTTCGCGCAAGTTTGCGCAGCGGCGGCGCCTCTGTCCAGAGCGCCCCCGTCAAGAACGCCGGGACTGGAGCGGTCCGGCGGGCAGGGGTAGGCCCGCGCGCGCAAGACTATGGGCGCAGGCGGGCCGCGGGGAGCGCTTTGGGGCGCCGCTCCGGCTAGGCGGACCCGGACGCGCCGCAGCTAACCGCCCGGGGGCGCACCGCCTCACCGGTAGCGCGCGTCGTTCAATCTCCGGTAAACTGGGCTGTTGCGGAGCTTTTCGTTCTCTTTCGCCAGATCGGCAGGGAAGAGTCCTGCATTATTTCGCACGCTGCCATCGGCGCCGGCGTCGAGCAGCGCCGCCACAGTCTTGGCGCTACCCTTCTCTGCCGCTGTATGTAGGGGCGTCGCACCGTCTTCATTCCGTGCATTAGGGTCGGCGCCGGCGGTGAGCAGCGCCGCCACAGTCTCAGCGCCGGCATACTCTGCCGCCAAGTGCAGGGGCGTGTTACCGCCTTCAGTCCGTGCACTGGGATCGGCGCCCCCATCAAGCAGTGCCGCCACCGCCTCGGTGCCGTCCATCCCTGCCGCCAAGTGCAGGGGCGTCCAATCGTTTTCATCCCGAGCATTGGGGTCGGCGCCGGCGGCGATCAGCACCGTCACAGCCGCGGCACCACTCCACCTTGCCGCCAAGTGCAGGGGCGTTGCACCGTTTTTATCCAGCCGCGCATTGGGGTCGGCGCCGGCGTCGATCAGCGCGGCCAAAGCCTCGGTACTATCTCCCTGTGCCGCCAAGTGCAGGGGCGTCCAATCGTCTTCAGCCCGAGCATTGGGGTCCGCGCCTCCGGTGAGTAGCGCCGCTAAAGCCCCGGTGCTGTCATTCGCTGCCGCCAAGTGCAAAGGTGTCCCACCGATTTTATCCCGTGCATTGAGGTCCGCACCCCCGGCGAGCAGCGCCGTCACAGTCTCGGCGGTCCTCACAAAGTGCAGGGGCGTTCTACCGTCTTCATCCTGTGCATTGGGGTCGGCGCCGGCGGCGAGACAGTGTGTCACCTCCGCTGCCGTTGCCGCTTGCCAAAAGGCGGGATCGAGCCAATCCCGACACTCGGCAGCGGCCCGCAGCGGTGCGGCAAGCAGCAATGCAGAGGCGAAGAGGGCGAATTTCGGTAGGTGCATCCTGGCTGCTCCTTCGGCCGGGGGCACCTTGGCTCTGCGGCGGGCGGCGGTTGCGGCGCCCCGGAGTTAGGGAAGCTTCGCGCAAGTTTGTGTAGCGGCACCGATCCTGTCCAGAGCGCCCCGTCGAGAGCGCCGGGACCGGAGCGGTTAGGAGGGCAGGGACAGGTCCGCGCGCGCAAGACTATGGGCGCAGGCGGGCCGCGGGGAGCGCTGCGCGGCGCCGCTCCGGCTGGGCGGACCCGGACGCGCCGCAGCTCACCGCCCGGACCGCGGCGGCGCCTCACCGGTAGCGCGCGTCGTTCAATCTCCAGTAAACTGGACTATCGCGGAGCTTTTCGTTTTCTTTCGCCAGATCGGCAGGGAAGTGTCCCGCTTTATTGCGCGCGCTGCCGTCGGCGCCGGCGTCGAGCAGCGCCGCCACAGTCGCGGCGCCGCCAAGCATTGCCGCCGTGTGCAGGGGCGTCTCACCGTCTTCCGACCGTGCATTGAGGTCTGCACCCCCGTCGAGCAACGCCACCACAGCCTCGGCGTTGTCCCCCTCTGCCGCCGCGTGCAGGGGCGTCCAACCGTCTTCAGTCCGCGCATTGGGGTTCGCACCCCCGTCGAGCAGCGCCGCCACAGCCTCGGCGCGGCCCCACCACAATGCCGCCGAGTGCAGGGGCGTCGAACCGTATTCACTCTGTGCATTGGGGTCCGCACCCCCGCGGACCAGCGCCGCTAAAGCCCCGGTGTTGTCGTTTGCTGGCGCCAAGTGCAGGGGCGTCGCACCGTCTTCATTCCGCGCATTGGGGTCGGCGCCCCCGCCGAGCAGCGCCGCTACAGCCCCGGCTCTGTCTAACCCTGCCGCCTGGTGCAGGGGCGTCTCACCGTCAGCTTTCCGCGCATTGTGGTCGGCGCCGGCGTCGAGCAGCGCCGCCACAGCCTCGGCGGTCTTCGCCCAGTGCAGGGGCGTATAACCGAGTCCATCCCGTGCATTGGGGTTCGCACCCCCATCGATCAGCGCCGCCACAGTCGCGGCGCCGCCAAGCATTGCCGCCCTGTGCAGGGGCGTGAAACCGTCTTCATCCGGTGCATTAGGGTCCGCACCCCCATCGAGCAGTGCCGCCACAATCTCGGCGCTGCTGCCCATTGCCGCCTGGTGCAGGGGCGTGTCACCGTCTTCAGCCCGTGCATTGGGGTCCGCGCCTCCATTGAGTAGCGCTGCCACAGCCTCGGCGCTATCCCCACCTGCCGCCAAGTGCAGGGGCGTCCAACCGTCTTCAGTAGTCCGTGCATTGGGGTCGGCGCCGGCGGCGAGACAGCGGGTCACCTCCGCTGCCGTTGCCGCTTGCCAAAAGGCGCGGTCGAGCCAATCCTCACATTCGGCAGCGGCCCGCAGCGGTGCGGCAAGCAGCAGCGCAGAGGCGAAGAGGGCGAATTTCGGTAAATGCATTCTGGCTGTTCCTCTTGGCTATTGCTTCGGCCGGGCCGCCTTGGCTCTACCCAAGGCGGCGGTTGCAGTGCTCCAAGGTGAGCAAAACCTTCGCGCAAGTCTGGGCAGCGGCGGCGCCCCCGTCAAGATCGCCGGGAGCAGCGGAGCCCCGGCGAAAATTGCTTGCAGAAGGGAATCGACCGGGGCCGGCGATGGGTCTATCCTTGCCTTAGACCGGATATCCGGAAGCTTCCGGCAAATCTGGCGCCACGGAAACAACGGAAACAACAGAGAGGTTCGCCCCCCATGAAATCCGGTATCGCTAAATCCGGTATCGCTAAATCCGGTATCGCTGCAGCCCTGGCGGCTGCCGGCCTGAGCGTTACGCTCGGTGCCGCCGATGTGCGTGCGGAGACCCTGCGCTTCGCCTTTCAGGGCCCGCTGAATTCCCTGGATCCCTATACGCTGAACGAGACCTTTACGCTGGGCCTGCTGGGCAATGTCTACGAGGGGCTGACCCGCCGCGGCGCCAACCTGGAGATCCTGCCGGCCCTGGCCGAGCGCTGGGAGGTGGCCGGGCCCAACCGCTGGCGCTTTTATCTGCGCCAGGGCGTGACCTTCCAAAACGGCAACGACTTTACCGCCGAGGACGTGGTCTTCAGCGCCACGCGGGTGCGGGACGAGGGCTCCGACCTCAAGTCGCGGCTGCCGGCCGACGTCAAGGTCGAGGCGGTGGACGACTACACCGTCGATTTCGTCACGGAAGGCCCCAATCCCATTCTCTATTACGAATGGGATACCTGGTACATCATGGACAAGGACTGGGCCGAACAGCACGGCGCGGTCAAGCCGACCACCGCCGCCGACCTGACCAAGGGCCATGCCGCCTTCAATGCCAACGGCACCGGCGCCTTCGTCGTCGATAGTCACGAGCCCGGCGTGAAGACGATCCTGAAGCCCAATGCGGACTGGTGGGACAGCCCGCAGCACAATCTGACCGAGGTGATCTTTACCCCGATCGCCTCCAACGCCACCCGGGTGGCAGCCTTGCTGTCGGGCGAGATCGACTTCATGTATCCGGTGCCGACGCAGGACATCGCCCGCGTCGACGGGGGCAGCGGCACCGCCGTGCTGGCGGGGCCGGAGCTGCGGACAATCTTCCTCGGTATGGATCAGCTGCGCGAGGAGCTGCTCTATTCCGACGTCAAGGGCAAGAACCCCTTCAAGGACAAGCGGGTCCGCCAAGCCTTCTATCATGCCATCGACATCGAGGCGATCGGGCAGAAGGTGATGCGCGGGCTTTCGACCCCCTCGGCGATCATGATCTCGCCCTTCCTCTTCGCGCATGCCGAAGCCTTCGAGCGGCTGGAGCACGATCCCGGCAGGGCCAGGCAGCTGCTGGAAGAAGCCGGCTATGGCGAGGGTTTCGAGGTCGGCATGGACTGCCCGAACGACCGCTATGTGAACGACGAGGCGATCTGCCAGGCGGTTAGCGCCATGCTGGCCAAGATCGGCGTCGAGGTGAAGCTGAACGCCCAGCCCAAGGCGCTCTACTTCGCCAAGGTGCTGGCCGCCGGCGGCTACGATACCTCCTTCTATCTGCTGGGCTGGACGCCGGGCAGCTTCGACAGCTGGAACGTGCTGCACAATCTGCACGGCTGCCGCAACGAGGCCGGCGAGGGCGGTCCCTTCAACCTGGGCGGCTATTGCAATGCCGAGGTGGACGCGCTGACCGCGCAGATCCTGGTCGAGACCGACGCCGACAAGCGCAACGATCTGATCAGGCAGGCCTACGCGCTGACCACCGGCGACACGGCCTACATTCCGCTGCATCAGCAGGGTCTGGCCTGGGGCGTGCGGGAGGGCACCAACGTGGTGCAGCGGGCCGATAATCAGGTCATGCTCTACCGCATCACCAAGGACTAGGCCGGACGCGGCGCCGCGGCGGGGTGCCCCGTCAGGCATCCTGCTTCTGCAGCCTCTTAACGCTAGGGGGGCTATGCAGGAGGGCGCCCCGCCGCTTGCCGCAAGCCGCCTGCGATCCCGGTCCACCATCCGAATGCTGGCCTTCATCCTGCACCGCCTGGGGCAAGCCGCCATCGTCATGCTGGCGGTGGCGCTGCTGGCCTTCGTCATGTTCCGCTTCGTCGGCGACCCGGTCAATCAGATGGTCGGCATCGAGACCAGCCTGGAAGATCGCGAAGCCTTGCGCGAACGCCTCGGCCTCAAGGACCCGCCGGTCACCCAGTTCCTGCGCTTCGTCTGGAAGGCGCTGCACTTCGACTTCGGCATCTCCTATCAATTCAAGGCCCCGGTCTCCGAGCTGCTGGCCAGCCGGCTGCCGGCAACCCTGGAGCTTTCGATCGTCTCGGCGGCGGCGGCGCTGCTGATCGGCATTCCCATGGGGGTCTATGCCGGTCTGAAGCGCGAGGCCTGGCTGTCGCGCATCTTCCTTACGGTCTCGCTGATGGGCGTGGCGCTGCCGACCTTCCTGATCGGCATTCTGCTGATCTATGTCTTCTCGGTCCTGCTGGGCTGGCTGCCCTCCTTCGGCCGCGGGGAGACGGTCGATCTGGGCTTCTGGAGCAGCGGCCTGCTGACCGGGTCGGGCATCGCGTCGCTGATCCTGCCGACCGTTACCCTGGCGCTGTTCCAGCTGACCTTGATCATGCGTCTGGTGCGCGCCGAGATGATGGAGGTGCTGCGCAGCGACTTCGTCAAGTTCGCCCGCGCCCGCGGCCTCAGCGCCCGGGCCGTCAACTTCGGCCATGCCTTGAAGAACGCGCTGGTGCCGGTGATTACCGTCGCCGGTCTGCAGCTGGGCTCCGTCATCGCCTTCGCCATCGTCACCGAGACGGTGTTCCAATGGCCCGGCATGGGCTTGTTGTTTCTGCAAGCAGTGCAGAACGTCGATATCCCCATCATGTCGGCCTATCTGCTGCTGATCGCCTTCCTCTTCGTCGCCATCAACCTCTTCGTCGACCTGCTCTACTTCGCGGTCGATCCGCGCCTGCGCATCGCTCGCCCCGGCGGTCATTAGAGGAGGACGCCCCCCATGCAAGATCCCATGACAAACTCCATGCAAGATCTTACGGCACAGGCCCCATGACAGATCCGGCGACAGATCCGGCGACAGATCCCGAGATTGGGGCCGGGCCGCCCTCCGGCAGCAAGCCCTGGTTGCAGCGCGCCGGCGACAGCGACATGCTCTATTCCTTCCGCCGCTCGCGGTTGGCGCAGCTCTCGGCCTTAATCACCCTGCTGTTCCTGCTGACGGCGCTTTTCGCGCCGCTGCTTGCGCCCTACGACCCCTACGACCTGAGCCAGGTGAGCCTGATGGATTCCCTGACGCCGCCGGTCTGGGCGGAGGGCGGCGGCGGCGCCTTCCCGCTCGGCACCGACGATCAGGGCCGCGATATCCTCTCCACCGTCATGTACGGCGCCCGCATCTCCATCTTCGTCGGCCTGGCCTCGGTGGCGCTGGCGGCAAGCCTGGGCGTCTCGCTGGGTCTGCTGGCGGGCTATGCCGGCGGGGCGGCGGATGCCGTCATCATGCGTCTGGCCGATATTCAGCTGACCTTTCCGGCGATCCTGATCGCCTTGCTGATCGACGGCATCGCGCATGCCCTGCTCGGCGGTCCGGAGGATAGCTTTACCTCCTATGCCGTCCTCACCCTCTCCATCGCGCTTGCCTCCTGGGTGCAGTTCGCCCGTACCGTACGCGGATCCACCCTGGTCGAGAAGAACAAGGAGTACGTGCAGGCCGCCCGCATCATCGGCCGGCATCCGCTGGCGATCATGATCCGCCACGTGCTGCCGAACGCGATGGGGCCGGTGCTGGTGATCGCCACCGTCAACCTGGCGCTGGCCATTATCCTGGAGGCCACCTTGAGCTTCCTCGGCGTCGGCGTGCCGATTACCGAGCCCTCGCTCGGCACCTTGATCCGCGTGGGCAACGACTTTCTGTTCTCCGGGGAGTGGTGGATTGCCTTCTTTCCCGGTCTGGCCTTAGCGGTGCTGGCGCTGGCGGTGAATCTGCTGGGCGATTGGCTGCGCGACGCCCTTAACCCCAAGCTGCGCTAGAGTCATGGCAAAGCCGCCGCTGCTCTGCGTCGAAGAGCTGACCGTCGAGTTTCCAACCCGCCGCGGCCTGCTGACCGCCGTCGACCGCGTCTCCTTCGAGCTGAGCGAGGGCGAAGTGCTGGGCGTGGTGGGCGAATCGGGCGCCGGCAAGTCGCTGACCGGGGCCGCCGTCATCCAGCTGCTGGAGCCGCCCGGCCGCATCGCCGGCGGCGCCGTCACCCTGGAGGGCCAGCGCATCGACCGGCTGCGCGGCGAGGCCCTGCGCCGGGTGCGCGGCGGCAAGATCGGCATGATCTTTCAAGATCCGTTGACCAGCCTGAACCCGCTGCTCACCGTCGGCCGGCAGCTGACCGAGACCATCCGCACGCATCGGCCGATGCCGCAAGCCAAGGCCCGCGAGCAGGCGCTGGAGCTGCTGTATGAGGTCGGCATCCCGGCGGCGGCACAGCGCATCGACCACTATCCGCACCAACTGTCCGGCGGCATGCGCCAGCGCATCGTCATCGCGCTGGCCCTGGCCGCCAAGCCGCGGCTGGTGATCGCCGATGAGCCGACCACGGCGCTGGACGTGTCGATTCAGGCGCAGATCACCGCGCTGCTGAAGCGGCTTTGCCGCGAGCAGGGTACCGCCGTCATCCTGATCACCCACGACATGGGGGTGATCGCCGAGACGGCCGAGCGGGTCGCGGTCATGTACGCCGGGCGCATCGTCGAGATCGGCCCGGTGCAGGACGTGGTGAAGCGTGCCTGCCATCCCTATACCCGCGGCCTGATGGGTGCCATTCCCAAGGTCGGTGGCGAGCTGGACCGCCTGACCCAGATTCCCGGCTCCATGCCGCGGCTGACCGCGATCCCGCCGGGCTGTGCCTTCAACCCGCGCTGCGGCGAGGCCTTCGACCGCTGCCGTGCCGCCCCGCGGCCGGAGCTGACGGCGGCCGGCAACAGCCGGGCGGCCTGCTGGCTCTATGCGCCGGCAACACGGGGCGCCGGCAACGCGGGAAGAGCGCGAGGTGGCGCATGACTGAGGTCCCCCGGCCGCCCCTTGGGAGCCCCCTGGTCGAGGTGCAGGATCTGGCCCTGTCCTTCGAGGTCTCGGCGCCGCTGCCGGTCCGCCTGATCAACCGCCAGCCCAGGGCCTATGTGCGGGCGGTCGACGGCGTCTCCTTCACGATTCCGCGCGGGGACACCTTCGCTCTGGTCGGCGAATCGGGCTGCGGCAAGTCCACCGTCGCCCGCCTGCTGGTCGGGCTCTACCGGCCCTCGCGCGGCTCGATCCACTTCGCCGGCCAGGACCTGATCGCCGCCGGCAAGAGCCGCCGCAGCATGGCGCCGATCCGCCGGCGCCTGCAGATGATCTTCCAGGACCCCTATGCCAGCCTCAACGCCCGCTGGCGGGTCGAGCGGATCGTCGCCGAGCCGCTGCGCGCGCAAGGGTTCTGCCAGAGCCGGAGTCTGACGCATGTCCCGGTCAAAGACAGCGAGGTGCTTGCGGCCAAGGTCGGCGCGCTGCTGGAGCAGGTCGGCCTCTCCGCCGCCGACGGCCACAAGTTTCCGCACGAGTTCTCCGGCGGCCAGCGTCAGCGCATCTCGATCGCCCGGGCCCTGGCCGGCAATCCCGAGTTTCTGGTCTGCGACGAGCCGACCTCGGCCCTGGACGTCTCGGTGCAGGCGCAGATCCTGAACCTGATGCGCGATTTGCAGCGCCAGCTGCACTTGACCTATCTTTTCATCAGCCACGATCTGGCGGTGGTCTATCACATCGCCGATTGGCTGGGGGTCATGTACCTGGGCCGCCTGGCGGAGGTGGGGCCGGCGCGGCAGATCTTCGCCGAGCCCCAGCATCCCTACACCCGCCTGCTGCTGGACGCCATCCCCGACCTGGAGATGAGCGGCCGCCCCCGCCGCCCGGTTGCCGGCGAGGTGCCGAGCCCCATTGCTCCGCCCAGCGGCTGCAGCTTCCATCCGCGCTGCCCGCTGGCGCAGGAGCGCTGCAAGCGCGAGGCGCCGGCAGCCCTCCGCCAGGCGAACGGCGTTACCGTCGCCTGCCATGCGGTCGAAGAGGGCCGCGCCGACGGCGATTTCGAGCTCCACAAGCAGAACGCGAACTGAGAAGGAAGCCATGTCCACGCCTCATGCATCCACGCCCCAGGTATCCACACTCTATGCTGGCGGCAAAGTCTTCGATGGCGAAAGCCTCCTGGCGGACCGGGGCCTGCTGGTGCAGGGCGAGCGCATCGCCCGCATCGCGCCGCTGGCCGAGTTCGAGGGCTTCGCCGGCACCCGGATCGATACCGCCGGCGCCACCCTGCTGCCGGGCCTCATCGACTGTCACGTGCATCTGATCTATAGCGGCGACGGCGATCCCCGCGCGGTCTGCGGCCGCATGAGCGTCGGCCAGATTGTGCTGACCGCGCTCGACAACGCGCAAGCGAGCCTGGCCGGGGGCATCGCCGCCCTGCGCGACTGCGGCGGCAAGGACTATCTGGAATTCGCCGTGCGCGACGCCTGCAACCGCGGCACCTTCCAAGGCCCGGCCATCCGCTGCGCCGGCCGCATGATCTGCATGACCGGCGGCCACGGCAACTATATCGGCCGGGTGGCCGACGGCGTGGACGAGGTGGTCAAGGCGGTGCGCGAGCAGGTGCATGCCGGATCCGACCTGATCAAGATCATGGCCACCGGCGGCGTCATGACCCCCGGCGTCAACCCGCAGGACGCCCACTACTCGCCGGAAGAGATCGCCGCCGGCATCGCCGAGGGCCATCGCTTCCATCGCCCCTGCGCCAGCCACGCCCAGGGCCGCGACGGCATTCTCAACGCGGTCTACGGCGGCATCGATTCCATCGAGCACGGCATCTTCATGGACGAGGTCTGCTGTCAGGCGATGCTGGAGCGCCGCACCTTCCTGGTGCCGACGCTCTCGGCCGTCCGCAACATCCTGGCGCATGCCGGCGAGGGCGTGCCCGACTATGCGGTCGAGAAGGCCCGCGCCGTCGCCGAGACCCATCGGCGTTCGATCAAGATGTACTACGAGGCCGGCGGCCGCATCGCCATGGGCACCGACGCCGGCACCCCCTTCA
This sequence comes from Rhodospirillales bacterium, assembly GCA_014324045.1. GTDB lineage: Bacteria > Pseudomonadota > Alphaproteobacteria > Kiloniellales > JACOMY01 > JACOMY01. The sequence continues at coordinate 31,646 of JACOMY010000021.1, read as the reverse complement.
ACCGCCATGGCCAAAACGCCCTGGAGCTGGCCTATATGGTGGAGATCGGCATGACCCCGGCCGACGCCCTCAAGGCGGCGACGGTCAATGCCGCCGAACTCAACCGCATGCCCGAGCGGGGCCGGCTGGCCGAGGGCAAGCTGGCCGATCTGCTGCTGGTCGAGGGCGATCCTACGCAGGACATCGCCATGGCCGCCGAGCGCAAGAACCACCGCTTCCTGGTCAAGGGCGGCATGCGGGTGGCGGCGCGCGCCGCAGGTTGAGCTGCCAGGCCGGGTTGAGCTACCACGCCGGGCCGCACTGCGAAGGGGGCAGCAGCGCCCTTGGCGTCAAGCCGGCCCCCCATGAAGAACCCCCCCGTTAAGAGACCATCCCAAACCCGGGTATCCTTCGGCAGATCCGGAGGCTGTCCCCGGCGGGCCTAGTCGATCGTCTCCGGCTCCAGGGTCTCTTCGCCGTTTTCCTGGTCTTTGTCCCTGTCTTTATCCCTCGGGCCCGGCAGGGCCTTGACGGTCTCCGGGTAGGTGAAAACCGGCAGATCGTCCTCGATGCCGATGCGTACCACGCCGCCCTTGGTCAAGCGGCCGAACAGCAATTCTTCGGCCAGGGCCTGCTTGATGTGCTCCTGGATCACGCGGGCCAGCGGCCGGGCGCCCATGACCGGGTCGTAACCGCGCCGGGCGAGCCACTTGCGGGCCCGGTCGGTCAGCTCGATGGTGACCTTGCGGTCGGCCAGCTGCACCTCCAGCTGTAGGATGAACTTGTCCACCACGCGGGCGATCACCTCCGGCGTCAGATGACGGAAGGGTACCACCGCGTCTAAGCGGTTGCGGAATTCCGGCGTGAAGGTCCGGCGGATCGCCTCCTCGCCGTCGCCGGCCCGCAGCGCCTTGGAGAAGCCGACGGCCGGCTTGGCCAGTTCCGCCGCGCCGGCGTTGGTGGTCATGATCAGGATCACGTTACGGAAATCGACCTGCTTGCCGTTGTTGTCGGTCAGCTTGCCGTAGTCCATGACCTGCAGCAGGACGTTAAAGAGGTCCGGATGGGCCTTCTCGATCTCGTCCAGCAGCAGGACGGAGTGAGGATGCTGATCGACTGCGTCGGTCAGAAGACCGCCCTGGTCGAAGCCGACATAGCCCGGCGGCGCCCCGATCAGGCGCGAGACCGAGTGCCGTTCCATATATTCCGACATGTCGAAGCGGGTCAGCTGAATGCCCAGAGAGTTGGCGAGCTGCCGGGCGACCTCGGTCTTGCCGACGCCGGTGGGGCCGGAGAAAAGATAACAACCGATCGGCTTCTCGCCGTCGCGCAGACCTGCGCGGGACAGCTTGATCGCCGCGGAAAGCGCCTCAATCGCCCGATCCTGGCCGAAGACCATGGACTTCAGATCGCGCTCCAGGTTCTGCAGCGATTTCTTGTCGTCCTGGCTCACCTGCTTGGGCGGGATGCGGGCCATCTTGGCCACCACAGTCTCGACGTCGCGCGAACCCAGGCTTTTCTTGCGGCGGCTCTCGGGGAGCAGCTGCTGCGAGGCACCGCATTCGTCGATCACGTCGATGGCCTTGTCCGGCAGCTTGCGGTCGTGCATGTAGCGCGCCGACAATTCGACGGCGGTGCGGATGGCTTCCTGTGTGAAGCGCACCTTGTGATGTTCTTCGTAATAGGGCTTCAGGCCACGCAGAATCTTGACCGCGTCGTCCACCGTGGGTTCGGGAATGTCGATCTTCTGGAAGCGGCGCGCCAAAGCGCGGTCCTTGGCGAAGTAGTTGCGGTATTCCTTGTAAGTGGTGGAGCCGATACAGCGCAGGGTACCTTGCTGTAGCGCCGGCTTTAGCAGGTTGGAGGCATCCATCGCCCCGCCCGAGGTGGCGCCGGCGCCGATCACGGTGTGGATCTCGTCGATGAACAGCACGCCGTGCGGCTGTTCCTCCAGTTCCTTGACCACCGCCTTCAGGCGCTCTTCGAAATCGCCGCGGTAGCGGGTGCCGGCCAGCAGAGCGCCCATGTCGAGGGCGAAGACGATGGCGCCGGCCAGGACCTCGGGCACCGCGCCCTCGACAATCTTGCGGGCCAGGCCCTCTGCAATCGCGGTCTTGCCGACCCCGGGGTCGCCGACGAGAAGCGGGTTGTTCTTGGTGCGCCGGCAGAGCACCTGGACGGTCCGGTCGATCTCTGCATCGCGGCCGATCAGGGGATCGACGCGCCCCTCGAGGGCCTTGTCGTTCAGATCGACGCAGTAGGCGTCCAGCGCCTCGCGCCCCTTCTTCACTACCTTTTCGGCGCCGTCCTCGCGGCCGCTGCCGGAGACCGGGCGCTCCGCCGCCAGATCCGTCGCCTTGGCGATGCCGTGGGAGATGTAGTTGACCGCGTCCAGGCGGCTCATCTCCTGTTCTTGCAGGAAGTAGACGGCATGGCTCTCGCGTTCGGAGAAGAGGGCCACCAGCACATTGGCGCCGGTCACCTCTTCGCGGCCGGAGGACTGCACATGGATCGCCGCACGCTGCAGCACGCGCTGGAAGCCCACGGTGGGCTTGGCATCGCCGGCCGCGCGGCTGATCAGGTTGGAGAGATCGTTATCGATATAGTCGATCAGCTGCGCGCGCAAGCGTGCCAGGTCGATGCCGCAAGCCTTCAGCACCGCGGCGGCATCCCGGTCTTCGCTCAAGGCCAGCAGCAGATGCTCCAGCGTCGCATACTCGTGGCGCCGTTCGTTGGCATAGCCCAACGCGCGGTGCAGGGTTTGCTCCAGGGTGTTGGAGAGCATCGGCTACTCCTTCTCCAAGGTGAGCTGCAGGGGATGCTGATGCTTGCGCGCATAGTCGATCACCTGGGTTACTTTGGTCTCCGCGGCTTCGTATGTGAAGACTCCGCAGATCCCCACACCGCGGCGATGCACATGCAGCATGATACCGGTCGCCTCCGAGCGGTTCTTGCCGAAGAAGCGTTCCAGCACATGGACGACGAACTCCATCGGGGTGTAGTCGTCGTTCAACATCAAGACCTTGTAGAGGGAGGGTTTCTTGGTTTCGGTCCGGCTGTCGAGCAAGACGCCGCTGTCGCCGTGGCGCCCGTCGCCGGGCACATCGCCACCGTTTGCGTTGCTCCAGGCTGCGTTGCCCCCCTCTCCGTTCATCGGCGAAAATCGCAAGTCCATATGCCCTCGCATGCTGGGACCCTCTCCATGGTTCCCGCCGCCCCTCTGCCGGCAAGGCATTCTGGCCCGGACGGCCGCCCGGCGGAAGCACATTGTACTGTCCCGCCGGCGATAGTGTCTTGCTTGGCGGCAGATTCTCTAACGTCCCTCTCGAAGATGAGGCGGGAAAGGGGCAGTTGTCAAGAGAGCGGTTGCAGGGTGCCGGCATAAGGTTCTTGCAAGGCGCTTTCGGCGGCCTTGCAGCGAGCTGCCTGGGGAGAGGGACTTCGGCTGTATGCGATCCAGGCGGCTGTATCAATCCAGGCGGTGGTAGCTGCCGATGCCCAGGGGCTCGCCGTTCTCCAGGTAGCCGGTGAGGTTGCCGTCGGCGTCGCGAAGGGCGCGTGGGGCCGGTTCCATGGGGCTAAGTTCGACGCCGTCGAAGACGGACGGCAGGCTGGAGCGCAGGGGCTCGTCGAGGATCGGCCAGAAGGCGGTGCTCAGGAGCCAGAGGAACTCGGCCGGGTCGTGGCCGGGGTCTTTGAGGTAGAGCACGCGCTCGTCGGAAGAATAGTCGATGGGCTTGGGCTGCGCCAGGACCGCCTGCATGCCGGGCACGTGCGAGTGCGTTCCCTCCACGGTGCCGGCGGCGGCGTCCCAGACGATCGGGCGCGGCTCGCGTCCGTGGAGCCTGTCGGGGAGCATGACGGTATGAACGGCCATGGGATCTGCGTCCTGTAGGGTGTGTGTGGTCAGGCGGGATCGTAGTGGAAGAGCAAGCCTAGCATCAGGTCCAGCATTTCGGGATCGTCGCTCGCCAAGTGGTGGAGATCGATACCATCCTTTCCCGGCAGCTTGTGGAACAGCAGTTGGAAGGCGCGCGGCATGACCTCGAGGGCGGGGAAGTTGGGGTCGTAGCCGAGGTCTTGCAGCAGAGTCCTGTCATACTCCCGCCCGAAGTACTCGTCGACGTAGCGGCCTTTCCGGCCGGTGCTGTCGTGGCGGCCGAAGCGGGTGACGGGATCGCGCGTGCCGTCCGGCCGCGCGGTGCGTCTTCTGTGGAGTTCCTGGAAGAGGCGGTCGACATCGGGCATGACGGCTTGCAGGTGGTGGACGTATTCGTGCAGCGCGTTGCCGGGGTCGCGTGAGACCAGGGCCCAGCCTTCGCCGGCGGGCTTCGTACCGAGTCCGTCGAACCTGGGCGTGCTTGCCGGCGGGAAGTAGCTGCCGCCGCGGGGCTTGCCGTTGCTGACGACCTTGAGGGGAACGGTGCGCCCGCGCACAACCCAACTGGCGGGGAAGCGCAGCGAAGCGGCGGTGACAGCCTCGACGGCGGCGCAATGGACCGGCGTATCCAGCACCGGCTCGAGGCCGGCGTCCTGGGTGGCCGCACCCCTCGCGGTCGTCAGACTCTGGGCGATCAGGGCATGCAGGCGGTCGGCGAAGTCCGACACGCCGCCGGCTGTCGGGCAGGAGTCTAGAACCGCGCTCCCGAACAGGGCCGAGATGTTCCCGGCGAGCGCATCCGCCAGTCCTTCGCCCGGCCAGGCGCCCGTATCGTTGCTTTCGCTCATGGCTGCCACTTCGGAGTCTCTCCCGTTGTGTACGCCGTCAGGTGGTTACCGTCGGATATTTGGGGCCGATCCGCTGCACAAGAGCTTCTCTGTACAAGTCTGTACAAGGGCCTGGGCGGTACGATAGACTTGAAAGAATAGATTACGCTCCGCATTCTGGACTGAAGTTTTCAAATAACGGCTATTATTGTTCAAGATTTCCCACTATTGCTCGGACTTCGTTCGGCATCGACGGCGTTTTATCTAAGGGCTCACGCATTGCGGCAGCCTGCCGCCCCGGATCGGCGTTCTTGCCGCCGCGCCCTGCCGTCCGCCCGGCCTCTGCGCCGCCGCTTGCAAGCCCGGTGCAATGACAGCCCCAGCGCGGTGACGGGAAAGACTCGTGTCGGCCCGCCCGGCCCGGCGGCCGCAGGGCTGTAGCGCGCCGGCGCCAAGGTGATTCCCGGCACCAACTTGACTCATCGGGCGGTCTTGTCTAACTGGCGGCTCCTTAAAGTGAGGTCCCCGGGGTTAAGCCTGCTAGGGTTAAGTCCGCTAGGGTTAAGCCCCTTGGGGGTTCGAGGAGAGAAGCATGCCGGTCATCACGCTTCCCGACGGTGCCACGCGCGACTATGCTGCGCCGGTCGCGGGAACCCGGCTGACCGCCGACATCGGCAAGCGGCTGGCCAAGGATGCACTGGCAATCAAGGTCGACGGCGTGCTGCGCGATCTCTCCTACGAAATCGGCGGCGACGCCGCGATCGAGGTGGTGACGCGCGGGCATCCCGAGGCCTTGGCGCTGCTGCGCCACGACGCCGCCCACGTGCTGGCCGAGGCGGTGCAGGAACTCTATCCCGAGACGCAGGTCACCTTCGGTCCGGCAACCGAAGACGGGTTCTATTACGACTTCGCCCGGGCCAAGCCCTTCACACCGGAGGATCTGGCGGCGATCGAGGCGCGCATGCATGAGATCGTCGTGCGCGACGAGCCGCTGGTGCGCGAGATCTGGCCGCGCGGCAAGGCCATCGCCCACTTCGCAAGCATCGGCGAGACTTACAAGGCCGAGCATATCGAGAGCCTGCCGGAGGATGCGGAAATCTCGATCTACCGCCAGGGCGGCTGGCTGGATCTTTGCCTAGGGCCGCATTTGCCCTCGACGGGGCGGCTGGGGCATGCCTTCAAGCTGCTGCGCATCTCCGGCGCCTACTGGCGCGGCGATGCCGGGAACCGGCAGCTGCAGCGGGTCTACGGCACGGCCTGGGAAACCCGGGAGCAGCTGGAAGCCTATCTGACGCAGCTGGAGGAAGCCGCCAAGCGCGACCACCGCCGTCTCGGCCGCGAACTGCAGCTCTTCCACCAGCAGGAAGAGGCCGTGGGCTCCACCTTCTGGCACCCCAGGGGTTGGCAGCTTTGGCGCAGCATCGAGGACTATCTGCGCCGCAAGCTGAAGGATGGCGGCTATCTGGAGGTGAAGTCCCCGCAGCTCTACGACCGCCTGCTCTGGGAAGCCTCGGGCCATTGGGAGAAGTTCCGGGAGCAGATGTTCATCGCCGAATCCGAGCAGCGCATGCTCGCGGTCAAGCCGATGAACTGCCCCGGGCACGTGCTGATGTTCCGGCAGGGCATCAAGTCCTACCGCGATCTGCCGCTGCGCTTCGCCGAGTTCGGCTCCTGCCACCGGAACGAGCCCTCGGGCGCGCTGCACGGCCTGATGCGGGTGCGCGCCTTCACCCAGGACGACGGCCACATCTTCTGCAGGCCGGATCAAGTTGTGAGCGAGACCGAGACCTTCTGCGCCCTGCTGCTGGAGATCTACCGCGCCTTCGGCTTCGAGGAAGTCCGGGTCAAGTTCTCCGACCGCCCCGAGCGGCGGGCCGGCAGCGACGAGACTTGGGACCGCGCCGAGGCCGCCTTGATGGAAGCCACCGAAGCGGCCGGCCTGGAGTTCGCCTCGAACCCCGGCGAGGGCGCGTTCTACGGCCCCAAGCTGGAGTTCGTGTTGAAGGACGCCATCGGCCGCGACTGGCAATGCGGCACCTTTCAGGTCGATTTCGTGATGCCGGAGCGCCTGGGCGCCGTCTATACCGGCGAGGACGGCGGCAAGCATCGTCCGGTGATGCTGCACCGGGCGATCCTGGGCTCCTTCGAGCGCTTCATCGCCATCCTGATCGAGAACTTCGCCGGCCGCTTCCCGCTGTGGCTGGCGCCGCGGCAGGTGACGGTGGCGACCGTCACCGACGCTGCCGATGGCTATGCCGAAGAGGCAGTCAAGGCCCTGCAAGCGGCCGGCCTGCGCGCCGAGGCCGACCTGCGCAACGAGAAGATCAATGCCAAGATCCGCGACCTCTCGCTGGCCAAGGTCCCGGCGATCGCCGTGGTCGGCCGCAAGGAGGCGGACAATCGCAGTGTCGCGCTGCGCCGCCTGGGCGGCAAGACGCAAGAGGTTCTTGCACTCGAGGCCGCAGTCGCTAAGCTAGCGGAAGAGGCGCGTCCCCCCGCCTGAGTGCCGTGCACGGCCGGAGAGAGTTCGTCCGGGCGCGTGACTCTGCTGCAAGAACGGGGGAGGCTCTTTCGTGTATAGAGAAAACGCCAACGATCAGGAGAAGATGACATAGCACGGTTTCAACCGGACGCGGCCCCGTCCAAGGATGGGCCCCGGGCCAATGCCGACATCCGCGTGCCGCGGGTGCGGCTGATCGACGAGAAGGGAGACAATCAGGGCGTGGTGGCCACCTCGGAGGCCCTGCAGCTGGCCCAGCTAGCTGGCCTCGACCTGGTGGAGATCTCGCCCAATGCCGCCCCGCCGGTGGTCAAGATCCTGGACTATGGCAAGTACAAGTACGACGCCCAGAAGCGCGCCAACGAAGCCCGCAAGAAGCAAAAGATCATTGAGGTCAAGGAGATCAAGATGCGCCCCAGCATCGACACCCACGACTACAATGTGAAGATGCGCCAGATCAAACACTTCCTGGAAGTCGGCGACAAGGTGAAGGTCACCCTGCGCTTCCGCGGCCGCGAGATGGCGCACCAGGAGTTGGGGATGAAGGTGTTGAACCGGGTACGCGGAGATACGGACGGGCTCGCCAAGATCGAAGCCTTCCCGAAGCTGGAAGGCCGGCAGATGATCATGGTGATCGCCCCGCGCTGACCTGAAGCGGGTACCCCCATCGGATCGGCAGCCAAGGCCGTTCGGCGCGCTCTCAAGGGCAGGCCGCGTTGCTCGGTCTGTCTGTAAGACCTCCTGCCGATTGCCGGCCGCCTTGCGGACCGGCGCCGTCACCCCTCCGGCAAAGGCGACGATCGCCTGCTTAGCCGCCCCGCCGCCAACGCTTTTCCGGGCACCCGGCATCGTCCCTCCAGCTTCGAGGACCTATCTTAACGGAGGACCGGCCGCAAAGAAAATGGCTGCGGCGGAGCCCCGATGCGGATGAAATTTCGCGGGTGAAATTTTGCCAGTGGAGCTTGACGGAAGCGGGAAAAGTCCCGATGCACTGGCGGTCATGAGCGACGCTATCGAAAACAGAGCCGACGAAAACAGGGTCAACGACCTCTGGGGCGGCCGCTTTGCTGCCGGTCCGGCCGCTATCATGGCCGAAATCAACGCTTCCATCGGTGTCGATAAGCGCCTGGTAGCGGAAGACGTCGAGGGCTCCAAAGCGCACTGCCGCATGCTGATCGCCCAGGGGATCATTTCGCAAGAGGACGGGGCCGCGATTCTGGCCGGCCTGGACCGGGTGCTGGCCGCCTTCCGGCGCGGCGAGATCGCGCTGAAGTCGGAGCTGGAAGACATCCACATGCACGTCGAGGCGGCCTTGCAGGAACGCATCGGCGAAGCGGCCGGCCGGCTGCACACCGCCCGCTCGCGCAACGACCAGGTGGCGACCGACCTGCGCCTCTTCCTGCGCCGGGCGCTGGACCGGCTGGACCGGGCGCTTGTGGAATTGCTCTCCGCCCTAATCGCGCGGGCCGAAGAGGAGGCCGCCACCGTCCTGCCCGGCCATACCCATCTGCAGGCGGCCCAGCCGGTTACCTTCGGCCATCATCTGCTGGCCTATGTGGAGATGCTGGAGCGCGACCGCGGCCGCCTGGCCGACTGCCGGGCCAGAATGAACGAAAGCCCGCTGGGGGCCGCCGCCCTGGCCGGGACCTCCTTCCCCATCGACCGGGAGATGACCGCGCGGGCGCTGGGCTTTGTGCGGCCCATGCGCAACTCCATGGACGCAGTCTCGGCGCGCGACTGCGTGCTGGAGTTCCTAGCCGCCGGCGGCATTCTCGCCACCCATCTCTCGCGCCTGGCCGAGGAGATCGTGATCTGGATGAGCGAGGGCTTCCGCTTCGTCAGCCTGTCGGATGCCTTCACCACCGGCTCTTCCATCATGCCGCAGAAGCGCAATCCCGATGCGGCCGAACTGGTGCGCGGCAAGACCGGGCGCATCCTGGGCGCCTTCACCGGCCTGGCGATCACCCTGAAGGGGCTGCCCATGACCTATGCCAAGGACATGCAGGAAGACAAGGAACCGCTGTTCGACACGGTCGATAACCTGGCCCTCATGCTGGCCGCCAGTGCCGGCATGGTGCGCGACATGACGGTGGATCGCGCGCGCATGCGCGCCGCCTGCGCCGGCGGCTTTCTTACCGCCACCGACCTGGCCGACTGGCTGGTGCGGGTGCTGGGCCTGCCGTTCCGCCGTGCCCATCGGGCGACCGGCAGCCTGGTGCAACGTGCCGAGGCGCTGGGCTGCGATCTGGCCGAACTGCCGTTAGCCGAGATGCAGGCGGTCGAACCGCGGATCGATCGCGGCGTCTACGACGTGCTCCCGATCGAACGTTCGGTCGCCAGCCGCACCAGCCTGGGCGGCACCGCCCCGGAGCGGGTGCGCGCCGCCGCCGCCGCCGCCCGCGCCCGGCTGGGGCCGGCCCCGTGAGCAGCCGCCGCCGGCTCCTGCTGGGCGGTGCGGCGGCGCTCTTGACCGCCTGCGGCCGCAAGAATCCGGTCGCGCCGCCCCAGAATCGGCCCCAGAGTCAGCCCGGGAGTCGGAAGCGCTACATCTATCCGGCGCCGGAGACGGTCGTCCCCAACCATCGGGGTCCGGCCCGGCCGGCCCCCGGTTCTGCGCCCCCCGGTTCTGCGCCTCCCGGTTCTGCGCCCCCCAGTCCCGCGGCCCCCGGTCCTGCGGCCCCGGAGGATCCCGGGGAGGCGGCGGGCAGCGCAACCTAATGAAGGGCTTCACCTATCGCGGCGGCCGGCTGCATGCCGACGCCGTCGAGCTGGACGTCCTGGCAGAGACTTACGGCACGCCGCTTTACGTCTATTCCGCCACCGCGCTGGAAGCCGCCTACGACCGCTTCCAAGCGGCGTTCCGGAGCCAAGGACTGCTGCCGCTGATCTGCTATGCCATGAAGGCCAACTCCAACCAGGCGGTCGTCACCACCTTCGCCCAGCGCGGCGCCGGTGCCGACATCGTCTCAGAAGGGGAACTGCATCGCGCGCTGGCCGCCGGCGTAGCGGCGGACAAGATCGTCTTTGCCGGCGTCGGCAAGACGGCCGGGGAAATCCGCGCCGCCCTCAAGGCCGGGATCTACCGCTTCAACGCCGAATCCCTGCCGGAACTGGAGACCCTGGCGGCGGTCGCCGACGAAGCAGGCTGCAGCCTGCCGGTGGCGCTGCGTATCAATCCCGACGTCGATGCCAAGACTCACGAGAAGATCGCCACCGGCAAGGCGGAGAACAAGTTCGGCGTCGACCTCAAGATCCTGCCCGAAGTCTTGGAGCTGATCCGGCAGCGGCCGGGCCTGAGGCTCTGCGGTCTTGCGGTTCACATCGGCTCACAGCTGGTCGAGATTGCGCCCTACCGGGCTGCCTTCGCCTGCCTGGCCGCGCTTTACCGCGATCTCAAGGCGGAGGGCTGGCCCCTGGAGAGCCTGGACCTGGGCGGCGGGCTCGGCATCTCCTACCGCGACGAGACCCCGCCGACGCCGGAAGCCTATGCGGAGGCCGCCGCCGCCGCCGTGGCCGGGCTGGAATGCGACCTCATCTGCGAGCCCGGCCGCCATCTGGTGGGCGCAGCCGGCATCTTGCTGGCCAAGATCCTTTACGTGAAGCAGGGCAGCGCCCGGCGCTTCCTGATCCTGGATGCGGCCATGAACGATCTGATCCGGCCCACGCTCTACGAAGCCTGGCACGAGCTGCTGCCGGTGCGCCAGCCGGCCGCCGGCGCCCCGCTGGAGCCCGCCGACGTGGTGGGGCCGATCTGCGAAAGCGGCGATTACTTCGCCCGGGCCCGGCCGCTGCCGCCGCTCGCCGCCGGGGAGGCGATCGCCCTGAGCCATGCCGGTGCCTATGGGGCGGTCATGGCCTCGACCTACAACAGCCGGCCGCCGGCGGCCGAGGTCATGGTGCGGGGCGGGGACTTTTCTCCGGTGCGTCCGCGCCTAGATTATGCTACACTGATCGCTCGGGACTGCTTGCCGGAGTGGCTGCGCCGCTGAGCGCTTTGCCCAGTTCGCGGTAAGTTCGTTTGCAGTAAGGCCCGAAGCAGTAGAGCCCAACGGCCGGCGCAGCCCGGCAGGCACAGCGGGGAAGTGGGTTCGATGCGCATGGTCTCGCCTCACGAACAGGAGCGGCGACTCGCCAGACTGCCGCGGCAGGTGCCGCGGTCGCTCAAGCTGACCGAGCTTTCCCTGATCGCCGAGGCCCTGACGGCCGCCTTCTGGCCCAGTCTGGCCTATTTCCTGCTCGGGCTGGCGCTGGCCTTGAGCGGGGTCCTGGAGCGGCTTTCAGCTTGGCTGCACCTCGCCGTCCTCGCCGCGCTGCTGCTGGGCTTCCTGCTGATTTTGCGGCGCGGTTGCAAGGCGTGGGTCCGGCCCAGCGCGGCCGAGGTGCGCCAGCGCACCGAACAGGCCAGCGCTCTGCCCAACCGCCCGCTCACCAGCGTCATGGACCGCACGGCCGCCGCCGGAGGCGATCCGCTGGCCGAAGCGCTCTACCGCCGCCACCGCGCGCGCATGCACGCGCTGCTGAGCAAGCTGCGGCCTGCCCGCCCGCGGCCGGTGCTGGCGGCCCTCGACCGCCATGCGGTCCTGCCGGCCAGCCTGCTGCTGTTTCTGGTCGCTCTGGCGGCGGCCGGCGGCGATGCCTGGCAGCGGCTGGCCGCGGCGGCCGCGCCGGGCCTGCAAGCCGGTCCCGCCCCTCCGGTGAGCCTGGAAGCCTGGCTGGACCCGCCCGACTATACCGGGCTTGCGCCGATCTATCTTCCAGCCGCCGGCGGCGGGACCGTGGCCTTCCCCGCTGGCAGCCGTCTGATCGCCCAGGCCGAGGGCCTGGAGGCGGTGCCGCACTTGCGGCTGGGCGATGCCGAGACAGCCTTCGCCACCCCGGCGCCGGGGCTGCATCGCCTGGAATTGCCGATCGAGGCCGGCAGCCGCCTGGTCATCGCCGAGGGCGCGCAGGAACTGGCAGCCTGGTCCATCGAGGTTTTGCCGGACCGGCCGCCCGAGGCCGCCATCGCCGGGGCCCTGCGCGAGAGCGACCGCAAGGCCCTGGTCGTTCCCTTCGCCGCCAAGGACGACTACGGACTGGAAAGCGTGACCGCCGAACTGCATCTCGCCGAGGGCGGCGACGGCAAACCCCACAGCTATATCCTGACCGCGCCGGAAGGCAGCAGCGCCGAGGTGCGGGGCGAGCACTATCAGGACCTGACCGCGCATCCCTGGGCCGGCCTCGATGCCATGCTGACGCTCCTGGCCGAAGACGGTCGCGGCCAGACGGGACGCAGTGGCAGACTGCCGGTGGTCATCCCCGAGCGCATCTTCACCCACCCCGTGGCCCAACGGCTGGTGGCGCTGCGCAAGCGGCTGAGCCTGGCACCGCAGCGGCGCAAACCCATCGCAGGAGCGCTGGGCGCCCTGCTGGAGCAGCCGCAGGATTTCGGCCAGGATCTGGTCGCCGCCCTGGCCATGATCGCCGCCGCTGCGCGCCTGGAGCAGGACCGGCGGCCGGCGGCGGTCGAACAGGTACAGAGCCTGCTGTGGGAGACCGCATTGCGCATCGAGGAGGGCGATGTCTCCCTGCTGACCCAGGAGCTGCGCGACATCCAGAAGCGGTTGCAGGAGGCTCTGGATCGCGGTGCGTCGGAGGCAGAGATCGAGGCCCTGCTGAACCGGCTGGAGGAGGCCATGCAGCGCTACCTGCAAGCCATGCAGGAAGAACTGCAGCGCCGTATCGAGCGCGGCGAGATCCAGCCGATGGAGCTGCCGGAAAACAGCCAGACGGTCCCAGCCGAGAGCCTGCGGCAGATGCTGGAGGAACTGCGGGAGCTAAACAAGGCCGGCGCCCGCGATCTGGCCAGGCAGCGCCTGGAACAGCTGCAGCGCCTGCTGGAGAACCTGCAGGCCGCGCCCTTCGCGCCGCCCGATCCCTCGGCCCGGAAGACCCTGGAGCAGCTGCGCCGGTTGGAAGGCATGTTGCGCCGCCAGCAGGAACTCCTGGACCGGAGCTACCGCGCCCAACAGCAGGCCCAACAACAGGAAGGACAGCAGAACGGGCAGCAGTCGGGCCGGAAACGGGATGGCCAACCGCTGAGCGGCAACGCCCCGGCCCAAGAGGCGCTGCGTCGCCAACTGGGCCGGATGCTGCGCGATCTGGCCGAACGGCTGGGCGAGGTGCCGCAGAACCTGGGCCGGGCCGAGCAGGCCATGCGCCGCGCCGGCGAAGCCCTGGAAGGCGAAGACGCCCAAGGCGCCGCCGAGGCCCAGGGCGAAGCGCTGAGCCAGATGCGGCGGGGCCTCTCCGAACTAGCGCAAGGCCTGTCGCCGCAGCTGGGCCCGCAGCCGGAAGGCCAGGGCATGGCCCCGGCCGGAGGCCGCGGCAGGCAACGCGATCCCCTGGGCCGGGAAGCCGGACAGGGCCCCATCGATTCCGGCGAAAACATCGGCATCCCTGATGCCGGCGAATTGACCCGTGCCCGCGAACTCCTGGAAGAATTGCGCGAGCGCCGCGACGACCGCAACCGACCGGCCGAGGAACGCGACTACATGGAGCGGCTGCTGGATTTCTTCTGATCGGCTGCGGGCGGGCTTGGCCGCGCCGCAAAAGGCAACAGGAAGAGCTGCAGCAGGCCAAGGTCGCGCTCCCGCTCCACCCCGATTGCCATCTGCGGCGATCTTGAGGTTGGGCTGCGGCTGGCGAAGAGCCGGTCCCAGAGGCTGAGGAGGGTCGCGTAGTTCGAATCGGTGTCGCGCCGCGCCGCGCGATGATGCACCCAATGGATCGAGGGCGTGACCAAGATCCGGGACAGCGGCCGCTCCAACCGGGGCGGCATCCGCAGATTGGAATGGTGGAACAGGGTCGCCAGCAGCACCAGGGTCTCGAAGAGAATCACGCTGGCGAGCGGCAAGCCCAGCAGCAGGATTATGCCGGCGCGCGCCGTGGCGGACAGCAGCACCTCGCCCGGGTGAAAGCGCAAGGCCGTGGTCGTGTCCAGGGTCCGGTCCAGGTGGTGGACTCGGTGGAAGCGCCACAGGAAAGGCACGGCATGATTGGCGCGGTGCCACCAATAGATCAGGCAATCGAGCAGCAGCAGGTCCAACAGGGTCCCCTGCCAACCGCGCCACCAGTCCGGCCGCCAGGCCAGGGCGATGCCGGAGGCCCAGAGCGTCAGCGGCGCTACCAGAAGCAGCGAGACCAGGGCCGTCGCCGCGCAGACCGCCAGATTGCGCGGCAGGCGGCCGCGCGCATCGGGGGCGGCCGGGGGCGGCGCCGCCGGGAAGAGGCGCTCGGCCGAAAACAGCAGCACCAAGGCCAGAAGCACCATTCCGGCCTTGCCGAATAGCAATCCCTCCAGAGTTTCGATCATGGGCGGCGGCAATCGATCGAAAGCGTAAGCATGTCGCCGGATATGGCGCCGGGAACCGCCGCTGTCCAATCCCGCGCCCAATTCTGTGCACAGGGGGGCGCCATCGCGTGGCCCCCCTTGCCACCGCGGGGCAAACCCCCTACACCCAAGGCCATGACCTTCGGGCTTCCCCGTCCTCTCGTCCTGCTGCCGGCCGGCCGCAGGACCCGCGTTGTCTTGGCCTTCGGCGGCGCCGGCGGCAGTTCCCTGTACGCCTCGCGCCCTGACCTGAGGGCCGGGGCCGGTTGCGCAATCTCTTCAGCCAGGCGGAGATCCGGATGAACGCCCTGCAGCGTCGAGGCATCGAGACCTCGGCGCCGGGTCTCACCGCCGGGGGGCTGACCGTTGGGGGTCTCACTGCTGGGGGCTGTACCACCGGCGCCCGGCGGCAGCCGGAATGCCGGGTGTTCGGCAGGCCCCGATCCGCCGCCCCGTTCCGTACCTTCGGTAAGGCCGTGGCGCCGCCCCGGCAGTCGCCTCCGGCACGAAGGGCCGCCTGACCCCATGCGCATTGCAACCTGGAACGTGAACTCCGTTCGGCAGCGGATGGGGCACCTGCAACGCTTCGTTGCTGAACGCAGCCCGGACGTGATCTGCCTGCAGGAAACCAAGGTGGCCGACGCGCTGTTCCCGAAGGAGGCGCTGATCGCCCTAGGCTACAGCCATCTGGAGATCCACGGCCAGAAGTCCTATAACGGCGTGGCCATCGCCAGCCGCCTGCCTTTCGGGCAGGTGGAGCGCAAGGTCTTCTGCGGCCTGGACGACCGGCGGCATCTCTCGGTGCTGCTGCCCGGCGGGCTGGAATTACACAATTTCTACGTTCCCTCCGGCGGCCCCGATCCCGACCGCGAAAAGAACCCTAAGTTCGCGCACAAGCTAGACTTTCTGGCCGAAATGGCCGCGTGGGCCGCGGCCGGCAAGCTGGCGGGCCGGCAAGCGCTGTTGGTCGGCGACCTGAACGTGGCACCGTTGGAGAACGACGTCTGGAACCACAAGCGCCTGATCAAGTCGGTCGGCCACACGCCGGCCGAAAGCGCCGCCATGGCCAAGCTGCGCGCGGCCGGCCGGTTCGAGGATATCCCACGGCGCTACACGCCGGAACCGGCGCCGCTCTATTCCTGGTGGGGCTACCGCTATCCCCAGTCCTACCGGAAGGACTACGGCTGGCGCCTGGACCATGCGCTGGCCACGCCGCCGCTGGCCGGGCAGGTGACGGCGCTGGAGACCTTCCGCGATACCCGCAGCTGGGAGAAGCCCTCCGACCACGTGCCTGTGATCGTCGATCTGGCATGAAGCGCTCGCAGAATTCGCCCCTTGATCGCCCCTGGGACAAGGCCATCTAAACCGCAATGTCCGAGCACCAAGCCCCCCGGAGCGATCCGCTATGGCACGGAACGACCATTCTTTCCGTGCGCAAGGGAAACCGCGTCGTCGTCGCCGGCGACGGACAGGTGTCGGTCGGCCCGACCGTCATGAAGGCCAACGCCCGCAAGGTGCGCCGGCTGGCCAAGGACAAGGTGATCGTTGGCTTCGCCGGTGCGACCGCGGACGCTTTTACCCTGTTCGAGCGGCTGGAGGCCAAGCTGGAGACCTATCCCGACCAATTGACGCGTGCCTGCGTCGAGCTGGCCAAGGATTGGCGCACCGATCGCTATCTGCGCCGGCTGGAAGCCATGATCGCGGCCGCCGACAGGAAGGTCTCGCTGATCCTGACCGGTGCCGGCGACGTGCTGGAGCCGAACGACGGGCTGATCGGCATCGGCTCCGGCGGCAACTATGCACTGGCCGCCGCCCGGGCGCTGGCCGGCCTGCCGGACCACGACGCCGAGACCATCGCCCGTAAATCCCTCGCCATTGCCGCGGATATCTGTGTCTATACCAATGACAATGTCATCGTCGAAAGCCTTGCGCTCTGAGAGCGGCGGGGCGAGCTTCTCGCCGCGCGAAATCGTCTCCGAACTGAACCGCTTCATCGTCGGCCAGAACGACGCCAAGCGCGCCGTCGCCGTGGCCCTGCGCAACCGCTGGCGCCGCCAGCAGCTGCCGGAGAGCCTGCGCGAAGAGGTCATGCCCAAGAACATCCTGATGATCGGCCCCACCGGCTGCGGCAAGACCGAGATCGCCCGGCGCCTGGCCAATCTGGCCGCCGCGCCCTTCGTCAAGGTCGAGGCCACCAAATTCACCGAGGTCGGCTACGTGGGCCGCGATGTGGAGCAGATCGTCCGCGATCTGGTCGAGGTCGCGCTGACAATGACCCGCGAGCGTCTACGCAAGGAGGTCCGCGCCCAAGCCGAACTGGCTGCCGAAGAGCGGGTCATCACCGCCATGGTGGGCGGCAATAGCAGCCAGGAGACCCGGCAGAAATTCCGCAAGCTGCTGCGCGAAGGAAAGCTGGACGGCAAGGAGGTGGAACTGGAGGTCGCCGACAGCGGTGCCGGCGCCCTGCCGACCTTCGACATTCCCGGCATGCCGGGCGCGCAGATGGGCATGCTGAACCTGAACGACGTCTTCGGCAAGGCCTTCGGCGGCCGCACCAGGAAACGCAAGCTTACGGTCGGCGATTCCTACGACATCCTGATCGCGGAAGAAAGCGACAAACTGCTCGACGAAGACCGCATCAAGAGCGAAGCGATCGAGGCCGCCGAGCAGCAGGGCATCGTCTTTCTGGACGAGATCGACAAGATCACCGCCCGGTCCGAGCGGATCGGCGCCGATGTCAGCCGCGAGGGCGTGCAGCGCGACCTGCTGCCCCTGCTGGAGGGCACGCAAGTCGCCACCAAGCACGGCACGCTGCGCACCGATTATATCCTGTTCATCGCCTCGGGCGCCTTCCACTTGGCCAAGCCCTCCGACATGCTGCCGGAGTTGCAGGGCCGTCTGCCGATCCGCGTCGAGCTGGATGCACTGACCCGGGACGATATGAAGCGCATCCTGACCGAGCCTGAGAACTCCCTCATCCGCCAGTACAGGGCCTTGATGGAGACCGAAGAGGTCACCCTGGACTTCACCGCGGCCGGCATCGACGCCCTGGCCGACCTGGCCGCCGAAATCAACGCCAGCGTGGAAAACATCGGCGCCCGCCGCCTGCACACGGTGATGGAAAAGCTGCTGGAGGAGATCTCCTTCACCGCCTCCGACCGCCCGGGCGAGACCCTGCGGATCGATGCCGGCTATGTGCAGTCGCGGGTCGGAGAACTGGCGAAGAATCAGGACCTGAACCGCTTTATTCTTTAGGGCGCGAGATTCCTCAGGGCATGGGCGCGGCCTGCTCCCGCCCGCCGGACCGCTTCGGTCCCGGCGATCTTGACAGGGGCAATCTTGACAGGATCGACGCCGCTGCGCAGACTTACGCGAGGGTTCGGGTAACCCCGGGCACTGCAACCGCCGTCTTCGGCAGAGCGAAGCCGGCCCGGCCAAAGGAACAACCAGTAGGAACAGCCAGGATGCACCTTCCGAAACGCGCCCTGTTGGCCTGTGCACTGCTGCTTTCTGCACCGCTGCGGGCGGATGCCGAGTGCCGGGATTGGCTTGACAGAACCTTTTGGCAAGCGGCGTGGGTAGCGGATGTGACGCGCTGTCTCGCCGCCGGCGCGGACCCCAATGCACGCGATGAAGACGGTTGGACGCCCCTGCACCTGGCGGCAGTAAGTGGCGCCGCCGGGGTGGCGGCGCTGCTCGCCGCCGGCGCGGACCCCAATGCACCGGCTGAAGACGGTTGGACGCCCCTGCATGCGGCGATAGCGAAGGACAGCGCCGTGGGTATGGCGGCGCTGCTCGCCGGGGGCGCGGACCCCAATGCACGCGATGAAGACGGTTGGACGCCCCTGCACCTGGCGGCAACGTACGATGGTGCCGAGGCTGTAGCAGCGCTGCTCGCCGGGGGCGCGGACCTTAATGCACGCGATGAAGACGGTTGGACACCCCTGCATGTGGCGGCATTGGTGGGTGGTGCCGAGGCTGTGGCGGCGTTGCTCGACGAGGGCGCCGATGACGGTGCGCGGACTGCGGCGGGACTCTTGCCCGCGGATCTGGCGGAAGAGAACGAAAAGGTCCGCAACAGTCCTGCTTACTGGAGTTTGAACGACGCGCGCAACCGTTGAGCGGCGCCCCGAAGCGTCCACCGGGACCCGCCTTCGTCCATAGTCTTTGGGGAGCGGGATTCTTCAAGGCATGGGCGCGGGCCTGCTCCCGCCAGACCGCCTCGGTCCCGGCTTTTGACAGGGGAGATCTTGACAGAATCGAAGCCGCTGCGCAGACTTGCGCGAAGGTTCTGCTCACAAGATTTTGCTCACCTTGGAGCACTACAACCGCCGCCTGCGGCGAAGCGAAGGTGGCCCGGCCAAAGGAATAGCCGAGAGGAACATCTAGGATGCATCTAGTGAAACCCGCCCTGTCCGCCTGTGCGCTGCTGCTGAGAAACCTCCTGCTGCTCGCGGCCGGAACTGCGGCTCTGGCAGCCTGTTCGTCCAACTCCGAAGATCCGCTTTCCGCGCCGCTGTCGGCGGATGCCGAATGCGGGGATTGGCTCGACCGCGCCTTTTGGCAAGCGGCGGCGGCAGCGGAGGTGACGCGCTGTCTCGCCGCTGGCGCGGACCTCAATGCACGCGATGAAGGCGGTTTCACGCCCCTGCACTGGGCGGCATTGTACGATGGCGCTGGGGCTTTAGCGGCGCTGCTCGCCGGGGGCGCGGACCCCAATGCAGGAGCTGAAGATGGTTTCACGCCCCTGCACGTGGCGGCAGCGAACGACAACACCGGGGCTTTAGCGGCGCTGCTCGCCGGGGGCGCGGACCCCAATGCAGGGGCTGAAGATGGTTTCACGCCCCTGCACGTGGCGGCAGCAAACGACAACGCCGGGGCTGTGGCGGCGCTGCTCGACGGAGGCGCGGACCCCGATGCACGGACTGAAGACGGTTTGATGCCTTTGCACGTGGCGGCAGTGAACGACAGCGCCGGGGCTTTAGCGGCGCTGCTCGCCGGGGGCGCGGACCCCAATGCAGCAGGAGATGAAGACGGTTGGACGCTCCTGCACGTGGCGGCACGCTATGGTGGCGCCGGGGCTGTGGCGGCGCTGATCCGCGGAGGCGCGAACCCCAATGCAGGGGCTGAAGACGGTTGGACGCCCCTGCACGTAGCGGCAGTGGTGGACAGCGCCGGGGTTGTGGCAGCACTGCTCGGCGGGGGCGCGGACCCCGATGCACGGCTGAATGAAAACGGTTGGACGCCCCTGCATGCGGCAGCAGCCAGGGACGGCGCCGAGGCTGCGGCAGCGCTGCTCACAGCCGGGGCGGACCCCAATGCACGGGATAAAATCGGTGGGACACCTCTGCACTTGGCGGCAGCGAACGACAGCACCGGGGCTTTAGCGGCGCTGTTCGGCGGAGGCGCGGATCCCAATGCACAGGCTGAAGACGGTTGGACGCCCCTGCATGCGGCGGCACGCTATGGTGGCGCCGGGGTTGTGGCGGCGCTGCTCGATGGGGGCGCCGATGGCGGTGTGCGGACTGCGGCGGGACTCTTGCCTGCGGATCTGGCGGAAGAGAACGAAAAGCTCCGCAACAGTTCGGTTTACCGAAGGCTGAACGACGCGCGCAACCGGTGAGGCGGCGCCGTGGCCCGGGCGGCGGTGCGGCGCGTCCGGGTCCGCCCAGCCGGAGCGGCGCCCCGAAGCGCCCCTGGGAATCGCCTTCGTCCGTAGTCTTTAGGGCGCGGGGCTGCTCCCGCCGACCGGACCGCTCCGGTCCCGGCGATGTTGACAGGGGCGATCTTGACAGAATCGATGCCGCTGCGCAGACTTGCGCGAAGGTTCCCTAACTCCGGGGTGCCGCAACCGCCGCCTGCGGCAGAGCGGAGGAACAGTTAGGATGAACCCTCCCAAACCCGCCCTGCTTCGCCGCTGCGCTGCTGCTTTCCGCGCTGTTGCGGGCGGATGGCGGGTGCCGGGATTGGCTCGGTTGCGCCTTTTGGGAAGGGGCGGCAGCGGAGGTGACGCGCTGTTCGCCGGGGGTGCTGACTCCAATGCACCGGCTGAAGACGGTTCGGCGCCTTTGCACGCGGCGGCAGCGGAAGACGACGCCGGAACTGTGGCGGCGCTGCTCGCCGCGGGCGCGGATCCCGATGCACGCGATGAAGACGGTTTGACGCCCCTGCACTTGGCGGCAGAGGGCGCCGCCGCCGGGGCTTTAGCGGCGCTGCTCGCCGCCGGCGCAGACCCCAATGCACGGAATAAATACGGTACGACGCCCCTGCACGCGGCGGCAGCGGAAGAC
Source organism: Rhodospirillales bacterium (assembly GCA_014324045.1). Classification (GTDB taxonomy): domain Bacteria; phylum Pseudomonadota; class Alphaproteobacteria; order Kiloniellales; family JACOMY01; genus JACOMY01. The sequence goes on along the minus strand of JACOMY010000021.1, from coordinate 10,798 downwards.
GGCGTCGAGACTGTGGCGGTGCTGGTCCGCGGGGGCGCGGACCCCGATGCACGGGCTGAAGACGGTTCTGCGCCTTTGCACGTGGCGGCAGAGTGTGGCAGCGCCGGGGCTTTAGCGGCGCTGCTCGACGCCGGCGCAGACCCCAATGCAGGGGATGAAGACGGTTTGACGCCTCTGCACGTGGCGGCAGCGGAAGACGGCGCCGAGACTGTGGCGGCGCTGGTCCGTGGGGGCGCGGATCCCAATGCACCGGCTGAAGACGGTTTGACGCCCCTGCACGTGGCGGCAGCAGTGGACATTGCCGGGACTGTGGCGGCGCTGCTCGGCGGGGGCGCGGACCCCAATGCACGACTGGCCGAAAGCGGTGTGACCCCCCTGCACGCGGCGGCAGAGTGTGGCGGCGCCGGGGTTGTGGCGGCGCTGGCCCGTGGGGGCGCGGACCTCAATGCACGGGCTGAAGACGGTGAGACGCCCCTGCACAGGGCGGCACGGAATGACAGCGCCGAGGCTGTAGCGGCGCTGCTCGACGCCGGTGCGGACCCCAATGCGCGGGCTGAAGAGGGTGAGACGCCCCTGCACGTGGCGGCAGGGAATGCTGGCGCCGAGGCTGTGGCGGCATTGCTCGACGGGGGCGCCGACGGCGGCGCGCAGACCGAGGAGGGACGCTTCCCTGTAGATCTGGCGGAAGAGAACGAAAAGCTCCGCAACAGTCCGGTTTACTGGAGGCTGAACGACGCGCGCTACCGGTGAGCGGCACCCCGAAGCGCCCCCGTGACTCGCCTTCGTCCATAGTCTTCAGGGTGCGGACCTGCTCCCGCCCGCCGGACCGCTCCGGTCCCGGCGGTGTTGGGTGTTGGCAGGGGCGATCTTGACAGGATCGAAGCTGCTGCTCAGACTTGCGCGCAGGTTCCCTAATTTTGGGGCACTGCAACCGCCGTTTTCGGCAGAACGGAGGAACAGCCAGGATGCATCTACCGAAACCCGCCCTCTTCGCCTCTGCGCTGTTACTTTCCGTTTCCGCGCCGCTGCGGGCGGATGCCGAGTGCTGGGATTGGCTCGACGAAGCCTTTTGGGAAGGGGCGGCGGCAGCGGAGATGACGCGCTGTCTCGCTGCCGGCGCGGACCCCAATGCACGGAATGAAGGCGGTTGGACGCCCCTGCACTTTGCGGAGACTGCCGAGGCTGTGGCGGCTCTGCTCGACGCGGGCGCGAACCCCAATGCACGGAATGAAGACGGTTGGACGCCCCTGCACCTGGCGGAGACTGCCGAGGCTGTGGCGGCGCTGCTCGACGCGGGCGCCGACCCCAATGCACGGATTAAAAACGGTGCGACGCCCCTGCACATGGCGGAGCCTGCCGAGGCTGTGGCGGCGCTGCTCGGCGCGGGTGCCGACCCCAATGCACGGACTGAAGGCGGTTTCACGCCCCTGCACATGGCTGCAAAGTATGGTGGCGCCGAGATTGTGGCGGCGTTGCTCGACGCGGGCGCCGACGGCGGCGCGCGAACTGATATGGGACAATTCCCTGTGGATCTGGCGAAAAAGAACGAAAAGCTCCGCAACAGTCAGGTTTACTGGAGATTGAACGACGCGCGCCACCGGTGAGCGTGCGCCCCGAAGTGGCCCGATGGCAAAAGACTTTGGTGCACCCCCCACAGCGGCAGCGGAGCCTGACGCGGGGCGGCGGGCAGTCCGCTAATAGGCCAGTTCGGTGAAGGCGGGATCGACCGAGCCTTGCCAGCGGCCGTGGAAGGCCGCGAGGGTACGCTCGGCCGGGGTCAGGCCGCTCTCGGCGATCTCCTTCAGGGGGGCGATGAAGTGGCTTTCGTCGCTGAGGAGATCCAGGGTCCCGGCGCGGCTGCGCAGGCCGGCCTCGGCGATCTGCAGGACCTGCCTGGCCAGATCGCCGACGCTGCCGCCGCGGAAGGGGGCCTTCAGGGCCTGGCGCGGGACGGCGGCGCGCAGGGCCCGGTGCTCTTCGGCGCTCCAGTCCTTCACCAGGTCCCAGGCGGCATCCAAGGCGCTGCGGTCGTAGAACAAGCCGGCCCAAAGCGCCGGCAGGGCGCAGATCCGCCACCAGGGGCCGCCGTCGGCACCGCGCATCTCCAGGAAGCGCTTCATGCGCACCTCCGGGAACAGGGTGGTCAGATGATCGGCCCAGTCCTCCAGGACCGGCAGTTCGCCGGGCAGGGCCGGTAGGCGGCCGGCCAGAAAGTCGCGGAAGGACTGGCCGCTAGCGTCGATGTAGCTGCCGTTGCGGTGGACAAAGTACATGGGCACGTCCAGCGCGTAATCGACATAGCGCTCAAAGCCCATGCCGTCCTCGAAGACGAAGGGCAGGATGCCGCAACGGTCGGGGTCGGTGCCGGTCCAGAGGTGGCTGCGGTAGGAGAGGAAGCCGTTGGGCCTGCCTTCGCTGAAAGGCGAATTGGCGAAGAGCGCGGTGGCAATGGGCTGTAAGGCCAGGCCGACACGGAACTTTTGCACCATGTCCGCCTCGTCGGCGAAATCCAGGTTCACCTGGACGGTGCAGCTGCGCAGCATCATGTCGAGGCCTAGGCGCCCGCGTTTGGGCATGTAGTCCCGCATGATCCGGTAGCGCCCCTTGGGCATCCAGGGTGTGTCTTCGCGCGCCCACTTGGGCTGGAAGCCCATGCCCAGCATGCCGATGCCCAGAGGCTCGGCAACGTGCTTTACCTCGCTCAGATGGCGGTGCACCTCGCCGCAGGTCTCCTGCACAGTGGCCAGCGGCGCGCCGGAAAGCTCGAACTGGCCGCCGGGCTCAAGGGTGATGGAACAGCCCTCCTTGGCCAGGGCGATGGGCTTCCCGACCTCGCGGAGCTCCTGCCAGGCGAAGTCGCGGGCTAGTCCCTCCAGCAGGGCCCGGATGCCGCGCGGCCCCTCGTAGGGCAGCGGCCGGGTATCGCCCCAGGTAAAGCCGAACTTCTCGTGCTCGGTGCCGATGCGCCACTCGGCGGCGGGCTTGCAGCCAGCCTCCAGATAGGCGATCAGGTCGGCCTTGCGCAAGATCGGCGCCTCGGCCTCCTGCCCTGCGGTTCGCTCCGGCAGTGTCGACACCCGTCACCCCTTTTCTTAGCCGCTTTCTCAATCGGTCCCGTCCGCCGCTTCCTGCGCCAGGGGGCCGAACGAAACCCGGCCGGCCAGCGCGCGGCAATCCTGGGGGCGTTCCTTACCGTCGCCGCACAGGGCCTGCCAACAGGAAAGCGCCGCTAAGGCAGCGGTGTCTGCGCGCAGGATGCGCGGACCCAGACCGACCGCTCTGACGAAGGGCTTGGCGGTCAGCGCGTCAAGCTCTCCGGGGGCAAAGCCGCCTTCCGGTCCGGTCAAAAAAGCCTGGCTTGGGCGATTGCCGCCGGCCAGCAGCTGCGCCGGCAGCGCGCGCGCCTCCCCAGCTTCGGCGCAGACCAGCAGGTCGCGCCGCTCCGGCCAGGTTTGCAGCAGCTTGGCGAGGTTCACCGGCTCCATCACCTCCGGCAGGGTCAGGCGTTCGCACTGTTCGGCCGCTTCGCACACAGTGGCGCGCAGCCGCTCCAGCCTCACCCGCTCGACTGCGGTGCGCTCGGTCATCACCGGCTGTAAGCGGGAGACGCCCAGTTCCGTTGCCTTCTCCACCAGGAAATCCAGCCGCGCCCGCTTGATCGGCGCAAAGCAAAGCCAGATGTCCGGGCCGGCGCGCTGCGGCAGCAGTTGGCTCTCCAGCGCCAGCGAGGCCCAGCCCTTGCCCAGCCCCTCGATCCTGGCGGTCCAGGCGCCGTCGCGGCCGTTGAAAAGCACGACCAAGGCCCCGGTGCGCAAGCGCAACACCGTCCGCAGATAGTGCGCCTGCGGCGGATCGAGCCCCACCACCTGTCCTTCGGCCAATGGCATCTCGACGTAGAGGCGGGTTTCGATGCGCTGGTTCACGGTCCTTGACTCTCTTCCGCTGCACTTTGCGGGCCAGGCAGCCGGGCGGCAAGTCCCCCGCGACAAGTTCCCTGGGCTTTGCTAGAGATCGCGGATGACCACGGCCTCCGACATGCGCCCCGATCACTGGCTCTTCCGCATCAGCCCGGTCGGCGTGCGGCCCTACTTGAGTCTCATCCGGGCCGACCGGCCCATCGGCTTCTGGCTGCTGTTCCTGCCCTGCCTCTGGTCGCTGTCGATGGCCCCGGCCGCCGTCGGCCGGCTGCCCGACCCATGGCTCGTGCTGCTGTTCGCCCTAGGCGCCATCGCGATGCGGGGCGCTGGCTGTACCGTCAACGACATCGTCGACCGCGACTACGATGCCAAGGTCGCCCGCACCGCCGGCAGACCCCTGCCCAGCGGTCAGGTGAGCCTGCGCCAGGCCCTGATGTTCCTGGCCCTGCTGTTGGCGGCTGGGCTGGCGGTCCTGCTCTGCCTGACGCCGCTGGCGATCGTACTGGGCGTGGCTTCGCTGGCGCCGGCCGCCGCCTATCCCTTCATGAAGCGCTTCACATACTGGCCGCAGGCCTTCTTGGGAATCGCCTTCAACTGGGGCGCCCTGCTGGGCTGGGCGGCAGTCGAAGGGACCTTGGCCTGGCCGGCGGTGGCGCTCTATCTGGGCGGTGTCTTCTGGACCGTCGGCTACGACACCCTCTACGCCCATCAAGACCGTGAGGACGACCTGTCGATCGGCGTCAAGTCGACGGCGCTGAAGTTCGGCCGGGCGACACACCGCTGGGTCGCAATCTTCTATCTCGGAGCACTTGCCGCCTGGGCCGCGGCCGGGTGGCTGGCCGAACTCTCCTGGCCTTACGCGCTGGGCCTGGCAGCCGCCGCACTGCAATTGGCCTGGCAGATCCGGAGCCTCGACATCGACGATCCCTACGGCTGTCTGCTGCGCTTCAAGTCCAACAAGTGGGCAGGGCTGCTGTTGAGCGCCGGCATTGTGGCCAGCGCTTCGATTGCATCGTGACTGCGGCCAGGCTTAGCGGGCGGCTCTCAAGCAGCAGAGGCCCGCGGTTACCGGCAGAGTTGCCCGGTTTCCTAGGTTCGTTTTCCGGGCTTGTTTCCCGGGCCGCAGCCCGTCAATCGGAGCAGGGCGGGCAGTCGTCGCTCATCCGCTCGATGCGGTAGCGGGAATAGCAATTGTCCACGGATTCCCACGAACGCTTCTGCCACTCTGCCTTGGCACGGTCGTAGTCAACGAAAGGCCCGATCCATTCCTCGTCCTTGCCGGGCACGACCGCCGTGAATTGAGTGGTCCTATACTCACCCCCGACGACCCAGTACTGCTGCATTGCCTCGTCCTTTTCTTCCAGCCAAGCTGTTGCTGCTTCCGGAACAGCAGTTGTGCCGCTCTCCGCTCCGAAGATCTTCAGTCTGGTCCGTCCCGGGGTGGAACCGCAAGCAGGGTTTCCCAAGGGTTATGGGACGCCGCCTGCAGCAAAAGGCAAAAGCCTTTTGCAGAGCCCATGACGGATAAGCAACTTTGTGCCGGATTGACAGGCATACAAGGCGATTTTGGGGCGGTTTCGGATCGAATCCGTCGATTTCTGCCCAATTGGGGCCGACGCGCCACGACTGAAGCAGGGAACTGTTGCGCAACAGCAACAGTATCCGGGAATTACCCGCCAGTGGGCGACGGCAGGCGCCAATGGGTAATAGTGCCGCGATTGCAGGCCGCGGCGGGCGCCTGTTGCCGCCGACCCAGCCTTGCCGAACGGCGCGGAACGCGGCAGGTCATGGGCATCAGGGGAGGCCCCCTAGAAGTACCCCTTAAGAGAAACATCCCTCAGGAAGCGCCCCTCAAGCAAAGGATCCACCCTTATGCCCTATCGTTCGCTGCGCGAGTTCATGGAGCGCCTGGAGGCCGGGGGGCGCCTGGTGCGGGTAAGCCATCCCGTTTCGCCGATCCTGGAAATGACCGAGATCCAGACTCGCCTGCTGGCCGAAGGCGGGCCGGCCGTCCTGTTCGAGCGGGTGGTGCACCCCGGCGGCCGTCCCTACGATATGCCGGTCCTCGTCAATCTTTTCGGCACGGTGGAGCGGGTTGCCTGGGGCATGGACCGCAGGCCGGAGGAACTGCGCGGGATTGGCGAGACCCTGGCCTTCTTGCGCCAACCGGAACCGCCGGGCGGCTTTCGCGAGGCACTCGACCATTTGCCGCTCTTGAAGACGGTCATGGCGATGCGGCCGAAAGCGGCCGGCCGCGCGCCGTGCCAGGAGGTCGTGCTGACCGGCGACGCCATCGACCTGAAGGCCCTGCCGGTCCAGACCTGCTGGCCGGGGGAGCCGGCGCCGCTGATCACCTGGCCCCTGGTGGTGACCCAAGGACCCGGCGGCACCAAGGAAGATGCCTGTAACCTCGGTATCTACCGCATGCAGGTCCTGGGCCGCGACCGCACCTTGATGCGCTGGTTGAAACACCGCGGCGGCGCCCAGCACCACCGCCGCTGGGGTCTGCAGAAAAGGGAACCCTTGCCCGCCGCTGCCGTGATCGGCGCCGACCCCGGCACCTTGCTGGCCGCGGTGACGCCGGTCCCCGATACCCTGCCGGAGTACCAGTTCGCCGGCCTGCTGCGCGGCCGCAGGGTGGAACTGGCGGACTGCAAGACCGTCCCCTTAAAGGTACCGGCCGAGGCCGAGATCGTGCTGGAGGGTCACGTCAGCCTGGAGGACTACGGCGACGAAGGCCCCTATGGCGATCACACAGGCTATTACAATACGGTCGAGCCCTTTCCGGTCTTTACCGTCACCGCGATCACGCGGCGCCGGCAGCCGATCTACCTCTCCACCTTCACCGGCCGGCCGCCCGACGAGCCCTCGGTCCTGGGCGAGGCCCTGAACGAGGTCTTCATTCCCCTCCTGCAGCAACAGTTCCCGGAGATCGCCGACTTCTGGCTGCCGCCGGAGGGCTGCAGCTACCGCATCGCCGTGGTCGCCATCAAGAAGGCCTATCCCGGCCATGCCAAGCGCGTCATGCTGGGCGTGTGGAGTGCTCTACGGCAATTCATGTACACCAAGTGGGTGATCGTGGTGGACGAGGGCGTCGATGCGCGCGACTGGCAGGACGTCATGTGGGCGGTCTCCACCCGTATGGACCCGGCCCGCGACATTACCGTGGTGGAGAACACGCCGATCGACTATCTGGACTTCGCCTCGCCGGTCTCCGGCCTGGGCTCCAAGATCGGCCTCGACGCCACCGACAAGTGGCCGCCCGAGACCGATCGGGAATGGGGGCGCAGACTGCGCATGGACGACCGGGTTATCGACCGGGTCGACGCCCTCTGGCCGAAGCTGGGCCTTCCGGGCAGCGGCAAGGACATCTGGAGAAGGTAACGCTATTCGGAATCGCTATTCCGAATGCTGTGCTTCCGGTGTTTCGTCCGGGGGTGGAAAGCCCCCACATGCAGGATCTTGGCGCAAGGCCCCAAGAGAAGCTATCTGAGACGCTAGCTCCGGGGTAAAGCCCTGCCGAACCAGAAGGAACCACCCATGCCGACCGACTCTGCCCCTCTCGACCGCCTGGCCGATCTCGTTGCGCTGGCCAGGCGCAAGGGCGCCGATGGCGCCGATGCCATCTACGTCCATTCCGTCGGTATGGCGCAATCGGTTCGCTTGGGTAAGCCGGAGCGGTGCGAGCGCGAAGAGAGCCAGGACATCGGCCTGCGCGTCCTGATCGGCCGGCGTCAGGCCGCCGCCAGTTCCGCCGACATGAGCGCGCCGGCCCTGGAAGCGCTAGCCGAGCGCGTGGTCGCCATGGCCAAGGCAGTGCCGGAGGATCCCTACATCGGCCTTGCCGAACCGGAGCAGCTGGCCCGTGAGATCCCCGACCTCGATCTGGAGGATTCGAGCGAACCCACGGTGGACGAACTCTCCGCGCGTGCCCTGGCCTGCGAAGAGGCGGCGCGCGCGGTTCCCGGCATTGCCAACAGCGAAGGCGGCGACGCCAGTTGGAATCGCAGTGCGTTCGCAATGGCCGCCAGCAACGGCTTCGCCGCCGCCTTTGTTCGCAGCGGTCACGGGGTCTCGGCCGCCGTGATCGCCGGCAGCGGCGACGGCATGGAGCGCGACTACGACTACGATTCGGCGCTGCACCTGGAGGATCTGCGCGATCCGGCCGAGGTGGGCAGACGCGCCGGCGAGCGCACGGTCAAACGCCTGAAGGCCCGCAAGGTGGAGACGGCGAAGGTTCCGGTGGTCTACGATCCCCGCGTATCCGGCTCGCTGGTCCGGCACCTGGCCGGCGCCATCGACGGCGGCGCGATTGCCCGCGGCACCTCCTTCCTGAAGAACAAGATGGGCGAGGCCCTCTTTCCGGAGACCGTCACCGTCGTCGACGATCCCTTCCGTACGCGCGGCCGGCGCTCGCGCCCCTTCGACGGCGAGGGTCTGGCCGGCAGCCGCCGCGAGATGATCCGGGCCGGATGCCTGACCGGCTGGTTCCTGGACCTGGGCAGCGCCCGCCAACTGGGGCTGGAGAGCAGCGGCAGCGCCTCGCGCGGCACCGGCAGCGCCCCCTCGCCCTCGCCCGCCAATCTCTACCTGGAGCCCGGCAGCCTCTCCCCCGCCGCGCTGATGGCCGATATCGAGGAAGGCTTCTACGTCACCGAGACAATGGGCCAAGGCGTCAACGGCGTGACCGGCGACTACAGCCTCGGCGCTGCCGGCTTCTGGATCGAGAAGGGCCAGCTCGCCTACCCCGTGACCGGCGTCACCATCGCCGGCAACCTGCTGGACATGTACCGGACCCTGACCGCCGCCGACGATCTGCAATTCCGCACCGGCATCGACGCACCGACCCTGCGGGTCGAGGGCTTGACCGTGGCCGGGATGTGACGGCTGCAATGGCCCAGCCAAGCGAGAGGTCTAGCTAGGTGAGATGCATTTAGCGTCTCTTCGGCCCCAAGCGCCTCGGTTGCCCGAGGCTGCAGCAATCCGGTCCCTTGCGTCTGGCGGCAAATCGCATGGAGCAAGCAGGACCCTTTTACATCCGGGTGCACAGCGGTGCGAAGCAAGCGTCTCAAGTGGTCGATCGTCGGATCTGCGGCCGTGGCCCTCTGCCTCATGGCCTTTCTCTTGGCGACGGGCGAGCGGGGTTTGTTCGCACCGGACCGGCCGGAACGGGCAATCGCCGTCGCACGCCTGGACGATGCCACGGCGGCCCAACTCGGATGGAGCGGTGCCGGACTGGATGCTGTCTTCGCCTATGCTGCGACCCTGAGCGCCGATTCCCTGGCCATTGCGACCGGGTCCATTGCGACCGGCGGCGGCATCGTCGCCTCCTTCGGCGACCTGAGCGCGCGCTATCGGGTCCACTCGATCCGCAAGGCCCTCCTCAGCGCTCTCGTCGGCCGGCATCTGGGCGAGGCCACAGGGCAAATCCCCCTCGGCGCGACACTGCAGGACCTCGGGATCGACGATTCGCCCCTGCCGCTCACGGCCCTGCAAAAGCAGGCGACGGTCCGGGATCTGCTCAAGAGCCTTTCCGGTATCAATCGTCCCGCCGCCGCCGAGGCCGGCTTGACCGCGGAGAAAGACCGACGGCTCGGCAAGGGCGAGAACGAGCCGGGCCGGATCTGGGCCTACAACAACTGGGACTACAACGCGCTAACGACGGTCTTCGAGCAGCGGACCGGCCTGACGGCCGCCTCTACCTCGACCGCGGAACGGCAAGGGGCACAGAGATCCTGCCCGCCGCCTGGATCGACTTGATCGCGCAGGATTTCACCCAAACCGGGCACGGCAGCCTCCGCTGGGGGCACGGCTACCTCTGGTGGCTGCCAAGCCCCGGGACCGGACTGCCGGAGGGCACATTTTGGGCATGGGGCCTCGGCAACCAGGCTTTGTTCGTGATTCCCGCCTGGGATAGTGTGATCGTCCATCAGTCCGACACGACCGAATTCCTGAAGCGCTTTCTGCCGCTGCTTGCGTCCGGAGACCCGGCCGAACCGGCCCTCGAAGAACTCATCCTGTCCTGCGCCGGGAGAGAAAACCGGCACAGCAGCTATTGCATCGAGCATCGCTTCACCACCCGCAGAGAGCTGGAGACCTTGATCGCGTTGATCGCCGATGCCCGGATCTGATGCATAAGCTGCCGGGAAGGGAGGGCGCCGAGCTCGACAAGCTGGTGCGCGACGATCCGGGGATGCTGCGGCTGGTGCTGGGCCTGCTCTTCCACCAGGATCCCGACTGACAGATCGAACGCGAGGCAACCGCCATGGCCGTCCATACCGCCATGCTCCCCAACAGACGCTACGGACGCGAGCCGCGCAGCGTCGTCTGGGACGACGAAGCCGGAACCGTCGAAGGCATGCACTCCGCTCTACCCTGGATGCAGCGCGACCTGGCGGCGCCCAGGCCGGTCAATTACTCCCGCGAAGGGCGCGTCCTCTATCTCGACGATCCAGGACAGGATCCGACCGACTTCCTGCGGCTGCTGTCCGCCGCCTTCTGGCCGATCCTCCGCGAACCGCTGCGCTCCACCCTGCCGCCCGTCTTCGACGGCGTAGAACTCAGCCCCGGCCGTCGGCTACGACGACCTGATCCTGAGCGAAGAGGCTTCCCGCCGGTCGATGCTGGCCTCGCAGTACGGAGGCTATCGCAAGGCCGGCCTCCGCCACGAAGAGGCGCTCGCCCGCGCCGAAGCCGACTATCCGCCCGAGACCGCCGCGCGCTTCCTCAACGGAGGCCGGGCGCGATGAACCGGCTTCTGACCGTCGGCTACGAAGGCGCGGCGATCGAGGACTCGAGCGCGACCCTCAAGGCGCTTGCCGTAGGGACGCTCGTCGATGTGCGCGCCGTACCCGTCTCTCCAAGACAGCTCTTGCGCAAGC
>JACOMY010000020.1:29296-80981 GCA_014324045.1 Rhodospirillales bacterium | reverse complement strand
GTCCAGCCTCTGCCGGTTTCGTCCGGCCAGCCCTGGCGGGCGGCGCTGTCTTCCTCGGGCGTGTCGAGCTTATCGATGCCGTGGCGGTCGACCCAGCCCATGACGTGGTCGACGGCCAGGACCATGGAGGCGCGCAAGCGGACGATCCCGGCCTCGGAGGGCAGACGGTCGCCGAACGGAAACCAGAGTTTCACGCGTACCAAGTTAATGGCCATCCGCAGGGTGTCCGCGAAGGCGAATTTGGGTGGACAGCCGGTGCCCTTGGCAAGATCGTCGCCCATGTAGTCGAGCGCGTCGCGCGTAGGGTTTTCGAGCTCCTTGAACATGCCGGGAAAGATCCGGCAATCGAGCGGAGCGGGTGCTATCCGGAGCCAAGCCATTGGACGAGCCCTGCGATCAGACGTTGCATGCGGTCTTCGCCGAAGCGCTGCAGATTGACGAGGCTGCCTCCGGCGAGGGCGGAAGCATAGTTCATGTAGCCGGCGCGGTCCAGGGCGGTATTGGCGGCGTGGTTTGCCATGTGGCGCATGGCCGGGGAATGCATGCCGATCTCGACCGCCTCCCCATGGATGCGCAGCGAAGCCAGTTGCCAGAGGCGACCTGCGAAGTAGCCGAGCATTTGCTTGGGATCGCTGGCGCGATAGAGGGAGCCGTCGTGGCTGACGGCGATGACGCGCGCGAGGCCGGGTTCGGTTTCTAAGTTCAGAAGGTCTCCGGACGAGAGACTCTTGGCTTCGGGGTGGTTGTGGACGACCGAGATCCGGCGGGCCGGATCGGTAACGGCCGCTTTCACGGCGTCGCTCCTGCCGACCCCGGTCGGCGTGCCTTCAGTCCAATCAACACGATCAAAACGGGCCGAAGCGAAGGAGAGACCCCATGGCATCCGCCCTTTGCTAGGCGAAGCGTAAACCCTCTAACTGCCCGTGGGCGCGTTCCAACATGTCCGGTTTCAGGTCGGTCGGATATAGCTAGCGTTTTCGGCTCGGAGCGGGGCGATGGCGCGCGGGATGACCCCAGCGCCGCATCCCAACGCCAACAGAGCAAGCGTGCGCACCGTCACATCCTCGGCATAGGGCGCGAACAACAGCGGTATCATCAGCCGATCTTAGACCTCCGGAATGCCCCCAGCGAAGCGAATATCGTTGGCGTCTATCCCTTTTTCTAAGCTTATAGTCGCTAGATTGATCAACACTATTGCGTATTGTCGCCACTGTTAACAGGGAATCGGCGAGAAGGCCCAGCGGCCGAAAAGCGATTTGCGGAGATCAGGGGAAACTGTCTTCTGTCTTCGGCTACCGCGTGAGGAGGACGGTGTGAGCAGGGATAAGCATGAGATAAAGCCTGCTGGACGGTTGGAACTGGCCGCTTGGGGCCTCTTCGATCTGGCGAACTCGGCTTTTGCAACGGTCATCGTCACCTTCGTCTTCGCCACCTACTTTGCCAAGGCGGTGGCCCCGAACGAAACCGAGGGCACTGCGCTATGGGGCTGGGCCATGGCGCTCTCCGGCATCGCGGTGGCGCTATTGGCGCCGATCTTCGGTGCCATCGCCGATCGGGGCGGTCCGCGCAAGCCTTGGATCGCCTTCTTCACCCTGCTTTGTATCGTCAGCTGCGCCTGTCTCTGGTTTGTCGCGCCCGATCAACAGTTCATCGTCCTGGCCTTGATCCTGGCGGGCTTGGCCAATGCGGCTTTCGAATTCGGGCAGGTCTTCTACAACGCCATGCTGCCGGGCTTGGCCTCGCCGCAGAAGATCGGCCGGATCTCCGGCTGGTGCTTGGGCCTTGGCTATGTCGGCGGGCTGTTGTGTCTAGGCGTTACCCTGCTGGTTTTCGTTCGGCCCGAAGTAGCGCCCTTCGGCTTGGATAAAGAGATGCAGGAGCAAGTGCGGATTGTAGGTCCTTTTGTCGCTCTTTGGTTTCTCGTCTTCGCCTTGCCGCTTTTCTTTTTCACCCTTGACCGGCCGCGCAAAATCAAGATTCCTAGTAATGCGGTGCGCGAAGGCCTAGGCGAACTCTACCGGACCTTGGTGGAGCTGAAGACGCGGCCCTGGATCATTCGCTTCCTGATCGCGCGCCTGCTCTACATCGACGGGTTGGCGGCACTCTTTGCCTTCGGCGGGCTCTATGCGGCCGGGACCTTCGGCATGTCGGTCGAGGAGATCCTGGCCTTCGGCATTGTGTTGAATATTACCGCCGGCCTTGGCTCCTTTCTCTTCGGCTGGATCGACGACCGCTTCGGTGCCAAGCTCACCATCGAGATCTCCCTGCTCTGCCTGATTGGGCTGAGCACGGTCATCCTGCTGGTCGAGGGTGCCCTTTGGTTCTGGATCCTGGGTTCGGCGATCGGGATCTTCATCGGGCCGGTGCAGGCTTCCTCACGCTCCTTCATGGCGCGCTTGGTGCCGCCCGAACAGACCACGCAGTTCTTCGGCCTCTTCGCTCTGTCGGGCAAGGTCACGGCTTTCGTTGCTCCTGCCGGCGTCGCCTTCCTGACCGCGATCAGCGACAGCCAGCGGGTCGGCATGAGCATCATCATCGTCCTCTTTGTGCTGGGGCTGATCGTGCTGCGTCCACTAACGGTCGGCGAGGATCCGGCCTAGTCCGATCCCAAGCGGGTCAGCCTTGCGTTGCGTGCAGCGCTGGTGTCCCAGGATGCGGCCGGCGCGCCGCGCCGCAGATCTTGGCTCTCCTTCTCAAGCTCCTTATGAAACACTTGAGATCAGATCTACCCCCCTTATTGGCGATGACGGAAAACACCGCCACCTCCCTCCCGTAGGATATTCACGCTAGCTTCGGCGGGTTGCGTGATGATAAGAGGGGTTTTTGTAGGTCCGATTGTCCTTCGGTTGTGCGGGCAGCCGAGGGAGCCGGACTCGCTCAAGAAGGGGCAGGCTGCCCGCGTTCATGCATGGTCCGTATTCGACGGGAGATAGGAGGTCACAATGAGTGTCGATGCGAACGCTTGCACAGTGCGGGTGGCCAGGGAAGATCCTGCTGCCGCCGAGGCGCAAAACAAGTCTTACGCCGCGGCTTTAAAGAAAAATCACACGGCCTTCAGCTTGATGAAGGCACCGAACTGTGCCGTGGTCGCCGTTGAGGACATTCTGCGCGGGCACATCAAGGGCTTCTTCCTCTTGCCCGTCGGCAGAGCACAGTTGGGCGAGATTGTGGCGGATATTCCCGCCGACTGGGTGGAGGCCCTGCGCGCCGGCCAGGCGGGATTGATTCTCGACCACTCAACGGATGGCCACGTCTTGAGCAATAATGAGCAACTCAAGATGACGATTTGGCACCAGCAACTGAAAGCGCTCGGTATCCCGCCGTCGCGACTTGTCTACGTGACTCAGAACCGTAACTTCCAAGACACCTACAATCTCTGGTGTGAGCAGACTGGTGTAGAGGACCGCATCTCTATCGTTAACTACGACTATTTTTTAAGCTGGTTTTGTCGTCGGTCTTGGCCTGATCCGGCTGCTGCTTTGACGAAAAAGGTGCGACATTTTGAGAATAGGAATAGAATAAAAAAGCGTTTCGTCTGCTTAAATCACAAACCAAGATTCTGGCGCATAGCCCTGCTTACAAGACTGATCAAGGATAATTATTGGGACGATGGCTTTATCTCCTTCGGCGGTTTAGAGTTGGAAGTAACGACGGTAGAAGAACCTACCGCCAAGTTTGGCAGCAGCGAAGTCGAGAAATTTCGGAAGCGCCGTCTGGCGACCGGCAGCGAGGCCTATCTGGAGGCACTGGCCGGCAAGGGCCGGGTGCTGTTCGGTAAAACTCCCGGCGGCGAGGAAGCCGGGAAGAGGGAAGTGCGGCGGACCTGCGATACCTCGACCTACCTCTACCGGCGTTCCGCCTTTACCTTGGTCACAGAGACGAACATGCGGCCGAATGCCGACCGCATCACCGAAAAGTCCTTGAAGCCGATGGCCAACTGCCATCCCGCCATCCTGTTCGCCAACTACGGGGCGCTCTCCTTGCTCAGGTCCTTGGGGTTCAAGACTTTCGAGCCCTGGATCGACGAGGGCTACGATGCGATCGAGGACCCGGAGACACGCTTCCTGGCCGCCTACGAGGCCTTCCGGCAGTTCTACAAGACAGCTTGGGACAGGGTGCGCGAAGACAGGGAACTGCGCGATGTGCTGCTCTACAACGCCGAGCATGCGATGATAGGCCTGCCGCGGCTTTACGACGAGACCCTGGATCCGAAGCTCTGTCGGGAGATTGCCAGCGTCCTTGAGGATACTTGATTGCGATAACGGCTCCCACCCGCCGAGGCCGTCAACGCCGCCTTGCTGGCATGGGACCAAGCTGCCGGTCGTCCGCAATAGCGTCACCCTTCGAAACCCTCGGACGTCGCTATCGATAAGGCCGTGCCTTCTATCGAGCGCGTCGTTTCCCACGACGGCAAACGGGCTATCGCACACTCCCGAAGATCAAGGGATAATGTCTCCTTGCCGCTCACGCCCGCCCCCTCCCCCTGCCGACTAAAAGAACCACAGCGCTACACCCAGCCTCTATTACGGCTGCCTACTCTCTCCGAAACGCTCTGGGTCGCCTTGGTACCCGATCTCGGACCCGCGATCATTACCTGTCGGCTTCAGGTATCGGGTCCCATCTTTGATTTGAGTGAGCTCTCCGGTTCAAGAGGATCGGCTTACCGTGAGGTGTTCGCCCGTAGGCAGCGATCCAATCCGCTTTGCGTTGACGAAGATCTTGGGCAGGGATCAACCCCTTATCTGACAGCAGGCGCTCCAATGCGCCGACGGCGGCTAGGTAATAGGCCTTTCGCCTGTCCGCTAGGTCCTCAGCCGCTTGGGCGGTACGGACGGCATCCAGGGCTTGGGACCACTCGGTATTCGTCAGATGGCCGGCTTCGATCAGGGCATGGGCGATGCCCAACGCTTGCGCCTCCCAGACATCGGCGAAGAGCGGCTCGCCGTCGCGGGCCGGCAAGGGAAAGACGGCTGGATCAGACCGGCTCAAGGTAGCTTTCCCAGAGATCGAGGCAGACCTCGTCTTCACTCGCGGTTGCCTCAGGCCAGAGGTGGCGGGCCTTGAAGAGGACCGAATAGAGCGGCTCGGCACGCTCCTGGCCAGCGGCCGCAGCGTCCGGCAGCAACTGCGGGCCGTAGTAGGCCTGGATAACGCCGGGCTTGCCGCGGGCGTAACTGGGCAGACGGGTGTGGCCGGAATGGCCGCTGGTCTTGCAGCGTACCGCAGCACCGGTGGCAAAGGCCGGCTTGGCGGCATCCGGGCGCAAGGGATTGGGCGGATGGTGCGCCTTGCCGCGAATGTCTTCTGCGCGCAGCGGAGGTGCCAGCGGCTGCGCGGGCCGCAGGGACTTGCCGGCCTCCAACTCCCCGATAGTCAGCAGTCCACAATCCACCCACAGGGTCTCGTAGGCTTTCGCCCACTGATCGAAGTAGCCCAGGGTCATGTAATCGATCGGCCGTGCACACTCGCGCGCATAGCGGAACCAATCGATGGTCCAGTCGGCAGGCCGGGCCATGGCAGCGGCCATAGCGAACATGCGGCCTTCCCAAGCCTCGTGAAAAGGCTCGTCCTCGTGGCTGCGGTCGATGGGGCCGAAGCCCTCGGCGCCGCCCAGATCGTGCATGCCGTCCATCAGGCCTCCTTCTCCTCGCCGGGTGCCTGGACCAAGGCGGTGCCGATCATGGCATTCCGGGTGACCAACGCGGCCAAGGCCGCTTCGTCCAGATCTTCGGTCCCGTCGGGCCGCTGCGGCAGGACGAAGTAGCGGGCTTCCGAGGTGCTGTCCCAGACCCGCACCTTGACCCCGGGCGGCAGTACCACGCAGAACTCCGCCAGCACCGCGCGCGGCTCGCGCACGGCACGGGCGCGGTACTCGTTGGCTTTGTACCAGGTTGGCGGCACCCCGAGCAGCGCCAGCGGATAGCAGGAGCAGAGCGTGCAGACGACCAGATTGTGAACCTCAGGCTTGTTCTCCACAGCGACGATCTTGGCGTTGTGGCGGCCGACGAAATCGAACTCCGCCACCGCAGCGGTGCCGTCGGCCAACAGCCGCGCCTTGAAGGCCGGATCGCACCAGGCCCGCGCCACCACGGCCGCACCGTTCTTGGGGCCGACCTGTTCCGAATAGATCTCGACCCAGGCATCCACGGCGCCGCTGTCAAGATAGCCCTTGTCTACCAGGAGGCTTTCCAGCGACTTGACCCTGAGGGCCGGGTCGGAGGGCAGGTGGCTGTGCAGCTGCCGCTGAATGCCGCTCAGGCGCTTGCCGTCGAAACTGGCCATGACGCTTCCTTCGCCGATGTCTGACATTTCAGTCTGGGCGCTGGCGGCATGCTAGGCAAGCTCTTCTGTAAAGCGATCCAAGGCTTGGGCGAGACGACAGAAATCGGCCAGCGTCAGGGTTTCGGCGCGCAGGGTCTCCTCGATTCCGGCGGCTGCCAACAACTGCTTGGTATCGACCCTCAGCCTCTTCAAACTCTGACGTAGCATCTTGCGGCGCTGGCCGAATGCAGCCCCGGTCACCCGTTCCAGGCTGGCCAGGCGGGCCGGTGGGCTGGGGCAGGCATGGGGCGTCAGGCGCAACACACTGGAGACCACCTTAGGCGGCGGCTTGAAGGCGCCGGGCGGCAGGTCGAAACAGCTCTCGGCCCGCGTCAGCCATTGCGTAACGATGCTGAGCCGCCCGTAGGCCGAGGTGCCCGGCGCGGCGACCAAGCGCTGCCCGACCTCCTTCTGGAACATGAGGGTCAAGCTTTCCAGGCAAGCGGGGTCGCAGTCCAGGGCTTGCAGCCAGCCGATCAGCAGCGGCGTAGCGACGTTGTAGGGCAGGTTGGCGACCAGCTTGCGTGGTGCCGTACCCAGATGCCGGGCTTCCAGCTTCAAGGCATCGCCGGCTACCACCTCGAGGCGACCGGGATAGGCTTGCGCCAGTTCGGCCAGCGCCTCCAGGCAGCGGCTGTCCTTCTCCACTGCGATCACCCGCCGGCAAGGACTCTCGAGCAGCGCCCGAGTCAGCCCGCCGGGTCCAGGTCCGATCTCGATGACGTCTCGGCCTTCCAGCGGACCCGCAGCCGCGGCGATCCGCCGGGTGATGCCGGGATCGAGCAGGAAATGCTGCCCCAGTTCCTTGCGAGCACTTAGGCCGTGGCGCTGGATGACCTTGGTTAGCGGCGGTAGCGCCGGGAGGAGATCGGTCAGTTTCGCATCTCGATGGTGGCGAGGCTGCGCAGGTCCTGCAGATAGCGCCGCGAGCGCCGGTCGACCTGCTCGGACATCAACCGCTGGCGCACCAAATCACGGTCGATGCCGCTGTCGGTGCGGGCGCAGACGATGGCGAGTCCGATGCCCTCGGGTGCCCTGAACGGCTCGCTAGCTTGGCCGATCGGCAGCCCCATCGTCACACTCCGGAGGTTGCCCGGCATACGCGAGACCTCAAACTCTTCGGGCAGGGGCTCGACCTGAGCGCTGAAGCGCTTGGCCACCGCCGGGGCCGCTTCGCAGGAGGTTAAGGCCTTCTGCGCCTCGGTGGCACGCCCGGCTGCCCGATTGACCTGGCTGCGGTTCTCGAAGTTTCTGACGGGGAAGGTCAACATCTTGACCGAGACCGCGATCTTGCGCTCTGGCGGCGGCCGTTCGTCGCGCAGCAGCATGATGTAGACGCCGTAAGGTGTCACGATGGGCGGGGTCAGCCGGCCCACCTTGATCTTGGTCAAGGCCTCCTCGACTTCTTGAGGCAGACTACCGGCTTCGACCCAACCCATGTCGCCGCCGACCGAGGCGGTGGGCGCCTGCGAGACTTGGCGCGCCATGGCCTGGAAGCCGCTGCCGCGCCGCATTTGCTCGATCGCTTCTTCGGCGGTCGCGACAACCTCGCCGGTATCGGCGGGATTGTCGATCGGCAGGAAAATCTCCGCCAAGAGGCGCTGCGGTTCGCCCTGACGAGCCTCGATGCTCTTGACCGCTTCGTCCACATCCTCCTCCGTCACAATCACCTGCGGCATTATCTCGCTGCGCAGAACCGCCCGCCAGAGCAACTCAGCACGGATTTGATCCATCAGATAGGCTGGCAGGATGCCCGCACCCTCGAGGCGTTGGCGCAGGGTCGTGACGTCGAGGCCGTTGCTGCGGGCAATCTGCCGGAAGGTCACCGCCTCTTCCTCTGCGGAGGAAGTGATGCCCAGTCGCTTGGCCTCCTGGACTTGCAGTTCTTCATCGATCAAGGCCTGCTCGACCTGGCGGGTCAGGAACGTGCGCGCCTCATCCGATTCCTGCAGCCCGGCAGACACCAATGCCAGCTTGACCCGCATTTCGATCTCCAACGCGGAGATCACCTTGTCGTTGACCATGATGGCCGGTTTCAGCGTCGTCATTTCGGCCGCAACCGCCGACAGAGCCAAGAGGCATGACGCGATCAGGAGCGGAAAGAGTCGAAAGATCACGGAGAGCATCGCCTATCAAGTTATTGTTGGAGCAAATTTTGCGTCTGCACTGGGAGACGGAGACTAACCCAAGCCGCCGCAGCTGGGCCAGAATGCGATTGCCCTTGTGATGATCCCAGCCCGCAAAGACGGCAAGGTGAAGAGTGCAGAAAAGCTGATTTTCAACAGTCGGAACACTAACACATGCGGTTCGTGATGTTCTGTTCTCTCTCCGGCACCGCCACGAAAGCCACCCGTCGTTACTGCGGGGCCGGTCACGCGCTACGCACCAAGTGCATGCAGCGTGCGAAGTAGGCGACCTCGACACTTTCCATACGAAAGCCCGCTTTGGCAAAGAGGGAAGTCATGTCCTGACGGACGTAGTCAGCATAGTAGGGCTCGTGGAAGGCCACGGGGAAGTAATCCAGCAGTGTGTCGTAGGCGGCGTTGTCGCCCTTTTGGATCGAATCCAACAGCACGAAGCTGCCGTTCGGCTTCAATACGCGAGCAGCCTCCAGCACTACTTGGGAGCGGACCTTGCGGGGCAGTTCGTGGAACAGGAAGACGCTGGTGACGGCATCCTGCGAGCGATCGGCCAATGGCAAGGCCTCCACCGGCGCCTGGGTCAACTGCCAGCGCCGATAGGGGCGCAAGCGACGCGCCGTCTCTTCCAAGTAGGGCAGCGAAAGATCGATACCCAAAACCTCCACACGCGGATAGGCTTGCTTCAAAAAGGGCAGCAGACCGCCGTTGCCGCTTCCTAGGTCGGCGAGCCGCAGCAGGCGGCGCCCGGCGCCGCGCAGAACCTTGGCCAGCGGCACCAAGGCTTGGCGCCGCATCGCGTCGCCGCCGCCGGAGAAAAGCACCTCCACCTGATGATCGTAGAGCCGGGCCGAACGGCGGCTGAGCCACCCGTCGCTCTGATAGTGGAAATTCTGTTGATAGTAGCGCGGCAAGCCGGGTTGGACCTGCTGCTCGAAGACTTCCTGGCTGCGGCCGCTATGCCGCCGCCGCTCGATAGCCGGAAGGTCGCGGAAATAGCCGATCGCATTGGTCAGCGCGCCCAAGGGCCGTCGCAGTAGATCGTCGGGCAGCGGATAGAGCCCGCGTTCCGCATTCTCCAGATCGCGTGCCATTAGACGACGCAAATCGGCCAGGATCTCGTCGCGGCTGGGCAGCGGACCCTCGATCGGGGGATCGGCCCGGACCGGTCGCATCAAGCCTGCCGACAGCCATTTCTGTCCGGCAAAGAGCCCGACGCTTGCCATCTGGCTCAAACGATAGGCTCGGCGCTGCAGGGGGCTCAGATGCCCTGCCCTTGGCCCGCGCTCGGCGATCTGCGCGATCTTTTCGATCATTCCGCTAAGGGTGGAGGGCGATCATCTCTCGGTCAACGTCTTGCGGCATTAAAGGCCGCGCCTGCGCGCCCCTGGCCCCTTGCCGGCCCGCCGCGCTTTGTGGTCCCTGTCGCCGCGCGACATACAACTGGGGTCGCCGCGCGACACACAATCAGGATGGCGAGAAGAACGAGGACATGACGCAGATGAAGACCATCGGTGACTTGGGCGATCTCCAAGGCAAGCGGGTGCTGCTGCGCGCCGACTTCAACGTGCCGCTGCGCGGCGGCGCCGTGGCCGACGCCACCCGGATCGAGCGCAGCCTGCCGACCGTTCGCCGGCTGCAAGAGGCCGGCGCCAAGGTCGTGGTGATGAGCCACTTCGGCCGCCCCAAGGGCAAAGCTAATCCGGAGATGAGCCTGAAGCCGGTGGCCGAAGCCCTAAGCGGGCTGCTAGGCGCGCCGGTGACCCTCGCTGAGGACTGCATCGGCTCTGCCGCCGAGACGGCCATCGCCGCGCTGGCGCCGGGCGGGGTCCTGATGCTAGAGAACCTGCGCTTCCATGCCGGGGAGGAAAAAAACGAACCGGACTTCGTGGCTGCCTTGGCCAGTTTGGGCGATCTCTACGTCAACGACGCCTTTTCGACCGCCCATCGTGCGCACGCCTCGACCGAAGGCCTGGCGCATCGCCTGCCGGCCGCAGCCGGGTTCTCGATGCAGGAGGAAATCGAGCATCTCTCCCGCGCGCTGGAGGCCCCGGCCCGGCCGGTTGTAGCCATCGTCGGCGGCGCCAAGATCTCGACCAAGCTGGAGCTGCTGGGCAATCTCATCGAGAAGGTCGATGTGCTCGCGATCGGCGGCGGCATGGCCAACACTTTCCTCCATGCCCGCGGCATCGAAGTCGGCGCCTCACTCTGCGAGCGCAACCTGGCGGAGACGGCGGCCAAGATTGACAAAGCCTCGGCCGACGCCGGTTGCCGCATCCTGCTGCCTGAAGACGCCGTGGTCGCCGCGAGGCTTGAGGCCGGCGCCCCGGCCGCAACTGTAGCTCTGGACGCCATCCCGGCCGACAAGATGATCCTGGACGTCGGCCCCAAGACCATCGATGCCATCGAGGCAGCGCTGAGCGAGGCCAAGACCCTGGTCTGGAACGGGCCGCTGGGTGCTTTCGAGTTCCCACCCTTCGATCGTGCCACCATGGCAACGGCGGCCGCCGCGATCGCCTTGACCGACAGTGGCAGCCTGCTGTCGGTTGCCGGCGGCGGCGATACCGTGGCGGCCCTGGCCGGGGCCGCCGGCAGGCTCTCCTACGTCTCGACGGCCGGCGGCGCCTTTCTGGAGTGGCTGGAAGGCAAAAGCCTGCCGGGCGTCGCCGCCCTCATGACACACTGAGGGAGAGCCAGAGCGCCAGGCTACCGCCGCCGATCAGGACGGAGGGCAGCAAGCGCCTGGTAATCAGGAAGCAAAACAGACAAACTGCCGCCGCCGTCAGCCGCGCGGCCAGAGGAGTCTCGATCAAGGGGCCCACCGGCAGCACGATCATGCGGGTGACGAGGCCGGCCAGCAGGGCATAAGCGACCGAAGCCATCCAAGCGAAGAAGGCGCTCTCCGGATTGATTCGGCCGGAAAGCAGGACACCGAGAAAGCGCCAGACATAGGTCGCCAAGGCCGCGACCGCGAGGACGGCGAGGGGCCAGAGCCAGCTCTCCTGCATATCTTTCAGGCCCTCTTGTTCCGCGTGAGGACGAAGGCGAGGCTGCCGCCCAAGATGCCGGTCAGCATCAGGCTCCAATCGGGCGACAGCAGGAAGAGCGGCGGCCCGAGCAGCGCGCCGAGTACAAGCGACAGCGCCTTGCGGTGCCCGCGCAGGTCCTCCAGGAACAGCATGGTGAAGTAGAGCGGCGTTAGAAACACCAGGCTCAAGGTGACGGCTTCCGGCAAGACCGTGGGCAGTAGGTAGCCAATCGCCGTGGCAAGCAGGGTGGTGGCCCAGAGCACCAGGGTGAAGCCTTGGAAGAAGGGCAGACGCAGGGCTGGCGGCAGGGAGGGGCCGACCCGCATGATCACCGCCCAGCCGGTCAGCGCGATAAAATGCACCCAGAGCAGATAATGACGCTGCGGCGCCCCAGGCTGGCGCATCAAGGGCAGCAGGGTCATGACCATCGGCAAGAGTCGCGTGGCGCTGGCCCCGACCGCCAAGGCGATGGCCACCAAACCGGCGCCGACGGCATAGAGTTCCACCATGGCCACCTGACCCGGCAGCGCCCAGGTCGTCGCCGTCGAGATCAATCCATGCCAGAGCGTGAGCCCCGATTCCCGCACCAAGGCCCCGAAGCCGAGGAAGCTGGCACCGATGGCCAATGCCGGCGCCCCAGCCGCTTCGCGGAGGCCGCCGCGAAAAGCAGCCTGCCGATCGGGAAAAGAGAGTTCGGTCTTCATACCAAGCGCCGGCAGGTTAATCGCCGGATGGGTTCGGCGAAAAGAGGCTCCGGCGCGATGGCTGCCTTGCAGAGAGGTTTGGCAGGCACCTAAACGGAGCCTGCAGCCGCGCTCCTGTCACTCTTCCCTATCGATCGCCCTCGCCAGCCAGCCGCGGGCAGACGCACGGCGCACCCGAATTTGCCTGTTGCCAGGTTCATCGGCATCGGGCTCATGGCCCCTTCTTCCAACCAGCTGGGCAACGCCATCTATCAGGGGAAGCGGCCGCACAAGGTCCAGGAGGAGGTACTGGCTAGGTGGCGCTGGGTCTGGGGAACTTTCTGTTTGAAAGTGCCGTTTAGTTGTCCAAGCTATCTTGTATCTGTAGCATGCCGGCCTACGCGCCGCGCCTAAATCTCGTCGCAGGAAACCTTGATGCAACAGCCTACCCGTATTTTCATTTTTTTAATGCAGAGACACGGATCTATAGTCGTGAAGTGGTTTTGCAGCCGCTTATCGGAAATACAGGGATACAAATTTTATCTGGGCAGCTGGTCCCCCCCCTCCCCAAGGGAGGATACAATGAATCACGCCGATCACCCCGTGTCAGGATCGCGGAGCCGTTCGGTATGCCGGATGAGGTGTTCTTGAACCCCGGTTGTTTTGGACCCATACGATTCTACTATCCGATACCGCAGCCCGAGGCGGCCAGGTTTCTGCTGCATCTGCGCGACCCGCGCGATGTCTTAACCTCTATGTTTTATGCCTTCTGCTACAGTCACAGCGGCCCCATCAAAGGAGGCACCGGACCGCGGGCCGAGGTCGCGGCGGAGGGAATAGATGCATTCGTCATGAACATGGCGACGGCAACCGAAAGACCCTACCGCTTCCGGGGAGACTACCGGGGAGACTACGGTACCGGCATAAGAGTTTGGAATCGCACTGGCAACCTGCACGACCGCTACCGGCACTATATCGACAATTTGTTGGGCCGGCCGAACGTGACCTTGGTCCGCTACGAAGATATGATTTGCAATCGTGCTCGGTGGCTGCGGCAGGTCGCCGATGTCTTCGGTGTGCCCGGATCTGCGAATTTGAAAAACCTTGAGGAGGATTTTCAGAAGGTTGACGGGGTTCCTAAGAGAAGCGGTAAAAAAGAGAACCTTATGGTGCGCAAACGTCAGGTTACGCCAGGTGATCACCGGAGAAAGCTGGCTCCTCAAACCATCGAAAGACTGAACGATGTCTTCGGCGATGTTCTTGAGCGGCTCGGCTATTCTGTCTAAGTTGAGCTTGCCTTAAGTGGGACCGGGCCGGTGATGATGGAGGCGGTCTTCTTCATGACTGTGCCCCGGCCAGGGCCTTGGCGGCCTCGGCTATGGAGGTGCTGGACGGCATGGTGGCAGCATAGGCAGGGCCGGTGGCGATAAAGCTGTCCTCGGCGGTAAGCCTGGCCAGCCTCGCCCTGCCGGTCTCGGCAAAGTGCGCCATCAGCGCCTCGGCCACACCGCCGGAATGGCGCGTCTCGTCCACGATCAGCAGAGTGCTGCAGCCCTCCACCGCAGCGCTGAGCTGGTTCTTGGGGAGCGGCGAGAGCCAGCGCAGATCGACGATGCGGGCCTCGATCCCGGCGGCCTCGATGGCAGGCAAGGCCCGATTCGAGAGGTAAACGCCGTTTCCGAAGGTCACGATGGCGAGATCGCGGCCGGTCCCTGCGACGCCTACCTCGCCCAGCCGAATGGCCGCGGGAGGGTCGGGGTAGCGGCACATCCAGAGCCCGTCCTTGGCGGCATGCAGGTCGCGCATGGGGTATAGCGCAATCGGCTCCAGGAAAGCGACGACGCGCTGCTCCTCGCGGGCCAGGCGGACGCATTCTCGCAGCATACGAGCCGCATCCGCACCGTTGGAGGGCACGGCCAAGATGACGCCCGGGATGTCGCGCAGCACGGCGAGCGAGTTGTCGTTGTGGAAATGGCCGCCGAAGCCCCGCTGATAGCCCAGGCCGGCGATCCGCACCACCATGGGGTTGGTGTATTGGCCCTTGGAGAAGAAGGAGAGGGTGGCGGCTTCGCCGCGGATCTGGTCCTCGGCATTGTGCAGATAGGCGAGGAACTGGATCTCCGGCATGGGTATGAAGCCGTTGTGCGCCATGCCGATGGCAAGGCCCAGGATCGATTGCTCGTCCAACAGGGTGTCGATCATGCGGTCCCGACCGAAGCGCTGCCGTAGCTTCTGGGTGATGCCGTAGACTCCGCCCTTGCGGCCGACGTCCTCGCCCATCATCGCGATGTCCGCGTGGGTGAGCATCAGGTCGGTCAAGGCCCAGTTGATCAGGCGCGACATGATCTGCGGCTCTGCCATGGCCTTGAGGTCAGGCCCGAAGACCTCGGCACGGCGTTCCGGGCTGGGGCCGGCGGCCAGTCGGCAGGGGCGGCGCGGCGGGATGAGACTCTCCATTACCTCTTCGGCGTTGCCCAGATGCGGCCGCTTGACCGCTTCCTCCGCGATCCGCTCGACGCGGGCGATGCTCTCCTCATAGATCCGCAGGGCCTCGGGCGGCATCAGGGCGCCGGTCTCGGACAGCAGGCGAACCGAATGCAGCAGCGGATCGTTGGCCTCTTCGGCTTCGACCTCCGCGGTCGAGAGGTAGGCGGTGGACACGTCGGCGCCGGCATGGCCGTAGAGGCGCAAGGTGCGGACGTGCAGGAAGGCGGGTTTGCGCCTTTGGCGCACATAGGCTGCCGCGGCGAGGGCCGTGGCGTAGGTCTCGTATAGGTCGAGGCCGTTGCAAGCGAAGTACTCGATGCCGGGTCTGTTGGAAAAGCTTGCCTCGATCCACCCCTTTGGCGTCTTGGTGGAGATGCCGATGCCGTTGTCTTCACAGCAGAACAGCAGAGGCAGCGGCACCGATTGGTAAGAGGTCCATTGTGCCGTGTTGAAGGCGCCCTGGGCGGTCGAGTGGTTGGCTGAGGCGTCGCCCAAACTGCAATAGACGAGGGAATCGTCTGGCAGGCTGGCGTGTTCGGGCCGATGCCGGCGGGCGGCGCCGACTGCGTAGGCCGTCCCCACGGCCTTGGGCAGGTGGCTGGCAATGGTGGAGGTCTGCGGCGGAATGGTTAGGGCCTTCGAGCCCAGCACCTTATGGCGGCCGCCGGAGATGGGATCCTCCGACGAGCAGGCGAAGGAGAGCAACATATCCCAGACGATGGACTGGCCGGGGACCTGTTCGGCCCGCTGGATCTGAAAAGCCGCGTCGCGATAGTGCAGGAAGGCCATGTCGGTCGGGCGCAAGGCTGCGGCAACGGCGGCAAGGCCCTCGTGCCCCGAAGAGCCGATGGTATAGAAGCCCTGTCCGGCCGCCTGCATTGCCCGGCTCTTGCGGTCGAGGGCCCGCGAGAGGCAGCCGGAACGGTAAATCGAGACGGCAGCGGGGACCTCGAGCGGTCCGCTGGGTGCGGCGCCCGGCGGCAGATCGCCGGCTGCGACCCGCTGCAGGAAGTTCTCGTGAACGATGGCGGAACGATCCATGGCGGAAGAGGCCCCTCTTTTACCCCTCTATAGCGAGAAGGCATTGGAACGTGATGAGCCGGCCTCGGCCCGCAGTCCGGCTCGGTCTTTGTCGTCGGGCCGAAGGCCGTCGAGCGCGCAAGCCCCCGGCAAGTGTCCAAGGGCAGGCCGGACAAACTACACGCTGCCTCACGCCCCCACAATTCGGCGGCGATGCAGTGATTGGCGGCGTTCGAGGTCGTAACCAAGCTCCGTTAAGATCTGGACGCTGTGTTCGCCGTGACGAGGCGGCGGCGAGGTCAAGGCAGGACCGTCTTCCTGCGCGCAAAAGGCGGCAATTGCCGGCTTGACCGGCGTGCCTTTGGGACCGGTCGGCAGCGGCGCGCCTAGAACCGGTCTGGCGGCCAGCTGTTCGCTGGACAGCGCCTCGGCGACGCTGCGGACCCGCGCCGCGGGAATACCGGCGGCATTGAAGAGGTTCTCCCAGTATCCGGCCGGCTCGCGGATCAGAATTTCCCGCAAGATGGCCTCGTCTTGCGCGCGCCGGGCCGCGATCTCCCCGATTGTCGAACGCCTGGCCTCCTCGGCCAGATCCTCACGGCCCAGCACCCGCCACATGCGCCGATGCTGTCCGGGCGTGAAGATGCCAAGCATGATCAGACCCTCGGCCGCGCGGTAGCAGCCGTAGGCGGCCACGAAGCCCTTGCCTCGGTCGCGTGGCGCCGGCTGCTCGCCTAAGGCCTGGGTCGACATGAGGGTCTGCACCATCAGCATCATGGCGGCATCGAGCATGGCCACGTCGAGGCGCTGTCCCTCGCCGGTGCGCTCGCGCCGCAGCAAGGCCGAAGCGATAGCGAAGGCTGCTTGGGCACCGCTGCCGTAGTCCAGGGCCGGCGTTCCGACCATCACCGGTGCCGTCTCTGCCGTACCTGTAGCACTCATAAGCCCCGAAAAGGCTTGGATGACATTGTCGTAGGCCGTGTCCCGGCCCTTGGGACCGGTCTCGCCGAAACCGCTCAAGGAACAATAAACGATGTCGTGCTTGATCTCCCGAATGTCCTTGTAACCCAGGCCCAGATCGGCAAGCGCGCCGGGCCGATAGTTCTCGACGATGACATCGGCGGTCGCCGCCAAGGCCTTGACGATCTCCTGACCCTCTGGTGCCTTGAGATCGACGGCGAGTGCGCGCTTGTTGCTGGCTTGGCCTTGATAAAAGAGACCCATGCCGGCTTCGTTCAGATCCTCGTCCGGGCCGCAGGCACGCATGATGTCGGGCACATCGACCGGCTCGATCTTGATGACGTCCGCCCCCAGGACGGCCAACTGATAGCTGCAGAAGGGACCTGCCAAGATATGGGTCAGGTCCAATACGCGGATCCCCTCGAAGGCTTGCATGGCCAAAGCCTTTCCCCGAAGCACGAGTCTTCACCCCTTTTAGCTAGGAAGTCTGCGTAAGGCTGTCGCGATGCAGCTTTGATTTATTTGCTTAGGGCCCGAGCACTTTGCGCAGAGCTGATGAGCGACAGCCTGTTGACTGGGCGCACTGCATCGGGCGGCGGTCCCTGCGCCGAGACGTCGCCTAGTCTAGCGAGCGTTCTGTGCTGTTAGCAGACGACAGGCCTGCGCGGGGGTCGCTAGGCGCTTTCTTTCTTCACCCACGGGATGCGCGCGAAGGCCACGCCCTCTTCGGCCAGTTGCTTGGCGTTTTCGCCGCTGGTCTCGCCGTAAATGCTGCGCGCCTCGCTCTCACCGTAGTGGATCTTGCGCGCTTCCTCGGCAAAGCGGTTGCCTACATAATCACACTCCTGCTCCACCTTTTCGCGCAGCGCCAAGAGCTCCCGGCGCACTGCCGCTGCTCGGCTGGAATTGGTCTTACCTGGCAAGCGCGGCGCCATCGGAGCCTTTTCGATGGCTGCCGAGCCGCACTCCGGACAGGCAATCTCTTGCGCCGCCTTTTGCTCGTCGAAGCCGACGCTGTTCCGAAACCATGCCTCGAAGCCGTGGCCCCGATCACACTTGAGGTCATACTTGATCATTGCATTAATGATGGCTTGACCATGCGCAAAGAGCAAGCGAGAGTACCAGAGATGAAGGATCCCCTTCTGCCACCCGTCTCCCCTTGGGTAGAGCGCTTTTCCTGGGCCATTCCGCAGGGCGGCAGGGTGCTGGACCTAGCCTGCGGCAGCGGCCGGCATTTGCATTACCTCTTGGCGCTGGGATATCGAGTCACTGGCGTCGACCGCGATCTGGCGCGCGTCGGCACGCTCGCCGACCATCCCAATCTAGACCTGATCGCACGCGATCTTGAGGACGGGACACCTTTTGCCTTGGGCAGCCGGCGCTTCGACGGTGTGCTGGTCACCAACTATCTGTTCCGGCCCCTCCTCCCCGGCCTCGTGGCAGCGGTTGCGCCCGGCGGCGCCCTGCTTTACGAGACCTTTGCAGTGGGGAATGAGCGCTTCGGCAGGCCCAGAAATCCGGATTTTCTGCTGCGACCGGGAGAGTTGATCGAGGCCGTCCAGTCGGCACTGCGCATTCTCGCCTACGAGGATCTGGTGGTCTCCGAGCCGAGACCGGGCGCCGTCCAGCGCATTGTCGCGAGACGTGAGGAGGAAGACTGAGGCGAACTTCAGGCATGGCCGGGAGACACCCCGGAGGACCCGGAGCGCGACGGCGTGCTGGTGGCCATGAAAACCCCACCGCAGGCCGCCGATATACACCACCTGCACCTCTGGTCTCTGAGCAACGAAGCCTCGATCGCCACCTTGCACATCGCCGCCGAGGGTGTGACGCAGCCGCCGCGGCGTTGACGGTGCGCGGCCTTCTGCGCGAGACCTAATGGCGTCGAACGCTGCATAGTGGAAGTTGAGCCCGGCACTGTTCCACCTCAGTCCGAGGCTCGCAACTCGTCATAGGAGACCATCACGCAGTCGCGGAAGGCCGGACGCTCGGCCAGCGCCTCGTAGTAGCGGCGAACGGCCGAAAAGCGGCCACGCTCAATCGCAATATCATAGTAGCGGTAGAGGCAATGGCCAAACTGGATGTCGGCCAAGGTGAATTCCTCGGACGCCAGGTGCGCCTGCCCGGCCAGCCGCTGCTCGGCGATAGCCAAGGCGGTCTCGAAGCTCTTGACGCCAGCCGCGATCGCGTAGGGATTGTGCTTCGATGGCGGTGTGCGCACCACCCGCCAGAAGATCGGCCCGGTGAAGCGGCCGGCGATGTTCAACTTGGACCACTCCGCCCACATGTCGATCCGGGCGCGGGCCGCGGGGTCCGTCGGCCAGAAGGCTTCGGGCGCATAGCGATCGGCCAGATAGCGCAGGATCGCGCCGCTCTCCCACAGAGGCGGATCGTCGCCGTCCTTAACGGTCGGCACCAAGCCGTTCGGGTTCATCGCACGATAGGCCGGGGTATCGGTCACGCCGTAACGAAAGCCGGCGTCGATCCGCTCGAACGGCACTTCCAGTTCCGTGAGGCCCCACAAGACGGCTTGAACGTTGGAGGAAGAGCGCCTACCCCAGACTGTCAGCATAGCCTTATTCCTGCACTCTTAATCCCTGCACACTTAATCCCTGCACTGGCGATGTTCGCTTTTCCCGGCATGCGCCGGTGGAGCCGGCGCGTCAACAGCCGGCTGCGGCTAGCCTAGCTGGCCCGCCCCCGCGGCTGGCCGGAATCGGACGCCGACGCGGCGAAGGGACGATCATGTTCCAAGGCCGGTATGCGCCGGCGCGCCTCTAAGACCGCCGCCGGGTCGATCCGTGCCGTGACCACCCCGATCTCCTCGCCGCCGTCGGCCAGGACCTCTCCCCAGGGATCCACGACCAGGCTGTGGCCATAGGTCTGCCGGCCGCGGGCATGGGTACCGCACTGCGCCGCGGCCAACACGAAGCAGCCAGTCTCAATCGCGCGGGCGCGCAACAGCACATGCCAGTGGGCCGTACCCGTCACCTTGGTGAAGGCCGAGGGGATCGTTAAGAAATCTGCCCCCGCCTGCGCAAGATGGCGGTAGAGATGCGGAAAACGCAGGTCATAGCAGACAGACAGCCCCAAGAGCCCCCAGGGCAGGCGAGCCAGCGCCGCCGAAGAGCCGGGCATCGTATAACTGGATTCGCGATAGGTCTGGCCGTCGCCGACGGCAACGTCGAAAAGGTGAATCTTATCGTAGCGGGCCGCCACCGCGCCGTCGGGCCCCAAGAGGTAACTGCGGTTCCAACAGTGCTTGCTCGATGCCCGCACGGTCAGCGAACCGACCTGTAGCCAGACATCCAATTCGTCGGCCAATTGCTGTAGCCGCGGCAGAGCCGGATGTTCGGTTTCGCCTGTCGCTTGGCCGATGATCTTTTCCTTGTTGGGTTCGATCTGGGTGCAGTTCTCCGGCAGACAGACGAGGTTGGCAGCGTCAGCCTTCGCCGCGCGTGTCATGTCTTCGATTGCCGCAAGATTCGGGGCGATCTCCGGTCCCGCCGTCAGTTGGACCAGGCCCGCGGTGAAGGCCTCGCTCACGCTGCCGTCTTCAGCAGCGGATTGAGCTTTCCGGCCGCCTCTAGCGCATAGAGTTCGTCGCACCCGCCGATGTGCACACCATCGATAAAGATCTGAGGCACCGAGGTGCGCCCTCCTGCCCGCTCCAGCATCTCGCGACGCCGCTGCGGCTCGGCCAGCAAGTTGTACTCGGAAAAGGCGATGCCCTTTGTTTCCAGTAGCCGCTTCGCCCGATAGCAAAAGCCGCACAACAGACTTGTGTAAATCTCAACCTCGGCCATACACGCCAATCTCCTCACACCGACGGTTTCAAAGAAACCTCTTGTTCCAAGAACTCTTCTGAGAATAGGCGAACCAGTCCATTCTCAATGCGGCACTGGCCCCCGCCAGAGTATCCTGATTGGGTAGCCGTGCGGAGGCCGGTGCCGCGCAATTTCAAGCGAAAGCCGACACCTTCAATATGGAGTCTCGCGCAAGACCCGGGCAAGGGTCAGGACATCGATCTTTTCTGCACCGCCTCGCCGCAACACCTTGGCCACTTCATTGAGAGTGGCGCCGCTGGTCATGACGTCGTCCACCAACAACAGGTGGCGACCGCGTATGCGGTTGCGGTTCTCGGCGCCAGGCGCCAAGTCGAAGGCGCCGGCCACGTTGCGTTGACGGGCCACGCGAGAAAGATGGCCCTGTACCGGCGTGGCCCTGGTCCGGCGGAGAAGATCCAAATCCACGGCAAGGCCGCTTTCTGCACCCAGGGCTTGCGCCAGAAGCGCCGCCTGGTTGTAGCGTCGTTTGAAGAGACGCCATGGGTGCAGGGGGACCGGTAGGATGATCTCCGCGCTCTCCAGCGCCCGCCAACCGGCCAGCTGCATCCAGCGGGCGAAGGGTGCTGCCGCCTCCGGCCGGTCGCCGTGTTTGAACGCCAAGATCAAGCGGCGGCTCGCGTCGTCGTAGAGTACCGCCGCACGGGCGCGATCGTAGCTGGGGGGTTTCTGCAGGCAAGCCAGACAGAGGCTCTCGGTCCCTTGATCGAAGGGAAAGGGCAGGCCACAGCAGGTACAGCAAGGTTCGCCCAAGAAGGTGAGGCCCGACCAGCAGGCGGCACAGAGCGCCGATTCCGCAGACACCACCGCGCCGCAGCCCAGGCAGCGCAACGGCAACACCGCGTCCAGCAGGAAGCGTCCGGCGGCGGCCAGAGTACGACGCAGGCCAGGGCCCCTGTCTTGCGATAGCGTCATGACCTAGATGATGGACGCTCGCCGCCTCTCCTGCCATAGCAGATGCGCCCAGACCGCAGTAGGACCAGCATGGCAGACCGAGGCCCCACGCCCCTGTTCGACCGCACGGCGCTCCGCCGGCACCGCGACCGCACCGCTGTGGATTTTCGACGGCACGCCTTCTTGCTGCGCGAGGTAGGGCACAGGCTGCTCGAAAGACTGATCGAGACCCGGCGAGACTTCCCCTTAGCGCTCGACCTGGGCTGTCACGATGGCCTCCTGGCCGCACAGCTCACCGGCCCCAAGCGACCGGACGAGGGGCGGATCGGCCGGCTGCTGCAATGCGATCTGTCGGCCGGCATGATCTCCCGCGCCAGCCGGCAGCCGGCGCCCAGCTTCGTCGCCGATGAGGAGTGGTTGCCCTGCGGTGCGGCCAGCCTCGATCTGGTGATTTCGCTCTTCGCGCTGCACTGGGTCAACGATCTGCCGGGAACCCTGACGCAGATCCGCTATGCCCTGAAACCGGGCGGGCTCTTCATAGCGGCGTTCCCGGGAGGCGTATCGCTGGCGCAGTTGCGGCAAGTGCTGTTGATGGCAGAAAACGAGACCGTCGGCGGCGTTAGCGCGCGGGTATCTCCCTTCGTCGAGGTTCGGGATGCCGGAATGCTGCTGCTGCGCGCCGGCTTCCAATTGCCGATGGCCGATGCCGACATCATCCCAATCGACTATCCCGATCCCTTGACCTTGCTGCACGACCTCAGAGGCATGGGAGAAAGCAATGCTTTGGCCGGCCGCTCGCGCCGCTTCCTGCGGCGCGACACCTTGGGCAGTGTCCTGGCCCGCTATCCGCGCCGCGCAGACGGGCGCATCGAGGCGGAGGTGGAAATCCTCTATCTGACCGGCTGGGCACCGGAGGTCTGAGGCTGCCTCATACCGGCAATCGGATCGGATGGAATCGTTCTGGAGCGGTCTCAGCCGGTCGTGGCCGAGTTAACACAAACCCCTGTTGCCTTTCCGGCCGCCGATCGCTTGCCCGGCGAGACCAAAAAGGAAAGCCAACATAATCGACAGCACAGGAACGGCAGCGGCCATCCAAAGTCTGCACTCGGCAAGGGCGAGGATATTGAACAACGCCCACACCGGAACCCCGAGACTGTCATGCTGCTACGAGAGGGGGCTTGCCCGCTACGAATCTTCGAGTAGCCTAGTCACTCCCATTCGTCTTGGAGAAGAGACATGATGCGCTTCTGGAAGACCGGTCTCCCGGTCGCCGCGGGGGTCCTGCTCGGCGCCTCGCAGGCCTGGGTCTCGCAGGCCCGGGCGGCGAACGACAGTCTGACCATGGGGATGATCCTGGAACCGCCGCATCTGGACCCCACCGCCGGCGCCGCCGCGGCCATCGACGAGGTGGTCTACGCCAACGTTTTCGAGGGCCTGACCCGAATCGATCGGAACGGCGAAGTTCTGCCGGCCTTGGCCCGCAGTTGGGACATCTCCGGCGACGGCCTGACCTACACCTTCCACCTGGCCGACGGCGTGACCTTCCACGACGGCGCCGCCTTCGATGCCAGCGACGTGGTCTTCTCCCTCCACCGCGCCATGGCGGAAGATAGCGTTAACGCGCAAAAGCAGATCTTCGGTGCCATCGATAAGGTGGAGACGCTGGACGCGGGGACCGTCGTCATCACCTTGAAGCAGCCGGCCGGCAACCTGCTGTTCAATCTGGGCTGGGGCGATGCGGTCATCGTCGACCCGGCCTCGGCCGAAGGCAACAAGCAGACCCCGATCGGCACCGGCCCCTTCGCGTTCGATCGCTGGGTCAGCGGCGACCGGATCGAGCTCTCCAAAAACCCCAACTACTGGGGCCAGCCCATGGCGCTGGAGACGGCCACCTTCAAGTTCATCCCCGATCCGGCCGCCGCCGCGGCCGCCATTCTGTCCGGCGGCGTCGACGCCTTCGCCAACTTCCCCGCCGCCGAACTGGTGCCGCAGCTGGAGGCCGATCCGCGGCTGACTGTCATTATCGGTTCGACCGAGGGCGAAACCATCCTCTCCACCAACAATGCGGCAGAACCCTTCAACGACCTGCGGGTGCGCCAAGCCATCGCCCATGCCCTGGACCGGCGGGCCATCATCGACGGTCTCTTCGGATATGGAACGCCGATCGGTACCCACTTCGCGCCGCATCATCCCGCCTACCTGGATCTGGTCGACCTCTATGAGTACGACCCGCGGAAGGCCAAGGCGCTGCTGGCCGAAGCCGGCCACCCGGAGGGCTTCAAGGCGACTTTGAGGCTGCCGCCGCCGGCCTATGCCCGCCGTGGCGGGGAGATCGTCGCCGCCCAGCTGGCCGAGATCGGGATCGAGTTGGAACTGATCCCGGTGGAATGGGCGCAGTGGCTTGATCAGGTCTTTCGCAACACCGACTACGACCTGACCATCGTCTCCCACACCGAGCCCTTCGACATCGGCATCTACGGCCGCGACGACTACTATTTCAACTATCACGGCCCTGCCTTCAAGGCGCTGCTGGCGGAGCTGAACGAGAGCACCGATCAGGACAAGCGCTACGAACTGCTCGGCAAGATGCAGCGCCTGATCGCCGAGGATGCGGTCAACGGCTACCTCTTCCAGCTGGCCAAGCTCGGCGTTTGGAACAAGGACCTGGAGGGTCTGTGGCACAACTCCCCGGTTCAGGCCAACGACCTGACCGGCGTGTACTGGAAACGCTAGGGCGCGCGATGCCCGCGAGTGTCCGGATAGACTCCGGATAGACGCCTCATGAGCGTCTTCCTGGCCAAGCGCGCTTTGGCCCTGGTCGCAACTCTGCTGATCGCCTCTCTAGCCATCTTCCTGGTTCTGGAGGTATTGCCGGGCGACCCGGCCTTGATCGTTCTCGGAACCGGGGCGCAAGACGACACGCTGGCGGCCCTGCGCCGGCAAATGGGTCTCGACCGGCCCATGCTGGAGCGCTACCTGGTCTGGATCGCCGATCTGCTGCGCGGCACGCTGGGCGAGAGCTACACCTACGGCCGGCCGGTCGCCGATCTGATCGGCGAGCGGGTGCTGGTTTCCTTGCCGCTGGCGGTCATGGCGATCCTGCTTTCGACCGCTATTGCACTGCCGCTGGGGGTGGCATCAGCCGCGCGCCATGGACGCTTGTCCGACACGGCAATCATGGGCTTCGTCCAGCTGGGTGTGGCGGTGCCCAACTTCTGGTTCGCCATGCTGCTGATCCTGCTGTTCGCGGTCAATTTGGGCTGGGTGCCGGCCGGCGGTTTCGCGGGGTGGGAGGAGGGTGCCGGTTCGGCACTGCTCTCCCTTCTGCTGCCGGCTATCGCGCTCGCTTTGCCGCAGGCAGCGATCCTAGCGCGCGTCACCCGCTCCTCCGTGCTGGAGGTGATGAGGGAAGATTACGTTCGCACCGCCCGCGCCAAGGGCCTGACGCGCGGCCAAGCGCTGTGGCGCCACGGGGTGCGCAATGCCCTGATTCCCGTGGTAACCATCATGGGCCTGCAGTTCTCCTTCCTTTTGGCCGGTACAATCATCATCGAGAACGTCTTCTACCTACCGGGTCTAGGGCGCCTGATCTTCCAGGCCATCGCCCAGCGCGACCTGGTGGTGGTGAAGGACTTGGTGGTATTGCTGGCCGCCACGGTCATCTTGGTGAACTTCCTGGTGGACCTCAGCTATGCCGCCCTCGATCCACGCTTGAGGTTGGGCAATGGCGGCTAGAGGCGGCGTCATGGGTCTCATCGTTCTGGGCAGCCGCAGCCGCGCCTTCGTCATCGGCGGAGCCATCTCCGCCTTCTTTCTCGCCATTGCCCTGATCGCCCTGGTCTGGACACCGCATTCGGTCTTCGAGATGGCGATCGAGGACCGCATGCAGGGTCCCAGCTGGGACCACCTGCTGGGCACCGATCAGTTCGGCCGGGACCTGCTGTCGATGCTGATGGTGGGGGCCAGCAACTCCATCGGCGTGGCCGTCGTCGCGGTCGGCGTCGGTCTGGCCTTCGGCCTGCCGCTGGGCGGACTGGCAGCTGCCCGGCGCGGCTGGATAGACGAGCTGGTGATGCGTTTCAACGACTTCGCCTTCGCCTTCCCGGCGCTGCTGTCGGCGGTCATGATCACCGCCGTCTTCGGTCCTGGCGGCGTGAATTCCATCATCGCCATCGGCATCTTCAACGTCCCCGTCTTCGCTCGAGTGACCCGCGGCGGTGCCTTGGTTCTATGGCAACGCGAATACGTGCTGGCCGCCCGTATGGCCGGCAGGGGCAATGCGCGCATAACCCTGGAGCACATCCTGCCCAACATCGCCTCTCTGCTGATCGTCCAGGGCACGATCCAGTTCGCCTTGGGCATCCTGGCCGAGGCGGGCTTGAGCTATCTGGGTCTGGGCACCCAGCCGCCACTGCCCAGCTGGGGCAAGATGCTGGCCGAGGCCCAGACCATGCTCTACCTGGCGCCGCAACTGGCCATTCTGCCGGGCCTGGCGATCATGCTGACGGTACTGGGCCTGAACCTGCTGGGCGACGGCCTGCGCGATCTTCTGGATCCGCGCCTGAGGCAGGCGCGCTGAACCATGGCGCTGTTGGAGGTCAGGGATCTCAGGATAGAGTTCGCGACGCCGCAAGGTCCTGCGGCCATTCTAGACGGCGTCGACCTCTCGTTGGAACGCGGCCGCAGCCTGGGTTTGGTCGGCGAATCGGGCTGCGGCAAGTCCATGACCGCCTTGGCCATCATGGGCCTTCTCAGCGAGCAGGCGCGCGTCAGCGGCACCATTGCGTTCGACGGGGAAGATCTCTTGGCGCTGCCGGAGCCGGCGCTCTGCCGTTTGCGCGGACGCCGAATCTCCATGATCTTTCAAGAACCCATGACTGCGCTCAATCCAGTCAAGACCATCGGCCGGCAGGTGGCCGAGGGTCTGCACCGCCACCTGCGCCTTGGCCGGACGGAAGCAGAGGCGCGCGCCGCGCGCCTGCTGGACCGGGTCGGCCTCCCCGGTCAGCGCTTCCCGCTGTCGCTTTACCCTCATCAACTCTCGGGCGGACAGCGGCAAAGGGTGATGATCGCGGCGGCCATGGCCTGCGGTCCAGATCTTTTAATCGCCGACGAGCCCACCACCGCGCTCGACGTCACCCTCCAGGCCCAGGTGCTGGACCTGATCGCCGAACTGGTCGAGAGTGAGGGCCTGGCCCTGCTGCTGATCGCCCACGACCTGGGCGTGGTGGCCGAGATGGCCGACGCGGTCGCCGTCATGTACTCTGGCCGCATCGTCGAGGCAGGGCCCGCCACCGCCGTCTTCGGTGCGATGGCCCATCCCTATGCCCGCGGCCTCTTCGCCGCCATGCCCAAGGGACCGGGCGACGGCACGACGGCG
This sequence comes from Rhodospirillales bacterium, assembly GCA_014324045.1. Lineage (GTDB taxonomy): Bacteria > Pseudomonadota > Alphaproteobacteria > Kiloniellales > JACOMY01 > JACOMY01. The sequence goes on along the minus strand of JACOMY010000020.1, from coordinate 54,224 downwards.
GACCGCTTGGCGACCATACCCGGCCAAGTCCCGGATCCGGCCGGGCGCCCGCTAGGCTGCGCCTTCGCGCCGCGCTGTAGCCAAGCCCAGGACCTCTGTGCCGCAGAGCCCCCCGTGGAATCCCTGTCCGCAGGGCATTGGGTGCGCTGCCGCTATCCGCAGCGGGGCACGGCGACGGCATGACCCAAGCCCTCTTGGAGACCCGCGGCCTCGGTAAAGACTATCTGCTGCCGCGCCGCCGACTGACCCAGCCGCGCCCGCGGATCAGTGCCTTGATCGACGTATCTCTACGGCTGGAGCCCGGACGCAGTCTCGGCATCGTCGGCGAGTCCGGTTGCGGCAAGTCCACTCTGGCCCGGATTGCGACGGCCTTGGACAGTCCGAGCTGCGGACAGCTGTTGTTCGACGGCGAGGATCTCTTTGCCCTCAGCCCGGCACAGCTGCGCCGCCGGCGCCGGCATTTTCAGATGGTGTTTCAGGACCCCTACGGCTCGCTCGATCCGCACCACCGGGTCGGCCGCTCCATCGCCGAACCGCTGCGGTCCCTGGAGAGCGGTGCCGGCGCAGGAGAAATCCGTGAGCGCGTTGCAGCCGTCCTGCGGCAGGTCGGGCTCAAGCCCGGCGACGCGCAGCGCTATCCGCACGAGTTCTCCGGCGGCCAGCGCCAGCGCATTGCCATCGCCCGGGCCATCGTCACCCGCCCGGCGCTGGTGGTCGCCGACGAGGCGGTTTCCGCCCTCGACGTTTCCGTCCAGGCACAGGTTTTGAACCTCTTCCTCGATCTGCAACAGAACCACGGCCTCACTTACCTCTTCATCTCGCACGACCTGGCCGTGGTTCGTTACATCGCCCAAGAGGTCGCCGTGATATATCGCGGCCGCGTAGTGGAGCGCGGCCCGACGGCGGCGGTCTTCGCCCATCCCCGCCATCCCTATACGAAGAGCCTGCTGGAGGCGGTTCCGCTACCCGATCCGGCCCGTCGGCGCCGCGGCCGTAAGTGCCAGGTCCAGGTCCTGGATAATCCCTTAAAGCTACCGAAGGGCTGTGTCTACGCGGCGCGCTGCGCCCAAGCGCGCGACGCTTGCCGTTCCGCAATACCGCAGTTGCTGGAGGGAGAACCGGGGCGCGCGGTCGCTTGCCACCACCCCATGACTTGATCGGGCCAATAGGCAGGATCGCGACCGAAGGTACCAACACTGCTCTCGCGAAGCATGCGCTCGATCTCTACATCGTCATAGCCGAGACTGTCTAATACGGCACGGGTGTGCCGCCGTAATTCGACATCGTCCCCGACATGGCAATCCTGCTGCTTCGGCTGCGCACGGCATTGGGTGCGACCAGATAACTCCTACGGTTGCGGTGTCGCCATACTGTAAAGAAGCTTAAGATCACCGATCGGCAATCTTGTGCGTTTGCTTCAGATTGCGCTTCGAAACTGCCCGAAGGACGGGGAGCTGTACGCGGATCTATTTCCCATTTTCCCCCTGCTCTTCCTTCTTGGCCTTGTGGAAGCGCTTGCGGATGTCTTTCAGGTCGACCGTGGGTTCCGGCAGCTGCGGGGCCAGATCCTCCAGGCACTCCCGCAAGATCCGCGCGACCGCCAGGTTCCGGACCCACTTGTGATTGGAGGGGATCACGAACCAAGGCGCCTGTTCGGTCGAACAGCGGCTGAGCGCTTCTTCGAAGGCGACGATGTAGTCGTCCCAGCGCTCCCGCTCTGTGTAGTCGGCCTCGCTGATTTTCCAATGCCGCGTCGGATCGCTCAACCGCTTCTCGAAGCGCTTCAGCTGTTCTTCCTTGCTGATGTGAAGGAAGAACTTCAGGACCTTGGTGCCGCGGTCGGCCAGGAGCTGTTCGAAGGCGTTGATATGCGTATAGCGTCCGCGCCAGACCGATTCCTCGACCAGCTTGTTCACCCGCACAACCAAAACGTCCTCGTAGTGCGAGCGGTTGAATATCGTAATCTGGCCCGCCTGTGGCGTCCAAGGATGGACGCGCCAGAGGAAATCGTGACTGCGCTCCAAAGCCGAGGGCTGCTTGAAGGATTGCACCCGGCAGCCTTGCGGGTTGATGCCGGCAAAAACATGCCCGATGACACCGTCCTTGCCGGAGGCATCCGGCCCCTGCAGACAGACCAGCAGCGATTGCTTGTTTTCGGAATAGAGCCGGTATTGCAGCACCTTCAGCTGCTCCTGCTCAGCCGCTAGCAAAGCCTCCGATTCGGCCTTGACGATTCCAGCCTTACTGCCCGCATCGTAACCGGCCAGTGAGACGATCTCGCCTGCCGGAATCTGAAATTGCTCGAAGTAACGCACAAGCCTCTCCCCATCTCGCAAGGAAAGGCTTCGACAATCAAGCCTCAGCTGTCAAGGAAGCTGCGCAGCTTGCGACTGCGGCTGGGATGCTTCAGCTTGCGCAAGGCCTTGGCTTCGATCTGGCGAATGCGCTCGCGGGTGACGTTGAACTGCTGCCCTACCTCTTCCAGGGTGTGGTCGGTGTTCATGCCGATGCCGAAACGCATGCGTAGCACGCGCTCTTCACGGGCCGTCAGCGTGGCCAAAACCCGCGTCGTGGTCTCGCGCAAGTTCGACTGGATGGCGGCATCCAGCGGCAAGACGGCATTCTTGTCCTCAATGAAGTCGCCGAGATGCGAATCCTCTTCGTCCCCGATCGGGGTTTCCAAGCTGATCGGCTCCTTGGCGATCTTCAGGACCTTGCGGACCTTCTCCAGCGGCATCACCAAGCGCTCGGCCAGTTCCTCCGGCGTCGGCTCGCGGCCGATTTCGTGCAACATCTGACGGCTGGTGCGCACCAGCTTATTGATGGTCTCGATCATGTGCACGGGGATACGGATGGTCCGGGCCTGATCGGCGATCGAGCGGGTGATCGCCTGACGAATCCACCAGGTGGCATAGGTGGAAAACTTGTAGCCGCGTCGGTACTCGAACTTGTCCACCGCCTTCATCAAGCCGATGTTCCCCTCTTGGATCAGATCCAGGAACTGCAGGCCCCGGTTGGTGTATTTTTTGGCGATGGAGATCACCAGACGGAGGTTAGCTTCCACCATCTCCGTTTTGGCGCTGCTCGCCGCGCGCTCGCCGCTCTTCACTGTGTTGGTGATGCGACGGAACTCGCCGATCGGCAGACCGACCTGCTCAGAGATGCCCTGGATTTCCTCGCGGATGCGCAGGACCTCGTCGCCATGGCGTTCGGCCAGGCGGTTCCAGCCGCGCCCTGGCAGATCGCGGATGCTGCCCAGCCAATTGGGGTCCAGCTCTGAGCCCTGATAGTACTTCAGAAAGACCGCGCGCGGCACACCGCTGCCCTCAGACAGCCGCATCAAGCGACCTTCAAGCATAATCAAGGTTTTTGAGAAGCTATGGATCTGCTCCAACAGGGCCTCGATGCGACCATTGTTGAAATGGATCGACTTCATATGCTGGACCATGTCCTCGCGCAGGGCCTGGTATTTGGCCTCGGTTCCGATCGGCACCTCCTCGCCGCTGGTCATGGCCGCCAGACGCTCTTCCTGTATCGCCATCAGGTCGCGGTAGCAGACGGCGATCGCATTCAGACGCTTCAGCACCCACGGCAGCAGTTTCTGCTCCATCGCCGACAGCGAGAGGGCATTGTCTTCGCTATTCTCCTCGCCCTTGTCTCCCCCAGACTCCCCGCCCCTAGATTTCTGCTCCTCGTCGGCATCTTCGTCCGACTGCTCCGCGCCGTTGCCGTTGGCCTTATTGCCTTCGCCGTCCGGGCCTGCACCATAGGTGGCATCGAGGTCGATGATGTCGCGCAGTAGAATTTCCTGATCCATCAGAGCCTGACGCCAGTGCAGCAAGGCGTGAATGGTCAGCGGGCTCTCGCATAGACCTGCGATCATCTTCTCGCGACCGGCCTCGATTCGCTTGGCAATGGCGATCTCGCCCTCGCGCGACAGCAACTCGACCGAGCCCATCTCGCGCAGATACATGCGCACCGGGTCATCGGTGCGGCCGACGTCCTCGTCACTGACGTTGCCGGAGGCGTTACCGCTTTCCTCCTCTTCTGCCGCGCCGTTCTGCTTGTTGGCGTCTTCTTCCTGCTCTTCACCCTCGACGACAGTGATTCCCATCTCCGAGAGCAGGGCGAGGGTGTCTTCTATCTGCTCGGCCGACACTTGGTCCTGCGGCAGCGCCTGGTTGATCTCATCCAGCGAGACGTAGCCGCGCTCCTTGGCCTTGGCCACCATCTTCTTAATGGCCGCCACGGTGGCGTCGATCAACGCGCCGTTCATGGCATCTGCGTTGTTGGTTTGCTGGGTCCCGCCTTGTTTGCTTACCATCTGGTCCTCATCGCCACTTTTCAACCGCTACCGCGTCCCCGGCCGGACGCTCGCTGCATGCTCTTGCCTGATCAAGCCGACGCAGACTCTCAGTTAAGCGCTAGGGCTGCATGTCGCTTCCTCGCCGAATCGGAATCCCGCTTTGCCGCTTCCAGTACTGCCAAGTTTTCCTCCGTCGGGTCTTCGGCAAAGCGCTCCTGCGCCTCAATGACAGTTTGTTTGGCACGGGTTACGGCAGAGTTGGCAAACAAAACCTCAAGCATAGACTGAACCTGACCGTCATCGGCCTCCGGCCGTGCTGCTGGGCAGAACGCATAGACAGCAGATGACAGAACGTGCTCAAGCAATGCAGCATATCCCAAGACGGTCAACTGGCGTTGCAGCGTCGCGCTGTCAAGCTCTGTCTCTACGGCAAGACTGTCGATAGCGCTGCATTTGAGGCTTTCTAGTGTTTTTGTCGAGAAGGTCAGCGCTGCTAACTCTTCCAAATGTGGGCTCGCCGCTGCTGGGTGATTGAGCAGGATCGCAAGGAACTCCCGCTCTTGGCGATAACACTGACCTTCTGGCGCCGGTTTAACCAAGCGCCGCCCGCGTTTATCCGGCACGGGAGGTCTCCAGCCGCGGGGCCTATGCCCCTGGCGGAGGGCGCCGTAGTAACGGCCCAGTAGGAAACTGCGATAGCCCTTCTGCACGCTGGGATCCTCAATCCGGCCGGCAGCCGCCATCAGATCCGAACGCAGGGCAGCCCAGCGCTCCGGCGTCTGCGGCAGACCGCTCGCGGTCGCGTGCTCCCAGACGAAAGAAGACAGCGGCATGTGGGCCTGCAAGCGCTCGCGTAAGGCCTGCGTGCCAACCGTGCGCAGCAGGCTGTCCGGGTCTTCGCCTTCCGGCAGAAACACAAAATTGAGCGATTTTCCAGGCTTCAGCAGCGGCAGGGCGCGCTCCGCCAAGCGTCCGGCGGCACGGCGCCCGGCCGAGTCCCCGTCGAGGCAAACCAGGGGCTCGTCGGCCAGGCGCCAAGCCAAGGCCAGCTGGCCCTCGGTGACGGCCGTCCCGAGCGGAGCAACGGCTGTCTCAATACCAGCCTGGGCCAGTGCGATCACGTCCATATAGCCCTCGACTAGCAGCAGGGCTTGATCACCGCCGCGGATCGCCGTTTGTGCTGCTGTCAGATTGTAGAGCAGCTCGCCCTTATGAAAGAGCGTGTTGTCCGGCGAGTTCAGGTATTTCGGCCCCTCCTCGCCTATGCGGCGTCCGCCAAAAGCGACGACCCGGCCGCGCCGATCGGTGATAGGAAAGACGATGCGTCCGAAGAAATACTCGATCAGGCGGCTGCTGCGCTCGTCGCGCTTGGCAAGCCCCGCCTCGATCAGCTGTTCCGGCTTGATGCCCTGAGCGGTGAGGCGTTCGGCCAGAAAGCCGCGGCGATCGGGAGCGTAGCCCAAGCGGAAGCGGTCCCGGCTTTGCGGCGAGACGCCTCGCCTTTCCAGATAGGTCCGCGCAGCCGCCCCCTCGGCGCTGCCAAGCTCTACCTCGAAAAGGATGCAGGCCGCCTCTACCACCTCGATCATGCTGGCCTGCCGCGCGGCGGCCGCAGCGGCTTCCGGCGTGGGCTTGGGCACCTCCAGACCGGCTTCTGCAGCTAGGCGCTCGACCGCTTCGTGAAAGCTCAGTCCTTCGGTTTTCATCACGAAGGAAAAGACATTGCCATGCGCGCCGCAACCGAAGCAGTGATAGAACCCCTTAGCTTCGTTCACGGTGAAGGACGGCGTCTTCTCGTTATGGAAGGGGCAAAGTCCTTGGTGCTCCCGCCCCTTACGCTGCAGACGAACGCGCCGACCGATCACGGCCACCAACCCGATACGGGCCTGAAGCTCGTCTAGAAACGACTGCGGAAGCGACATAACGATGGCTTATCGCACGGCCTAAGGGCGATGCAAATTGCAAGCCACCCTCTCGCGCGAATACCTTCCTTAAGAGAGCGCTGACGGCCCTAGGCCAAACGGCGCTTCACCATGCCGCTGGCCTTGGCGAAGTCCATTTTGCCGGTAAAGTGCTCCTTCAAGACAGCCATGACTCGGCCCATGTCCTTGACAGAGTCTGCCTTAAGTTCGGCCATCGCGCTCTCAACGGCAGCTTCTATCTCGCTTTCGTCCATCATCTGCGGCAGGAAGCGAGAGATCACTTTGATCTCCTCCTGCTCCTGCTGGACCAAATCGTCGCGCTTTGCCTTGCGGTAAGCCTCAATTGTTTCGCGGCGCTGCTTCACCATTTTCTGCAAGAGCTGCAGGATCTCTTCCTCGCTCACCCCCTCCTCGTCGCCGTCGCCGCGTCCGCGCGCGGCAATGTCGCGGTCCTTAAGGGCTGCCAGGATCAGCCGTACCGTCGAGACTGCACGCTTGTCCTGGCTCTTCATGGCCTCCTTCAAGCCGTCCTTCAAACGATCGCGCAACATGACATTTTCCTAGGAAACTCCCGCTTTTTATGCGGAGCGAGCCACCGGTGCCCGACCGCGACGGGGCAGACATTAGCGTGCCAGTCGGCAAATGGCACCCCCTCCTATGCCCAGGCCTTGCGGCAGCACAGTCCCTGCCTCCCTTGCAGCGGCAAGAAAAAGGCTCTATAGCAGGTTCAAGGTCAGCAATACAGAAACAATCGACTTGCTCGTATAGCCGAGGCCCCCTGCCGAAGGAAGACTTCGGACCGTCGTTTGGATCAGAGCAGCCCGGCAAGAGGTCCGGATCAGGAAATGTCAGATGAATCCAAAACGGCCGCCACCATTGACGGGCCGTCCGTCATTCTGCGGCCCAAAGGCGCCACGGCTTGCTTGGCGCTAGCCGACGGCACGCACTTCTGGGGCCATGGCATCGGTGCGAGCGGGCGCGCGGTGGGCGAGCTCTGCTTCAACACCTCGATGACGGGCTATCAGGAGATACTGACCGACCCCTCCTACGCCGGGCAGATCATCACCTTCACCTTTCCCCATGTCGGCAACGTCGGCACCAACCCCGAGGACCTGGAAACCACGATGCCGGCAGCCCGCGGCCTAGTGCTGCGCAGCCTGCCTGGCGCACCTTCCAATTGGCGCAGCGACAGCGACTTGGAAGCCTGGCTCGTGCGCATGAACATGATTGGCTTGGTCGGCGCCGACACTCGCGCACTCACCCGGCAGATTCGCGACCTAGGCGCGCCCAACGCCGTGATCTGCCACGCTCCCGACGGCAAGTTCCCGCTCCAGGATCTGGTGGCGGAAGCCGCAGCTTGGCCGGGCCTTAAAGGCATGGACCTGGCGCGCGATGTGACCACGCGCCAGACCTACCGCTGGGACGAGGCCGCTTGGTCCTGGCCTCAGGGCTTCGGCCGGCAGCAGGCGCCGCGCCATCATGTCGTCGCCGTCGACTACGGCGCCAAGCGGAACATGCTGCGCATGCTGGCCGAAGCTGGTTGCGCGGTCACCGTCGTCCCCGCCACCGCAACCGCCGAGGAGATCCTGAGCCACGAGCCGACCGGCATTTTCCTGTCCAACGGCCCCGGCGACCCGGCGGCCACAGGACAGTATGCCCTGCCGACCTTGAAGCGCCTAGTAGAGAGCGGCAAGCCCATCTTCGGCATCTGCCTCGGCCATCAGCTTCTGGCCCTGGCACTGGGCGCCAAGACAAAAAAACTGCACCGCGGTCATCGCGGCGCCAATCAGCCGGTCAAGGACCTTGAGAGCGGCCGGGTGGAGATCACCAGCCAGAACCATGGCTTCGTCGTGGATGCCGACAGCCTGCCCGAGGGCGTGGTCGAGACCTATCGTTCCCTCTTCGATGGCTGCAACGAAGGCTTGAGGGTTGAAGGGCAGCCTATCTTCTCAGTCCAGCATCATCCCGAAGCCTCCCCCGGGCCGCAGGACAGCCAGCATCTCTTCACCCGCTTTGTTGCGTTGATGGACGACACCGGCTAGTTTACCTAATTAGGACTGGAGGTCTTGATACGATCGCCTGAAGTTACGCTTCAGTTGCGGGCGGAAGGCGGTCGACGAACGCTTTCTGCAATTGCAACGTGGCCCGAGGCGCTTGAGCAGGATACCGCCGACTCTGCCTCGCGGCGGCCTCGTTGGCCCAGGATCCGCAACTGGCCGAACCAAGTCCATGCACGACTATCAGACCTGCGCAGAGCATCCTTTGCTTCCGACTTAGAGCGTGGCAATAACGCATTTCAGCATTGCGTGGGATGGCCTTGTCGGTGCGCCGCGATCCAGATCTCGGCGATCTTTTCGTGCGGCCAGATCCCTGCGCCCAAGACAAAGCAGTTAGGTGTAGCCTTCCATGCCCAAGAGAAGCGACCTGCATTCGATCATGATCGTCGGGGCCGGGCCAATCGTCATCGGCCAAGCTTGCGAATTCGACTATTCCGGAGCCCAGGCCTGCAAGGCACTGAAAGAAGAGGGCTACCGGGTGATACTGGTGAACTCCAACCCGGCGACGATCATGACCGATCCGGGACTGGCCGATGCGACTTACATCGAGCCAATCACCGCCGACGTGGTAGCGCGCATCCTGGAGAAGGAGCGCCCTGACGCCATCCTACCCACCATGGGCGGTCAGACCGCGCTCAACGTCGGCATGGAGCTAGACAAGAACGGCATCCTGAAGACGCTGGGGATCGAGATGATCGGGGCTGAGGCCGAAGCGATCGACAAGGCCGAAGACCGTGAGCGCTTCCGCTCGGCGATGGAGAGGATCGGCATTGCCTCTCCCAAAGCCCGCATGGTCGAGAGCTACGAAGAAGCTCTGAAAGCGTTGGATTTGATCGACCTGCCGGCAGTGATCCGTCCTTCCTTCACCCTGGGCGGCACCGGCGGCGGAATCGCCTACAATCTTGAGGAATTCAGTGAGATCGTGAAGGGCGGGCTTGCCGCCTCGCCGGTCGGATCTGTCCTCGTGGAGCAGTCGGTGCTGGGCTGGAAGGAGTTCGAGATGGAGGTCGTGCGCGACCGCGCCGACAACTGCATCATTGTCTGCTCCATCGAGAACATAGACCCCATGGGCGTCCACACCGGCGATTCCGTGACCGTGGCACCGGCGCTGACCCTGACCGACAAGGAATACCAGTTGCTGCGCAACGCCTCCATCGCCTGCCTACGCGAGATCGGCGTCGACACCGGGGGCTCCAACGTGCAGTTCGCGATCAACCCCGAAAACGGCGAGATCGTCGTCATCGAGATGAATCCGCGGGTATCGCGGTCCTCGGCCCTTGCCTCCAAGGCAACTGGCTTCCCAATCGCCAAGATCGCCGCCAAGCTGGCCGTCGGCTACTACCTGGACGAGCTGCTGAACGACATCACCAAAGTGACCCCGGCCTCCTTCGAGCCGACCATCGACTACATCGTCATCAAGATGCCGCGCTTCACCTTCGAGAAGTTCAAGGGTGCGGAGCCAGCCCTGACCACTTCGATGAAGTCGGTCGGCGAAGCCATGTCGATCGGGCGCACCTTCCCGGAAGCGCTGCAGAAAGCACTGCGTTCGCTGGAGACCGGACAGGCCGGCCTCGACGAGATCGAGATTCCAGATGCGCGGCGCGAAGACGGCAGCATCGACCGCGATGCGGTGGCTGCCCACTTAGCCAAGCCCCTGCCTGCCCGCATATTGGCCATCGCCCAGGCTTTCCGCCACGGTCTCTCGCTGGAACGGATCCAGCAGGTGACGCACTTCGATCCCTGGTTCCTGCGCCATATCGAAGCCCTGGTCCACGAAGAGACGGACTTGTGCCAGCGCGGTCTGCCGGACCGGAAGGTGGAACTGCGGCGTTTGAAGGGGTTGGGTTTCTCCGACAAGCGCTTGGCGGCGCTGACCGACCTCAGCGAAACGGCGGTCGCCGAACGGCGTGCGTCCTTGGGCGTGCATCCGGTCTATAAGCGGATCGACACCTGCGCCGCCGAGTTCCCCTCCGACACCTCCTATATGTACAGCACCTACGAGGGCGACGGCGTGCTGGAGCCGGAGTGCGAGGCCGATCCCAGCGCGCGCACCAAGATCATGATCCTGGGCGGTGGCCCCAACCGCATCGGCCAAGGTATCGAGTTCGACTACTGCTGCGTCCATGCCGCCTATGCCCTGAAGGAGATCGGCTACGAGACCATCATGGTCAACTGCAATCCGGAGACGGTTTCGACCGACTACGACACCTCCGACCGGCTCTACTTCGAGCCCCTGACCGACGAAGACGTGATCGAGATCGCCCGGCGCGAGCAGCAGAACGGAACCTTGAAGGGTGTCATCGTCCAGTACGGCGGACAGACGCCGCTGAAGCTGGCCGCCGCCTTGGAGGCCGCCCAGATCCCGATCCTTGGCACACCGGTGGACGCCATCGACCTGGCCGAGGACCGCGAGCGCTTCCAGCAGCTGATCGAAACCCTGGGCCTGAAGCAGCCGCCGAACGGCACCGCGACCTCGCTGAACCAGGCCCGCGCAGTGGCCGAGCGCATCGGCTATCCGTTACTGCTGCGCCCTTCCTACGTGCTGGGCGGGAGGGCGATGGAGATTGTGCACGACGCCGCCCAGTTGCAGCGGTACATGCAACAGGCCGTCCAAGTCTCCGGCAGCAACCCGGTTCTAGTCGACGGCTACTTGAGCGATGCCATCGAGGTCGACGTCGATGCGCTGGCCGACGGCGAGAGCGTGCGCATCGCCGGCATCATGGAACACATCGAAGAAGCCGGCATTCATTCCGGCGATTCGGCCTGCGCGCTGCCACCCTTCTCGCTGAACCGCGAGGCGCTCGACGAGATTGCGCGCCAGACCGAGGCTCTGGCCAAGAGCCTGGGCGTGCGGGGCTTGATGAACACGCAGTACGCGGTGCGTGACGGCTCCATCTATGTGCTTGAAGTCAATCCGCGTGCCAGTCGTACCGTCCCCTTCGTCGCCAAGGCCATCGGCCGGCCGTTGGCGAAGCTGGCCGCGCGCGTCATGGCCGGCGAGAAACTGGCGGAACTGTTGCCGGAGATTCGCATCGACAACGGGCACGTGGCGGTCAAGGAAGCCGTCTTCCCCTTCGCCCGCTTCCCCGGCGTGGACGTGGTCCTGGGTCCGGAGATGAAGTCTACTGGCGAGGTGATGGGCCTGGACCGAGACTTCCCCAGCGCCTTCCTGAAGTCGCAACTAGGTGCCGGCAACGATCTGCCGCAGCGGGGCGGCGTCTTCGTTTCGGTCAAGAACGGTGACAAGGAGGCCATCCTGCCCTTGGCCTACGCGCTGAATGCTCTCAACTTCTCTCTAGTGGCCACCAGCGGCACTGCACGAGCGCTGGAGACGGCCGGCTTGACCGTGACGACGGTGAAGAAGGTGCGCGAAGGCCGGCCCCATGTTGTCGACCTGATGAAGTCCGGCGGCATCCAGCTGGTGATCAACACCAGCGAAGGGGCGCGCTCCATCGCCGACTCCTTCTCGATTCGTAGACAAGCGCTGATGGACCGCATCCCCTACTATACGACCGTGCGAGGTGCCCAGGCGGCGATCCTGGCCCTGGAGGCCCGCGAGAAGGGCGTGCTTGAAGTGGCGCCCCTGCAGTCCTATTTCGCAGGGCTGTTCTGATCGCAGGTCTATAGGCGCCGTCTTGCCGCGCGGATAAAATCGGGCCAGACTTAACAGAATGATACCTATTTAGAGACGAGGATCGGTGAAAGTATGTGGAGCACCATCTATTGCCATACGTCAGAACGAGACCGAAAAGAGACAGGGAGCGGTGAAAGGGTCCCTTATATGAGTGACAAGTACCCACTAACGTCCGATGGCTTCCAATTGCTGGAGGCAGAATTGAAGCACCTGAAGTCGGTTGAGCGCCCGGCGGTCATCAAAGCCATTGCCGAAGCCCGTCAGCACGGCGACCTCTCGGAAAATGCCGAGTATCATGCGGCGCGCGAGAGGCAGAGCTTCATCGAAGGCCGCGTTGCCGAGTTGGAAGACAAGATGGCCCGCGCCCAAATCATCGATGTGAGCAAACTCTCCGGAGACACCGTGAAGTTCGGAGCTACGGTAACCCTGGTCGACGAGGACACCGACGAAGAAGCCACATATCAAATCGTCGGCGAACTAGAGGCCGACGTGAACAAGGGCAGGCTCGCCATCACCGCGCCCATCTCGCGTGCCCTGATCGGCAAACAGACCGGAGACAGCGTCGAAGTGCATACACCCAAGGGCGAAAAGGCCTACGAGATCCTGAAGGTTCGCTATAGTTAGGCTCCATCGACAAGGAAAGCGGCCGTAGCACCGAAGGAGGCTCTTTGTTCTACGAGACCGCAAAGGGCGACCACGGCCTGCCGCATAACCCCTTCAAGGCTTGCGTGGTGCCGCGCCCGATCGGCTGGATCACCAGCATCGACGGCGAAGGCCGGGTGAACCTGGCCCCCTACAGCTTCTTCAACGCCGTAGCTTCGGACCCGCCGATGGTGATGTTCGCCACCAACGGCCGCAAGGCCGGGGAAGGGCGCGACAAGGACTCGCTGGCAAACGTTGCCGAGACCGGCGCCTTCGTGACCAACCTGGTGACCTGGGACTTGAAGGAGCAGATGGTGCTAACCTCTGCTCCCTTGCCCCATGGCGAGGCAGAGAACGACCTGGCTGGCTTGACCTTGGCGCCCTCCCGCATGATTGCCCCGCCCCGGGTGGCAAAGGCGCCGATCAACCTGGAATGCAAGCTTTGGCGCATCGTCGAGCTGCCCGGCGGTGCGGCAGGTGAGCGCAACACCATGGTCCTAGGCGAGGTCGTGGGCGTGCACATCGCCGACGGGATCATCGTCGACGGCCTAGTCAACCTAAGCCTCTGCAAACCGGTCGCGCGCTTGGGCTATCTACAATACGCTGCGGCCGAGACTCTCTTCGATATGAAGCGCCCACCCGGCGGCGGATGATCCCCTCCTTTCGAGAACCGACACCATTGAAGTCCCTGCTACTCCCGATGCTTCTTCCCTTCAGTGCTCGGGCAGACGATCTGCGCACCGAAGTCTTTCGGCCGATCAATACCCGCCTTGCTGACCGCTGATCAGGAGTCGCTGGCCTCGACCGCTGCCTTCGACACAGCAGCGGCCGCCCACTTCTCCCAGCAGGTTGCCATTGATCACCTTTCGACCGAGACCCGCGACAGCCTCTATATGGTGCTGCACGGCCCGGCGCCGGCTAAGGCGTAGCGCAGGCACGCGAAGCAGAGCCTGTCGCCTCCAGATCGCGGATGGTCAGGACGATGCGATCGAGTGCGCGCCCGGTCATAGTTTGGTTCGTCCTCCAAGTTTAAACCCATCCCCGATATTTCACGAGGTATGGTTGGCGTTATCTTTTCGGCGTTGAGTCAGAAGCAGGCGTCTCACGAGTCGGTACCGCCAATCGTGCACTGTCCAGCGGCTTCGACAGAGGTTAGGCTCGACGCAGGCCTGATCAAGTAATGAGGAACGGCATGGCTGAGTGACCCCTGACCCTTTCGGTACTGCAGTTCAATGCGCAGGACGACGACAAGGCGGTAACGCTGACGCGCTGCTTGGAGATGCTGGACGCCGCCGGCACGCGCGGCAGTCAAAGCGCGTGCTGCCAGAGGTCTGGACCGGCACCGGCTTCTCCTCGGCCGAGGTCTACAAGGAGATCGCGGACACCATTCCCGGGCCCAGCGTCGAGCGCTTGCAGGAGAAGGCTCGGGAGCATGACATGTACGTCGTAGGCTCGCTCTACGAGATCGGCGAGAAACCGAGCGTTATCTACAACACCGCGCCGGTCATCGGTCCTTCCGGTGAGATCTTGAGCAAGTACCGCAAGACCCACCTCTTCGACGCCAGCGGGCGCAAGGACCTGCCACAGGCGGTGATGGAGTCGGAGAAGGTGACGCCAGGCGCCCAGTTGCAGGTCTAGGACACCAGCCTCTGCCGCTTCGGCGTCGGCATCTGCTCTGACATCCGCTTTCCGGAGATCTTCCGCGCCTATGCCCTGGCGGGCGCCGAACTGGTAATCCTGCCGGCTGCCTTCTTGAGCCCACGCTTCGATCACTGGGACTGGCTGGTGGGTTCGCGTGCAGCCGACCATCAGGTCTTCCTGGCGGGGCCTCTGGCATGGTTGGCAAGGAGCGGGCCTCCGGCATCGCCTTCGTCGGCCGTTCGGTGATCGTCGATCCCTGGGGCGTGGTGCCGGCCACCGCGCCGGACGAAAAGGCCGTCATCACCTCCGTCATCGACCTGAAACAGGTCGGCCGCGTGCGCGCCTGATGGCCGCTGAACGAGCAGCGCCGCGAAGGACTCTACGACAAGATCCCGGTACTGCGCGGCGAGGCGGATTGAGACCGCCCTGCCCACGCACGCCGGCTCCCTCTCCCTTCCTTGCCGGCTAACAGGACCATGGCATTACACCAAGCCCTTATATAATCTATGTTCCCCTCTTTCCGAACGCTCTAGCACATGCAGATGAAGAGAACGCTACGTCGCAGGGGGGATAGGTATGGCAGCGCTTTCGAAGCAAAACCTCTAAGTCTCGTTAGAGAATGGGCTCTAACGCACCAGGATTGCCCGGAAGTCGTTGACGTTGGTCAAGGTCGGGCCGGTCACGATCTGGTCGCCCAAGGCGCCGAAGAAGCCATGCCCGTCGTTCTGCTCCAGCGCATCCGACAGCTTGCGGCCGATGGCGGCCCCACGCGCGATGGTGTCGGGCGTAATCATGGCACCGGCCACCTCCGCAGCGCCGTCGACGCCATCGGTGTCGCAGGCGATCGCGCTAATCCCCTCGGCGCCCTTCAAGGCGTCCGCCAGGCCCAGCAGGAATTCGACGTTGCGCCCGCCGCAGCCCTTGCCGCGCAGGGTCACCGTGGTCTCGCCGCCGGAGATCAGCACGCAGGGTGCCGCGCCGGGCTGTCCGTGACGGCGCACCTGCCGGGCGATGCCGGCCATGACCTTGCCGAGCTCGCGCGCCTCGCCTTCCAGCGCGTCGCCCAGAATCACCGGCTCGACCCCGGCAGCCTTGGCGACGGCCGCGGCTGCCTCCAAAGAGATCTGAGGCGCAGCAATCATCCTGCCGCCGATTCGGCTCAGCCTAGGATCGTCGGGCCCCGGCGTTTCGTTGGCCGGGTCGTTCAAGGCCGCCATCACGGCCTCACCCGGCTGCAGGCCATAGCGGCGCAGAACCTCGCGGGCATCGGCCAAGCTGGTGGTGTCGCCAACCGTCGGCCCCGAGGCGATTACCGCCGGATCGTCGCCCGGCACGTCGGAGATGTAGAGCGTCACGGTGGCGGCCGGGAAAGCCGCGGCTGCCAGGCGCCCGCCCTTCACCGCCGAGAGATGCTTGCGCAGGCAGTTCATCTCGGCGATCGAGGCGCCGCAGGCCAGCAAGGCCCGATTGACCGCCTGCTTGTCTGCCAGGGTCAGGCCGGGCGCCGGCAGCGACAGCAGGGACGATCCCCCGCCGGAGATCAAGGCGATTACCTGATCGTCCGGCCCCAAGTCTTTTACCAGGTCCAGCATGCGGCGCGCGGCGGCCTCGCCAGCGGTATCCGGAACCGGATGGGCGGCATCGACGATCTCAATGCGGCTGCAGGGCAGGGCATGGCCGTAGCAGGTCACGACCAAGCCCTCCAGCGGGCCGCCGTCCCAAGCCGCCTCCACGGCCGCTGCCATGGCCGCCGATCCTTTGCCGGCACCGACCGCGACGTTGCGCCCCTTGGCCGGCCGCGGCAGATAGGATGCCAGGACAGGGGCCGGTATGGCGGACTCCACGGCGGCATCGAACAGAGCACGCAGCAAGGTGCGGTCGCTGTCGATCATGATCGGCCCCTCCTAGATGGCACCGGATCGAGGCTCTGGCTGCTTTAATCCCTGTTGTATGGGCCTCCGCTCCTTTGAGAGTGGAGGCTAACGCTAAATCGTCCTCGTCAAGAAGCCAAGAGGTCGGCGTCGAAGGGTTGAGAAGTCAGGTTCTCGATACCGGTCTCGGTGATCAGCACCTGGTCTTCCAGCTTCACACCTTCGCGGCCACCGACGGCGCCGATATAGGCCTCGACTGTCAAGGTCATGCCCGGCTGCAGGTGGTCGTAACCGTCCCGGTAGACCCCGGCAACGAAGTCCTGACTGTAGCGGATCGACGGAAACTCGTCGCAAAGCCCAATGCCGTGGAACTTCACGCAGTAGCGCCGCGGCGCAAACTCGTCGGAGAGATTGTCACCCTTGAGCGACAGCTCTTCGAAGGAAACGCCCGGGCGTAACAACTCCATATTGCGCTGAATATGCTCGTAGGCGATCTGGTAGAGTCGCCGTTGCTCGTCGCTGGGCTTACGTTCCCCGGTCAGCCAGGTTCGGGAAATGTCGCAGCAATAGCCGTAGGTCGAGACGCAGTCGGTGTCGAAGCCGAGCAAGTCCCCATCCTGGATCACCCGCGGCCCGCACTCGTGGAACCAAGGATTGGTCCGTGGGCCCGAGGCCAGAAGACGGGTCTCGATCCACTCTCCGCCGCGGGCGATGTTGCCACGGTGCAGCTCGGCCCAAAGCGCGTTCTCGCTGATACCGGGGACCAGAACTTTCCGCATCTCGTCGACTGCCGCTTCGGTCGCGGCGACGGCGCAGCGTATGGCCCGCAACTCATTGGCGTCCTTGATCAGCCGCGCCAATTCCATCACCCGCTGGCCCGAGTGGAGGTCCACCCCCAGGGCTTGCAGAGCAAAGGCTCCCGGAAGCTCCATCTTATCGACCGCCAGGCGACGGTTGCCGCCGCCGTATTGGCGCAGCAGATCGTCGATCTCGGCAGCGAAGCGCTCGGCATCGGCATCGGCGTGCTCGGCATTGGTGAAGTAGAAGAAGCTGGCCGAGAAGCGGATCTCCTCAATCAGCGGCAGGTGCCGGGTGAGGTGCGCGCAGCCGATGAAATCCCAGAGGATCACCGGCCCCTCGGTCGGCACGAAGCAGGCTCTAGCGAAGTTGTGCGACGTCCAGGCCTGCATGTTCATGGAGTCGGTAGCGTAGCGGATGTTAAGCGGGTCGAAGAGCAACAGGCCGGCCAGATCCAATTCCCGCAGCAGGCTGCGCACGCGCCCCAGGCGATAGTCCCGGAGCACCGTCATATCCGGCAGTGCCAGCCCCAGCGCGCGCCACTCCCCCAATACCAAGTCGGTCGGGCCGATCTCTGCGCCGTCGCGGCTGCTATCGCTCGGTCGGCGGCTAGGATCGATCTTGCGGGTCTCGCCGAGGAAGAGGGTGTCAGTCATGCTGCCTGTCTCCAAAGAGTCTGGGTTGGACAGCAGGGTACTGAAAGGCACCGGTCCTATCGTTGCGAATGCGGCCCTTTAGGACGGCAACGCGACCGTCACCCGGCGCGTGCCAGAGCGTTCATTGCAAAAGCGGAGGGGATCGCCTTACCCAAGGCGGCACTCTAGGCCAAGAGAGGACATCGGACCATGACGTTTAAGGCGATAGGTGCGGGCGCAGAAGGACCGGAACCCTGGGCGATGAAGGAGGCGCTGGAGATCCTCGGCCGCGGCCCCTTCCATCGCATGATACCTGCCATCACATCACAGACGTCTGCATTAAGCCGTAACTGCGGAACATTGAGAAGCCGTTCTGAAAGGCAAGCCGTCAGTTCGGTAAGGATGCGTGCGCGCGCTCCCCCTCGGCGGACGCCAAGGGGGAAGGCAAAAAGCTAGGCAGTCAGAGCGCCGCGACGATGGCTTCGGCGCTTGCGACCTCCAGCGCAGCGGGGTTGGGCTCCTCGGCCAGGACGGTGACCTTGCCGTCGTCTACGACCATGGCGTAGCGCTTGGAGCGCACGCCCATGCCTAGATCGGTCAGATCCAACTCCATACCCAAGGCGGCGGTGTAGGCCGCCGCACCGTCGGCCAACATCAGAAGCTTGTCGCCAACGCCCTGATCCTTGCTCCAGGCGCCCATGACGAAAGCGTCGTTCACCGACAGGCAGGCGATGGTGTCGACGCCCTTGGCCTTGATCGCGTCGGCATGTTGGACAAAGCCCGGAACATGCTTGGCTGAGCAGGTCGGGGTGAAGGCGCCCGGCAGTGCAAAGATCACCACCTTCTTGCCCTTGAAGAGCTCGTCGGTAGTGATCTGCGCCGGCCCATCCGCCGTCATGTGATTCAGTGAACCGCTCGGTACCCTATCGCCAACCTGGATTGCCATGGTGGTGTCTCCTGCGTGTGTTATCAGCTTATTGCACAGCAGCGCGAAGAACCGCGCCTGCCGGCTAGAAATAGGGCAGACGGCGGGCCGGTCCAAGAACAATTCAGCCCGGACATATCGGCCCGGACAGGGCGATCGGCCCTGGTGGTCTGAGGGCAAAATCCCCTATCTTGTTAATCTAGGATAAGCCGCCGACGCGGCGAGCCAGGCAGGAGCGGAGCGAAAAAGCCATGGAGGACGACGATCGGGAGGGCTATCTGACCGGCCAGATCCTCATTGCCATGCCGGGCACGGAGGATACGCGCTTTCGGCGCACAGTTGTTTATATCTGCGCCCACAATGAGGAAGGCGCAATGGGTTTAGTCGTCAACAAGCGCATCGACAACCTGAACTTTGGCGAGTTGCTTCAGCAGTTGGGGATCGAGAATCCGAAACCCGGTCAAGCAATCGATGTACACTTCGGCGGACCGGTGGAATCGAGCCGGGGATTCGTGCTGCACTCGGCCGAGTATGAACAGGACTCGACCCTCCAAGTCGACGGTCGCATCGCCATGACCGCGACCCAGGATATCCTTCGCGACATCGCCGCCGGCGAGGGACCGCGCCATCGCCTCTTCGCACTGGGCTATGCCGGCTGGGGGCCGGGCCAGTTGGATTCGGAGCTACAGGCTAACGGCTGGCTGACCGCCGACGCCAGTGAGTTCCTAGTTTTCTCGACTGGGATAGAAGACAAGTGGAAGGCGGCCCTCAAGACCTTGGGCATCGACCCCAGTTTCCTCGTCACCGACGCAGGCCACGCCTGACCCTTCTTGCCGACTGCCCGCTGCGGAAATTTTGACTGGCGCCCAAGGCGAGGCCGCCCATAGCAGCGGCTGGCTATCGTGCCATCGCTTGAAGGGTTCATTGATGCCTCACGGACCGCTCCTGCCGCAGCAACTCTACCGAGCCCGAGCGTAGCAGAATTTCAACTTGGAAACCACCGTCGATCTGGAATCGCTTAAAGATCTGCCGGCGCAGGAGCGAGCCTTGGAAGCCATCCGCTTCGCTGCGGCTATGTCACACGGCGACGGTGACTATCCCGCGGACAGCCGTTCAAGTAAGGTAGTCACACATCCCCAAGCCTTTGCCAATTTCGGCCGCAAGGGAAAGGAGGACAACAGCACTATGAATGGCGAGGGGGAGGAAACCGAGGGGCCTGGCGACGAGACCTCTGGTGACAAGAGCGGTGAGGACACAGAATAAAATCTACGGTCTTGCCCTCTTGGCACTGCTCCTGAAGCCATGAAAAGGAGCCATCTTCGACCGTTTCTATCGCTGAGCCACGGAGAAGGGACAGGGGCCTCTGGGCCTGTACCGTAACTTCCTTCGCCGAGAGCGCCCTGCTACTCCTACAGGTGGACGCGGTCATGCTGGCCGACTGGCGTCAGGTCTGTCTGGAAGGCGGAGCTGATTGCCGCCGTCACCTCGGTCTTGGGCGGCTGCCTCGGCTATATCTTGGGGCACCTGCTCCAAGAAACCCTGGCGGTCTGGCTGATCGAGCTTTACCGCTGGCAAGATTCCTTCAAACGGATTCAACAGCACTTCCATTCCTCGTTCAGGCGGCGTCCGCTCCGAGGTAGCGTCGGCGGAGGTGGGTCATGAAGACCGCCGGATCCAGGGGCTTGCCGCTGGCCTCCTCGATCAAGACATGGCTGAAGCGCGACGAAGCCTTCTCGTGAACGGTCCGGCGCAACCAGGCCTGCAGGCTGGAGAAATCGCCGCGGGCCAGCTGGCCGGGGATCTCCGGTGCTGCAGAGAGCGCCGCCTGAAAAAGCTGGGCAGCGATCATGGCACCGAGTGTATAGGTCGGGAAGTAACCCCAAGCACCATCGTACCAGTGGATGTCCTGCAGACAACCGAGGCGGTCGTCCGGTGGGGTCAGGCCCAGGAACGCCTGCATGCCGTCGTTCCAGGCGCCCGGCAGATCGCGAAGCTGTAGATCGTCGGTCAGGATCGCTTTCTCCAGGCGGGTACGGAGGATGACGTGCAGCGGATAGCTGACCTCGTCAGCCTCAACCCGGATACAGCCAGGCTGAACCCAATGATAGAGTCGGCGGAAGTTGTCGGCCGTCCAGGCTGGACCGCTGCGCCCGAAGGCCGCCGCCGAGAAGCGGGAGAGAAAGGCCAGAAACTCCGGACTGCGGCAAGCCTGCATCTCCATCAGGAGGGATTGGCTCTCGTGAATCCCCATCCCCCGGCTCTCGCCCACCGGCTGGCGCCGCCAGCGCGCCGGCAGGCCGCGCTCGTAGAGGGCATGTCCAGTCTCGTGCATCACACCCATAAGTGAGGAGGTAAAGTCGTTCTCCTCGTAGCGCGTGGTGACGCGCACGTCGTCCGGCGTCCCGCCGCTGAAGGGATGCAATGAGACGTCGAGGCGCCCATGCGCGAAATCGAAGCCGGCCAGGACCATCAAGCGGCGGCCCAGCTGCTCTTGTGCGGCAATCGGGAATGGACCTTCGGGGACCAGCGGCACCGCCTGCCGGGCCTGCCGCTCCCGGGCGTCGCGCAGCAGGCCGGGCAGCTCTTTGGCCAGCCGGTCGAAGAGACTGTCGATCTCGGCCTCGCTGCCGCCGGGCTCATAGCTGTCGAGCAGAGCCTCGTAGGGGGTGCAACCGAAGGCTTCGGCCTTGCGGGCCGCCTCCTCGCGGACTAGGCGCACCACCTCTTCCAGATGCGGCAGCACCAGGCCGAAGTCGGCCTTGGGCCGTGCCTCCCGCCAGACCGCCTCGCAGGCATGGCAGGCCTTGCTGTAGGCCTCGACGAAGCGCGCATCCAGCGCGGTCTCGTGCCGCCAAGAGCGGCGCATCTCCACCAGGTTCGCCGCCTGCCAGGTATCGAGCCCGCCGGCCGCTTCCGCCGCATCCAATTGCTCGGCCACGGCGCGCTCGCTCAGGAGCTCGTGGCACAAGACGGAAAGGCTTGCCAGTTGCTCGGCCCGCGCCTCGCCGCCGCCGCTCGGCATCATTACCGAAAGGTCCCAGTGCAGCATGCCGGAGGCCTCGGACAGAGCGCCTAGACGGGCGAAACGCGCCTCCAGCCAATCGTAGGAAACCGTCATGCTTCGCTCCCCCCTTTCTTACGCTGCGGGTCCAGATGGAAGATCACGTAGATGACGATGAGCGCGATGGCCAGGGCGTACCAGGTGATCGCGTACTGCAGGTGGTCGTTCCGCAGATCCATTGGCGGCGGGGCGGTGAAGGGCAGATTGGCCTCCGCATCGTCGCGATAAAGGCCCAAATAGAGAGGTGCGATGGCGTTCCCGGCACCGACCGCGACGGCCATTTGCGCCGGATCGACGAAGAACCAAGCGTTACGCTCCGGGGCATTCTCCGGCTGGAACCAGTCGCTGCCGTGCCAACCACCCGGAAGCAGCACGCCGACGACTTCAATCTCGCCTTCGGGATTGCCCTCCGGTCTGGTCTCCGGGTCCTTGCGCTTCTCCGGCACCCAGCCGCGGTAGACCATGAGGGTGCGACCGTCCTCCAACACGAAGGGTGTCACCATGCCCACGCCTGCAGTCCCCTTGTAGCTGCGCCCGGGCAGATAGAGCTCCCGATCGTGGAGATAGTGGCCTCTGGCGATGACCTTGCGGTGGACCAGCGCGGCCTGATCGGACAGGTCCTGCGGCAGCATCAGCGCCGGGGCTTGCCAACGGAGCTGTCGCTCGTTGATCAGACTCTGCTTCCACTCCAGGCGGACCAGCTGCCAGGTCCCGAGGCCCAGCAGAACCGCCAGCATCGACAAGGCTGCAATCGAGGTGCCGAGTCTGGGGTGAAAAGAGCGGCCAAAGAGGGTCATTGCGGTCGGGAACCTTCGTGGATTTTCCAATGGGGCTGGTGAGCAGCGGCGCGAGACGCCGCACGATCTGATCGTAACGCACGTGCCCGCTGTCGTTGGCTCTATGCGGCTCTATGCTTGAACTGCGACGCGGATAGAGAGTGCCTTGGCCGGGCGCAACAGTGCCAACGAGAGATCCGGGATAAAGGGGCTAGACCGTCATAACCGTCATATGCACCCACAGGCGGTCGCATACTGCTTTCCAGCCAAAAGGCCAGCGCTCTACGACCGCCGTACCGGCATGAAGACGATGAAGATCGCCAGTCTGTTTCCCGGAATTGGTCCTTTACAAATCCGGCCCGCAAGAATCTCAGCCTTCAGCGATGGCAAGAAAGCCACCGAATATATCTCCCCCCCTGCCGCAGCGCGGGCAGCAGGGCCCTGTAGAGAAGGCGGAGAAGGACAGGAGATGCCCCGCCCCCGGTTGAGCTAGTGGATGTGGTGGTCGCCGCCACCCCACCAGTAAACGCAGATGAAGAGGAACAGCCACACCACGTCGACGAAGTGCCAATACCAAGCCGCCGCCTCAAAGCCGTTGTGTTTCTCGCGGGTGAAATGGCCGGCCATGGCACGAAAGAGACAGACGATCAGGAAGGTAGTCCCAACAATCACATGGAAGCCGTGGAAGCCTGTCGCCATGTAAAAGACTGAGCTGTAGACGTTCTGATCGAAGGTGAAGGCGGCCGTTGCATATTCGTAGATCTGGAAGCCGGTGAAGCTAAGACCGAGGAACACCGTCAGTGCCAGCGCGCCGATCATATTCTTACGGTCGCCCATCAGGAGGCAGTGATGCGACCAGGTAATGGTGCAGCCGGACAGCAGCAGGATCAGGGTGTTGAGAAGCGGAACCGCGAAGGGGTCGAAGGTCAGGATTCCTTCAGGCGGCCAAACGCCACCCAGAACCTCGACGCGGGTCTCTTGGATCGCCTCGTCCGGGAAGATGGCCGGATCAAAGTAGGACCAGAAGAAGGCAACGAAGAACATCACCTCAGAGGTGATGAAGAGCAGCATGCCGTAGCGCAGACCCAACTGCACCACCGGTGTGTGCATCTTCTCGACCACCGACTCCCGGATCACGTCGCGCCACCAAAAGACCATGGTTGCGATCACGATCAAGGTGCCGAAAAAGAACACCCACTCGTCGATGAAGCCCAAGAGGTCTTCGCCATGCATCCAAAGAACGCCGCCAAAGGTCATCAAGCCGCCGCCCAGGGCACCGACCATTGGCCAAACGTTGGGGCTGACCAGATGATAGGGATGCTTGGGCTCTTCGTCGTGCGCCGCGCTCATTCCTTTCAATTCCCTTTCGTTACTCCGCCCTGAACGGACCGTTTCCAGCGCTCGGCCACGCGACCGATACCACTCTAATTGACGCGGTCCCCTTTCGCCGATCCCGGCAGGGGCGCCAATTCGCTGCCGGAATCGGCGAAGAAGGTATAGGACAGGGTGACGGTCTTGACCTCGTCCAGATTGGGATCCTCGGCCAAGGCCGGATCGACAAAGAAACTGACGCCCATGTCGATCTCCTGACCCGGTTGTAAGACCTGTTCGGTGAAGCAGAAGCACTGCACCTTGCCGAAGTACTGACCCACCTTCAACGGCGTCACGTTGAAGGTCGCCGTGCCAGCCGTCGCCAGCTCGCCCATGTTGCGCGCCTTGTAGTAAATCAGGGTCGGCTCACCGATCTTGACCGTCACCTGACGCACCTCCGGTTCGAACTGCCAAGGCAGGCCTGGCGCGACGTTGGCGTCGAAGCGAATTTTCATCTGCCGTTCAAACGGCGCGTCCGGCACCGCGTCGGCGATTTGGGGCGTGCCACCGTAACCGGTCACCTGACAGAAGAGTCGATAGAGAGGCACAGCCGCGAAGGATAGGCCCACCATACCGCACACGACAAGGCCCAAGACCACGGCCATTCGCCGATTGGCCTTCGCCCGGCGCGTGTTCTGCTTTGCACTGCCGGTCACAGCTTAGAAGCCGCCCATCCGGACCATCGCCACGAAAAACACTGCCACTACGAAGGCGATCAGCGATAAGAAGATCGCCCAGTTGCGGCGGCGGCGTTCGCGCAGCCACTTCTCGCGATTCGCCCCAGTGAATCCGGTTGGGCTCTCAATCTGTTCTTTCTGTGCCATCGTCGAGTCCCTCATGGCAGCAACGCGCCGGGACCGCCCAGCACGAAGGGCGCGCGGTCGAGGATCAGCAGCAGGAAGAGCAGGAAGAGATAGAGAATCGAGAAGCCGAAGGTGCGGCGTGCCGAGCGGTTGCTACGGTCGCGCAGGATCGCTGCGGCACAGGCCATAAACAGCAGGCTCAGCACCACAGCCGCACCGCCGTAAAGCCAACCGGCCACCCCTAAGAAGGTGGGCAGAACCGCGACAGGCAACAGCACCGAGGAATAGAGGAAGATCTGACGCCCGGTCGCCTTCCGGCCGGCCACAACCGGCAGCATCGGTATGCCAGCGCGCCGATAGTCTTTGGCGCTGTAGAGTGCCAGAGCCCAGAAATGCGGCGGGGTCCAGAGGAAGATCAAGGCGAAGAGTGCGATCGAGGGTAGCGACACGTCGCCGGTGACCGCAGCCCACCCGATCATCGGCGGG
>JACOMY010000020.1:0-29280 GCA_014324045.1 Rhodospirillales bacterium | reverse complement strand
CCGCCGATGACGATGTTCTGCGGCGTCCTGCGCTTCAGCCACATGGTGTAGACGAAGACGTAGAAGCCATTGGCCGCAGCCAAGAGTGCCCCGGCGACCCAGTTCACCGCCAGGCCCATGAGCATCGCCGACAGGACCGAGAGGATGACCCCGAAAGCCAAGGCATCTTCGGGCGCCATCAGGCCCTTGACCAGTGGTCTCCGACTGGTCCGGGCCATGATCGCGTCGATGTCGCGCTCGTACCACATGTTGATGGCACCGGCGGCACCGGCGCCGACGGCGATACAGAGGATCGCGATTGCGCCCAGCAGCGGATGGATGTCCCCCGGCGCCACCAGCAGCCCGGCCAGCCCGGTGAAGACTACCAGAGACATGACCCGGGGCTTCAGCAGGGCGAACCATGCACCTATGGGGGCGCCGCCCGCCATACTGGCGGAGGCCGCGGACAGGGGAAGGGACATAATGGTCTCTCTTTGCCGGAGGCCCTAGTGGGCTTCCTGCGGCTTGATCGCGGGGATCTCGTCGAAAGCGTGGAAGGGCGGCGGGGAGGACACCGTCCACTCCAGAGTTATGTTGTTGGGCGCGATGTCCCAATAGTTCGCACCGACCCGGCGGCCCGCCATCAAGGTCCAGACCATCATGCCGACGAAGAAAAGCGTCGAAGCAGCGGCGATATAGGAGCCGATGGAGGAGATCATGTTCCAGCCCGCATAGACGTCGGGATAGTCGATATAGCGGCGCGGCATGCCCTGAAGACCAAGGAAGTGCTGCGGGAAGAAGATCAGGTTGACGCCGATGAAGGTGGTCCAGAAATGGAACTTGCCAGCCCACTCCGGATACTGACGGCCGCTCATCTTGCCGATCCAGTAGTATAGACCGCAGAAGATACCGAAGACCGCACCCAGCGACAGCACATAGTGGAAGTGCGCCACCACGTAGTAGGTGTCGTGCAGATAGGTGTCGATGCCGGCATTGGCTAGCACCACACCAGTGACGCCGCCGACGGTGAAGAGGAAGATAAAGCCGAAGGCCCAAAGCATGGGCGTGTCAAAGCGGATGGAGCCACCCCACATGGTGGCGATCCACGAGAAAATCTTCACGCCGGTCGGGACCGCGATCACCATGGTCGCCGCCGTGAAGTAGGCACGGGTATCGATGTCGAGCCCGACAGTAAACATGTGATGGGCCCAGACCACGAATCCGACGAAGCCAATCGCCACCATGGCATAAGCCATACCCAGATAACCGAAGATCGGCTTCTTGGAGAAGGTTGAGACCACATGGCTGACCACGCCGAAGGCCGGCAGGATCATGATGTAGACCTCGGGATGGCCGAAGAACCAGAAGAGATGCTGGAACAGAATGGGGTCGCCACCGCCCGCCGGCACGAAGAAATCGGCACCGAAGTTACGATCGACCAGCAGCATGGTGATGGCGCCGGCCAAAACCGGAACCGCCAGCAACAGCAGGAAGGCCGTGATCAACATGGCCCAGACGAACAGCGGCATGCGGTGCAGGGTCATGCCCGGCGCGCGCATGTTGAAGATGGTGGTGATGAAGTTGGCCGCGCCTAGGATCGAACTGGCGCCGGCCAAGTGCAGCGCGAAGATCGCCATGTCCACCGAGGGCCCTGGATGAAATGCCTCCGCAGAAAGCGGCGGATAGATGGTCCAGCCAGTGCCGGCGCCCGGGGGCCAAAGGGCCGAACCGAACAGCAGCAGGAAGGCTGGAACCAGCAGCCAGAAGGAAATGTTGTTCATCCGTGGGAAAGCCATGTCAGGCGCGCCGATCATCAGTGGCACGAACCAGTTGCCGAAGCCGCCGATCAAGGCCGGCATCACCACGAAGAAGACCATGATCAGACCGTGGGCGGTGATCAGCACGTTCCACTGCTGGCCGTCCTCGACGAAATCGACGCCGGGGCTTTGGAGCTCCATACGCATCCACACGGAGATTCCGCCGCCAATCAGGCCGGCGATCACCGCGAAGATCAGATAGAGCGTTCCGATGTCCTTGTGATTCGTCGAACAGAACCACCGGACGAAAAAACCCGGCCTATGATCGTCATGGGCATGATGCAGATCGTCGCCGGCCGCCTGATAGTGGGCCATACTGCCTGTCCTTCCCTGCGCCTGGCCGCCGGGGCCGTAAGCACCGCGGCACACCTTAGTCCTCTATGTTCCTTGGCGTCCGCCGCTGGAACGCCTGCCTCGTCAAAGCGTTTCTAGCGAACTTCGTTCCGGGCATAGACTGCCGGATTGGCCGGATTTCCCATCGCCTCTTGCGTCTTCTTCACCCAATCTAGGTAGTCGTCCGGAGACACCACCTTGAAGGCGATCGGCATGTAAGCGTGGTTGGTGCCGCAGATCTCGGAACATTGGCCGTAAAAGGTCACACCCTCCCATTTCCCCGGTACTGCAACCCAGGTTTCGTTCAGGCGCCCCGGAACGGCATCGATCTTGATTCCCCAAGCTGGCATCGCGAAGGAATGGAGCGTATCGGCCGAGGTCACGATGAACCGCACCTTGGTATCGGACGGGATGTAGGCGACGGTATCCACCTCCAGCAAGCGCAGGCCCGGATCCGACAACTCGTCCTCCTGCAGCATATAGGAATCGAAGGCGAACTCTTCGTAGGAGAAGGGATTCTCCCCGGTCTGGGAGTCCCTCTTGCCGGCCGCCGGATCCTGGTACTCGTAGCTCCAGTACCAAGCGTTACCGATCGCCTTGATGGTGATGTCGCCGTCCTGCACCTCGTCTTCCATGTACAAGAGCCGGAAGGAGGGGATGGCGATGATCACCAGGATCAAGACCGGCACCACCGTCCAGATCACCTCGATTAAGGTGTTGTGCGTGGTCTTGGACGGCGTGGGGTTCTTCTTCTCGCTGAAACGGAACATCACCCACAGCAGCAAGCCCAGTACGAAGAAGGCGATTATGGTGATGATCCACAGCAACAGCTCGTGGAAATCATGCATGCTTTCTGCGATCGGAGAGGCCGCCGGCTGCAGGCCCATGCCCCACTGCACGCCGTAAACGTCCTTGACAGCCTCTTCGGCCCAAGCTGGAATGGCGATCGCTGCGCCGCCGGGCAATGCAACCGCTGAGGCGATGAAGGCTTTGATCCGCGCCATTGTCTTCAGACTATCCTCCGTTGTTCCGCCGCATTTTAGCGGTTCGGGACCCGTCGCGTCATCCTTCGATCGCAAGACCTTGGCAGGAGATCGACGCCACGCCCCCGGATACCTCTCCCCGCAGGATCCACCCCGGCACCGAGCAGGTTACCGGCCTCCCTCGGCGCAGGCCCCGCGCCAGAAGGATCATCTTGCAAAGGATAGCGTTCCTCCTAGATGTATAGAGCCTGCGCAGGCGGGCCCGTTAGTGACGGGACGCCGCACCGAATAACCTCCCCACACCGTAAGCTCCACGCATCCTGCCCCTCGCTTTCGTGGCCGGGTTAACTACTTTGTAATGTAGAGCCGCATCGGCGGCCCCGCCCCAGGATAGGGAGGAAATATGCCACATCTCGAAACGACCGATCGCCTCTTCTTCAGCAGCGGCGCGCTGGACCGCAGTAAGGTCGGACGCATCGCCTCGGAGGCGCTGGCCGGCGCCGACGACGGCGAACTCTTCCTGGAGTATCGCCAGAGCGAGGGCTTGACCTTCGATGACGGCCGCCTGAAGAACGCCTCCTTCGACACGACGCAGGGCTTCGGCCTGCGCGCGATCGCAGGCGAGGCGGCCGGCTACGCTCATGCTAGCGAACTGAGCGAGGCTGCGATCGAGCGCGCTGCCGACACGGTCTCGGCCGTGAGACGCGGTCACTCCGGCACTGCCGCGGAGCGTCCGCAGGGCACCAACGCCCAACTCTACAGCGACGAGAACCCCATCGGCGCCCTGCCCTTTGCCGGGAAGGTCGCGCTCTTGGAGAAGATCGACGCCTATGCGCGGAATAGGGACCCGCGTGTGCAGCAGGTTTCGGCCAGCCTGCTGGGCTCCTGGCAGGCTGTGCAGATCCTGCGTGCCGACGGCAGCCGTATGGCCGACGTCCGGCCGCTGGTGCGCCTGCAGATCGGCGTCACCGTCGGCGAGGGCGAACGGCAAGAGACTGGGCACCACGGTGCCGGCGGCCGTCTCTCCTTCGACACGCTGTTCGACGAAGCTCATTGGCAGGGCGCCGTCGACGATGCCCTGCGCCAAGCCCTGGTAAACCTCGATGCGGTGGCGGCACCGGCCGGCGAGATGGCCGTGGTGCTGGGTCCCGGCTGGCCCGGCATCCTGTTGCACGAAGCCGTCGGGCACGGCCTGGAGGGCGACTTCAACCGCAAGAAGACCTCGGTCTTCTCGGACCGCCTTGGCGAGCGGGTCGCCAGCCCCGGCGTCACCGTGGTCGACGACGGCACCATCGCCGATCGGCGCGGCAGCCTGACGATCGACGATGAGGGCACACCGACGAGCCGCACCCTGCTGATCGAGGACGGCATCCTGACCGGCTATATGCAGGACCGCCAGAACGCCCGCCTGATGGGCATGCAGCCCACCGGCAACGGCCGGCGTCAGTCCTATGCCCACATCCCCATGCCGCGCATGACCAACACGCTGATGCTTGCCGGCGACAAGGACCCGGCCGAGGTGCTGGCCAGCGTCAAGGACGGCCTCTACGCCGTGTCCTTCGGTGGCGGTCAGGTCGACATCACCAACGGCCAGTTCGTGTTCTCCTGCCGCGAGGCCTACCGCATCGAGAACGGCAAGGTCGGGCCGGCGGTCAAGGGCGCCATGCTGATCGGCAGCGGCGCCGAGGCCATGCGCAAGGTGAGCATGATCGGCAACGACCTGGAACTCGACCCCGGGGTCGGCACCTGCGGCAAGGAAGGTCAGGGCGTGCCGGTCGGCGTCGGCCAGCCGACTCTGCGTCTGGATGCCATCACCGTCGGCGGCACCGGCTGAGCCCGATGGAACTGAGGGGCGGGCCGCAAGTCCGCCCTTTGTCCCACCGCAAGCGGCGCGTCGCTGCTGCTGTGCAGAAGCGTTCTTTGGAAATGGCGTCACCTGCCGGCGCGACAAGAAGCGCTCCAAGCTTGTGGCTAGGATCTGTAGACGGTAGCGGAGCCCGCACCCTCTTCGTTGCAGAAGCTCACGAACGTCATGGGCAGCCGCCTCTCTGGTTGCGGCGCCGAGTCCAGAGCGCCTATGATAAAGGGTGGGGAGCGATGACATGAGGATGGCGTGAGCGCCGACTTCAAGCGGGAGCAGGCGCTGGGCGCCCGCGACGGCCGCCGCATCGCCGGCCTGGACGAAGCCGGCCGGGGACCGCTGGCCGGACCGGTCGCGGCTGCTGCGGTGCGCTTGGACCCCGCAGCGCTGGCCAAAGGACGCTACGAAGGTATCGCCGACAGCAAGGCCCTGAGCGCGAAGGTGCGCGAAGACTTCCACGCCCTGCTGTTCGAAGAGGCCGAGGTAGCGGTTGGCTGGGCTTGGATCGGGGAAATCGACCGTCTCAATATCCTGGCCGCCAGCCTGCTCGCCATGCGCCGGGCGCTGACCGCGTTGGCCGGACCGATGCATGCGGCCTTGGTGGACGGCAAGCATCTACCGCCGGAGCTGCCCTGTCCGGGAGAGGCGGTGACTGGCGGCGACCGCAAGGTCCTCTCTATCGCCGCGGCCTCCATCGTCGCCAAGGTAGAGCGCGACCGGGTCATGCTGGCCCTGGACCGGGCACATCCCGGCTACGGCTGGGCAAAAAACAAGGGCTATCCGACCGCCGATCACCGCGCGGCGCTGCAGCGATTGGGGGCCTCGCCGGCCCACCGCAGGAGCTTTCGGCCGGTGCGCCTGGCACTGCTGGCAGCGCAGCAGGAGACTTGACCGGCGCGGGTTCGGCGATGCCGATGGGGGCTCTTGTCCGGGGCCGGGAAAGGCTTGAGCAGGCCGATCGAGCGGATCGCCCCTTTTTTCGAGAAGCGCCAAGAGATCGGCTTCCTGCCGGCCGCTCTACGCTGGCCAGCGCCGCGCCCGCGCCGAACCGCTCTTCGAGACCGGGCAAGCAGGTCTCTCCTCGATCCTGAACGTCAGCCGGACGAGGCCGTCCTCACCGAGTCCCTGCGCGGCTCGGCCGAGGTCATCAAGGCCAAGGCCGAAGCGGCTGCCTAACCGGGTAGCGGGATGAACTCGTCGCGGTCGTTGGGCGGCAGAGCGAAGCGGCCCTGGCGCCAGTCTTCCTTGGCCTGCTCGATCCTGTCCTTCGAGGAGGAGACGAAGTTCCACCAGATGTGCCGCGGCCCATCCAGGCGCTCGCCGCCCAACAGCAGCAGGCGCGCGCCCGCCGGACCGGCGACGAGGGTTCGGTCTTCGTGCGCGCCGAAGACCAGCATACGGCCGGCCCCAGCGCTGTCGCCTGCGACCTCCAGGCTGCCCTCGACGACATAGGCGGCGCGTTCCTCGTGCCCCTCGGGGAGCGGCAAGACGGCGGCCGGGGCGAGCTTTGCATCGGCATAGAGCGTCTTGCCGAAGGTGCTCGCCGGGGCTGTTTCGCCATAGGCATCGCCCAAAATCACCCGCAGCCACTTGCCCTCGGCCTCCAGGACGGGCAAAGCGCCCGCGCTATGGTGCTCGAAGGCCGGATCGGTTTCTTCATGGCGCTTGGGCAAGGCGATCCAGGTTTGAATAGCGAAGAGCCTATGTGCGCCCTGCCGGATCCCGGCGGCGGTGCGCTCGGAATGGGCGATGCCGCGCCCGGCAATCATCCAGTTGACCGCCCCCGGACGAATGACGATGTCGGTTCCCAGCGAGTCCCGATGCTGAAGCGCGCCAGAGAAAAGATAGGTCACCGTGGCCAGGCCGATATGGGGGTGCGGGCGCACATCAATGCCCGCCCCCGGCCGGAATCCGGTCGGTCCGGCTTGGTCGAAGAACACGAAGGGCCCGATCGACTGCCGCTCCGCAGCCGGCAGACTGCGCCGAACCTCGAAACCGCCGAGGTCGCGCGGGCGCGGCACGATCGTGGCTTCAATTCCCTCCGCGCCAACCGGCTCCAGGCTCCCCGGCTCCAGCGGCCGCCTCCAGCTCATGGCTACCCCTTCGGCAAATCAGGCGTTCCGCCGCCGGCGCAACAGGACATAGAGCGCGCCCCGGCCGCCGTGATTCCGTTGTGCCGGGGATATCGCCAAAACGATTGGGCGAAGATCGGCATCGTTCAACCACAGAGGCACGGCCCGGCGCAGCACGCCGCCTTCCGCCCCGCCCCGCCCCTTGCCGGTGATCACCAGAAGGCAGCGCCGGTCATGGCCGGCCGCCTGGTGCAGGAAGCGGCGCAGGGCGGCCTGTGCACGCTCCTGCGTCATGCCGTGCAGGTCCAGGGTGGCGTCGATCTCCATAAGGCCACGGCGGAAGCGGTCGCCGGTCCGGCGGTCGATGCCAGCCAGGCGGCCCGCTTCCAGCGGTTCGCCCAAGGCTTGGGTAGAGACCGGCTTGCGCAGCGGCGATCG
Source organism: Rhodospirillales bacterium (assembly GCA_014324045.1). Classification (GTDB taxonomy): domain Bacteria; phylum Pseudomonadota; class Alphaproteobacteria; order Kiloniellales; family JACOMY01; genus JACOMY01. The sequence continues at coordinate 21,797 of JACOMY010000020.1, read as the reverse complement.
CGAGGCAGACGCGCTGCCCGCCTGCGGCTTGGCGGAAAGAGAGGCGGCGGGCGGCGGCAGGTTCGGGCGATACTTCAGGGGCGTCACCGTCCCGGCCACCTTACGCCAGAGCGCCAAGTCGTCGGCGGTGGGATGCCCCTTCGCCTTACGTGCCATCTTCGACCAGCCCGACATGCAGGTACCGGGGATTATGGGCCCCGAGTTCTGGGGTCTGTTCGATGTCGCCGAGGCACGAAGAGCCGACGATCATCTTCAGGATGCGCGGCAGCATTGCTTTGTTATAGCGCAGACGCTCGAACACCTCTCCATAGGCCCCAGCCAGCCGGTTGCTTTGCCCAAGTAATACCATGCTACCGAAACCGCTGGCGCAGCACAACCCGCCAGCCGCCCGCACGATGCCACGGCTGCGCCCTATGCACTCGTCAAGGGACCGGGGGAACTCTAGACTGCCACGGACGGATGCAGTTTCGAGGTGACGATCCCATGGGCTCCTCCCATGTCTTTCCGCGCAACATGCAGATGACGCTTCCTCTGGCGGTTGCCGGCGAGGGTTGCCGCATCGTCGATTCCAGCGGCAAGCGCTATTTGGATGCCTGCGGCGGCGCGGCGGTCTCCTGCCTTGGCCACTCGGCCCGGCCGGTGATCGATGCAATCAAGCGGCAGCTGGACAGTATGGCCTACGCGCACACCGCCTTCTTCACATCGGAGCCGGCGGAGAAGTTGGCTGAGACCCTGGTTCGCCTCGCGCCGGAGGGACTGGAGCGGGTCTATTTCCTCTCCGGCGGATCGGAAGCCAACGAAGCGGCGATCAAGCTCGCCCGCCAGTATTTCCTGGAGATCGGACAAACGCAGCGGCGCTACATCGTTGCCCGCGATCAGAGCTACCACGGCAACACTCTGGGCGCACTCTCGGCCGGCGGCAACCGGCAGCGCCGCAAGCCCTTCGAACCGCTGCTGTCGCCCGCCTTCCGTCACATCGATGCCTGCCACTATTGGCGTTACGGCCAGGAGGGCGAGAGCCCGCAGGCCTATGCCTTGCGCACGGCCAACGCCTTGGAGCGCGAGATTCAGGTGCTCGGTCCCGAGAGCGTGGCTGCCTTCATCGCCGAGCCGGTCGTTGGGGCGACGATGGGCGCCGTCCCCGCCGAGTCGGGCTATTTCAAGCGTATCCGCGAGATATGCGACCGCTACGGCCTGCTCTTGATCCTGGACGAGGTCATGTGCGGCATGGGCCGCACCGGCAGCCTCTTCGCCTGCGAGCAAGAGGGGATCGTACCGGACATGATCTCCATCGCCAAGGGCCTGGGCGCCGGCCTGCAGCCGATCGGCGCCCTGCTGGCCACCGGCCGGATCTATGAGGCCATCAAGTTCGGCAGCGGCTTCTTCCAGCATGGCCACACCTACGTCGGCCATCCGACCGCCTGCGCCGCCGGCGTCGCCGTGCTGCAGGAGATCGAAGAGCGTGATCTGCTGCTGCAGGTGCGCCGGCAAGGCGCCAAGCTGAAGAACGCCCTGGAGGCCGCCTTGGGCCAGCATACCCATGTCGGCAACATCCGCGGCCGCGGCCTCTTGCTGGGCGTGGAACTGGTCGGGGACCGCAGCACCAAGGAACCGCCGGACCCAGCCCGCGAGCTTGCTGCTCACATCAAGCGCGAGGCCATGGACGACGGCCTCCTGTGCTACCCCATGGGCGGCGCTCGCGGCGACCATGTGCTCCTGGCCCCGCCCTTCATCCTGCAAGACGCCGACATCGCCGAGATCGTGGACAAGCTGGGCCGCGCCATCGACCGGGCGCTCAAGCAAAGCAGATCCGGCAAAGCGGGATGAGGTGGGTTGGTGCCGGTGCAGATCGTGCGCCAATCCTTGCCGGCAGCAGCCTCCCGCCGCTCCTTGGGACGGGCCTAGGCAAACCTTTTATCAAGGTTCACCCTTGTATCCATACTTGACGGATAAACGAGGTTCAGTATGTGCTTTGGGAGCTAGCTTGAGAAAAAGCATCGGGGTTTGAACGCCGTGCGACAATTTTTCCGTGTGCTTTAGATCTTGGACTTCTGACGCGGCCGTGCTAATTGCTTCTTATTAAGATGACCGAGGTCATCGGGCAGCGTGCGGTTCTTTCAATATTAAGACACCTAAGGACGGTAGGGAGTTTCACAATGTCTTCCGACTTCAATGTAGAACAATATCTTGAGAACTGGACGTTTGGAGCGCCTGATCAAGAGTCGATCAAAGACTTGAAAATTATCTTAATGCATGTGCCGAAGACAGGCGGCCAATCGATGAATGAGTTTTTTAGAAATATGGTTGGTAAGAAAAATTTTCATTCAGTTAGTCGTTCGGCGAGATTAAATCATGAAGGTGCAAAGAACGAATTGGGCCGACAGACTCTGGATAATGTACCAAGAGATATACTAGATACAAAGAAGGTGTTCACCGGTTTTTTTGATTACGGAGAACACCGGCATTTTGCGGAGAATTGCTTTTACGTAGGTGTTGTTCGAGATCCAATCGACCGCTGGATCTCACGATACAATTATTATTGGAATTTTATCTTGCCTTCCGGAAAACCTAGAGGTAGTGCGGGTAATAGGGCGAACTTTCTCTCATGGTTTGAGAAAAAATCCAAATATGTAGGTAATAAATTCCAACGTAGTAACGTTGACGCATTTAATTTCCAGATAACTCCACTCACTGGGGAAAGCTCTTTGGAAAGTGCAGTAAAAACATTAGACAAACACTACTTATTCATTTGTTCTACAAAACAAGTTACAAAAATGCAAGACATTATACTTCGATTTTTTGCGAAAAGACCGGGATTTTTTGCGAAAAAACGGGGTCATACTATCCATAAAAACACGAGCAACCATTCAAAAGTAAGTGATGATGAAAAACAAGAAATGAAATGTAAATATGGACACTTGTTTGCCACAGAAACTGAATTTGTGTCTCTTGTTGAGAAGCGCTTTGAGAAACAATTCGGTATTATGGAGAAGCAAGGCTTATAGAATCCGATTCAGGTTCCGCAACAGTCAGAGTCCTTGTTGGAAAATCAAGCGTGAACAAGTCTTCGTAGCCTGATAAAAACCATCGCGCGTTGTATCGAGGCTTTGAAGACATCGAGGCGCTATTCATAGTCGACGGCAGTATCTCCCCGTTGCATTCTGCCAGACACCCCTGAGCGTAGCAGATAGCGCAAGGCATCAATAATCTCTCGAAAATTCGGCCAGCGTAACGGTCAAAAGTATCCACGATGGCTAGAATGTCAGGCATTCGGACTGAAGCGCTGCCAGCGCTCTTGTCTGTTCGGACTGTGCTATCAAAACGCTGATCGTCAGCTACGTCGGGCCACAACAACCAGAGGCATTGCTGCCGCACGCCGTTTTGCCCAAGCCAGTCTAACGCCTAACGGCTCTGCTTGGTGGAGATGTGATCGACACTGTCGGCACGATACAGTGCGTACCATCCCGATCTGAGCCCATTCCTGTCTGGGCATTGCGCCTTTAAGCCCCGGAGTGAGAATGCCCAACCAAAAGCCATCAGCACAGCATTTTAGAAGGCGTTGTTCCCACGGCCGACGGCATCGACGATGCTAGGCAAGCCCGCAGCCCTCACTCGTGCCATCAGCCCCTCCAAAATATCGGCGATCAAAGGTGGACCCCGGTAAGTGAAGGCGGTGTAGAGCTGCAGCAGACTGGCGCCGGCCAGAATTTTCTGCCAGGCGGTTTCGGCATCCTCGATGCCGCCCACGGCGACCAAGGGCAGGCGCCCCTGCGTCAGGCGATAGATTCTCGCGAGGATTTCGGTAGACAGCCCGAACAACGGTCGGCCAGAGAGCCCGCCCGCCTCCACCTTGTGGCGGCTCTTCAGGCTTTCCGGTCGGGAAAGAGAGCTATTGGCGACGATCAGGCCGTCGAAGGTTGCCATGGATACCGCCGCAATATCCTCCAGGTCGGCAGCGCCCAGATCGGGCGCGATCTTCAACAGCAGCGGTACCTCGGATCCGGATTCAGATAGGGTTTTGCGCACGGCCTTGGCGATATGCTCCAGTTCGGCCCGGTTCTGCAGCGCCCGCAGACCCGGCGTATTGGGCGAAGAGACGTTGACGACCAGGAAGTCGGCCAGGGGCCCAAGCCTGGCTGCACCCTTGGCGTAGTCCTGCGCAGATTCGGATGTGTCCCGATTCTTACCCAGGTTGATGCCCAGCGGACGGCCGGGACGGCGCGCCCCGATGCGCTCGGCGACGCGCTCCATGCCCTCGTTGTTAAAGCCCATGCGGTTGATGACGGCCCGATCCTCCGCCAGAGAGAAGAGGCGCGGCTGCGGATTACCCGGCTGCGACCGGGGCGTGACCGACCCCACCTCGACGAAGCCGAAGCCCAGTTCAGCCAGTTGCGGTGCCGCCTCTGCGTTCTTGTCGAAGCCGGCGGCAAGCCCCAGCGGGTTAGGAAAATGCAGCCCCCAGAGCGTCTGCTCCAAGTTCGGGTAGGACACCAGGGAGCGGCCGCCGAGGCCGTGGCGCAGCCCCCAGATCGCCAGACGATGCGCAGGCTCCGGCGGCAGCAGACGCAGCAAGCGGCTGCCCAGTCCAGCGATCACGCCGCCAGCCCCAGATCGTCCGGGAAGCGGTGCAGACCGTCATCGTCCAGCGGCAGCGGCCAGACGCGGTTGACGTCGGCCGGCTTCAGGGCGCCATAGAGATGGGGGAAAAGCGCACCGCCGCGAGAGGGCTCCCAGACCAGGGCCGGCCGCAAACGCTCCGCCTCCACCTCCAACAGCACCAGGTCCTTCTGTCCGGCACGATGCTTGGCCGCACTGGCGACCAACTGGCCGGGGGCCGAGAAGTGGATGAAGCGGTCTGCCCGGTCCTGGCTGGAGCCGGTGTAGCTTCCGGCGGCCAGGGCAGCCTCCCACTCGGCTGACCGGCAGAGGTGATAGATAAAGCGCTCGTGCATGAGCCTCTCCCAGGTCGTCGCTGCATGCCCTGTGGTTCGAACCCCGCCCGCAGGCCGGGGACTGTAAAGCACCTTTTCTAGCGCGGACCTTCATCAGCCGGTCCAAAAGTGCTTTTTTGTCGATGCTGATATCTGGGGGCCCCGCATCTTAAAGCTATCACGCCAGGATACTGTCCCGAGGCGCGGTGCAAGCAGCTTAGGAGAGCCGCCGAGCGCCTTGCCATTCTTGCCGATACTCGTCTCTGCCCCGTTGACAGCTGAACTTCGTACCGCAGGATTCTTACCCGTTGTCCTAAGCCAACGCCACCCACTCGTCCAGAAAAGCCTCTAGCCAAGCCCCGGTCTTGGGGTCATGCAAGGGTGCTGCGGCCATCTGGGAGTCCTTGGACTGCGCGCCGGGCCGGTCCAAGGCTTCCGTCAGTTCTTCGATCCAGTGGACGTAGTGGCTGGCGTCCACCTCCGGGTGGAACTGCAGGCCGAAGGCCTTGCCGTAGCCAATGGCTTGGTTTGGAAAGTCGGGACCCGTGGCCAGGCGGGTGGCGCCGGGGGGCAGGTCGAAGCCCTCGCTATGCCATTGGTACATGGAGATGGAGTCCGGCAGGAAGGCCGCACTGCCGCTGTCGCCAGCCAGGGGATAGTAGCCGATCTGGTGCAGGCCCTCGTCGTGAGGGACGACACGGGCACCCATGGCGCGCGCCATTAGCTGTCCGCCCAGGCAGAAGCCGAGATAGGGTTTGCCGCCGGACAGCCAATCCTGGATGTAGCTTAACTCGTGGCGCAGGTAGGCGGTTTCTGCCTTTTCCAGGTCGGTGGAGAGCATCTCGGCGCCGCCGTAGACCAGCAGGGCATCGAAATCGGCTGCGGACGGTAGAGCCTCGCCGCGGCCGGGGCAGCACCAGGTCAACCGGTGGCCGCGCTGGGCCAGCTGCTCCGAGGCGCGGTCGCGCCGTCGGCTCACGGGGTGATCGATCAGAAGAATACGCCGCATCGCTTCTCAAGTCCCGGCCGATCCGGCGGTCGCCGCTGCGCCCGCATCGCGAAAGGCCTGCATGTGGAATTGGGTCTGGGCGGCAGCATAGGACAAATGGGGGGCTACCGGGCAAGCCCGGCGTGCCAAGCAGCCGCCTTCCATACAGGCTTGGCCGGCGGGGCTCGCGAGGTGGCGGCGGCAGGCGGCGGCGTTGTAGCCATCGGCGCCGAAGGCCCTCACCGGGCAAGTTTGCAAGCATGGCCGGGCGCAGCCGTTGCAGGGGATGGGTGCGGCGGTTGGAGCTTCCCAGCCGTCCGGTACATACGGCAAGGCCATGGCGCCGCGGTAGGCGTGCCATAGGCCATGCTGCGGGTGAATGAGCATGCCCAAGGGAGAGGGTGAGCGAAGGCCCTCGGCACGCCTGGCCCAGGCCAGGAAGGGGCGGTAGGGCGGCCCGCCGAAGGGATAGAAGGCGATCGCGCCCAAGTCTGCCGCCAGCGCGTCGATCGTCCGCTTGGACCAGCGGTCCAAGGGGATCGGGCGCGCCGTCGGAGGCTTCCGGCCCCTCGGCGAAAGCCCCCCAGTTGCGGCTGCCCACCCAGCCCAGGAGCAGCAGCCAGGAAAAGCCCTCCGGCAGGGCGTCCCCGGGCTCCGTCAACAGCCCGCCGCGCGCTGCAAGGCCAGCCTCGGCAGCGGCAGCCAGAATATCGGAATAGCTGTATATCTTGAGTGTCATAGTCCCCGTCCCAAGCGTCTGGCAGCGCCGCGTCCGGTCAGGATGCAAGCACGGCGGCAGCCAAGAGATCCAGCGGGAATAAATTGGCTTGACGGCACCGATCGGCGAAGCGGAATGTCGCACAACGTTCATTTTTTTGGTGCCGTTAGGCAATGCAAGGACACCCGCATCAGCAGCAGACCCTGCCGTCGAAGCCGGAGCGCTTCGCCTTTCTTCTGCTGCCGGAATTCTCGACGATGTCGTTGAGCTGTATCCTCGAACCCCTGAAGGCTGCGAACCGCTTGAGCGGCCGAACGCTTTACGAGTGGTGCGTGGTGACGCCGGACGGCAGGCCCGCCCTTTCGGCCAGCGGGGTGCGAATCGATGCCGACCGGGCCGTGGATGCTTTGGAGCGCCCGAACCTGCTGATGGCGATCGCCGGCATGCGGCCCGAGCGCTACGGCGATCGCCATGTGATCAACAGCCTGCGCCATCTGGCCCGGCAGGGATGCCGCCTGGGCGCCATATCTACCGGCAGCTATCTGCTGGCGAAGGCGGGCCTGCTGGAGGGATACCGCTGCACCATCCATTGGGAATACATTGTCGGCTTTCAGGAGGCCTTTCCGGGCCTCGACGTCACCGACGAGCTTTACGAGATCGACCGCAACCGCATGACCTGTTCCGGCGGCACGGCAGCGCTCGATCTGGCGCTCTCGGTCATCGCCATGGATCACGGCCGGGAGCTGGCCACCGCAGTGGCCGAGCAATTCATCCATGAGCGTATCCGCGACCGGCATGACCCGCAGCGGATGTCGCTGAGGGCCAGGATCGGTGTCTCTCACCCCAAGCTCTTGAAGGTGATCGAACTGATGGAGGCGGCGTTGGAGGAGCCCTTGCCGCGCAGCGATCTGGCCCGCCAGACCGGCCTCTCCAGCCGCCAACTGGAGCGGCTGTTCCGCAAGTACCTGGGCCGCACGCCGACCCGTTACTATCTCGAACTACGTCTGCAGAAGGCGCGCGCCTTGCTGAAGCAAACCTCCATGTCGGTGCTCGACGTCGCGCTTGCCTGCGGTTTCGTCTCCGCATCGCATTTTTCGAAGTGCTATCGCGAATACTACGCCAAGACACCCAGACAGGAACGCCAGCTGGAACCGAACGCCGTCAGCGCCTGATCGAACCGCCGCTTTCCAGCCCTTATGGCCATCGTCCACGTGACCCGCGATAAGAGGAACCCCCGATAAGAGGAGAATGATAGCAGACCGGGGCGGCGCCGTGATTGAGGAATAGGATTTCGCATTCTACGGCTACATGGCCGTGATCACCCCGGAGTTCTTCATTCACGCATAGCGATCCAGCGGTCTCGTCGATCACCGGCTCAGGGCGCCAGCTAAGGGGTCTTTGCCGCCGGCTTCCCGATGCACGCCGTCGGTGCAATCTTCTTCGGCCATCCGGGCGATACCATCGGGCGCAAACCGCTGCTCGCGATCTCCGCAACCATGACAGTCGGCGGAACCGCGCCCATGGTGGCCACGGCCTCGATTGCCTCGATTATTGCCTCCGGCGGCTCGAGAAGCTACCAGGGCCGGCGTTCTACCTGGCGGTCTTTACGTCGGTCGGTGCGATCGCGTTCTTGTCGATGCGCGACCGCAGCCGCGCACCGCTGCGCTAAGTGTCACTCTTCAAAGGTTACGAAGTCCTCCAGTGCGGCGCGCTCGGTGATCAGACCGTTCTCCACGGCATTGTCGTCTGCCTTGCCAAGAGAGAGGCCGCAGACCACCATCTGTTGTTCGGAGATTGCCAACACCTCGCGGATAATGCGGTGGTAGCGGGCGAAGGCAGCCTGCGGGCAAGAATCCAGGCCATGGCCACGGGCGGCGACGCAGATCGATTGCAGGAACATGCCGAGATCTAGCCAGCTGCCGATCTCCAGAGTGCGGTCGATGGTTAGGATCATGCCCACCGGGGCGCCGAAGAAGCGATAGTTGCGGCCCAATTGGGCATGCATCGCCCCCTTGTCCGCACGACCGATCCCCAGCAAGCCGTAAAGGTCCCAGCCGACCTTGCGCCGGCGGCCAACATAGGGTTCGACGAAGCGATCGGGATAGTACTTGTACTCTCCCTCATGTCCGACCCCGCCGTCGTCATGGGCGGCCAGGATGGCGTTGCTTAGGCGCTGCTTGGCGCCACCGGTAACCACGGTCACAGTCCAGGGCTGCATGTTGGTGCCGCTGGGGGCACGGGCGGCCAGGCTCAAGATGCGTTCGACCAGATCGCGGGGTACGGGATCGGGGCGAAAGGCGCGAATCGAACGGCGCGAGCCCAGGGCCCAATCGACCGCAGCAGCCAAGTCTTTGGCCGGGAGTGCGGGGGGAGCGGTCAGCGGGCCCTGGGCCAGGTTTCGCTCGGTCATTCGGGTACCTCCTCGATCGGGGTCTCTATCGGCGCGCGATCGCCGGTGCCGGCCCGGCAGTAGCTGCAGCGCAAGTTCTCGATGTGACGTTCCATCCAGGTGCGGGCCCAGATGCAGGCCTCGTCCGGTGTGTGGCAGTGGATAGCCACGGGGCCCGGCGGTGCATAGCCGGCCGCCGCCGAGACCAGGGCGTTTTCGGCATGGCTGAGACCGCGGCCGTCCTATTCAGGCTCGGCATGGCCGGACAGCACGTTCAGCGCCCGCCTCCGGTCGCCTTTGAGGACGTGGCTGTCGCCGCGCGGTTCCTGCACCGCCGGGAACGACCTACTCTTGGACGAAGCGGCGCACCTCGCCAGCCAGGGTCTGCTGCACCGGAGTCGGGCTAAAATCGATAACTGGGCAATCCTCCCAAGCGCGTTCTGTTATTGGGATTGTCCGGCAAAGTGGCAAGGCCGAGCCGCCGCTTTGCATCCGACAGTCTTTAACCCTATTGAGAAAAGAAAAGTGGGTTGTCTCGGTGCTAGCGTTCTCAGGTCACCCTGCTGCGGCGAAGCCTCCGTACCGATGGGTCGCCCAGGATGTGCCACGGCCTGCTCCCGGAGTTCGACCGGGCATCGCGCCGCTTCTGCCCCTGTTCGCTGCGTGGGCGGCACGGTGCCGCTTGCCCAGGCGGAACGGCAGGGAACCAGCGTCTGAGCGGGTGATGACGATGCCCCAAGAGCTTACCGCTTAGGCCAGCGGCGCCAAATCCCCCCGTGCCTGGCTCTCGGCGAACGCGGCGGCAAAATCTTGGGCCCGGCCCTCGGCGATGGCGTCGCGCAGGCGGGCCATGAGGGTTTGATAGAAGGTCAGGTTGTGCAGGGTCATGAGGACAGGGCCCAGCATCTCGCCGGCCTTGGTCAGGTGGTGCAGGTAGGCGCGGGAGAAGCGGGCGCAGGTAAGGCAGGAACATTCCGGGTCCAGAGGACGGGGGTCGGCCCGGTGGCGGGCATTGCGGATGTTGAGGCTGCCGCGGGCGGTGAAGGCCTGGCCGGTGCGGCCGCTGCGGGTCGGCAGCACGCAGTCGAACATGTCGATGCCGCGCAGAACCGCGCCCACCAGGTCCGAGGGCTTGCCCACGCCCATAAGGTAGCGCGGCTGATCTTGAGGAAGGGCCGGTGCGGTCTCCTCCACCACCTTGAACATGATCTCTTGCGGCTCGCCCACGGCCAGGCCGCCCAGGGCATAGCCATCGAAACCGAGATCGGTGAGCGCCGCGGCGGCGCGGTGGCGCATGGCGATGTTGTCGCCGCCTTGCAGAATGCCGAAGAGCGCATGGCCCAGGGTCGGATTGAAGGCTCTGCGGCAGCGCTCGGCCCAGCGGTGGCTGCGCTCCATGGCCCCGGCCAGCACCGCAGGCGCGGCCGGCAGGCGGACGCATTGGTCCAGCACCATGGTGATGTCGCTGCCCAGCAGCTGCTGGATCTCGACAGCGCGCTCGGGCGAGAGCATGAGGCGGGCGCCGTCCAGGTGCGAGTGGAAGGCGACGCCCTCGTCGCTGATCTTGCGCAGTTTGGCCAAGGACATGACTTGATAGCCGCCGCTGTCGGTCAGGATCGGACCGTTCCAGTCCATGAAGCGGTGAAGTCCGCCCAACTCGGCGACCCGCTCGGCGGTCGGGCGCAGCATCAGGTGGTAGGTGTTGCCCAGCACGATCTGGGTGCCGGTCGAGGCCACCTGAGCCGGGGTCAGGCCCTTCACCGTGGCGGCGGTACCGACGGCCATGAAGGCCGGGGTCTCGGCCTTGCCGTGCGCGGTGGTCAGGCGTCCGCGGCGAGCCTGGCCGTCCTGGGCTAGCAGAGAGAAACCGAAGGCGGTCACAGCAGATCCTCCCGCGTCAGCAAAGTGGCGTCGCCGTAGGAGTAAAAACGATAGCCCCTCGCCACGGCATGGGCATAGGCCGCCTGCATGCGTGCCAGGCCGGAGAAAGCCGAGACCAGCATGAAGAGGGTAGAACGCGGCAGATGGAAGTTGGTCAACAGCCGCTCGACTAAGCGGAAGCGGTAGCCCGGCAGAATGTAGATCCCGGTCTCGCCGCGGAAGGGCCGCAGCCGGCCCGACTCGTCGGCCGCACTCTCCAGGAGCCTGAGCGCCGTAGTGCCGCAGGCGACGATACGGCCGCCGCGGGCGCGGGCGGCCTCGACGGCAGCGGCGACGTTTTCCCCGACCGCGCCCCACTCCCGGTGCAGGCTATGCGCCCTTGGGTCTTCGCTGCGCACCGGTGCAAAGGTGCCGGCACCGATATGCAGGGTGAGGCTGGTCACGGTGACGCCGCGCGCGGTCAGCGCCGTCTTCAGCGCCTCCGTCAAGTGCAGGCCGGCAGTGGGGGCAGCAACGGCGCCGGGCACCTTGGCGTGCAGGGTCTGGTAGTCGGCAAGGTCTTGGGCATCGCCCTTGCCCTTGCGGATGTAGGGCGGCAGCGGCATACCCCCCTGCGTTTCCAGATAGGCAAGGAGATCTCCGCCGGAGGCGGCGAAGGAGAGCGTAATCTCGCCGGCACCGCCCTTGTCCTTGACCTCGGCGCTCATGCCGCCGGGAAAGTCGAGGTGGTCGGCCGGGCTCACCTTGCGGGCCGGGCGTACATAGGCCAACCAACTGGCCGGGCTTATCTGCTTGTGCAGGGTAATCTCCACCCTGGCGGCACCGCGCCGGCCGCTCAGGCGGGTGGGAATGACCCTGGTGTCGTTCACCACCAGCAGGTCGCCAGGGTCGAGCAACTGCGGCAGATCATGCATCCGCCGGTCGCTGAGGTTTCGTCCCACGGCCAGCAGACGCGCGCTGTCGCGCGGACGCGCCGGACGCTGCGCGATCAGGCTTGCCGGCAGCTCGAAATCGAAGTCTTGGGTGCGCACGGGGAGACTATAACGGGGGGACTACACAGGGGGGGAACTATCTGGGGCTCGGCTGGGGGCCGGACAGGATCACAGAGCCGCCCTGCCTGGCAAGAGCGGCTTTGCCTTGCGATTGGGCCGACTGGCCCAGGCCTTACCGGCCTTCACATCCACGAAACTATGCCGATTGGGCGGCCGGTTGAGGGTGCGGGCCGGCGCCGCACTTTTTCGATATGGCTCTTCGATGAAAGCTTGCGGCCGTCTTGGGCATAACTATAGTGCGCTGCTAACGCCTGGCTCGGCCCGTGTGGCGGAACCGGTAGACGCGCACGACTCAAAATCGTGTTCCTTCGGGAGTGGGGGTTCGATTCCCTCCACGGGCACCAAGGCGGTTTCTCCAAACATCTTCGGTCACTGCAGTGTACCGGGGCGCGGCGGCGGAGGCGGTGGCACGGCGGCGACGGCGCCGGCCTGATGATGGAAAAGCAGCCAACGCTCCTCTTCCAGGCGAAAGAGGTTGGTTGCGGTCAGCAGGCTTCCGCCCAGGCGCTCGTTGCAGATCACGATACCGACCACACCCTCGCGCCAGGCATCCGGATCTTCGTGCGTGATGTCGGTGTTCGAGACCTCCAGAATACTGGCCCAGCTCCTCAGAACCGTCTCGCGCCCGACCAGCGGCGGCCAGCCGGGATGCAGGCAGGCAACCGGCTCGCGGCTGGACCAGAGGGCCGTCATTGCCGGCAGATCCTGCTGCGCGAAAGCAGCGTAGAAGGCGTCGTTGGCGAACAACAGTGTCTGGATGTCTTTCATGACCTTTCCTTGCGGCTAACGAGACGCTCTGTTAACGCGAGCATCCTCTAAACTACCCAGGTTGGGCCGATTTGCTAGCGATCCCTTGCGGCGGAGCGGGAAGGTGTTGCGCAGACTCTACGACAAGACCATGGCCCTGGCCGCCCATCGCCATGCAGAGCGCTATCTCGCCGCCGTTGCCTTTGCCGAGGCCTCCTTCTTCCCGATCCCGCCGGACGCGATGCTGCTGCCGATGGTGCTGGCGGAGCAGCAGCGGGCTTGGCGCCTAGCGTTGGTGGCCTCGCTGGCATCGCTGGCCGGTGCCTTGCTAGGCTATGCCATCGGTGCCTTCTTCTACGGGACAATCGGTCTGCCGATCATGCAGTTCTATGGGCTCGCCCACGATTTCGACCGCTTTCAAGAGCTGTACAACCAGCGGGGTTTCTGGATTGTGCTGGCGGCAGGCTTCACGCCCATTCCCTTCAAGGTCATGACCATCGCCAGCGGGGTCACCGGCATGGCTTTGCTGCCCTTCGCGCTGGCCTCCCTGGTCGGGCGGACGGCGCGCTTTTTCCTGGTGGCAGGCCTGCTCTATCTCTTCGGGCCAGCGATCCGCAGCTTCGTGGAGCGCTATCTGGGCATCTTGACGCTGCTTTTCACCGTGCTCTTGCTTGGCGGTTTTCTGGTCCTGCGCCATGTCTTCTGACATGCAGCCCTTCCGCAGAACCGGCCCCTTCGTGGCTGGCCTCTTCGCCATGATGGCGGCAGGGCTGGCGCTGGTCACCGCCCTGGTCTCGCAGTATGGCTTCGAACTCTACCCCTGCGCGCTCTGCCACTATCAGCGCTGGGCGCAGATCGCAGCTGGTGGGCTGGGGCTTGTAACGCTGCTTCTGGCGCGCACGGCACTGGCTTACTGGACCGCGCGCTTCGCCGCGCTGGCCTTTCTGGCGGGGGCGGGAATCGCCCTCTTTCACGTCGGCGTTGAGGCTGCTTGGTGGCAGGGCACTTCCGGCTGTGCGACCCCGGACTTCGGCAGTGGTATGAGCCGCGAAGACATCAAGAGTGCTATTTTGAGCGCGCCGACAGTGGCTTGCGACGCGGTGGCCTTCCGCTTCCTCGGTCTCTCGATGGCCGGCTGGAACCTGGTCTATTCGTCGATCGCCGCGATGGCCGTCGGCTGGCTGGCAAGCGGGAAGGGACGGACACCATGACCGAAAGCAGACTGCGGCGCCGTCCGGGCGACCCCTCCGGGAAGGCGCAGTTGGATCGTATCGTGCGGGTCGATCATGCCGGCGAGTACGGTGCGCGGCGGATCTACGAAGGCCAGTTGGCGGTCCTTGGGCGCAGCCCCTCGGCCAGGACCATAGGGCAGATGCACGAACAGGAACTGCGCCACCTGGAAGCCTTCGATCGCCTAGTGCAGGAGCGGCGGGTGCGGCCGACCGCCCTCTTTCCGCTGTGGCACGTCGCCGGCTTCGTACTGGGTGCAGCGACCGCAATGATGGGCGAGAAGGCGGCCATGGCCTGCACGGCAGCGGTGGAAGAGGTCATCGACGAACATTACGCCAAGCAAGCGGACTGCCTAGGCGAGGCGGAGCCGGAGCTCAAGGAGATGATCGAAGAATTCCGGGCCGAGGAGGTCGAACACCGCGATACGGCCCTTGCCGAAGGCGCTGAAGAAACGCCTGGCTACGGTCTTCTGTCGGCCGGCATCAAAGCTGGCAGCCGCGCTGCGATTTGGCTTTCCGAGCGTATCTGAGGCGCGGGAGAAGATGCTGGTCTAGCCCGTTCGGTCCCCGCTAGAAGGGGCTGGGGAGACGCGCATGGAAATCGGGCTCAGTTACCTTGCCCTGGCGCTGCTGGTCTTGCTTTACGCGGCCAGTGCCGTCTGCATCGTCCACGCCATCATGGACACCCGGACCGCGCAGGGCGCAGTAGCCTGGGTCGTGGGCCTGGCCGCTTTCCCCTTGTTGGCGCTACCTCTTTATCTGGTGTTCGGACGGCGCAAGTTCAAAGGCTATGTGACGGCGCGCCGGTTGAAGACCGACCGGCTGCACAGGCTGGAAGAACTGGGCCATGTGTTCTGCCCGCATGATCGCCACCGGCCGGACGCGGGTCTCGGCACCGTAGAGACCCTGGAGCAGCTGGCCAGGATGCCCTTTACCCGGGGCAACGGCGTCACCCTGCTGATCGACGGCGAGGCCACCTTCGAGGCGATCTTCGCCGCTATCGGGGACGCGCAGAACTACGTCCTGGTGCAGTTCTACATTTTTCGCGACGACGGCTTGGGTCGGCGCTTCCGCGATTGCCTGCTGCGTGCGCGTGCGCGCGGGGTGGCAGTCTATCTGCTCTATGACGAGATCGGCAGCAGCAGGACCGCCAAGGCCTTCTTCGCCTCGCTGCGCCAGTGCGGCGTCCGGGTCTCCAGCTTCAATTCCGGCCGCAGCCGGCCCTATCGCCGCCAGATCAACTTTCGCAACCACCGCAAGATCGTTGTGGTTGACAGTCAGACGGCTTTCGTAGGCGGCCACAACGTCGGCGACGAATATATGGGCTTGAGCGCGCGCTGCGGACGCTGTCGCGACACCCACCTGCGTCTGCGCGGACCGGTGGTCGAGGCCTGCCAGGTCTCCTTCTACGAAGATTGGTACTGGGCGCAGGGTGAGCGCTTGGACTTCCTGGACTGGACCTTCGATTCGGGCGACGGCGAAGACCGTACCGCCCTGGTGATACCTACCGGGCCGGCCGATCGGCTGGAGAGTGGCGCGCTGCTCTTTGCGCAGATGATCAATGCGGCCAAGAACAGGCTGTGGATCGTCAGTCCCTACTTCGTGCCCGACGGGGCGATCTTCACCGCGCTGCAGCTGGCAGCCTTGCGCGGGGTCGACGTGCGCCTGATCCTGCCGGACAAGCCGGGCCATCTTGTGGCCTGGCTCGCGGCCTTCTCCTTCTTCGAGGATGCCAGCACGGCCGGTATCAAGATTTACCGCTACACTGGCGGCTTCCTGCATCAGAAGGTGGTGCTGGTGGACAATCGCCTGGCCGCCGTCGGCACCGCCAATCTCGATAACCGCTCGCTCAGGCTCAACTTCGAGATCACGGTGCTCTTCGCCGACGCCGGCTTCGCTGGCGAGGTCGAGGCGATGCTGATCGACGACCTGGCGCATTGCCGCCTCTACCAGGATCGTGAGTTGAGCGAACGCGGTTGGATATTCCGCTTCATGGTGCGCGCGGCCAGACTGTCGGCGCCTATTCTTTAATCTCCAAAGAAGGGCAGAAGCCCAAACGATGGGCCGCTTGCGCGGCGGAGAGGCCACGAAGATCGACGCCCCGAGCGGTCCACACTGGCGGCCCGTCGCCTCCCGATATGACGAGCTTGCCCGCAACTCCATCGCTGCAGTCGCCAGCGCCGCTAAGGTCTGCTACCGGTCCTCGGGCCTGACCTTCAGTAGACCTGTAGCCTGGATCCTGCCGCCCGCTAGCCGACGGCAAAGGTCGCCGTCAGCGGCAGGTGGTCGGACAGGCGGCGCCAACGCATGTCGTTCAGGACCGAGAAGTCCAGGAGCGTGAGGTTGCGGAAGAAGATCCGGTCGAGGCGTAGTATCGGCAGGAAGCTGGGGTAGGTGCGCGGGTGCTCGCCCAGGGCCTCCAGGGCGGCGTCCTTAAAACCGGCTTCGCTCTCCAGTTCCCGCGAAAGTTGGCTGCGCCAGTCGTTGAAATCGCCGGCCAGGATGGACCGGTCGTCCGGCTTCAGGCGGTGCTGGAGACGCTGGATCACCTGGCGCGCCTGCTTCCGGCGGTCGTCGTGAAGCAGGTTCAGATGCAGGCAGAAGAGATGTAGCCGCCCGCCGTCCGGCAGACGGGCGACCGCGTGCAAGAGACCGCGCCGCTCCCAGCGATCCAAGGAGATGTCCTCGTTGTGGTTTTCTTCCACCAGGAATTTGCTGAGGATGGCGTTGCCGTGGTGACCTTTCTTGTGGACGGCATTCCTGCCGTAGACCCGCTCACTCCACACGGCCTCTGCCAGATAGTCCTGCTGTGGGTGCGGTTCACCGACAGAGCCGCCGCATATTTCTTGCAGGAAGACGAAGTCGGCTTGGGTGGCGCGAATTTCCTCGCGCAGGCCAGAGAGGATCCGCCGATTGGAGTAGTAGGAGACGCCCTTGTGGATGTTGTGCGTCAGCGTGCGGATCTGCATCTCTGGCTTGCCGCTTCCCTACCGGTCGAGAGGCCCGATTTCGCTTGCCGCCATAAGCCGTCATAAGCGGTGCCGACGTCGCCAGCCGCCCCACACACTTGAGTGCCGGCCCGTCCATCCTAACATAAGCACACGCGGCCGCCCGAAACGAGAGAGCAAAAGATGCCCAACAACAAAGATTTCTATATCGATGGGGCCTGGGTCCCGCCGATCGCCCGCAAGGATTTTGCGGTCGAGAACCCGGCCGACGAGATCGGTTTCGCCACCATCTCCCTGGGGACGGCGGCCGACCTGGACAAGGCCGTGGCGGCGGCGCGGCGCGCCTTTGGGAACTGGAGCCGCACAAGCAAGGAAGAACGCATCGGCTACCTGGAGAATCTGGCCAGGATCTACAAGGCCCGCATGGGCGAAATGGCCAGGACCATCAGCCAGGAGATGGGCGCGCCGATCTCCTTGGCGGAAACGGCGCAGGCCCCGGCCGGCTATGGCCACATCAAGTCCTTCCTTCGCGACCTGAAGGAGATGTCCTTCGAGGGACCGCTCTACGCCGGCGTCACCGGCGAGCACATCCTGCGCGAGCCGATTGGGGTCTGCGGTCTGATCACGCCCTGGAACTGGCCGATGAACCAGGTCACCTTGAAGGTGGTGCCGGCGGTCGCGGTGGGCTGCACCGTGGTGCTGAAGCCCTCCGAAATCGCGCCGCTCTCCTCTTTGCTTTTCGCCGAGATGATGCACGAGGCCGGCTTCCCGCCCGGGGTCTTCAATCTGGTGAACGGCGACGGCCCGACCTTGGGCGGGGCCATGTCCCGTCACCCGGACATCGACATGATGTCCTTCACCGGATCGGCCCGCGCCGGCATCGCCGTTACCAAGGCCGCGGCCGAAACCGTGAAGCGGGTGACCCTGGAGCTGGGCGGCAAGGGGCCGAACCTGGTCTTCGCCGACACCGATGTGGCCCGCGCGGTGAAGCGTGGTGCTCTTCACTGCTTCAACAACTCCGGCCAGTCCTGTAACGCGCCGACCCGCATGCTGGTTGAGCGCCCGGTCTACGATCAGGCTGTCGAGGTGGCTGCCGAGACCGCCGGCAAGCAGAGCGTCGGCGATCCTGCCGAGGCGGGCAGGCACATCGGCCCGGTGGCCTCCAAGGCGCAGTTCGACAAGGTCCAGGGCTTGATCCGGAAGGGCATCGAAGAGGGTGCGCGTCTGGCCGCCGGCGGCGGCGGCCGTCCGGAAGGCTTCGATCGCGGCTACTACGTCCGTCCGACCGTCTTCGCGGACGTAAACAACGGGATGACGGTGGCCCGCGAAGAGATCTTCGGCCCGGTACTCTCGATGATCCCCTTTGACGGCGAAGAAGAGGCTATCGAGATCGCCAACGACACCTCCTATGGCCTGACCGCCTATCTGCAGTCGGACGATAGGGAGCGCATGCAGCGCGTCTCCAGACAGCTGCGCTCCGGCATGGTGCAGATGAACGGCGCCCAGCGGCCCGGCGGTAGTCCCTTCGGCGGCTACAAGCAGTCCGGCAACGGCCGCGAGGGCGGACGCTTCGGCTTGGAGGACTTCCTGGAGGTCAAGGCCATCAGTGGCTGGATCGACTGATCGGTGAGGGCTTCCGGACCTAGGGATGGCTCAATGGAAGATCGCTCGATGGCAGAGCTACTCAAAGCCGGGGAGCGCGGCCCCATGCGTCAGGGAATTGCCTTGGCCGTGCTTTTCGTTTTGCCGATGGCTGGCTATGTCAAGTCTCCATGAGCCGGCGGGGATGGCGCCCGCTCCTTGAACTGCCGCGGAGGCTCGTGCGTTATGTGGTGGCTTCTTGAGCCCACTCCCTCAGCGAGTTATCCATTGTCATGTTGAGTCCAACCCCGGCGGACGCCGAGGCCTTCATTGCCGCCCACCCGCAGATCGAATTCGTGGACGGGATCTTCTCCGACCTCTGCGGGATCACCCGCGGCAAGCGTTACCCGATCGAAGACCTGCATAAAATTCTGATGAAGGGGATTACGATTCCGGCCTCGGTCTATCTGCTGTCGGTCACCGGCAGCAGCCACGATCCCCTGGGCATGGGAATCTCCGACGGCGATCCCGACAATTTACTTGTGCCGCTCCGGGGCATGTTGAAGCCGGTGCTCTGGGCCGAGCGGCCCTTGGCACAGGTCTACATGACCATGCAGGACCGTCGGGGCCGGCCCTCGCCCTTCGAGCCGCGCAATGTGCTGGCGCGGGTGCTGGAGCGCTTCGCCGCCATGGAGCTGACGCCTGTGGTGGCGCTGGAGCTGGAGTTCTACCTGATCGACAGGGAGCGCACCCGCTTCGGCGCACCGCAGCCGCCGATCTCGCCTGGGTCGCGCCAGCGGGCCAATACCACCCAGGTCTACTCCATCGCCGAGGTGGAGGATTTCGCCAGCCTGATTGCCGACATAACAGCGGCCTGCGATGCGCAGGACATCCCCTATGGCGCGATCACGGCGGAGTATGCGCCCGGCCAGTTCGAGATCAATCTGGATCATGTGCCCGACGCGCTGCTCGCCGCCGATCATGCGGTACTGTTGAAGCGGGCGGTGAAGGGCTGCGCCCGCCGGCACGGCATTCAGGCCACCTTCGCGCCCAAGCCCTATCCCGACCGGACCGGAAGCGGCCTGCATGCCCACATCAGTCTGGTCGACCGCGACGGGCGCAACGTCCTGGACGACGGCAGCGAGCATCCCGGCGCGCTGCTGCGCCATGCCATCGGCGGCTGTTTGCAGCTGATGCCAGACTCCATGGCGATCTTCGCGCCCAACCCCAACGGCCTTCGCCGCTTTCGAGCCAACAACTTCGTGCCGGTCAGCCGCTGCTGGGGCATCGAGAACCGCTCGGCAGCCGTGCGGGTGCCTATGGGCGAACCGCAGTCGCGGCGGATCGAACACCGGATCGCCGGTGCCGATGCCAACCCCTACCTGGCGCTGGCCTGCATCCTGGCCTCCATGCACCATGGGATCCAGGCTGAGATCGATCCGGGGCCGCCCAGCACCGGTAATCTGGGCCTGGAGGTCGACCTGCGCTTGCCGCGGCGCTCCTATCCGGCGCTGCAGCAGTTGAGCCAGTCCGCCGAGTTGAAAGACTACTTCGGCGAGGCCTATGTGGAGGCTTACGTGGCGACCAAGACCGCCGAGATGGACGCATTCTACGAAGAGCTGTCGCCGACAGAGTATGCTTGGTACCTGCAAGCCGATTGAGGGGCACAGCAGGCCGCCGATCACTCTACTCGCGTTTCCCGCCACTCCGGCGGCGGATCGCGCTCGGCGAGGCGAAGCAGCCGGTCAAAAGGCGGCGGGAACCCCGTCCGGGACTACGCGGTAGCAGAAGGCCTGTGGGGCGCCCCCGCTTATCGCCCCGAATTTACTCCCTCCGCTTGAACGGCCCCATTTCGGCGACCGCGTCGATCTCTTGCTCCACGGCGCGCTGTTCGCGGCGCAGGAAGTCGGCGACGGCGGCGCGGAAGCCGGGGTCGGCGATCCAGTGGGCGCTGTAGGTAGGGACCGGCAGGTAGCCGCGCTGCACTTTGTGCTGGCCCTGGGCGCCGGCCTCGACGGCCTCCAGGCCCTCGCGGATGGCGAAGTCGATGGCCTGGTAGTAGCAGCATTCGAAATGCAGGAAGGGCACCTCGCGCGCGCAGCCCCAGTTGCGGCCGTAAAGCCGCGATCCGCCGATCAGGTTCAAGGCACCGGCGACCGGCCGGCCCGCGTCCTCCGCCGAGATCAGCAGCAGGCGATCGCCGAGACGTTCGCCCAGCAGGGGGAAAAAATCCCGTGTCAGGTAGTTCTGCGACCATTTCTTGTCGATGGTATCCAGGTAGAAGCGGTAGAAGGCCTGCCAATGGCCGGCGGTGATCTCGGCACCGCGCAGCGCCCGGATCGTAAGACCGCTCTCCTGTGCCTGCCGGCGCTCCCTCCTGATCGCCTTGCGTTTGCGCGAAGAGAGTGCGGCCAGAAAGGCTTCGAAGCTCCCGTAGTCCCGGTTCATCCAATGGTACTGCAGACCCTGGCGCTGCAAGTAGCCGGCCTCGCCCAGGGCCTGCCACTCCGCTTCCAGCGGGAAGGTCAGATGCAGCGAGGAAACCTTGTGCAGCTCCGCTACCCGTAGCAGGCCGGCCATCAGGAGCCCGCGCACCCGCTCCGCCCCGGCACCTGGCTTCACCAGCAGCCTGGGTCCGGTCACCGGCGTGAAAGGCACGGAGGCCTGCAGCTTCGGATAATAGCTGCCAAAGGCCCGCTCGTAGGCCTCGGCCCAGCCCCAGTCGAAAACGTACTCGCCGTAGGAGTGGTTCTTGAGGTAGAGCGGCACGCAGCCTAGGAGCCCCCCCTCGCCATCCTCCACTGCCAGATGTTGGCCCAGCCAACCGGTCTTGGCCGTGGCCGAGCCCGAGTCCTCAAGGGCCAGCAGGAAGGCATGGCTGACGAAAGGATTGTCGCCGCCGGCACAGGCATCCCAGGCCTCGCCATCGATCTTGGCCAAGCTTTCGTAGGTTCGAAGGGTCCAGGAAGACTCGCTGTCCGGCATGGGCGTGAAGATAAGACGGATAGGTTGCTGCGGCGAGGGGGCGAATCGCGCGCTCGCGCGTGTGCCGGATGCGGTCTTCGATCCGGAGATCGTGGCTGCCGCCAACGCCTTCTTCTTTAACGATGCCCGTATCGCCTGTGCAATCCGATCCGAGGTCAGTTTGCCTTAGCCCGCCCCCAGGCCGCCGGGTCGATCTGTCCGGTGACGGCAGCAGTGATCAGGGACGCGCGAAATTCGCGGAGCAGGGCAATGGACTGCTGCGTCTTGCCGGTAATCCGGTCGATGCGGGCGGTCTCGCGGTCGAGGAAGTCGGCAATGGCTTTTTGGGTGGCGAGGTCGGGGAGAGGA
>JACOMY010000019.1 GCA_014324045.1 Rhodospirillales bacterium | reverse complement strand
AAAAACGCGGGCCCAAACGCGGGGTGGAGCAGCCCGGTAGCTCGTCAGGCTCATAACCTGAAGGTCGTAGGTTCAAATCCTACCCCCGCAACCAAATCTCTCCAAGCTATCAAAAGCTTGAACGCTGTCACCCGAGGCGGCCTTGATACTTCCACCGCCGGTGCAAAGCAAGAGAGGCAGAAGTCCTGCATGCTTCTGAAGCAGGATCCCGACACTCAACGCTCCTCAATGAAGACGCTGCACTCCTTCGAATGAGACATGAGATTGTCGATCCCCGCGGTCACGTCCCATCGTATGGTGATCCTGCTGCCGTCATCGACGGTCTGGATAGTCACGACGCGATCGTGGAAATGGCGATCCTGTCCGGAGCGGTGATGGAACTCGGGTGTAACCGCGATCCCGGCAGAGCGCAGTTCAGCGCGCAACGCGCTCGATTGGGCCTGCGGCCTATCCGGCTCACCATGATCGGGATTCCACACCACCGCGAGCCGCGCGATGTCGACACCCGCCCCGCCGGCCACTGCAACGAAACGCGCAAGACGTCGGCGGTTGTGCGGGCGAACACCGCACCAGGGATCCTCGATTTCGAGCGCGACGCGACGCCCAGCGATACCTTGGAAGAGAGGAGCGAGCGCCCTTGGCATTCCCGGACGGAAGCGGAAGACGCGCAAGCGCTCGGTGAGCCCCGCCAGCGGACCTGGCAGCAGTCGGACGCTATCCTGGACAGAGGCAAGCCAGCTGGTCGCCCGCAGGGCAAGAAAACAGGTGGCTCACCCTCATCAGAGGACCGGCGAGCGCAGCCGCCGCTGCCTGCTCGGCGTAGAACGCATCCATGGGCGCCTCCGGCCCGCGCAGAATCGACAGGTGAGGTGCATTCGCCAAGGCGCGGGCGACCTTGGCCCAATCCTCGAAGAAGTGCTCGGCCAGAAGCGGGGTTACCTTGTACCGCATGACGTCATCGACATCGGCAGGTGTGTCGCAGCCGATGAAATAGGCATGCCCGAGCCGATGGTCTCGATCGGGCAGATCGTGTGAGACTTCGGCCCAAACTGTGCCGGGGCGCTTCCACGCCTTGTCCTTGCCGATCTCGATCCTGCCGAATGCTGCCTTCGGGTAGTAGGCGCCTCCGGCCTCTCTGCCGGAGGCGGCGGCCTTGAGGGGAACGGTGCGGGCGCGCCTGACCCAGTGCGGGGAAACGCAGCGAGACGGCCTCGGCGGCGCAGCGGCAGAGCCACCGTTGGGCGGGAAGTGCGTCTACCAGACGACCGGATCCTTCGCAGGTGGCCAGTTGCTGTCAGCAGATGGGAAGGGGAATAAGCTTCCATCCAAAGACGATCTGCATCGGTGCCCCCCGATCCTCAAATCTGTACGCGGGCGAATTCGCGAGTGATGCTTGCGACCCTAGTGCTCAGCAATCAGCTTGAGGACAGGTACCCTGGTTATCATATCGAGGCTATTGGTCCTCTTGCGCGCGGGAAATTTAATATCGAATGTTAGGTTGACTGGATTTTTGAAATATCACACCGTCCCGATGACGGGAGGAAACCACGGATAAGACGGTGGCGGAATGGGACTGGATGAACGCGTTCAACGGGATCAGCGAAACGCCGAATTTGCGGTTGAAACGGCGAAAAGTGACCTTTCGTCTTTTCGTCCGCCTCAAGGGCCTGTGGACAGCCGCTTCGGGCCAACCGAGCACGACAGGAGCAGATGGTCGCACTCTGATCGAAGCTATGCGGCCCTTGAGGCCATTGCGGAGGAGCCGTTCCACGTGATGGTCGAGGTCTATACGGAGACAGCCGGTGACGACAGCGCGCCAATCGAGAAGGAGCAGCTTTGGTATGGGAATACCAAATCGTCCGCCAATGAAATCCTGAACCGTGACGGCCGGTCCGTCAACGTCCTCGCTTGGACTCATCCAGGCTTGCAAATGGCTTTGTCGCTCGACATCGACGGTTTCAGAGACATGCGTGCGCATGGCTATAGGCTCCTGAGCGTAGAACTGCTTGCAAAAGCGCGCTTCGATGGCCTGTTTCCGAATATCTCGGGTGTTTATCAGCCTGGGGGATCTGTAAGGCCGCGCAAAGTTGCGCCGCCCAGAACGGGTTTGAAAGCTGTCAAACTGGATATGATGCGCGATCAGGTGGCCGCGTTCATTTCCCGAATGTCGGGGTTGATGATCGTAACAGGTGCACCTGGTTCCGGCAAAACGACAGTTGCATTTCAACGTATCCGTTTTCTGTACGATCAGCAGGACGAGCGTCAGGAGGGCGGTAGGCTTGTCAACTACACCCCGAACCTGACGCGTGTATTTATCGCCAATGAAAATCTAGCCGATCAGGCGGAGAAACTGCTGCAGAACCAACTCGACATACCCGCCTCAGTCATCGAACCGGTAGACGAGTTCATCGCGCACTATCTCGATCAGGTTTGGGCATACAAGCACAATGCCCGGCCGCGTCAGAGAAGGCTGCCGCGGTTGCAGACCGCTGCGCGTGCCGCGATTCTCGGTCTGTCGGATCATCTCGACCTCGGCCGCCTTTGGGAAGAGTATGAGCAGCAGATTGCCGGCCGGCTCGGTTCCGGAGCCGATGCAGCATGGGCTCGCGTGGATCCGGTCAACCTGGGACTGTTGCATGCCCTAGCGCGCGACCTTTCAATGATCGGAGAGCGTGCCGGATTCGGGACAGATCCGTTGCGGTCGCGTTTCTCGATGGGGGGCATATTTTCATCCGTTAAGGAGAGCTACTCCGAGGCCCGTTCATCGATGTCGCCAGATCTCCGTGCGCGCTTCGATGAGCTGTTTCAGCAATGGCTGTATGAGGTTTACGACCCTCTTGCTACATTGGCTGCCTATTTCGGTAACAGGAAGTCCGAAGCAGCATACAGGATGAGGCGCGGAACGGGCGCGCTGGTCGACGAAACTGACGTTCTTAATGGCGTGATCGAGGAATGGAGCGAGCGCCGATACGGTCCCGAAGATCGGCCGTGGCTTGCCTGGCTTCTGCGTTTTGCGTTGCCGGAAGCGACGGATCCGCAGCTCAGGTTCCGGGAGGTGCCATCTGCGATCGCGCTGGCGTTGTCGGACGACCAAAGATGGACACATGTAGTAATCGACGAGGCGCAAGACCTCTGCGTCGCTGAGGCTTCGTTAATTGGGTCTCTTGTGGATCCTAACGGCGCGTTGACCGTGTCGGCCGATTTCCGTCAGATTGTCAGCCCCGTACAGGCTATGCAGTCACGGGAGGCGTTGGACGTCGGCAGGTCGCTGCAGGGTCGCGGGGCCGACCTGAATTATCCATTCTCGCGGAACATGCGGCAAAGCCGGCAGATTGGCTTCTTCCTGCAGGGTTTCTACGAGGCGGCTTTCAAGGAGCGCCCGACGTTCGATGTCAACGAGACGTTGGAGGACATAAAACCGCAGTTGATTCTCGCCCTGCCACAGGATCAGGCATTGCGCATCAAACAGCTTTTCGCTGTGCTGCGGCGCTCAGATGTCGTCGACAGTGTCGCGGTCATTCAAATAAATGAGGACGAGCAATCCCTGTTAAGACTTCGGTCGGAGTTGAAAAATCTTGAAGTTCCGCTCGCTCCCGTATGGCACTCTTCCGGCAACGGCCTCCTCATGACGTCGGTCGAACGGGTCAAGGGTCTCGAGTTTGATGCCTGCATCGTCCTGGGTCTCGAGAATGTCGAGAGCGCCGCACTGAATTCACTCTGAATCGTGCCTATGTCGGATTGTCGCGGCCAACTCGGCGTCTAGCGCTCATCGCCGATGAATTTCCGTCGCTGCTCCGCCAGGTGCCGCGCACGCTCTTTAATGTCACAGAAGCTCGAACCCAACAGGACCATAAGCGTTGAGCACTACCCACGATATCCTGTTTCCCGCCGTCGAGCGTTTCGTCGAGGAGAAGGGTCTGCTCGCCAATGCCAAAGGCGGCAAACTGGCGGCCGTGTTACCCAGGATTCTCGGTCATGGAAAGACCCGTGCAGAGGGTCTCGATCTGCCGCCAGCGACAATCGAGCGACAACAGGAACTGATCGCGTTGTCATTGCCGAAAGATGTCGTTCCCGATCCTGCCGTCGTCCGCGAGGTCGAAGAAGCCAAGCGTGCGGTCGAATCCCACGCCGAGCGTATGCGGCATCCGGAAAATCGCAGACGTTTTGCGATGCAGGCGTTGAGCAGACTCGAAGGCGTGCGGACCGGTATCAAGGACAACCAGTTTTTCGCCGGTCGATTGATGCTTGTTGCCGATAAGGGCGGTCAGAATTGGGCTTGGTCAATGACGCCGCATTACCCGATGGTCGGCAGAATCCCCGCCGATATCGACTATGTCGTCAGTGCCTATCAATCTGCCGACGAGGCAGTCGAAAAATGGACCTTGCCGGTTGAGCAATTTCTCAACCGTCTCAGGCTCGCATGGGCCATGGCGCGGCACTTCACGATCAGCGACGACGTGCTGATCGCCGACGTGGCGAGAATGTTCAAGGTCGCCGTGCAGGATCAGCGGTTCTGGGGAAAACCCTCGCGCCGGAATTTCGAAGACGTTCCCGAGGCGGTGTTCATCGTGAACCTGATCAACTGGCGGCGACGGAGAACCGAGACTGTTGAGGGTGACATCTTCGAACTGGTGCCGGCTACCCTCAACCAGGCTCATGGATCGAAATCGCGGCCGTTCTTCGTGCCGGGTAACGTCGAGGGAACAGCGGTCAGACCGATAATCTACATACGGCATAAGGCGAACTGACGGGTAGATGGAACATGGATGTTGCGATCAGCACGAACGATGCACGGCGTCTCTTGAAAAACTTAATGAACACCCCGATCGCGCCGGGTAAGTATTCGCATTTCATCAATGTCGGAACCGACCACATCCTTGATGCGCTCGATCACAACTATTTTCGAGGCGAGCTTGCCGACGGCCTGGGATGCTTCAAATACCTCGAAGGCGGTTACGGCAGTGGCAAGACCCAGTTCATCAACAGTCTGGCTCAACGCGCCGGCGAGCAGGATGTCGTCACGGCGATCGTCACGGTGGGAGCGGAATGTCCGTTCAACTCGCCCGTGGCCATTTTTCACGAGATCATGGGGTCGTTCCAGCCTCCCCTCGAAGCGCAACTGGATGGCAACGAAGGAAAGGGTCTTGAGGTCCTCATCGGCAGCTGGATCCATCGGCGAATCAAGCAGCTTGGTGCCGAACCCGGCAACGATGTCCCGGAATTAGTCCAGCGGCAAATCGAACAGCAGATCGGCGATCTATGGCTCGGTGCGCCGGACCCACAGATGGCTTCGGCGCTTGCTGCGCTGAGTCAACGTTTGTTGAAGCTGGCGTGTGGAGCAGCCCACTCGATCGGTGACAACGAGATGATTGCGTGGGTGCGTGGCGACAATGTTCGGTCGAACGCCCTGAAGGGGGTGGGCCTTTTTGAGCCGGCGCGCGATGACAATGCCTTTCGACGTCTGAAGACCGTGATCGCCTTTCTACGTACGCGCATGGCCTATAAAGGGTTTCTCATCGCTTTTGACGAAGGTACTCGGACATCGTCGTTCCGCCGCGGTTCAGTCAAGCAGAAGCAGGCGATCGAGAACCTGCTGACGATGATCAATCAGAACGCCGACGGCGAGTTCGGTGGGGTGATGTTCCTTTATGCGGCAACTCCGGATTTCCGATCGGATGTGATCAGCACTTACAGCGCACTGCAGGACCGGATCGGCAGCAAGGCATTCTCGAAGGGAAGCCCTATGGTGCCGCTGATCAACATCGAGGAAGCGAGTTCGAGAGATGTGATATCTGGCATCGGCAAGAGACTGCTAGCGGTGTTCAGCCAAGCGCATGACAAGCAATGGGACCGGCAGATGCAGATCGCGAACATCGAAGCGATCGTTGCGGCCCAGGAGCAGTTTCTGTACGAGACTCCAAAGCCAAGGTTCTTTGTCTACCAGTACTGCCGATTTCTCAATCAGCAACTCCAAAACGAGCACCAAATAAGTGCCGAACAGGCAAGCGATTTCGTCAATAATAATGAACCGCCGCTCCAAGGGTTTGATGCGTGATAGAAGCAGGTGTTGAAGTTGAGCATCTGGAGTTCGGGATCGGCCGTGTAGTATCGGTCCTCAGCGATATCGCCACGGTTGATTTCTTTGGCGAAAAGATGGATGTCGATGCTGACGAACTGCATCCGCGTTTGAATTCCGCCGACACAGCATCGCCACCGCTAGGTGCGCAATCCGTCACAGATCTAGCTTTTCGCAAGGTGTTCGAGGCGATCAATGCCGGTGTCGTTCCTGGGGACCCGCAACGACTTGTCGATCTGACGATCGGTGGCAAAAAGATGGCGGCTGAGATAGCGGATTTGCTCAAGGAAGCGCCTACGACCGGGGTCTGCCGCATCTACATGGGGTATTATGGGTCGGGTAAGTCCCATCACCTTGGCGTCTTGAAGTCGGTGGCGCTCCGCGATGGCTGGGTCACAGCTTCGCTTGAGCTTGACCCGAAGGCGGCCGATCCTGCTAAGCCTTCGACGGTATATCAGGCGCTCATGAGCGGGCTCGATTTTCCCGCCCGCGCAGACGGAAGCCAAAGCTTCGACTTTTTCGATCTCGTCAAGGAGATTCGGAACAACTGGGCAAAGATAAGCACGCTTCCCTATGTGAAGCGTTCGCCTTGGTTCGGTCAGGGGTTGAAGGCGATTCTCTATTTAACGCACCGGCGGGACGATGCCGATTACGTCTCAGCGGTGAACTGGCTCGCTGGCCAAATGAAGCAGATCGGCACGATCAGATCACTGAGCTGGCGCGCAGGCTTCAAGGACAAGATCCCGAGCATGCCGCAAAACAAGAATACCGGTGTCGTCTATGCGTATAACCTTGTCGTTCTGCACGAGATTTTGAAGGCGTTAGGCTACAAGGGTCTCGCGATTATCATCGACGAGGCGGAACACGTTCGCACCTATTCGGTCAACCGGTACCTTCGCGCAAACAATTTCTTCGATGTTTTGGCGCGATGTGCACACCTGCCGCGTAGCGATCTCAAGGATCCGGAAGACGATTACAAGTATTTCGATCTGCCGCCCTTCTGGAGAGAGGGGCCACATTTCGCGCTGTTCGTAGGTTTGACGGAAGGGGCGGACACCCATGATCTTCGACGCAAGGCCGGAGAAATGAGCGTCCTGATCCACGATGAAAGCGACGTCGTGCGGCTGGCGCCTCCGGATGCGGCGGCGTACGAAAACTGGGTACTAGAGTTTCTAGGCAGGTGCGCTGAGCATTTGGGACCCAGGGTCCAGATACTTACCGATTTGGAGGTCCGTACCCGAATCGTCGGGACATTGCGGCACAATTTCGAACAGACGCCCATCGATGAACGGATTTTGCGAAACTGGACCAAGCTGGCGGGGTTGGTCCCTGCAGTGTTGATGAACCAAGAGCGGGAAATTGGCGCCGACGAGCTCGTCGAGACGGTCAATAGTGCGGCACGGCAGGTTGCCGGAGAGACGCTTCCCTGGGATGACGATGACTGAGGACCGGGCAACTCTCCGCCGCATGATGCCGGATGCGTTCCCGATTTTCTTTCCCGAAAGGCGCAGGCCCTATGAGGGACAGGCACTGGCAATGCCAGAAATCGTCAGGGGGCATGACGTTTTGTTTGTATCGCCGACAGCATCGGGCAAGACGGAGGCTGCGGTAACGCCCCTGTTTCAACGCCACCTATCGTTCCGGAGACAGTCGCTTTCAACCCTGTACGTTGCGCCGACGAAGGCCCTTGTCAACGATCTGTATGAAAGGCTGGCAGGCGTGCTTGCAACGAGATTTCCGGGCGCAGTCGCTCGGTATACAGGCGACCGTCACGAACTGGGCCCGGCATCCGGCGTTTTTTGTCTGCTGACGACTCCCGAAGCGCTCGATTCACTGCAACTACGCCGGCCGGATGCACTCACCGATGTTCGCGCCATTATCATCGACGAGATCCATCTTCTTCACGGCCAACCGCGGGGCCAACAGCTGCGTCACGTGATCGACCGGATTCGGCAAGCGTCGAACGCACCGAGGTCGCCACGCGACAATTTTCAGATCGTCGGTATGACGGCGACGTTGGACGACATGGAGACTGTCGGCTGGCTATGGTTGGGCGAGGCAGCGAAGGTGCTGGTGCACGGATCGCGGCGAGAGATCGAAGGCCAACTCATAAGGCTACCGAGGGGGTCGGTTCAGAATCCCTGCCGGGATCGTGCTAGGGAATTTGCGCGATGGATCGATGCGGCTGGCCTTGAGAAGGTTCTCGTTTTCGCCAATTCCCGCAACGCCGCGCACTCGATGGCGGCCTACCTTCACCAGGAACTTGAAGGCAAGCGATGGCCGGTGCACCTGCATTTCGGCCCGCTCGCGCCGTCACACCGCGAGCGCGTTGAAGAGGAAATGCGTCGAAACCGCTATGGAATCTGCGTGGCGACCTCGACGCTGGAGATCGGCATAGATATCGGAGATGTCGACGCAATCGTGTTGGCTGATCTCCCCGCGACCGTCAACGCGTTTCTGCAGCGGATTGGCCGCGGCAATCGTCGCAGCGGTGTCTGCCGTGTTGTCGGTTTTCACGGCTCAGACGACGAAGAACGGATGTTCCGCGCGCTTCTCGATTGCGGCCGCCGCGGCGAACTCGACGATGCCTTCGAATACGACAGGCCATCAGTTCGGTTTCAACAGGTTGTCAGTCTTTGCTGGCGCGCCACTCGCCAGGAACGTGCGCTGACATTTTCCGATCTTGCCAAAGAGGCCGGGACGACTGAACACGAGACCGTCGTCAACGACATGATCGATACCGGTTGCCTTAGCAATGTCCGAGGTGCACTGATTCCGTCGGACCGATTGATGGACGAAGCGGATGCCGGCCGGATCCATTCCGTCATTGCCGGCAAGTCCGGCAACCTAGTTCTCGATTCGAAAACCGGCGAGCCCGCAATACGCAACGCTGGCGATCCCAGTGGGGGCGATGCAGTTTTTATCGGTGGATCGATGCGGCGACTCGTGCAGAATGTTGATAGGACTTCGTTTCTGGCTGACAGCCTGTCGCGGTCGCGTCCGCTGGCGCGTATCGTGGCAACCGGCCCGAGGATAACCGTCAGCCGCAGCGTGGTTTGGGGGCTTGCCCGGCAACTAGGTCACGACCCGACGGTCTGGCAATTGACCGGCGCGGAGTTGAGAACGTGGGGCGGCGTGCAATTCAATCGGTTGGTCGTAGCGTTCCTTGCACAAGCGGCCTCTGGTGCGTCGTTCACATCATCGGAGATCGGGGTCAGCGGTCCGGTGGGACGGGTCGAGATTTCGGTCGAAACAATTCGCGATTGGGCGGCCCAGGCCGAGCGGGACAAGGAACTACCGCTTGGCATTGCAGAGAAATTCACGAACTCGGTCCGATTTCTGAAGGAACTTTCCAACCCGCTTGCTGCTGAAGAAAAGCGCCGTTCGGTTCCTTGGAGCCCTTTTCATCGCTGGCTTAGCAGCGTACGACGCATTGAAAGAGTCGGATGAACGTCTCTTCGAGACTGACTCTGGCGAGAGCCTGGTTTCTAGGCGACAGGCCCGCGGCCGAGAAAGGTAGCGGGCGAACAAATCTACTGCTCCATTCGGCTACTCATGTGGCCGTATCGAATGGCTGAAGAATATGTTCGAAGAATAAAGAAGGAATCTCGATCGGTAGGTTCCGGTGGTTCGGGCCTCCGCAACCGAGTTTATAAACTAGGCCGCCAAAGCATCGCGACCATGTAATGCTGGCTTGCGATACGGCCAACGGCCAAATTCTCACCAACTTGTCCTGCTGGCCGACCGGCCATGCTGGGTATTACTGGCAGATTCCAGAAACTTGGGCGAGACCGATGTTGAGACCTTTCTTACCAATCGTCCACAGACACTAATTAACAACTTCAAGCGGTCGCTATCAGATCCTCCGCGCCAGCGATGCGCCGGCCGTAGGTGACGTCCATTCTGCTCTGTTGGATGCCAACCGTCTTTATCGGGTACTTTGGGCCGGTTCATAACAGCTTGGCCTGGAACGGGAGCCGGAAAACAGCATAAAAGAGCGGAAAGGAGTGCTGAATGCAGGATTTCGGTGCAGCCTTCCTGCACGCTTTCGAACTGCTGCTGTCCTTCGATCCCGATTTGATGGAGATCGTCGGGTTGTCGCTGGAGGTCAGTCTGATCGCGGTTGCGATCGCCGCAATCGTCGGCATGCCTTTGGGCGCCTTGCTTGCAGTGCTCCGCTTCCCTGGACGCGGCGCGGTGCTGGTGGTGCTGAATGCCTTCATGGGGCTACCGCCGGTCGTCGTCGGCCTCATGGTCTATCTGCTGCTCTCGCGCGCGGGGCCGCTGGGCCTGCTGCAACTGCTCTATACGCCGGCTGCGATGATCGTCGCCCAGTGCCTGTTGGTGATGCCGATCGTTGCGGCCCTGACCCGCCAGACCGTCGAGGATCTGCATCGCGAATACGACGAGCAGCTGCGTGCGTTCGGCATCGGCCCCCTCGGCCGCGTCGCCACGCTGCTGTGGGACGGGCGCTACAGCTTGCTGACGGCGCTCTTGGCCGGCTTCGGACGGGCCTCTGCCGAGGTGGGCGCCGTGCTGATCGTCGGCGGCAACATCGATCACGTGACGCGCGTGATGACCACGGCGATCGCGTTGGAGACCTCCAAGGGAAACCTGGCGCTGGCCCTGGGCCTGGGGGTGGTGCTGATCCTGATCGCCATGGCGGTGAATGCCCTGGTCCTGGCGCTGCGCAATACGGCAGACCGTCTCAGCTATGCCTGACGGAACCTGCGCGCGTCCGCTGCAGGCCGATCTCCCTGCGGGGGGACGGGCGATTTTGCCGCTCAGCGGGCGCGGTCTGAAGGTCATGCACGACGGCCGGGCGCTGCTGGACCTAGAGGAGATCCAGCTGTCAGGTCAGGGGCTGACGGCCGTCATGGGGCCAAACGGTGCCGGCAAGAGCCTGCTGCTCCGCGTGTTGGCCGGCCTGGTGACGCCGGGCCGAGGCGCAGTCCTGTGGGGGGAGGTACCGCCGCGGCGCGACCTGCGCAACCGCCTGGGCTTCGTCTTCCAGAATCCGGTGTTGCTGCGCCGCTCGGCGCTGGCCAACGTGGCTTACGTCCTTTCGCATGCCGGCCTTTCCCGTAAGCAGGCGCGCAGCGAGGCTCGCAGTGTCCTGGTACGGGCGCGTCTCGGCCATTTGGCGGATCGGCCCGCGCGCCTGCTGTCCGGCGGCGAGCAGCAGCGCCTTGCCTTAGCCCGCGCCCTGGCGCTGACCCCGGAGGTCTTGTTTCTGGACGAGCCGACGGCCAGCCTCGATCCGGCCTCCACCCTGGCGATCGAAGAGATGATCGGCGCGGCGCGGCGCGGCGGAACCCGCTTGGTGTTGGTCAGCCACGACGCCGGACAGGCCCGCCGCTTGGCCGACGAGATCCTGTTCCTGCACCGCGGCCGGCTGATCGAGCACAGCAGGGCCGAGGCCTTCTTCGAGGCTCCCGCCAGCCGCGAGGCCCGCGCCTATCTCGCCGGGGAGATCCTCTTGTAGCCCAAGACTTCGGGCGCATGCCTTTGGCCCATTGGAGGCAGGGCGGCCGCCCCGATCCTGTTAGGGCGGGAGCAGTTCGCACGACGCATCTAGGCGATGCCTGCCGGTCGGCACGTTTGACCGACTAGATTGTCCTTCGTGGACTGAGGAGACCCCGACCCCGTGCAGGCCCCGCCTTTCCGACCGTCAAGAAGCTGGCAAGGTTCGCCAGGGGCATAGGCGATGCCGTCTTCGGCTTGATCCTTTGGCCGGACCCATCCGCATGACGCGCGGATAGAGATCTTCCGGCTGCAGTCAGGGGATGCCTTCGTCCCCGGCATTCGGAGTGAAGAGCTGCTGGCCCTGGACCCGATACTCAGCGATGGCCGCCTGGCCGGCCGGCGACAGCAGCCAGTCGATGAAGGCCTGACCCTCCTCGGCCTTCACATCCCGGCAGTGAGCAGGGTTCACGAGGATCACGCCATACTGATTTAAGAGGCGGGGGTCGCCCTCGACCAGGATCTCCAGATTGCCCTTGTTGGCGAAGGCGATCCAGCTGGCACGGTCGGTCAAGGCATAGGCGTCCATGCCGGAGGCCACATTCAAGGTGGCACCCATGCCCGAACCCGTCTCTCGGTACCACTGGCCCGACGCGCCCGAGGGATCGATGCCGCTGTCGTTCCAGAGGCGGCGCTCTTTCTTGTGGGTTCCGGAATCGTCGCCGCGCGAGGCGAAGGGGACTGCGTTCTCGGCGATCCCGGTGAGGGCCGCCACGGCATCGGTCAGGCCGCGCAAGCTGGCAGGGTCGCCGCCGGGGCCCACGATCACGAAGTCATTGTACATGAGATCGTGCCGCGACAGGCCCTTGCCCTCGGCGACGAAAGCCTGCTCGGCCGGCTTGGCGTGGACCAGGAGCACGTCGCCGTCGCAGTTACCGGCATTCTTGATGGCCTGCCCGGTTCCCACGGCCACCACGCGCACCTCGATCCCGCTGGCATCCTTGAAGACCGGCAGCAGATGATCGTAGAGGCCAGAGTTCTGGATCGAGGTGGTGGACTGGACGACGATGAAGGGCTCCTCGGCCCGGCCCGCGCTGGTCAGCAGCGCCAAGGCCGCCAAGGACCAGAAAAGCCGTCTCATAACAAGCATGCATTATCCTCCCACCGTGCTGCGGCCAAACCGTAGCAACGGACCGTAGCAAGCCGGCTTTATCGTGCAAGATTTACCCTTCTTGATGTCTTTTTTCCGGAATGCCGCGGGAGCTTTCGGTTTGTCGGATGTGAAAGGGTGTCAGACGAAAAGCTGTCAGACGCGGATGCTGAAGGAAGCCCCCGCCTGCAAAGCAACCGCTTGCTATTGTGGCCGGTGCGGGCGTCAGCCGCGCACAGCGAGAACCGGGATCGGCAGGTGGCGGAGCACTCGGTCGGCGTTGGAGCCGATGCGGAAACCCCCTACCTCTTCGGGAGGATGCGAGGCCATGACGATCAGGTCCACCCCCCTGTCGGGTTCACACCTTGTGCTTCGGCGGCGCGAATGACCTCTGCGGCGAGGGCGAGCTTGGTGCTTGCGGGCGGCGTCTCCCTCTAAGCAGCCACGGCTTCGTCCCTGGGCGCCCGGCGGCGCTGCACCGCCGCCACCATGGCCAGGACCGCGATGGCCGGAATGAAGATAAGATACTTGGCCGGTTGCTCGGCCGGCTGCTGCACCGTCAGGATTTCCTGATCCCAGTCCAGGCCTGCCTTGGCAGCAGGGCTATCGAAGCCGACGTCGTCGATCGTCACCTTGCCGTCGCTGCCGTCGATCAGGGTCAGGCCGGCGGCTTCCAGCCGCTCCGCCCCGCTCGCTTCATCGCCGATCGGCAGCAGGGCGACGAAGGTGATCGGGTCACCGACGTCGTTGAGGCCGGCCACGGTGAGCCGCAGATTCTCGCCGGCCGGCGTATCGGCTGCGGCCTCCGTCAGTTCCCTGGGCGGGCGGTCCTCGTAAGGGGCCGCGACCATGTCCATCCAAAAGCCCGGCCGGAAAAGGCTGAAGGCCACCAGCAGCAGCAAGGCGGACTCGTAGATGCGGCTGCGGGCCAGGAAGAAGCCTTGCGTGGCAGCCGCGAACAGCAACATGGCGACCGTTGCGACGATGAAGACGAAGATCCCTTGTATTGGATCCACATCGATCAGCAATAGCTCGGTGTTGAAGATGAACAGGAAGGGCAAGGCAGCCGTGCGCAGGCTGTAGAAGAAGGCCACAACCCCGGTCTTGATCGGATCGCCGCCGGAGACCGCAGCGGCGGCGAAGGAGGCGAGGCCCACCGGCGGCGTCACGTCGGCCATGATACCGAAGTAGAAGACGAAGAGGTGGACGGCAATCAGCGGCACGATCAGGCCGTTCTGCTGGCCCAAGGTCACGATTACCGGGGCCAGAAGGGCCGATACCACGATGTAGTTCGCCGTCGTCGGCAACCCCATGCCTAGGATCAGCGAAAGGATGGCGGTGAGGAAGAGGATCGCCAGGATGTTACCGCCCGACAGCACCTCGACCACGTTGGCCAATGCCGAGCCGACGCCGGTCTGGCTGACGGCGCCGACGATAATGCCTGCGGTCGCGGTGGCGATGCCGATGCCAATCATGTTGCGGGCGCCGGAAATCAGGCCGTCGATCAGGTCGCGGAAGCCTTGGCGGATCGCCTGGGCCACGGCGCCCTCGCCGCGCATCAGTGTCATCAGTGGGCGCTGGGTGACCAGGACGAAGATCATGAAGGCTGCCGCCCAGAAGGCTGAAAGACCTGGCGAGAGGCGGTCCACCATCAGCGCCCAGACCAGGACCACGACCGGCAGGATGTAATGCAGGCCGCTGCGCAGGGTCGGGCCTGGCTTCGGCAGGCTGGTGATCGGCCGGTCGGGATCCTCCATCTTCAGCGGTTGTTCGCGCGAAGCGATGTAGAGCAGGACCGCATAGGCCAAGATCAGTAATGCGAAGACGATGTAGCCGGCAGAATCGCCGAAGGCCGGCCGTATCCAGCCCATGCCATAGTAAACTGCAAGGCTAAGCGCACAGAACCCGAAAACGATGAAGGAGAAGCCGAGCAGCTGCCGTACGATGGGCTTAGGTGTGTAGGCCCGCGGCAGTCCCTTCAGGCCAGCCTTCATGGCCTCCAGATGCACGATGTAGACTAGGGCGATGTAGGAGATCGCCGCCGGCACGATGGCGTGGGTGACGACGTCGAAATAGGGAATGCCGACATATTCGACCATCAGGAAGGCAGCCGCTCCCATCACCGGCGGCATGATCTGGCCGTTGACGGAGGAGGCTACCTCGACCGCGCCGGCCTTCTCGGTGGAGAAGCCGACCCGTTTCATCAGCGGGATGGTGAAGGTGCCGGTGGTGACCACATTGGCGATGGAGGAGCCGGAGATCAGCCCGGTCATGGCCGAGGAGACAACGGCAGCCTTGGCCGGCCCGCCCGATAGATGGCCCATCAGCGAGAAAGCGACCTGGATGAAGTAGTTGCCGGCCCCCGCCTTGTCCAAGAGCGCGCCGAACAGCACGAAGAGGAAGACGAAGGATGTGGAGACCCCAAGCGCGATGCCGAAGACGCCCTCTGTCGTCACCCACTGGTGATTGATCACCTCCGAGAGGGAATTGCCCTTGTGGGCAATGATGCTCGGCATGTAGGGGCCGAGGAAGGTGTAGACCAGGAAGAGGGTCGCGACGATCGTCAGCGCAGGCCCTAGCGAGCGCCGGGTGGCCTCCAGCAACAGCATGAGCCCGACAATGCCGACCACGAGGTCCTGCAGGATCGGCGCGCCGACCCGGTCCGAGATCGCGCGGTAAAAAACGAAGATATAGAGCGCGGCGGCGGCGGCGGCGATCGCCAGTGTCCACTCCCATGGGGGAATGCGGTCGCGTGGCGAGCCCAGCAGGACGGCTGCCAAGATTGCCAGCGCGATGACCGGGATGTACCAGATCGGAACGTCTGCCTTGGCGCCCGCCATGAAGAGCGCGCAGAGGATGACCGGCACGCCGATGCCCAGGACCAGCTGCGCCGGCGTACGGCTAGCAGGATAGGCCGCGAAGGTTAGGAAGATGGCGAAGGCCAGGTGAATTGAGCGCGCCTCGGTATCGTTGAAGACGCCGAAACCCACCATGAAGGGAAGGGGCGAGGCGAACCATAGTTGAAACAGCGACCAGAGCAGGGCGGCGCCCAGGAGGCTTTTTCCAGCTAGGCCCGCAGGAGTCCGCCCGCCGCTATCGGAGGAGGCGACGAGTTCGTCGAGTTCTGCCTGACTGAGACCGCCGCTGGCATTCTTGCCATCGCTCATGAAGCCTATTCCCGCAAGAGGCCGTTCATTCGACCGTTCGCTTTCTCAATCGCTATAAACGGCAAGAGCCCGCCTCTGGTCAGGGGCGGGCTCGTCGCGACCTAGGTCTATTGGAGCAGACCCTTTTCCTTGTAGTAGCGGGCCGCCCCGTCATGCAGCGGGGCCGAGAGGCCGGCTTCGATCATCTGTTCCGGCATCAGTACGGCGAAGGCCGGATGCAGCTTTTTGAAGCGGTTCATGTTGTCGAAGACCGCTTTGACCACCTGATAGACGGTCTCGGGGTCCACATCTTCGGAAGAGACGAAAGTGGCGCGCACGCCGAAGGTATCGACGTCCTCGCCGGAGCCCTTGTACATGCCGCCTGGGATCGTGGCCGCGGAATAGTAGGGATTGTCGGATACCAACTTGTCGATCTCCGGACCGGTTACGGGCACCATCACGGCATCGCACGAGGTGGTGGCCTCTTGGATCGAGCCGTTGGGGTGGCCGACGGTGAAGACGATAGCGTCGATCTTGTTGTCGCAGAGCGCCTGGGACTGCTCGGCCGACTTCAGTTCGGAGGCGAGTGCGAAATCGTCCATGGTCCAGCCCTTGGCGGCCATGATCACCTCCATGGTACCGCGCTGGCCGGAGCCAGGGTTGCCGATATTGACGCGCTTGCCCTTCAGGTCGTCGAAGGTCTTGATACCGGAATCGGCGCGGGCCACCACGGTGAAGGGCTCCGGATGCACGGAGAAGACCGCCCGCAGCCCCGGAAAGGCACCGCTCTCTTCGAACTTCGAGCTGCCGTTGAGGGCATGGAATTGCCAATCGGACTGGGCCACGCCCATGTCCTGATCGCCAGCCTTGATGGCATTGATGTTGGCGATGGAGCCGCCGGTGGAGGGCGCCGTGCACTTCACGCCGTGCTGGCCGCTGCCGCGGTTCACCAGCTTGCAGATCGACTGGCCGACAACGTAGTAGACGCCGGTCTGACCGCCGGTGCCGATGGTGATGAATTTCTCGTCCGACTGGACGGCGCCGGCAACCAAGGTCAGTGCTGCCGCCGTGGCCAAGACTTTAAGGGCTTTCATGCCTCTGTACTCCTCTGTTGGTGATCCGAACTGCAGTTCAAGGTTTAGGCGCGCCTTCCAGTCCCTCCTGCCGCGGTCGAGTGGTTCGCTTCGAGGGGCCGGAAACAGGAAACACAAGGGTGCGCCCGTAAGCTCCAATTCTCCGAGCCGCTGCGGTCGAACGCCCGCGGCAGCCTTCTTGTTGTTTGTGCTCGACCCTAGGCAGGAATGCGGTGGCGAGCAACAGGGTTCTTGTGACGGGCTAACAGCGATCGCGGTCTCAGCGTCGCCGTTGCGCTGCACTGCGCCGCTTGCGACTATCGGGGTCCGAAGACTGGGAGCCTTTCGGCCAACCTTGCTGCCCCTATGAATCTTGTCACCTTCATCCTCTCCTCCCTGACGGTCACTTTGGCGATGGTAGCGGTGGCGGTGCCCGTGGCGCGGCGAATCGCTTTGCCTTTACCGGTCGCCATTGCCGCCATCGGATTGGCCTACGGGCTGGTAACGGCACTTGCGGATATCCAGATATCCGACAAGGCGCTGGATGCTTACGACTTTTGGTTCCTACAGCGCTTTGCCCTCGACAGCGATGCCCTGTTGGCGGTGTTTCTACCGCCGCTGCTGTTCGAGATGGCGATCGCGGTCAATGTCCGGCGCATGATGGACGACAATCCAACCGTCGTCCTGATGGCGGTCTTCGCCGTGCTGACCGCCACTGCGATGGTCGGTCTGGCAGTCTGGCTCGCCTCCTCTTTAGGCCTCGTGGCCTGCCTGTTGCTGGGGGCTGCGGTCTCCACTACCGACCCCTCGGCCGTTGTGGCGACCTTCAAGGAGGTCGGGGCGCCGCGCAGGCTGATGGTGATCCTCGAAGGCGAAAGCCTGCTGAACGACGCTGCCGCCATCGCGCTTTTCACGCTGTTGGTGGGCCTAACCGCCACGCAGAGCGGTATCGGCATCGGTGCGCCGGTGTTGGATTTCCTC
The DNA here is from genome assembly GCA_014324045.1 of Rhodospirillales bacterium. Lineage (GTDB taxonomy): Bacteria > Pseudomonadota > Alphaproteobacteria > Kiloniellales > JACOMY01 > JACOMY01. Next base: position 44,831 of record JACOMY010000019.1, on the reverse strand, counting down.
TACAGCTTCGCCGTCGGTGCCGCGACCGGGGCCGGTGTGGCGCTGATCTGCGGGTGGATCTATCCTCTCCTGGAACGCTCTGCCGTGGCGCAGACCTCGATCACCCTGGCCCTAGCCTACGGATCCTATCTGCTGGCCGATTCGCTGTTCGATGCCTCAGGCGTGGTGGCGGTGGTCTTCGCCGGATTGGTGACCGGGACCATCGGCTTCATCTCCATGGGGTTGGGCAACTGGCGGGTGGCGCAGACGGTCTGGGCCCAGATCGGCTTTTGGGCCAGCACTTTCATTCTTCTGATCGTGGCCTCCTTGACGCCAGGTTTGCTGTTGACCTTGACTTGGCAGCAGGCGCTTCTCGCGCCCTTGATTTATGTCGGCGCGCTGCTGGCCCGTGCCTTGATGCTCTATCTGGGACTGCCGGTCTTGCGCCAGCTAGGGCTGGCCGAACCGATGGACGGGGCGCAGAAGACCCTGGTGCTCTGGGGTGGCGTGCGCGGCGCCGTTACCCTGATTCTGGCCTTGACGTTGTCGCACATGTCGGAACTGGGCGAGGAGGCCCGCGTGGTCGGTGCCTTGGCGGCTGCCTATACCCTCATGACTCTCTTCATCAACGCCTCGACCCTGGCCCTAGCGACCCGCCTGCTCGGTCTCGACCGCCTGTCGCCCGGCGATCTCGCGCTGCGGGAACGGATTGTGGCCGGTGCGATTCACCGAGTCCGCAAGGTGATCGCAGACCTGGGCAACGAACGCCAGATCGATCCCGAGGTGCTGGAGGCGGTGGAAGCCTCGCTGGATGCGCAGCATCGTGAGGCCGAGGCGCAGGCCTCTGGACAAAGCATCCCCTTCGGCGAGCGCCTGCGCATTGGCTTGACCATCCTCTCCGGTCAGGAACGCCGTTTGGTGCTGCGCGCTTTCGACGAGGGCGCCATCGGTCCACGCGCCACCAACGCCTTGCGCCTCGGGGTAGAACGCCTGGGCGACGCTGCGCGCATCGGCGGGCGGTCCGGCTATGAGATTGCGTCCGACGCGCACCTGCGCTCCTCCAAGGGGTATTCCTTGCGCTTGGCGCTGCGCCGCTATCTGGCCTGGGACCGGCCGTTGCGCCGTCTGATCGAGATCCGGGTCAGCACCCTTTTGGAAAGCGAGCGTATCATTCGCCAATTGGACGCCTTCGCCGAGAAGACGGTGGAAGAAATGATCGGCGCCGATGCGGCCGAGAACCTGCGCGAGCTCTTGGCCTGGCGGCTGGGGCGCGTCCGCGAAGAGATCGAGTTCATCCGCCTGCAGTATCCGGACTATCTGGACGGTCTGGAACGGGCCCTAGTCTCCCGCGCCGCGTTGCGCCGTGAGCGCCACGAATACGACCGTCTCTTCAACGACGGCGTCATCGAGCGCGAACTCTACTACCATCTCTATGCCGAGTTGGACGAACGGGAACGAGATCTGGCCGCGCTGCCGCGGCTGGACCTCAACCTATCGCCACAGGCGCTGCTCGACCGCGTGCCTCTGTTCCAAGGTCTGAACGAACGCCAGCAGCGCCTGGTGGCCAAGCGGCTGAAAGCGCTCTTCGTCGTTCCCGATCAAGTGCTGCTGCGCAGCGGCGACCGGACCGACGGGCTCTACTTCATCGCCTCCGGCGTACTAGAGGTGCGCGGCGGCACGCACCGCCGCCGCCTCTCGAACGGCAGCTTCTTCGGGCAGTCGCTTTTGACCAACCCCTCGCGGCGGCGCAGTTCCTCCATCGTCTCCGTCAGCTTCGCGCGCCTGCTGCGCCTGACGAGGCGCGATCTGAGTCGTCTGACGGCACAGGAACCGGCGATCGAATCGGTGCTGCGTGCCGCCCTGCCCAATCGCAAGCTGCACTTAAACGAGGAGAGCGAACCAGAGGTAGCGCACGGCAAGCGAAACCGAAGTGACAGCTAGGCAAAGGGTAAATAACTGCCAAAAGCTGAATGGCTTTAGCCCCGAGGCCTCGGTCGGCTGCACGACGATCACGTTGCTGGTCGCATTGCGGCTGCGGCCTTCAGGCGGTGACGATCACAAAGGTCTAGCCGCTGATGCAAGCGGGAGGAAGAGGGCAAGATGAAATGACGATCAATCGCCGCCTCTTGGCCCTGAACCTCTTCTCCGCCGACGTGATGGACGGTCTGGGTCCCGGCATGGCGATCTATGTAGGCAGCATGCTGCACTGGGAGTTCGGTCGGATCGGCATTGCGCTGGCCATGGTCGGCGCTGCGCTCAGCAGCCTTGTTGCCGAGTGGATGGTGGAGCTGTCCAGCTTCTTCCCGGCCTTCTGTTTCCTTGTTGGCCCTTGCGGTTCTGAGAGTCTTCCTGCAAGGGCGTGGTCGAGATAGAGTGCGACCGCTACGACAGCATGAAACAAGATCTGACTGCGGCTCTGCACTACTTGGAAGGACAGTTGCAATCCAGGAACGGCCTGCCATTCGACAAACGGGTTTTCACCGGTCCGTTTGGCTATCCCTATGGGCGCAATGACGAGATCTGCAACGATCCGCAGTTGCCCGAGGAACAGGCAGCGTACAGTCCGGATAAGCTGCACACCGGGGTCGAATGGGGTGCCCTTCGCCCTGCTTTGGCAGTTCTACGACAACGATGTGCTGGCCGGCGGCAGCCACAACGGCTTTTGGATGATCGACGATCAAGGCTGGCATCGCGCCTACAAGGTGCCGGAACCCCTGGCCATCAACATCGCTGTCTCCTGGACGACGTGACCGCCTACAACGGCCCGCTCTTCCCGATCGTACAAAGCCGTCAGGACGGGGCGTTGGCTGCTGGGCATGACTTGGAAACCATCTCCTACCCGCTCTGGACCCTGTACAGATAGACGGTCCGATGTCCGGAGGATGCTGACAGCATCGTCGCTCCCACCGGCAAGGCCGGCGGCGTCTTGATGTTCCACTGCAACATCGTCCACGCCAGCCCGCCCAACATCGGCCCTTACGACCGGCGGGTCGTCTACCTCGCATTCTTCCATACCGACAGTTGCATCCGTAAGTTTCCAGTGCAAGTGCTTGGAGCGCGCATCACGACTTCCCCCCATCGAACCCTTGCCGGACGACTGCTTCGAGCAGTTGGCCCGAACCTTGAAAACTGCCGCGGAGTAGTTCCTCTATGAACCTCTATGCCCTCCTGCAACGCCGCCTCGAAGAGACCGGCAAGCCCGTTGCCGTCGGCCTGATCGGCGCCGGCAAGTTCGGCTCGATGTTTCTGGCCCAGATCCCCAAGACCCGGGGCATAAGGCTAGCCGCCTTGGCTGATCTCGACGGCGCGCGGGCGGTGCGGGCCTTGCAGAACACCGGTTGGAGCGAAGAGGCCATCGCCGAGACGGCCATCCTTGAAGACTCCCGGGCGTTGATCGCCCGCAACGACGTCGAGGTGGTGGTCGATGCCTGCGGCAACCCTGCGGCCGGCATTAGCCATGCCTTGGCCGCGGCGAAGTACGGCAAGCACATCGTCATGGCGAATGTCGAGGCCGACGTGCTGGCCGGTCCGCTATTAGCAGAGACCTGCCGCAAGGCGGGCGTGGTCTATTCCATGGCCTACGGCGATCAGCCGGCCCTGGTGGCCGAGATGGTGGACTGGGCACGGGCCTGCGGGCTGGAGGTGGTGGCCGCCGGCAAGGGGACCAAGTTCCTGCCGATTTATCACGCCTCGACGCCGGACACGGTCTGGACCTACTACGGCTTGACGCCGGAGCAAGCGGCGGCGGCCGGCATGAACCCGCAGATGTTCAACTCCTTCCTCGACGGCACCAAGTCGGCATTGGAGATGGCGGCGATCGCCAATGCCACCGGTCTGGCGGTGCCGGAGGGCTTCTCCTTCCCGCCCTGCGGGGTCGACGACCTGCCGCAGGTCTTGCGCCCCAAGGCTGAGGGCGGCCAACTGCGGCATCGCGGCCAAGTCGAGGTCGTCTCCTGCGTGGAGCGCGACGGCCGGCCGGTGTTCCGTGACCTGCGCTGGGGTGTCTATGTGGTCTTCACTGGCGGCGAAGGCGTCGGCGGCGCCTACACCGACGCCTGCTTTCGCCAGTATGGCATGGTGACCGATTCCAGCGGCCACTATGCGGCCATATACAAGCCCTATCACCTGATCGGGCTGGAATTGGGGATTTCTATCCTTTCCGTGGCGCTGCGCGGCGAGCCGACCGGGGAGACACGGGCCTTCAACGGCGACGTCGCCGCGACGGCCAAACGCGCCCTGAAGGCAGGCGAGGTGCTGGACGGCGAGGGCGGACACTGCGTCCGGGGCTGCCTGCTGCCGGCGGAGACGAGTCTGGCCCGAGGCTGCCTGCCGATCGGCCTCGCCCACGGCGTGCGTCTCAAGCGCGACATCGCCGAGGGCGCCGCGGTCGGCTGGGACGACGTCGAGATCGGCGACAACAAGGAGACGGTGCGGGTACGCCGTGAGATGGAGGCTGCCTTCAGCCGGACGTTGGCGGCGGAAGATCGGCAGCCTACTCTCCGCCACCTGGGCCGCCTGACCCTCTGTTCTTAAAGGCTTTTTGGAAATGCGCGAAGGGGGGTGCTACGGCGCGGTTCTGCGATTAACGAACAGCACCTCGATGTTCCCGAAGCCACGATACAACGCGCCATGGCCTCATATCAGGCCACTTAAAGACTCACTCACACTCGATTTTCCAAAAGGACTCCGACGCCTCAATGTTCCGACGCCTCAATGTCCGGATACTTAACCCTTCGGTGTCGATGAAGATGCCCTTGCGCTTAAAGACCTTGCGGTCCAACTACTAGTCCTGTCCAGCGTGGCTGAAGGCCGGTGTGCGCTCCGACGCCGGTTTAGCGCTGCCAGAGGTCACGGTGCAGCTTGCCGTGCTGCCCCGGATGCTCGATCTCGGGCAACAGCCGCTTGATCCGTCGGTGGGTGTTGGAGATCTGGCGCTGCACCGCCTCCAATTCCTCCCCGAAGGTCAGCCCGCGCAGCGTCTCCCCGCTGTAGGCCATGTCCGCCCTCCAGTCTTTCTCGGTGCCCAATGCATCCTCTTTAGCGGCCTGCCCACCGCGAGGGAACCGACGGAAGAGGGCGATGCGGCCAAGGCATGCGACCTTGGACGTTGCTACCCTGCGCCACGACCCTCTTGCCTGGCCGCGGCCTGCGAGGGCAAAAGCCGATCCGGTATGATCGAGGGACCCTTGGCCCGCTACCGGGCGCTCCGCAACGACGGCGAACTGCAACACGATCCGGCCCAGGAGTTGGCGGCGGAGAAGCTGCAAGCCTTATGCTATGCGCTGAAGGGCTATCAACCGCAGGGCGGGGCCAGCGGCTGGAAGGCGCGCTTGGGCCTGGCCCGACGCTGCGAGGACCCGCCACAGGGGCTCTATATCTACGGGCCAGTCGGCACCGGCAAGTCCATGCTGATGAACCTCTTCTTCGAGGCCGTGGAGATCGCCAGGAAGCGCCGGGTCCACTTCCACGCCTTCATGACCGAGGTGCAGGACCGCCTGCATGCCTGGCGCCAGACCACCAAGGGCAAGGAGGCCGATCCGCTGCCGATCCTGGCGGCCAGCCTGGCCGGCGAGACTCACTTGCTCTGCTTTGACGAGTTCCATATCGTGAACATCGCCGACGCCATGATTCTGGGCCGCCTCTTCGAGTCCTTGATCGCGCGCGGCGTGGTGGTGGTGGCGACCTCCAACTGGGAGCCGGATCGCCTCTACGAGGGCGGCCTGCAGCGCCAGCGCTTTCTACCCTTCATCGCCTATTTGAAGCAGCATCTGGATATCCTGGAGCTGGATGGCGGCCGCGACTATCGCCGTCAGCGCCTGAAGCTCTTGGCCGTCTATCATGCGCCGCTGGGGCCACGGACCGACGGCGCCTTGGCCCAGACCTTCCAGGATCTGACCGACGGGGCCGAACCGGCGGCCGAGAACGTCACGGTCAAGGGGCGAAACCTGCCGGTCCCGCTGGCTGCGCGCGGGGTGGCGCGCTTCGACTTCGAAGATCTTTGCGGCAGGCCCCTCGGCGCGGAAGACTACCTGACCTTGGCTCGGCGCTACCACACCTTGCTGATCGGTGGCGTGCCGACTCTTGGCCCGGACAACCGCGACAAGGCCAAGCGCTTCATGCTGCTGGTCGATGCTCTCTACGAGGCTAGGACCAAACTAATCTTGGGCGCCGAGGCGCCGCCGGACAGTCTCTATCCCCGCGGCGACGGCTCGGAGGAATTCCTGCGTACCGCCAGTCGCCTTATGGAGATGCGCTCGACCGAGTACCTGGGACTGGAGCATCTGGGCTGATGGCTCGACACAGGGTCGGCAGCCAGAAGGCGGGAATTGGCTTTCTCTAAAACCGCGTCATATTGGCGCTTTTGGTCGACGTTGTCGCAATCTCCATCCGAATTCCCGACGAACTTGACAAGCAAGTACCTTGTGCAGCAGGTCGGTTCGGAGTACCCCCAACGCGCATTTTTGTTGCACCGCACACGCGGGTGCCGGACGGAGAACGCAAAGGAGAGGCAAAAACAGATGGCACGAAACAAGATCGCGCTGATCGGCGCAGGACAGATCGGCGGCACTTTGGCGCTGCTGTTGGGCCTCAAGGAACTGGGCGACGCGGTCCTCTTCGACATTGCCGAGGGCATTCCGCAGGGTAAGGCCCTGGACATCGCTCAGGCCAGCGCGGTTGAAGGATTCGATGCGATCTTGGATGGTACTAACGGCTATGAGGGGCTGGCCGGCGCCAACGTAGTCATCGTGACCGCCGGCGTGCCGCGCAAGCCGGGCATGAGCCGGGACGACCTGCTGGGCATCAACATGAAGGTCATGAAGCAGGTAGGCGAGGGCATCAAGATCCATGCTCCCGACGCCTTCGTGATCTGCATCACCAACCCGCTCGACGCCATGGTCTGGGTCCTGCGCGAGGCCTGTGGCCTGCCGCACAACAAGGTGGTCGGCATGGCCGGCGTGCTGGACTCTGCCCGCTTCCGCTATTTTCTGGCCGATGCCATGCAGGTTTCTGTCGAGGACGTGACCGCCTTCGTGCTGGGCGGTCACGGCGACACCATGGTGCCGATGGTGCGTCACTCGACGGTGGCTGGCATCGCCCTGCCGGAGTTGGTCGAGATGGGTTGGATCTCGCAGGATGCGCTGGACGCCATCGTCACCCGCACCCGCGGCGGCGGTGCCGAGATCGTGGGCCTGCTGAAGACCGGTTCCGCTTTCTACGCACCAGCCTCTTCCGCCATCGCCATGGCCGACAGTTATCTCAAGGACAAGAAGCGGGTGCTGCCCTGTGCCGCCTATCTGGAAGGCCAGTACGGCGTCGACGGCCTCTATGTCGGTGTGCCAGTGGTGATCGGCGCGGACGGCGTGGAGCGAATTGTAGAACTGTCATTGAACGACGACGAGCAGGCCATGCTGGACAGCTCTGTCAAGGCGGTCGAAGGGCTGGTCGATGCCTGCAAGGCGATCGGCCTCTAAAGAACTTTCGCGGAAGGGCCCGGCAGCGGTTGCGCAGCGCGGGCGAGCGGGTATGTTCCTCCGGGGATCGGCAGCTGCTAGCTTGCGGATTAAAGAGTGAGCGGGGTAGATAGACCGGTATGAATATCCACGAGTACCAGGCCAAGCGACTGCTGGCCAAGTACGGCGTTCCCGTCCTGAAGGGCAGCGTCGCCTACACGGCCGCAGAGGCCAGGAAGGCGGCCGAGGATTTGGACGGTCCCGTCTGGGTGGTGAAGTCCCAGATCCATGCCGGCGGACGCGGCGCCGGCCGTTTCTCCAAAGATCCCGACGGTAAGGGCGGCGTGCGCGTCGTGAAGTCAGTCGAAGAGGTCGAGAGTAACGCGGCGGCCATGCTGGGCTCGATCTTGGTGACCAAGCAGACCGGACCGGCTGGCAAGCAGGTGAACCGCCTCTATATCGAAGAGGGCTGCGACATCGCCCAAGAGCTCTATCTCTCGCTATTGGTCGATCGCGATAGCTCTAAGGTCACCGTGATCGCCTCAACCGAAGGTGGCATGGAGATCGAGGCCGTAGCCGCCAACGAGCCCGAGAAGATCGTAACCGTGCCGATCGATCCGGTCCTGGGCCTGATGCCCTTCCACGGCCGCAAGACGGCCGCCGGTCTGGGCCTCACGGGCAAGCAGGCCTCGGCCGCGACCAAGTTCCTGATGACACTCTACAAGGCTTTCGTCGATCTCGACGCCTCGCTGGTGGAGATCAACCCGCTGGTAGTGACCGGTGCCGGTGCCGTGGTGGCACTGGACGCCAAGATGAACTTCGACGACAACGCGCTGTTCCGCCACGAGGACCTGTTGGATCTGCGCGATGAGGACGAGGAAGACCCTAAGGAGTTGGAGGCTGCCCAGAACGAGCTGAACTACGTCAGCCTGGACGGCAACATCGGTTGCATGGTGAACGGCGCAGGTCTTGCCATGGCGACCATGGACATTGTCAAGCTTATGGGCGGCGAGCCCGCCAACTTCCTGGACGTCGGCGGCGGCGCAACGCGTGAGCGGGTGACCGCAGCATTCAAGATCATCCTCTCCGACCCCAACGTTGAGGGCATCTTGGTGAACATCTTTGGCGGCATCATGCGCTGCGACGTGATCGCGGAGGGCCTGGTCTCGGCCGCCAAGGAGGTTGCGCTGAACGTACCGTTGGTGGTGCGCTTGGAGGGCACCAACGTCGAGCTAGGAAAGAAGATTCTCGCCGAATCGGATCTGCCCATCATCGCCGCCGACGATTTGGGAGATGCGGCCAAGAAAGTTGTGGCCGCAATCGAGGAGGCAGCCTGATGGCGGTTCTGGTCGACAACAACACCAAGGTCATCTGCCAAGGCATCACCGGCAGCCAGGGGACCTTCCACACTGAACAGGCCATCGCCTACGGCACACAGATGGTCGCTGGCGTGACACCGGGTAAGGGCGGTAGTACGCATCTCGACCTGCCGGTCCTCGATACTGTCGGCGAAGCGGTCGAGGCCACAGGCGCCAATGCCTCCGTGATCTATGTCCCGCCGCCCTTCGCGGCCGACGCAATCCTGGAGGCCATCGATGCCGAGGTGTCGCTGATCGTCTGCATTACCGAGGGCATTCCGGTGCTCGACATGGTCAAGGTCAAGCAGGCGTTGCTACGCTCCAGTTCGCGCTTGATCGGCCCGAATTGCCCTGGCGTCATCACGCCAGATGCTTGCAAGATCGGTATCATGCCGGGACACATCCACCGCCGAGGCAAGATCGGCGTGGTCTCGCGCTCCGGTACTTTAACCTACGAGGCGGTGGCACAGACCACGGCGGCCGGCTTGGGTCAGTCGACCTGCATAGGTATCGGCGGCGATCCGGTCCAAGGTATGAACTTTGTCAACTCCATCGAACTGTTCCTGGAAGATCCGGAGACAGAAGGCATCGTCATGATCGGCGAGATCGGTGGCAATGCCGAGGCCGAGGGCGCCCAGCTAGTGCGCGATTCCAGCACCAAGAAGCCGGTGGTCGGATTCATCGCTGGTCGTACCGCGCCGCCGGGCCGCCGTATGGGCCACGCCGGTGCGGTGATCTCGGGCGGCAAGGATACCGCCGGGCACAAGATTGAAGCGCTGAAGAGTGCCGGTATCCATGTCGCCGAATCCCCGGCGGGCCTGGGCGCAGCCATGTTGGAAGCAATGCGGGGCTAAGTCATGGCAGGGGATCGTGGCGCGATCACGGTCCTTCGATCCTGCTTGCCCTGATCTTTATTTTTCCGCCCCTTCGACCACATGGTCATTGGATCAAGACTAAGTAGGCAAGGCAGGGGAATAGGGGTTAGAACCATGGCCGACACGGCACTTCTGCAGTCTCTTCAGGGCGGCGCCAAGACCGCTGCCTTGGCCGATCTCTACAGGCGCTATGTCTCTGGCGATGTGATCGACAGAACCTGGCGCATATTTTTCACGGACATGACACCCGAAGCTTTGGACGTCATGGATCGGTTGATTGGCCGTGTCGACGCACCGCCGCCGCCGAATGGCGGGCTAACCGGTTACGCCGACGCCACCGCGACCGATATCCAGTCTGCAGCACGGGACTCGATACGGGCGCTGATGCTGATCCGCTCCTACCGTGTCCGCGGCCACCTGATGGCGAAGCTCGACCCGCTGGGTCTGAAGCGCGTCGCCGCCCATCCGGAGTTGGACTACCGCACCTACGGCTTCACCGATGACGACTTAGACCGGCCGATTTTCATCAACATGGTTCTAGGGCGCCAGACCGCCACGATCCGCGAGATCGTAGGCATTGTCCAAAAAACCTACTGCGACAAGATCGGCGTCGAGTTCATGCACATCCAGGTTCCAGAAGAGAAGGCCTGGATTCAGGAGCGCATCGAGAACATCCAGAACCGCACGGAATTCACCATCGACGGCAAGCGGGCGATGCTGGAACGTCTGACCGCGGCCGAAGTCTTCGAGAAATTCCTAGACAAGAAGTACACTGGCACCAAGCGCTTCGGCCTCGACGGCGGCGAATCCCTGATTCCGGCGCTTGAACAGATCGTCAAGCGTGGCGGCCAGCTTGGCATTCGTGAGTTGGTCATCGGCATGCCGCATCGCGGCCGTCTGAACGTTCTTGCAAACTTTATGGCCAAGCCTTTCCAGGCCATATTCAGTGAATTCCAGGGCGGCGCGGCTAATCCCGAGGACGTCGGCGGGTCCGGCGACGTCAAGTATCATCTAGGTACCTCGACGGACCGCGAGTTCGACGGTAACAAGGTCCATCTCTCGCTGACCGCCAATCCCTCGCATCTGGAAGCGGTGAACCCCGTGGTAATAGGCAAGGTTAGGGCTAAGCAGGATCAGTACCTGGACAACGACCGCAGCCAGGTCATGGGTCTGCTAATGCACGGCGATGCGGCCTTCGCCGGCCAGGGCCTAGTCGCCGAGACTTTGGACCTCTCGGAACTGACGGGCTATCAGACCGGTGGCACGATCCATGTCATAGTGAACAACCAAATCGGCTTCACCACCAACCCGGTGAACGCGCGCTCCGGCCCCTATTGTTCGGAGGCGGCGAAAATCGTGCAAGCGCCGATCTTTCACGTAAATGGCGACGACCCGGAGGCCGTGGTGCATGTCGCCCGCATCGCTACCGAGTTTCGCCAGAAGTTTAACAAGGATGTGGTAGTAGACATGTTCTGCTACCGCCGCTTCGGCCACAACGAGGGGGACGAGCCCGCCTTCACCCAGCCCTTGATGTACAAGTCGATCAAGACCCACCCCACCACGCGCGAAATCTATGCCAAGCGACTGGCGGCAGAGGGTGTGATCGCCGAGGCTGAGGCCAATAAGCTTGTCGAGGAGATGTACGACCGCCTGAATCGCGACTTCGAGGCAGCCAAGAGCTACAAGCCCAACAAGGCGGACTGGCTGGAGGGACGCTGGTCGGGCATCAAGAAGGTCCACGGCTTCGACGCCCGCCGCGGTGAGACTGCGGTCGCCAAGGACAAGCTGCGTGACCTAGGCTTGAAGATCACTACCATGCCCGACGATCTGGTGGTAAACTCCAAGCTGAAGCGCGTTATCGGCAGTCGCAAGAAGATGATTGAGAACGGCGAGGGCATCGACTGGGCAACGGCCGAACACTTGGCCTTTGCGACGCTTCTGGCCGAGGGCAATCCGCTGCGCCTCAGCGGTCAGGACTGCAATCGGGGCACCTTCTCCCAACGTCATGCTGCGATCGTCGATCAGGAGACCGAACGGCACTACAAGCCCTTGGAGTTTGTAAGCGACACGCAGGCCGCTGTGGAGATCATCGACAGTCCGCTATCGGAGATGGGGGTCTTGGGCTTCGAGTACGGATACTCCCTGGCTGAGCCCAGAGCCTTGGTGCTTTGGGAGGCCCAGTTCGGCGATTTTGCCAATGGCGCACAGGTGATCGTCGATCAGTTCATCGCCTCAGGCGAATCCAAGTGGCTACGCATGTCGGGTCTGGTGATGCTGCTGCCGCACGGCTACGAGGGTCAAGGGCCGGAACACTCCTCCGCCCGCATTGAGCGCTACCTTCAGATCTGTGCCGAGGACAACATTCAGGTGGTCAACTGCACCACACCGGCCCAGTACTTCCACGTGCTGCGGCGCCAGTTGCATCGTGACTTCCGCAAGCCCTTGGTCGTAGCGACTCCTAAGTCGCTACTACGCCACAAGCGCTGTGTTTCAAGCCTCGCGGATATGTCCGGCGAGAGCGGTTTCCACCGTGTGCTTTACTGCAACGATCTTCCTTCGCCGCCGGAAGATGCCAAGCAGGTCGTGCTCTGCACGGGTAAGGTTTACTACAACTTGCTAGAGGCACGCGAAGAGCAGGATATCAAGGACATCCACTTCCTGCGGCTGGAGCAGATCTACCCCTTCCCCGAGGGCGCGCTGGTGGAGGAACTGCTAAAGTACGGCCATTGCGACATCGTCTGGTGCCAGGAAGAGCCCCGGAACATGGGGGCCTGGCCCTTTGTCTCCTCCTTCCTTGAGGAGGTGGCCGAAGAGGCCGGGGTGAAGAACCCGCGGCCTCGCTATGCCGGGCGTGCTTCGGCGGCTTCTCCGGCGACCGGATCGCACAAGCGTCACGTCAAGGAGCAGCGGGCCCTGGTCAATTCGGCCTTGACCTTGGGCCTCAAGCCCAAGGGTCGCATTGCCAGCCGCAAGGAAGTGGCCGAATAGTTTCCCTCGGATTTCGGATCGGAAACAAAGAAGGCATGACGTAAGGCGATGACGAACGAGATCCTGGTGCCGGCCTTGGGCGAGTCGGTGACCGAAGCGACTGTGTCGCGTTGGCTGAAGCAACCCGGCGAGGCCGTGGCGATCGACGAGCCCTTGGTCGAGCTGGAGACTGACAAGGTCACGCTTGAAGTCAGCGCACAAGTCGCAGGCAGCCTGGCCGAGATCGCGGTCCCGGAGGGGGAGACCGTTGAGGTCGGTGCACTTCTGGGCCTGATCGCCAAGGGCGCTGCCGGGGCTGCTGCGTCGGCTCCTGCGGCACCGGCAAGGTCTGGGCCTGCTGCTATGCCTCCTGTCGTGCCCGAGCCTGCAGCCCCCAGCGGCAAGATCCTCAACATGGTGGTGCCTACCTTGGGCGAATCGGTTGCCGAAGCCATCCTATCGCGCTGGATTAAGCAGGCAGGGGACAGCGTCGCTGCGGACGAACCGTTGGTGGAGCTGGAGACCGACAAGGTGACCTTGGAGGTCAATGCGCCCGGCGCTGGTATTCTGCAGTCCCTGGCTGTGGCTGAGGGTGACACGGTGCAGGTCGGTGCCTTGCTCGCCAAGGTCGCATCCGGCGCCACCCCTGCGGCCGTGACTCCGGCGCCTGCCCCCGCCGCTTCTGCGCCGCCGCCCGCTGCATCGGTGCCGGCCCTAAACCCCGCGGCCGTCGCCCGTAGCGCCGCCGGCGGCAAGATTACCGCTGAGGATCTGCTTGCCTTCTTGGGAACGCCTGAGACCGCCGAGGTCATGCCGCTGTCTCCGGCCGTGCAGCGGTTGGTGCGCGAAAACGGCTTAGACCCGGCCCGCATTCCGGCCAGCGGCAAGGATGGGCGTCTGGTAAAGGCGGATGTGCTGGCGGTGATCGCCGATCCCTCGAAGCTGATTCCGATTGCCCCCTCTTTGCCACCGATCGCTGCCCCTGTCGCCCCGGCACCCACCCCGCGGACTGCCGCCACCCCTGTTCCCGATGCCAGGCAGAACAGGGTGCGTATGACCAAGTTGCGCCAGACCGTCGCCAAGCGTCTGAAGGAGGCGCAGAACACCGCTGCCATGCTCACGACCTTCAACGAGGTGGACATGGGCGCGGTCATGGCCCTGCGGAGCCGCTACAAGCAGCTCTTCGAAAAGACCCACGGCACCAAGCTGGGTTTCATGTCCTTCTTCGCCAAGGCAGCGGTCTCGGCCTTGAAGGCAGTCCCTGCCGTTAATGCACAGTTGGACGGCGACGAGATCGTCTACAATCGCTACTACGACATCGGCATGGCCGTCTCCGCGCCGGCCGGCCTGATGGTGCCGGTGATCCGCGGCTGTGAGGCCAAGTCCTTCGCCGAGATTGAGGCCAGCCTAGTCGATCTTGCCACCCGCTCCCGCGAGGGCAAGTTGGCCTTGACGGAGATGCAGGGCGGTACCTTTACCATCACCAACGGCGGCATCTTCGGCTCGCTTCTGTCTACCCCGATCCTGAACCCGCCGCAGTCGGCGATCCTGGGCCTCCACAAGATCCAAGATCGCCCGATGGCGATCGACGGTCAGATGGCGATCCGCCCGATGATGTACGTTGCCCTCTCCTACGACCACCGCCTGATCGACGGCCGTGAAGCCGTGACCGCCTTGGTCAAGATCAAGGAAGCCATTGAAGCCCCGGAGAAGCTGCTGCTTGAGCTTTAGGCTAACGCTCCAGCTCTGCCAATAAAGACTTGACGTCTCCGGAGACCTGGCTCAGATGGCCACCGCAGTCCGACCCCATGGCGCGGACAGAGGCGGAAAGTTACCGGTGGCGCAAACGTGACAGCACCGGGGATCGGTCACACGCCGACACCGGCGCAGGAAACCTGCACCGGTGTGTGATGCGCCGAAAGCCTGCGCTCCACCGGCCCTGCTTTGAGACCGTGAAGTCTGCACAGCCCTCGCTCCTGACCTGCTGGCGCAGCCACGCGGCGTCTGGCCCATTGATCGTCCGATCCTGGCCGCCGCACTAGCGCAGGGTCAGGCTGCCGCTCATCCACGATAGCGTCGCCCACTCCGAAACCCTCAACGGCGCTATCGATAAGGCTGCACCTATTGAGCGCGCCGTTTCTCAAGATGGCAAAGGAGCTATCGCACGCTCCCGAAGATTGGGCGATAACGTCTCCCTTGCCGGCTAACAGAACCACAGCGCTACGCCAAGCCGCTATAATCTACGTTCCCTGCTCTCCAACGCTGTAGACGCGAGAGCAAGAGGCGGCCGGGACCGCGCCAATGCTAGAGAAGCCGATGCTAAGAAGCCAGAAGGGTGATGGCGGCCTTCGGCAACGTCGCTGCGGTCAGGGACAGCGGCTAGGCGCGCGACGCCGATCTCTGTGACGGGGCGGCAAGAGAGGCCAAAACCAACTAGCGGCCATCGCGTCGGTGGTCGAGGACGACGGCGTACGGTCTCCAAGGCGGTTTGGCGCAAGCTTAGAGAACACCACTTGGCAGCCGTTCCGCCGATGCAGGGTCACTGCTATGAAGGTCGCCACCCTATTCTCCCCAGCGCGCGGATTGAGCGCTAGCCGGGCAACATAGAAATCAAAGGTCGCTCTATTCTCCCCAGCGCGCGGATTGAGCTTATGTCGTTGAAGAGGCCGTTCTCCAGGCTGGAGTCCGACAGCAGGCTGCGGATCTCGGCAATGGCACTCGTGTCCTTGAGACCCGGATCGATGACCGCAAGTGGGTGCGTCATGCCCAAGCCCTCAGCTTCTTTCGCTAACGCCGGCCGCGATCTCTGCCCGAACAGAATCCGCGTCGGGTAACGCCAACTCACCGCCATTTCCCTTGCGGTAGCGTCTGACGGATAGACTCAGCGCGATTTCATGGCGCAGAAAAGCCAAAGCAGGCCGGTCGCACCGGATGAGGCGAAGATCAAGCCGCAGGCGGCACCCAGATCGTGCCGCTTCGCCGTCCAGCAGGTGGCCCACCGCCAAACCGATCGAGAAAGAGGACACAAGCTGGGCGCAAGCATGCTCGGTCTCCTAGATGGCGAAATACCGGAGCATAGCCTAACCGCCTGCCAAGCCCCCGTCGCTTGGAAGGCGCCGCGCCCTGCTGGCTGCAACGGTGAAGTCGGATGGGGGGTGAGAATTTGACCAATTCTAAGCCAATGGTCTAAATTGGTCTGATGGCGCGATGGATGCACTAACTGTGTGCCCTGATTGGCCGAATCCCTAGATTGCACCCTTTTTTGTCTAGATTGTTGCGGATTTTCTGCCTAAGCTTGGTGAATGGGAAGCTAAAACCACAGATCTAGAAAATGGGAACCGCTCCCAAGTTTTTTTGACCAATTGCAGACCGAAATGCACCACGAAGAGGGAGTTGGGCATGCGCGTTGCAGTGATCGGGGCCGGACCCTCCGGCACCGCAGCCTTAAGGGCTTTCCAATCGGCAGCGGCCAAGGGGGCCGAGGTCCCGGAAATCGTTTGTTTCGAGAAGCAGGACGATTGGGGCGGTCTTTGGAACTACACTTGGCGCACCGGCCTGGATGAATATGGCGAGCCGGTCCATTGTTCCATGTACCGCTACCTCTGGTCCAACGGGCCGAAGGAAGGATTGGAGTTCGCCGACTACACCTTCGAAGAACACTTCGGCAAGCCGATTGCCTCCTATCCGCCGCGCGAGGTTCTGCGGAACTACATCCTCGGCCGTATCGCGAAGGCCAATGTCCGCAACTGGTGCCGCTTCCGCCATCCGGTGCGCTGGGTCGGCTACGACGAGGGAATGGGCCTCTTCACCGTCACCGCACACGATCTGAAGACCGACAGGGTCTATGAAGAGACCTTCGACCGTGTGATCGTCGCCAGCGGCCACTTCTCCACGCCCAACGCGCCTTACTTCGAGGGGCTCTCAACTTTCAATGGGCGGGTGCTGCACGCTCACGACTTCCGCGATGCGCTGGAGTTCAAGGACAAGGACGTTCTGATCGTCGGCACCAGCTACTCCGCCGAGGACATCGGCTCGCAGTGCTGGAAGTACGGCTGCAAGTCGGTGACTGTCAGCTATCGCACGGCGCCGATGGGCTACAAGTGGCCGGACAGCTGGAAAGAAGTACCGCTGCTGCAGAAGGTCGAAAACAAGACCTGCACCTTCCAGGACGGCAGCACGGCCGAGGTCGATGCCATCGTCCTCTGCACCGGCTATAAGCACCACTTCCCCTTTCTGCCCGACGATCTGCGCTTGAGGACCGCGAACCGCCTGGCGACCGCGGACCTCTACAAGGGCGTCGTATGGCTACACAATCCCAAGCTCTTCTATCTCGGCATGCAGGACCAGTGGTTCACCTTCAACATGTTCGATGCCCAAGCCTGGTGGGTGCGCGATGCCATTATGGGCCGGATCGGGATCCCAAAGGACAAGAACGTTCTGATGGCAGACATCGAGAAGCGCGTTGCCGGCGAGGATGCCGGGGAGAGCGACTACGACGCCATCCGCTATCAGGGCGACTATGTGCAGGAACTGATTAATGAGACCGACTACCCCAGTTTCGACGTCGACGCTGCCTGTGAGGCCTTCTACCAGTGGAAGAAGCACAAGAAAGAGAACATCATGGGCTTTCGCGACAACGGCTATAAGTCGGCGATGACGGGAACCATGGCGCCCAAGCACCATACGCCCTGGGTCGATTGTCTGGACGACAGCATGAAAGACTACCTGCGGAGCTGACCCATAAAACCTGCCGCCAGTATGGGCGCGTGGGACTTCATGACGAGGTTTCCTACGAATAAGGAAGTGCGGGCGTATGGTCAGCGGATGCGCTATGGTATAGCGCCCAGCCTATTCGGGAAACTCGGCGAGAAGCACATGGGCCGCTCCGTGGACGAGTTCGCTATCCGCCACAGCCGGCAGGATTGGGACAGGATGGTTCCTATCGACCGAGACCTTAGCAATGCAGGAGAGCATGTTAGGCGACAGGGTGCTTGCTACCGATCGAGGAAAGAAATCCATGCTGCACGAGACTAAACGGTGTGCCGGGCCGATCGACGCGGCTATGGATGCGCCCGCAGCGGCGGTCTTTTCCGCCCGGCGCAGCGTTCAAGCGCCGCCGCTGAATCTGCCCGCCGGTTTCAGGCCCAACACGCGGCTTAAGATGGATGGGCTCGACTTCCTGTCTGCGCTGCCCGGCGCGGCGATTCCTGTTGCGTTTTTCGATCCGCAATATCGCGGCGTTCTGGAAAAGCTGTCTTACGGTAACGAAGGCAAAACCCGCGGCACGAGGCGTTGTGCCCTGGAGCAGATGTCGGAAGCCGTTATCGGACGCTTTTTGCGCGGTATCGACCGGGCCTTGATGCCGTCCGGCCATCTGTTTCTCTGGGTGGATAAGTTTCATTTGTGCCAAGGCGTACGGCCTTGGCTCGACGGCACCGCGCTGGACATCGTGGACCTGGTTACCTGGGACAAGGGAACGATCGGCATGGGCTACCGCACCCGCCGCCGGGCAGAGTACTGCGTCGTGCTGCAAAAGCAGCCGCGCAAGGCCAAGGGCGTATGGAAGACACACAACATTCCCGACGTGGTTCAGGAGCAGGTTTCTAGGCGCGACCATCCGCACGCAAAGCCGGTTGACCTGCAGGGTGATTTGATGGCTGCCGTCAGCCATGAAGGCGACTTTGCGATCGATCCCGCCGCTGGGTCCTTTTCAGTTTTGCAAGCCGCGCAGAACCGGCGCCGCACCTTCCTTGGCTGCGACCTGAACGGCTGACCCATGGCTCGCTTGCGGGATGCTAGGCCCAGGAACACGTCCGGTTCATACGCGCGTTTGTTTGACAATGAGTCACTGGGCGAACTGGGGGCGAACTGGCCAGCAAGGTCCAATCCGCCGTCATATCGTCGGGATCGGAGCTTGAGATGATAATCTCCGCCGCGGTCCCCAACATCGCCGATCTGGACGCATTCCTCCAGCAGGAGATCATGTCCGAGGGGGTGCTGCTTGCCCACAAGCGTGAGATCGGGCGGAGCCAAAGGCTCGACTTCGCCGGTTCCAGGCCGGATTTCATGGTCTTCAAGCGGCGTGAGGCTGTGCAGGCCTGTCACATCATCGAGTTGAAAGACGGTCATGTGTTCGACACCAAGAAAGCCAGCGCAGAGCGGCAAGCGATGCAGGGGTTTATCGAGCGCAACGCTCAGCACATCCAATATCGGTTCCGGGCGCACTTCTGTGCCTTCAATCAAGACAATAGGCAGGCAATATGGGACGGCTTTAAGCGTCGTATTACCCTCGAAGAGGCGATGACAGGGCGGGAGTTCTGCCAGCTGTTGGAAATCGACTATGACGCCATAGTAAAAGCCCGTCGCGCCGATGGGGCCGATAACGTGAATTTCTTCTTGTCGGAGTTGATCAAGATCGATTCGATCCGCGATCAACTGCGTGACTTGCTTGGCTAGGACTGTATTTAATTTCCTATTTTTTACTTTGTCAATATACAAACAAAAATAGAGTGTAAAAAGTATCTGTTTTATTTTTATGTAGACGGCGTTCTTTTTTGAATCAACGATGCACCGATGCTGGAGATCGCTATTGAAGGCGGGGCGAGACCTCCGCTAAGGTTTCGAGGGTCCGATAAGGGCAGGGCCGGAAAAGCGGCCTGGACCGTCTGGCGACAACAAGGACAGAGGCGCGTAAAGTAGGGTCCGGTGGGGTTGGTCTCCGCCAAGAACCCGTTAATGGGGAGATCGGAAACGCTATGTCTATCGAACTGATCAAACGGCGGCTCAGTCGTCGCCGTTTCATTCAAAGCACTGCCACGGGTGCGGCGCTGGCCGGGGCCGGCATCGGTCTGGCCGGTCCGGTCCGCGCCGAAGGCGAGGCCATCAAGATCGGCTTCCTGGCGCCGCTGACCGGCGACGTTGCGGCTTGGGGCGCCCCCGGCCTTTACGGCTGTCAGATCTGGGCCGAACGGGTGAATGCCAATGGCGGCGTCATCATCGACGGCAGGCGGCACCCGGTTGAGTTTGTCGCCTTCGATAACGAGTATTCGGCCGCCAAGGCGCGCACCGGCGCCCAGAAGCTGATCGAGGACGACGGCGTCAAGTTCATCATGATGCTGGGCGGCGATACCATGCCGCCGGTGGTTGATATCTCCAACCGCACCGGCATGCTGGTCTCGACCCTGCTGCCCTCCGACCTGACGCCGGAGACACCCTTACTGATCGCACCGGCCGAGGTGCACCCCATCTACAACGTCACTGGAGTGGCTTGGCTCGGCGAGAACAAGCCGGATCTCAAGACGGCAATGATCTGCGCCCAGGACGATGCGCTGGGCCGGCCTTCGGTTGCGACCTACCTGGCTGCCTTCGAGGCCGCCGGAATCGATGTGATCGAAGAGCCGCTGTTTTTCGACATCTCCACCACCGATTTCGCGCCCATCATGACCCGGATGATGGCCTCCGACCCTGACATTATCTGCCTGGACACAGCCTACACCGACTATGTCCATCCGCTCTGCGAGCAGGCATTCCTGCAAGGCTACAAGGGGCAGATCCTCTCCTGCACGATGGATTTCTACGATCAGGTCGTCGCCAAGACATCGAAGGAGTTCATGGAGGGTGTGATCTTCCAATTCCCGGATTTCGACGATCCCAAGATGAACAATCCCCAGATCAATTTCCAGGATCCGGGCGGTTTCTATAACGAGTATAACCGGCGCTTTCCTGGCGAGTGGGGCGCGGTCTCTTGGGAATATGCCTCCATCATGGATCTCTGGAAGGCAGCCGCCGAATCCGCCAACTCCGCAGAGCCGGAGGCGGTCTTGGCGGCAATGAAGGGTACCGGCACCGGCGCCCAATGCTTCGGCGAAGCCCGCTGGTGGGGCAAGGAGCTGTTCGGCATCGACAATGCCCTGGTCGGCAACTGGCCGGTGGTGGCGATTGACGACGGCGTCGCCCGGATCCAGGAATTCCGCTCGATCCCGGCCTGGTGGGATCGGCACAAGGACCTGCTGATCAAGCACATGGAGGCCATGGGCGAGATGTACTACCAGCGCATCTGATCACCCGCGCTGCCTTGGGGGAGGCCGCGGCTTCCCTCCCTGTCCCTTACACATCGGTCTTCGGACCGGTTCCGACCGTCGTCAGCGGCTTCGCCGGACCATTCGGTGTGAGATCCTTGGAGCTGATACTTCAAACCTTCGCCAATGCCGCCTATGCCGCCAGCTACCTGGCACTAGTTGCGGTTGGCCTGGTTCTCATCTTCGGCGTGATGGGCATCGTCAACTTTGCCCACGGCGAACTCTACATGCTGGGCGCCTACGCCACCTTCTATTTCTACTCCGAGCAGCAGATGAGCTTCCTCGTTGCCGTGGCCCTCGGCCTGGTCTTGGTCGGCGCCTTCGGTTTGTTGATCGAGCGTGGGCTCTTCAGACCCTTGCGGGACAATCCCTTGGGCGGCCTCATTGCCTCGATCGGCCTGCTGCTCTGTCTGCAGGCTGCCGCGGCCTTGGAATTCGGCACCAAGAAGAAGCCGGTGGTGGCGCCGACGCAAGAAATTCTGACCCTGCTGCCGGGCGTCACGCTGCCTTGGACGCGGGTCTATGTGATTCTGGTCGCCGTGGGCCTGCTGACCGCGCTCTGGATCTTCCTCAAGCGCAGCAAGTTCGGCTGGGCGCTTAGGGCCTGCGCGCAGGATCCGGAGGCCGCCGCGCTGCAGGGCATCTCGATGAACCAGACGGCCAGGCTGGCCATGTTCATCGGCGCCGGCATGGCCGGTGTGGCCGGGGCGCTGACCGCGCCGCTGGTAGAGCCGGAGCCGCACATGGGCCATGGCATCATCGTCGCGGCCTTCATCGTCATCATCGTCGGCGGCATCGGCAGTCTGGGCGGCGCCGTGATCGCGGCGGTGCTCTATGCCCTGGTGCAGACCTTCGTCACCACCTACTGGAACGGGGTCATGGCTGACATCGTCGGGCTCTTGTTGATGCTGATCGTGCTGGTGGTGAAGCCGGCCGGCCTGTTCGGCGTCAAGGACAGGGCCTGAGCCGTGGCCGGACGCATGCTCTTCGCGCTCGCCGTTGCCGCCGTGCTGCTGGCCTTGCCGCATCTCGCCGCCTCCGCCGAACAACGCGAGTTGGCCGTCTTCCTCCTGATCAACGCGCTGCTGGTTTGCAGCTATCGTCTCATGACCCTGACCGGCGAGTGGTCCTTGGCCCATGTCGTGATGATGGGCGTCGGCGCCTATGCCTCGGCCTTGATCGCCAAGCGGCTGGGCCTGCCGGTGCCGGTGGCGCTGCCGTTGGGGGCCGCGGTTGCCGGGCTGGTAGCTTACATCCTAAGCTTCCCGCTGCTCCGCATGCAGGGCTTCTACTTCCTGATTGGCTCCTTTGCTGCCGGCGAGGTGATCCGCTTGGCTTGGCGCCTGTCGGAACTGCGGCCCATCTTCGGCGGTCCCAAGGGCATCCGCTCGATCCCCGGCTGGGAAGATTGGCAACTTTTCGGCTACAAGATCGCCTGGTGGAGTGCGGCCAACTACTACTACCTGGCGCTGGGCATCGTCGCCGCCTCGCTCTTCGTGCTTTGGCGCATCGAGCGATCGCGCCACGGCTTGGTCTTCCACGCGCTGCACTGGCAGGACAAGCTGGCGGAGAGCGTCGCTGTCGATGCGCGCGGCTATCGCACCACTGCGCTGGTCGCCGCCTCGGCCTTCGCCGGGCTCGCCGGTGGATTGCTCGCCCACTATCTCGGCACTATCAGCCCCAACGCCTTCGAGGTCAGCCGTATGGTGGACGTGCTGGTCTGGGTCATTGTCGGCGGCACCGCAACTTTCTACGGCCCGATCCTGGGTCTGGTCGTGCTGACCCTCGTCAACGAGCTGGTGCTGCGCTCGCTGGGGGTGGATCAGGCCCGGCCGCTCTTCCTGGGCGGCATCTTGATTCTGGCCATCCTCTTTCTGCCGCAGGGGCTGGAGAGCCTTGTAGAGAAGGCACGTGCCAGGATCTGGGGATAGTGATGTTGCCTCCACCGTTGCTTCCTTTTTGGCAGCTCTTCGCATAGCTACCATCTGCGGCGGCCGGATCTTCGCACCCTCGTTCACCGATACGCAGACTATCCGGCTACCACAGGTCCACGGCGATCGCCGCGCCGAAATGCCTGCCGATCTTCAGGAAGCCGATATAGGGTCTGTCTTCGACCTCGGTATTCCCGGGACCTCGGTGTTTTCGGCCTTCTCAAGGGCGGGGACCGGCTGCGAAGCTCCATCGCGCGGTCCTTGCCGTTACCATGTACCAAGGTCCTTATCGTTCGCTTGAGAATAGCGCTGCCGTGCAGGCTTGGACAAGCCCTCTCGATTTTCAGGTTCGTTCCATGAACGGAAGAGCCGGTCACTGGGCCGGGGCAATCAGGTAGACCGCCCCCAGCAATCGCCGTGCGTCGTTGAAGCCCTTGGGCTTGATCTCGATCCAGGCCTGGTAGGCATTGGGGCGGCGATAGCGGCCTGCGATGCGATCCTGCAGGGCCACGCCGCCCTCTGCATAAAGTGCAGCGAAACGATCTTGGCTCCAGCGGTCGTAGGCCCCCTCGTGCTTGCGCAGCAGCCTGAAGTGGAAGAGGGACGAGCGCGCGCGGCGCTCAGGCTGCAGGTTGGCGACCCAGCTGGCGGCCCGCTGCCAGCGGATCAGTGCCTCCTGCAGCAGTACCTTGGAAGCGTGGATCTGCCCGTCGAGCGCTGCGGCAAGGGCCAGGTTGGCGAGGCTGGTCCCCTGGCGGGCGTCGTCGGGCTCTAGGTGCAGCTTGGCGGCCTGCGCAGCCTCGCGCCAATAGGGCAGGGCCTCACCCTGCGGCACCGACAGAGCCTCCTCCGAGAGCTCCTCCCAGTAGCACTCGTCCGGGCTCCAGCCGGCACGTTCCATGAGGCAGGGATCGAAATCGAAATTTTCACTCATGTGGAGCAATCTATCCCGTTTGCGCGGCGTTTGAGAAGGGGGCGATTCGTCCGGCTGCACGCGCGATTCGAAACGCCCACTATAGCCGCTTGGTCTAGCCGCCCAGGTAGGCGCGGCGGACGTGGTCGTTCTCGTGTAGCTCGTGCGCGGCACCCTCCAGCACCACCGAGCCGGTTTCCAGCACGTAGGCTCGGTCGGCCAGACGCAAGGCCAGTTCGGCGTTCTGCTCGACCAAGACCACCGGAATGCCCTGGCGCTGGATGTCGAGCAGGATACGCGCGATCTTCTGCACCATCACCGGCGAGAGGCCCATGGAGGGCTCGTCCAGCAGCAGGAGCTGTGGCCCGGACATGAGCGCACGTCCGATCGCCAGCATCTGTTGTTCGCCGCCCGACAGGGTCTTGGCCATTTGGTTACGGCGTTCCTTCAGCCGTGGGAAGCGGCTGAAGACCTGCTCTAGATCGCGCATGACGCCAGCCTTGTCGGAGCGCAAGAAGGCGCCGACCAGCAGGTTTTCCTGTACCGTCAACTCGGGAAAGCAGCGGCGCCCTTCCGGTACCTGGGCGATGCCGGCGCCTACCCGCTTTTCCGGAGGCAAGCGGTCAATGCGTTCGCCTTGGAAACGGATCTCTCCCGACGACAGCGGCACCAGGCCGGAGACGGCGCGCAGTGTGGTGGTTTTGCCGGCCCCGTTGGCGCCGATGATGGTGATGGTGCTGGCCCCGGCGATCGAGAGGCTGATGCCCTTCAGGGCCTCGACCTTGCCGTAGTGAACGCAGACCTCCTTGATCTCAAGCAGCATGGGTCTCTCCCGCCAGAGCCTTGTCGATGCCGAAGTCGGCGGCGCCTAGGTAGGCTGCCACCACCTCGGGGTTCTCGCGGATCTCCTCCGGTTCGCCCTCGGCCAGCAGCGAGCCGAAATTCATGACGGTGATGCGCTCGCATAGACCCATGACGGCCTGCATGTCGTGCTCGACCAGCAGCAAGGTAACGCCCAGCTGTTTCAGACGGCGCATCAGTTCCATCATGCGCCGGGTCTCCTCCGGGTTCATGCCGGTGAAGGGTTCGTCCAACAGCAAGAGCTTCGGCTTGGCCGCCATGGCCACGGCCATACCCAGCGCCCGCTGCAGACCGTGCGGCAGGTTGCCGGCCAACTCCCCACGCCGGTCCCAGAGATCGAACAACCGCAAAGCCTCTTCGGTCTGCGCCGCGGCCGCCTTGCGCTTGGCCCGGTCGCTGCCCATAACGCCGGACAGCAGCGATGCCCGCGCCGTCAAGTGACAGCCCAGCAGCACGTTGTCGTAGACGCTAAAGGGCTGCACCAGGGTGGTCCCTTGAAAGGTACGGACCACACCCAGCGCGGCGATTCGATGGGTCGGCAGGCCGGAGATGTCCTGCCCGCCGTAGAGCACCTGCCCGGCTGACGGGGTGTAGAAGCCGCTGATGATGTTGAAGGTGGTGGTCTTGCCGGCTCCGTTCGGGCCGATCAGGCCGTGGATCGATCCAGCCTCGACCGTGAGGGAGAGATCGTTTACCGCCAAGAGTCCGCCGAACCGCCGGGTCACCCCACGAACCTCCAGCAACGCCATGTCCTGCCTCCCTTGCCTGTTACCGGCCCATTGCAACGAAGCCACAGCTGCTTGACAATCCGGCAGGCGGCAAAGCTGGCTCGATTGCACCGGGCCGGCCGATGTGGCGTCGGTAGAGGCCCTGCCTCTGTAAGATCGATTCAACCCCCTTTCGGCTGTGAGACGGTCCTAATAGGGGACCTAAAAAGTTGTCATCGATTTTAATTAAGGTAATGAACAGCAGATCGGTGACCAACGTCACTACGAACAGTGCACTATCAAATTTTCTACCTTTACATAAACTCGATAGCATTGCTCTGTCGATAGAGGAAAGTCGGGAAGCATGCTTTCCGGCAGGACCTCGTCTGCCCGGCAGTCAACGACGTGGTAGTCCGTCGGCAGGGCCGCCTACCATCAAGAAGGCGCTGGGTCCGACAGTGTGGTCCCTCCGCTGCGCGAACGGCCGATCTCTGGGGCTTCCGCCCGTCCCTTTCCCCCGGCTGCACAGCGCTGTGCTCGAACCGCAGTCGAGTCGATTGGCACCTCTGCGGCATGGCCCCCGACACGCGCCAAAGCCTTGAAGGCATGCACCAGGGGCCGCCGAAGGTCAACTCTCGCACCGCGCCTACATGGGATCTGTTGTCGAGGAATCCACGCAGTCGGTGGCACCGAACTGCTGGACGGTGGCCAGCTTCTCGGCGCTGATGTCAACGGCAACGATGGGTCCGGCGCCGGCAATGGCCGCGCCGTTGATGGCGGAGAGATCGACGCCACCATAACCGATCACAGCAATGGTTTCGCCGGCTGCGACGCCAATGCTGTTGATGACTGCCCCGAAGCTCGTGGTCACCGCGTAACCGATCAGCGCCGCACGGTCCAGCGGCATGTCCGGCGGATCCTTACCAAGGCATGTTCGTGGCCGAGTATCTGCTCGGCGAAGGAGGAGAAACTATAAAACTGATGGATTTCTTGCCCCTCCTGCGACAGGCGCGGCGGTTTACAGTAGCAAGGAGACCTGCATTCACGTCCACGGCCCGACCTGTCAAGATCGTACAGTTGATTGTCGAAGGGCAGGTTATCAAAGCAGGGCTGTCGGTAGGAGATTCCCGATTAATGCGTCGAGATCCCGTCAATACAGCTGTCCGCCCAGGGGGACCTCTTGACCGGGGGTGAGAAGCACTACTTCGCCCTCCGCGTCGGGGACGCCCAGCACCAGGACTTCGGAGCGAAACTGACCGATTTGCCGGGGCGGGAAGTTCACCACGGCCAGGACCTGGCGGCCGGCCAGGTTCTCAGGGGCGTAGTGGCGGGTAATCTGAGCCGAGGACTTGCGTTCGCCGATCTCCGGCCCGAAGTCGATCCAGAGCTTGACAGCGGGCTTGCGCGCTTCCGGATAGGGTTCGGCGCGCAGGACCTTGCCGACCCGGATGTCTATCTTCAGGAAGTCGTCGAAGGAGATGGTCTCTTTTGCCGGCGCGTTGCTCATGCCGGCTCTCCTTCCGGCGGCTTCTCTGACGGCCCCGGCGCCTTGCGCCTGCGCCCGAACCAGCCCATTATCCGCTCCGCTCGGCGTAATTGGACATCGAGGGCGGCCATGGTGGGAGCCAAGTCTTCGCTCTCGTCCTTCAGGAAAGTCCGGAAGGTGCCGAGCCAGACGCCGACGAGGCCCTTGCTTCTGAGGAAGCCGGCACAGCCTTCGGCGGAGACGCCAGCGGCCACCAGCATGGCCTCCATGGAGCGGCAGAGGCTGCGGCCGCCGGCCAGTGCCGCCCCGGGGTCGTTGGCGAGGCCGCGTGCGACCGAGGCCAGGCCGCAGCGATAGGGGCGGAGCGCATCGAAGCGGCGCATCAACACATCGAACACGCGATCACGCGCATCGCCGTCTTCCAGTGCTGCCGGCTCCTTCAAGACCTCTCGGTCGGCAAGGTGCGAGAGGTGAGCTAGGATAGCTTGCCGGCCGGGAGCGGCCGCCCAAGCCTCTGCCAAAGGCACGCCGGCCTGGGCGGCGATTTCCCGATAGGCGATCTCCGGCCAAGGCTTGGCGGCCGCCAGGGTCATCGCGGCCTCAATCAGACGCTTTCCCGGGTTGCGGACAGCCATGGCCGGGGCTCCTTATCTGCAAAAGACAAGAGCGTTCCCGAAAAGCCGCCCGACGCCATCCATGGGAACGCTCTTGCCGTTGGTGTTGCGGGCTAACTCCCGAGATAGGGGCTTAATGAAGCTTTGCCCAGATCTTCCGCTTCACCGCATAGAGGATCACGGTGAAGACCAGCAGAAAAAGGATCGCCTTGATCCCGGTCTGCTTACGCTCCTCCATGTGTGGCTCCGCTGCCCACATCAGGAAGTTGGAGACGTCGTAGGCCATCTGATGGACGGTCGCCCCGGTGCCGTCGCTGTACTCGATTAGGTCTTCCGTCAGTGGCGGGGCCATGGAGATGGCGCCGCGATACTTGTTGAAGTACTGCCCCGGCAGCAGCGAGTTTTCCTGCGACCAGGCATAGGGCGGAGTTTCTTCGTAGCCCGTCAGCAAGGCGTAGGTATAGTCCGGCCCGTATTCGGTTCGCTTGGCCACCAGCGAGAGATCGGGCGGTGCGGCCCCGCCGTTGGCTGCTGCGGCCTGCTTGGCGTTGGCGAAGGGGGAGCGAAAGCGATCGGCCGGCGTCGCCGGCCGTTCGAACATGTCGCCGGCATCGTCTGGGCCGTCCTCGACCCTGTGTCCGGCAGCGATGGCCTTTACCTCTTCCGGGCTGAAGCCGATGGCCTCCAGGTTGCGGTAGGCCAGCAGGTCGAGACCGTGACAGGCGGCGCAGACCTCATTGTAGACTTGGAAACCGCGCTGCAGCGAGGCCCGCTCGTAGGTGCCGAAGATGCCTTCGAAGTGCCAATCCAGCGAGGGGTAGTGCTCCAGGCCGGGTTGCTCCGCGGCTAGGGCCCCTGTGGTGAAGGCACCTGTGGCGAGGGCGGAGAGGCCGGCGGCCATCAGCAGTCCGCGAAGGGGGCTTAGGGCGCGCATCAGGCTTTCTCCATCGGCTTGGCAGCGGCGCCGGCGAGCGTTCCACCGCCTTTCAGAACCGGCTCGCCGATCGAGGCGGGCAGCGGTTTCGGCCGCTCTAGGATCGACAGCAGCGGCAGGATCGCCAGGAAGTGCAGGAAGTACCACAAGGTTGCGATCTGGGCGGCCACGATCCAACCGCCTTCGGCAGGCTGCGATCCGCAGTAACCCAAAATCACGCAATCCAGCGCAAAGACCCAGAAGAACCACTTGAACACCGGCCGGAAGCGGCCCGAGCGGACTGGCGAGCGATCGAGCCAGGGCAGCAGAGCTAGCAAGGCGATGGAGCCGAACATCACCAATACGCCGCCGAGCTTCGCCTCGATGATGACGATCCCTGTGAAGGGGATAGCGATGTCGAAGTCGACGGCACGCAGCATCGCGTAGAAGGGCAGGAAGTACCACTCCGGCACGATGTGCGGCGGCGTCACCAGCGGGTTGGCCGGGATGTAGTTGTCCGGGTGGCCCATGAAGTTCGGAGCGAAGCTGACCACGGCGGCGAAAACGATAAGGAATACGCCCAGGCCGAAGGCATCCTTCACCGTGTAGTAGGGGTGGAAGGGGATCTTGTCCTGCGGCCCCTTGGCATCGATTCCCAGCGGGTTGTTGGAGCCGAAGCGGTGCAACGCCCAGAGGTGCAGGAAGACCACCGCGACGATTACGAAGGGCAGCAAGAAGTGGAACACGAAGAAGCGGTTCAGGGTCGGGTTGTCGACCGAGAAGCCGCCCCATAGCCATTCGACGATGCTTTCTCCGACTAACGGTATGGCCGAGAAGAGGTTGGTGATGACGGTGGCGCCCCACAGGGACATCTGCCCCCAGGGCAGCACGTAGCCCATGAAGGCGGTACCCATCATCAACAGCAGGATCAACACGCCAAGCAACCAGAGAATCTCGCGCGGCGGCTTGTAGGAGCCGTAGTAGAGGCCGCGGAAGATGTGGATATAGACCACGATGAAGAAGAAGCTGGCGCCGTTCATGTGGATGTAGCGCAGCAGCCAGCCGCCGTTCACGTCGCGCATGATGCGCTCTACCGAGTCGAAGGCCAGGTCCTTGTGCGGCGCGTACTGCATCGCCAGCACCAGGCCCGTGGCGATCATGATCACCAGGACGATGCCGGCGAGGGACCCGAAGTTCCACCAGTAGGAGAGATTCCGCGGCGTGGGATATTCGTGTGTCTCGTGACGCATGAAAGTGAATATGGGCAGACGATGGTCGATCCACTTGACCAGCTTGCTGCCGGGCGCTGTTCCATTGCTTGCCATGACCTGCCTTCCGGGTGTCCTTAGCCGATCAGGATTTGCTTTTCTTCGAGGTAGTTATAGGGCGGCACCGCCAGATTCTTCGGCGCCGGACCCTTCCTGATGCGGCCGGAGGTGTCGTAGTGAGAGCCGTGACAGGGGCAGAACCAGCCGCCGTAGTCACCGCGCGGCTGTCCCGGTTTCTGGCCCAGCGGTATGCAGCCCAGATGGGTGCAGACGCCGACCACAACCAGGAAGTCGCTGTCCGGCGTTGCGGCAGCGACTGGCGTGTTCGGCGGCGGCTGTACGATCCGCTGCCTGTCCGGCTCCGGGTCGGGCATGGAATCGTTGTCGGCCGCTTCGGCCGCCTCGATCTCCGCGCGGTCGCGGTGACGGATGAAGATCGGTTTGCCGCGCCACATGACCGTGATTGCCTGGTTCACCTCGACGGGAGAGAGATCCACCTCGACGCTGGCTAGAGCCACGGCATCCTGGGCCGGGTTCAGCGAGTCGATGAAAGGCCAGACGACAGCGGCAGTCCCGATGGCGCCCATCGCGCCCGCGGTCAAATAGAGAAAGTCCCGGCGTGTGCCCCCCTGCTCTTCGACCGGTTGGCCGCCGCCCTGTAGCGCCTTTGACATTGCTGCCTCTGACATTTCCCGCTCCCGAACCCCTTGCCGAAGAGTCGAAGACTATTAAGCGTGAAGCTCTGTCCGCTATTGCTCTGTCCACCACTCTGGCACCGACAATAGCGCCAAGCTGTGTCCTCCGTATCGCCCATGCGGCAGAGGGCCGCAAGATTCCGGTTGGCCTAGCGGCGCATGTCCTAAAAGCCGGGAGCATGGGATCTTTTGCCCCTGGCGCGCAACCGGAGCGATCAATGCTGGACGCCGGGTCCGAGAACGGCATTCGGCCGCTGCTCTAGCCGCCCGACAGTCCGCAGAACTGCGGCGCCCCGATAGGCCTTGGCGCCTGTCTCGGTGTGGCCCTGAATCCGATCGAACCTTTCGGTTTCCTGCTGGACGATCGACGGCTCAGGCGCGCCGGCTTGGACTATCGCCAATTAGCGAATACGCGCCGCCATGCTGCGCGGGAGCGCTACCGTGCGCAGGAAGAGGGGCGCAGGAAACGGGGCAGATCGTCCTGCTGACGACCGCGGCCTCTCTACCCTATCTGGAGGTCACCTACCGGTGCGGCGACCGCCCGCTGCCCGCCGACCGAATATCGCGATAGCTGCAGCCTCGATCTTGGGCGAGGCGCTGCGGCAGGTCAAGGGGCCGTTAGGCAGACAAGAAACGAGGACGCAGTATGGAAGAAATAGAGCGGCGCAAGCAGAGCGCCAGAGCCTGGTTCGAGTCTCTGCGGGACCGAATCTGCGCGGCTCTTGAGGCGATCGAGACCGAGAGCGCTTTCGCCTTGGACGACCCTGAGGGCGCCCGCGCCCCAGCGCGCTTTCAACGCAAGGCCTGGCAGCGCGAGGATGGCGGTGGCGGCGTTATGGGCCTCTTGAGCGAGGGCCGTGTCTTCGAGAAGGCCGGGGCGAATGTCTCGACCGTCTTCGGCACTTTCTCCGAAGCCTTCGCCAGGGAAATCCCGGGGGCTGCCGAGAATCCCGGCTTCTGGGCCAGCGGCATCTCCCTCGTCATCCATCCGCGCAACCCGCTGGTGCCGCCGGTACACATGAACACCCGTTACGTGGTCACCGCCAAGGCCTGGTTCGGCGGCGGCGCCGACCTCAATCCCATCTACCCGCAGGAGGAGGATACGGCGGCGTTCCACGCCCGCCTGCGCCGCGCCTGCGATGCCCACGGCGCGGACTACTATGAACGCTTCAGCGCTTGGTGCGACAAATACTTCTTTAACAAGCACCGCAGCGAGCCGCGCGGCGTCGGCGGTATCTTCTACGACTATCTGGATGCCGATTGGGGGCCGGACTTCGCCTTCACCAGGGACGTCGGTCTGGCCTTCCTCGACATCTATCCGCAGTTGGTTCGGCGCAACAAGGATCGGGTCTATGGCGAGGCCGAACGGACGCATCAACTCTTCCGGCGCGGCCGCTATGCCGAGTTCAACCTAGTCTACGACCGCGGGACCCGCTTCGGCCTCATGACCGGCGGCAATCCCGATGCAGTCCTGATGTCGCTGCCGCCCCTGGCCAGCTGGCCGGCGCCAATCTAGCAGCCTCACGTCTTCGGCCGCACAGGATAAAGGCTTTACATTTGCCTGTGAAAGCGCACTCATGCCGCCCGTCATGACACCCGAGGGCAGTTGATCCGCAAGCTCTCTCGTGAGGAGGTGCGATGGCCGAACGGTGCTTTCGGGGGAACTTTACCCAACAGGAGGCGATTCCTGAGGAGGCGATTGCGCGCGCCGTCGAGGTTCTGCGCGGCGGGCGCTTGCATCGTTACAACGTTCCGGACGGCGAGGCCGGAGAGGTTGCCCTGCTTGAGCAGGAATTCGCCGCCTATCAGGGCAGCCGCTACTGCCTGGCCTGCGCCTCGGGCGGCTATGCGCTGCATGTTGCGTTGAAGGCCTATGGATTGGCGCCGGGCGCGTCGGTTCTCACCAATGCCTTCACTCTCTCTCCGGTACCGGGCGCCATCGACAATGCCGGCGGCCGGCCGGTCTTGGTCGAAACCACGGAAGATCTGGTGCTGGACCTGGGGGACCTGGAGGCCAAGATCGATTCCAGCGGTGCCCGCTTGCTGTTGCTCTCGCATATGCGCGGCCATCAGGCCGACATGGAGCGGCTTTGCACGCTGCTGGAGACCCGCGGGATAGTGCTGATCGAGGATTGCGCACACACCATGGGCGCCGCCTGGAAGGGGCGCCGCAGCGGCAGCTTCGGTCTTGCCGCCTGCTTCAGCACCCAGACCTACAAGCACATCAACTCGGGCGAAGGCGGCCTCTTGACCAGCGACGACCCCGATCTCATGGCCCGCGCGGTGATTCTCTCGGGCTCCTACATGCTCTACGGCCGCCACAAGGCGGCTCCGCCGGCCGAGGCCTATGCGGACATCGCGCTGGAGACGCCGAACTACAGCGGCCGCATGGATGTACTGAGGGCGGCGATCCTGCGCCCGCAGCTGCGCGATCTGGATCGTCAGGTCGCACGTTGGAACGAACGCTATCGGGCGATTGAAGCGCTCTTGCAGCAGAGCCCCGCCCTGTATCTGCCGGTCCGGCCAGCCGAGGAAGGCTACGTCGGCAGTTCCATACAGTTCCTGGTGCGCGAGCTCGACGGCAGCGGTTGCGCCGCCTTTCAGCGGGCCTGCCGGGAACGCGGCGTTGCGCTCAAGTGGTTCGGCGAACCCCTGCCCAGCGGTTACACCAGCCGGCACGACAGCTGGCGCTATATCCAAGCCCAAAGCTTGCCGGTCAGTGATGCCATCCTGGCGCGGCTGTTCGACATGCGCATCCCTCTGACCTTCTCTTTGCAGGACTGCCGCCTGATCGCCGAGATCCTGCTCGAATGCCTGGCTGCCTTCGGCGGCACCTGCGGGGAGCCTGCGGCGGCGCAATGACCGGCACCGCCCACTGCGCTTTTGTCCGCCGCTGTTTTTTCGCGCTGCGGAAAAGAGGCTTTACACAAGCGTCCAATTCAAGGCGTCATAAATCCCGTTCAAGGCCGCCGGCGGGCATGCAACCAAGCCCGAAAGTCATGCGGCCGACCGTGTAACCGATATGTAACCGAACCTGGGAGAGCGCAATGGGTAAATTGGGTAAATACAGACTGGCATTCGCCACCTTGGCCGGCAGCCTGGCCTTTTCAGCCTATGCCAATGCCGCCGACGTCGTCATCGGTGTGCCGAACTGGCCATCCGTCCGGGCGACCGCCAACATCCTCAAGGTGGTGATGGAGGATAACCTCGGACTCGACGTCGAGCTGCAAAACGGTACCAATCCGGTGGTTTTCGAGGCCATGGACAAGAACTCGATGCACGTGCATCCGGAAGTCTGGTTGCCGAATCAGTCCAATCTGCACAACACCTTTGTCAACGACAAGGGTACGGTGGCCTACAACACAAACGGTATCGAAGGCTTTCAGGGCATATGCGTGCCGAAGGCTTATGCCGAGGCCAACGGCGTTACCACTATCGAGGATCTGATCGATCCGGATAAGGCGGCGCTGTTCGACGGCGACGGCGACGGCAAGGGCGAGATCTGGATCGGTGCGCCGGGCTGGGCTTCTACCAACGTCGAAAAGATTCGCGCCAAGTCCTACGGCTACGGCGAGACGCTGGAGCTGTTGGAGATGGACGAAACCCTGGCGTTGGCCGCACTGGACAAGGCGGTGCAGCAGAACAGCGGCTGGGTTGGCTTCTGCTATGCCCCGCACCACATGTTCGTGCTGCACACGCTGCAGATCCTGGAAGAGCCGGCCTACGATGCCGCCAAGTGGACTGTACTGCAGCCGACCGACGATCCGAACTGGCTGGAGAAGTCGGATGCCGCGGTGGCTTGGGATCTAGCCTATCTGCATCTGCACTACGCCAGGGCGCTTGAGGAGAGCGCTCCCGAAGCCGTAGCCCTGTTGCAGAACTACAAGCTGGATACCGATACCTTGTCCGGCATGACCTATGCGCTGGTGGTTGAGAAACAGGATCCGGTGGAGTTCGCCAGGAAGTGGGTCGCCGAGAACCCGGAGATCGTGAACAGCTGGTTGCAGTAGTCTTTCGTCCGTAGTCTTCGTCCTATGGCGGGCGTCCTCCGGCGGGCCGCCGTCTTCGGGCGGCGGCCTGCCACCCCATGACGCGAGGGGGACTCTGCAGTGCGCGAAATCGTCGTTAACATCGAAGACGTCTGGAAGATTTTCGGTCCCGAGACGGAGGTCGAGAGGGCGCTGGAGGCGGTCAAGACCCAGGGCCTGGGCAAGGCCGGGGTGCTGCAAGAGTTCGGTTGTGTGGTCGGCGTCGCCGGTGCGAGCTTCTCCGTCGCGCGCGGCGAAATCTTTTGCATAATGGGGCTGTCCGGTTCCGGCAAGTCCACCCTGGTACGCCACGTCAACCGCCTGATCGAACCGACGGCCGGCAGGATCGAGATCCTGGGCCGCGACGTTGGCCGGATGAGCGCCAAGGATCTGCGCGAAGTCCGCGCCAAGCAGATCGGCATGGTGTTCCAGCACATGGCGCTGATGCCGCATCGCTCGGTCCGCGACAATGTCGGCTATCCGCTGGAGATCCGCGGCGAACCCAAGTCGCGCCGCTGGGCCGTGTCGGAGCATGCACTCTCGCTGGTGGAACTACGCGGCTTCGAGGACCGGCTGCCGAAGGAACTGTCCGGCGGCATGCAGCAGCGCGTCGGTATCGCGCGGGCGCTGGCTTCCGACCCCGAGATCCTCTTGATGGACGAGCCCTTCTCGGCGCTCGACCCGCTGATTCGGCGGCAGCTGCAGAACCAGTTCAAGGCCCTGGTCGATCGGCTGCAGAAGACCACCCTCTTCATCACTCACGATCTCGACGAGGCGATCCGCCTAGGCAATCGCATCGCCATCATGAAGGACGGCGCGATCGTGCAGATCGGCACGCCCGAGGAGATCGTCACCCGGCCCGCCGACGACTATGTGCGGGAATTCGTGCAGGACATTTCCAAACTCAAGCTGGTGAAGGCGCACAGCGTGATGGGGCCGCTAGACGAGGCGGAAGGCGATTTGAGCGCGGCACCGCGCGCGGCCGGGGACTCCGACCTCGACCGCCTGATCGACCTCTCGGTCGGCAGTGCCTTGCCCATCGTCATCACCGACGCCCAAGGCCAAGACATCGGCCTGGTCTCCAAGGCTAGGCTGTTGCGCGGCATCCAAGGTGGAAAGGACTGAGCCCATGCAGGACGAAAGCCTCGCTGCGGTCTCCGACGTCGAAGTCGACAAGCAGGACCTCGATGCCAGCATCGCCCAGTTCGCCGGCTGGAACGCAGCCTACTATCAAGGCGTGTTCCACAAGATCCATGCGGCTACCAGTCCAATCCCGCTTACCTTCAACTGGGTGGCCGGCCTGCTGGGCCCGATCTGGGCCGCTGGACGCGGAGTATGGGGTTTCTTCTGGACCTTTATCATCCTGGAGACCATCGCCTGGGTGCAGATCGGCCGCGGCGCCTGGGGCAACCTGGGGGCCGAGGATCTGGCCAAGGCCGAGCGTCAGCGCGAACGCGCATCCAGCTTCGCGGAAAAGGCCGATGCCGCGCGCGCGGCCGGAGAGGACCCAGGCCGCCTCGAGACTCTGGCCGGCAACATGACCCGCGCGGCGGAGCAGTCGCAGGCTGCCGCCGACGAGGCCAATGCCGCGGCGATCGGCATCCTCTCGATCGGGCTGGCGATCATGCTGGCCCTGAAGCTGGTGCAGGCGGTCTATGCCAACATTGCTTACGAGGCGCAGTATTCGCGCTGGCGGATCGACCGCAACGTGCCGTTCGGCTGGAATGGAAAAGGCCTGGTGCTCGGCAGCCTGCTCTTTGCCGCCATAGTGCCCTTGACGGTCTACAAGTTCACTGTGACCTCCGTGCCGGAGGTGCTGGAGGCCTTTCCGGCCGACAAGGCACTCTATGCCTCGGCCGCCGACTGGCTGGAAGGAGTCTTCGATGCGGCAGCCGCCGGCGGGGCGGGCATGTTCGATGGCATCACGGCCGGCATCCGCTGGATACTGGAGGCCCTGACCGTCGCCTTGATCGGGGCCGGCCACAGAGTGGCGATCTTCACCGCCGCTTCCCTGGCCTATGTCGCCTTCCTGGGCTATTGGGAAATTTCCATGGAGACGGTTGCCCTGGTTGGGGCGGCCGCCTTTCTCTGTGTGCTGTTCGGCATTCCGCTGGGGATCTGGTTCGGCAAGTCGCCGCGCGCCTACCGCGTGGCCGAGCCGGTGCTGGACTTCATGCAGACCATGCCGGCCTTCGTCTACCTGATCCCGATCATTGCCTTCTTCGGTACCGGCAATCCGCCCGGCGTCCTGGCCACCATCGTCTTCGGCATGCCGCCGGTGGTGCGCCTGACCGCGCTCGGCATGCGCGGGGTGCCGGACACGATCAAGGAGGCGGCCTCGGCCTTCGGCGCGTCGCGCTGGCAGTTGTTGCGCGACGTAGAGGTGCCTCTGGCCTTGCCCTCGATTATGACCGGTGTGAACCAGACCATCCTGATGTGTCTCTCGATGGTGGTGATCATCTCGCTGATCGGCGGCGGCGGTCTTGGCAAGGTGATCCTGGAGGCGCTGCAGTACGCCGCCAAGGGACCGGGATTGCTGGGCGGCTTTGCCATCCTCTTCTGCGCCATGGTTATCGACCGCATTGTCCAGGGCGGCTTCCGCCGCAAGGATCAGAAGTAGGCGTCCTGCCGCACGGCCGCTCTATCGGTCCTCTAGCCCAGCGCCGTCCGCAGGCTGCGAGAAGGCCTGCAGGTCGAGACGGGCGCGCAGACCGACCCGCCGGGGCTCTTCGGGGGTGGGCTGCGGCGGTGCCTGGCGTTCCGCCGTTTTCGGCGGCGTCTCCGCTTCCGTTTCGAGGGTAGGCGGGGCTTCGAGGGTCTCCCCGGATGTCTCCGCGACCGCCTCGGCCGTTGGTGCGTCCGGCGGTGCTGCTTCCGCCGGCTTGGCCTCGTCTTCTTCGGTCAGGAAGCCCTTGCCGACCCTCCAGGCCGTGCGCACGAGCGCCGCTGCGCCGATGGGTGTGCGGAAGTCCTCGTCGTATTCGTTCAGGCGGTCCAGATTGGCGAAGACCGGGTCGGAGCGCCAAAGACGCTGGAAGGCCTGGTGGCGAAGATCCCCGGGTACGCCCGGCTTCATGAAGACTTCGTAGTCCGACTGCGAATCCAGGGTCTCCAGGTCCACTCGTTCGGCCGCTTCCCGGTTTGCGGCCTCTTCCGTCAAGCGTGCCGCTGCTTCCGCATCGGCTGCCGGAGCTTGCTCTTGCGGTTCCGCCGTTTTGCCGGCGCTCTTGCGTCTTGCCCAACGCGAGAGGAAGGGACGGCCGCCGTCGTCTGCGGTCATGCGCAGGGCTCTCCGCCGGAGCGGGGTTTGCCCCGTTGCAGAAAGATGGGTTCCTTCGAGAACTGTATCCGGTCCGGCACGGCCTTGTCGCGCCGTCTCTTCCTGAAGGGGGCCGGTTCCGGTTGGGCGGCCACGAACCTCTCCAGGAAGGCGAGGATCGCCGGCACCGGCGGCAGGGCCTCGACGATGTCCTCGTCGCTGTCCAGATGGTCTTGCGCTTCGTAGGGCGACAGGGTCACCAGGTGCAAGTCGTAGGGCAGGCTGCTTCCGGGTCCGGCCGGGCGCAACACCACATAGATCCTGGGCTCGCCCCCCAGGTTGAAGCGGTAGGCCTCGGTGTCGCCGCGATAGAGCGTCAAGCAGGCGCCCCCTGCCCAATAGCGCTGGGTGCCGTCTTCCTCCTCGCCGATCACGGTCCAGGGAGCTGCGCCCGCCTCGCCGGGCATCACCGAGACCGGACGCCAGACAGCCTCGGCCCAGGGACTCCTGGTCGGCCGTTTCTCCACCAGCACGCCCACGGCCATCCCGGCCTGGCGCGGTCCTCTCTTCGCCGTGTCTTCCAAGAGGGTCCCTCCAAGACAGTCCCTGCAGTTTGTTTTTTGCTTCGATCTGCTACAGATATTGCATAACGGAAGATTGTCCAGGCCCGTCATCTGGACCTGAGCGGGGAAACGGGAAGCGATATGCCGGAAGCCAAGCGTCGGTTGCTGTTGTGTAATTGCGAGAAGACCATGACGGTCGAAGCCGAGCGCATCGGCCGGATCGTCGCTTGTCCCAGCGGTCCGGCGGCCAGTTCTCTGTGCAGGCGAGAGCTCGGTCTGTTCGAAGAGGCCTTGGCGAGCGGCGAGCCCCTGCTGGTCGGCTGCACCCAGGAAGCGCCCCTGTTCGAGGAACTGACCGAGGAGGCCGGAGCCGGCGAGCGGGTCGCTTTTACCAATATCCGCGAGCGTGCCGGCTGGAGCGAGGGCGGCCCGGCAACGGCCAAGATGGCGGCCCTGATCGCTGCCGCCAACCTTGAGGGCGGCGCCAGCCGTTTGAAGGAGGTCGAATCCGACGGCGTCTGTCTGGTCTATGGTAAGGGCCAACAGGCCTTCGAGATGGCGCGGATGCTGAACCAACGGCTCTCCGTCACCCTGGTCTTGAGCGACTGGTCGGACCTGATCCTGC
Source organism: Rhodospirillales bacterium (assembly GCA_014324045.1). Taxonomy (GTDB): domain Bacteria; phylum Pseudomonadota; class Alphaproteobacteria; order Kiloniellales; family JACOMY01; genus JACOMY01. Next base: position 6,260 of record JACOMY010000019.1, on the reverse strand, counting down.
CGGAGGTCATGGAGGTCCCGGTCTATCGCGGCTGCCTGGCCGCGGTTTCCGGCGCCCTGGGCGGCTTCGAGGTGACGGTCGACGGTTATGCGCCGATCCTGCCGTCTGCGCGCCAGGAAGCCGGCTTCCTGCTGCCGCGCAATCAGGCCAAGTCGCGTTGCTCGGTAATCGTCGATCTCTCCGGCGAAGCGGCGCCGCTCACCGGCTGGGAACGGCGCGACGGCTACCTCAAGGCGGACCCCGGCGACCCGGCGGCGGTGGCGCTCACCCTCTTCAAGGCAAGCGACCTGGTCGGCAGCTTCGAGAAGCCGCTTTATGTGACCTACGACAGTGCTCTTTGCGCACATGGCCGCTCCGGCATCACGGGGTGCAGCAACTGCCTGGACCTCTGCCCGGCCGGCGCCATCGCCGACCTCGGCGATACGGTCGACATCGACCCGGCGATCTGCGGCGGCTGCGGTGGCTGTGCCGCCCACTGCCCGACCGGGGCGATCCGCTACGCATACCCGGAACAGAACGCCGTCATCCGTCATGCCCAAACCCTGATCGCCACCTACCGGGAGGCTGGCGGCAAGGATCCGGTGCTGCTGTTGCATGACAGCGGTCACGGCAGCGAGATGATCGGGGTCCTGGCACGCCTGGGGCGCGGTCTGCCGGTCAACCATCTGCCCTTGGGGCTGCACTCTCTGGGGCAGGTGGGACACGACCTGCTGGCGGCAGCGCTGGCCGCCGGCGCGACCCATGTGCTGGCCCTGGCCGATCCGCGCAAGCAAGAGGCTCTGGCCGGCCTGGCGCAAGAGCTGTCGCTCATGCAGGCGATTCTCAAGGGTTTAGGCCAGGACCCTGCACGCTTGCAGATCCTCGATAACCCCGATCCCGAACAGGTCGAGATCCTGCTGTGGGACCTGCCGTCCTTGCCGCCGCTGGCGGCCAAAGCGGTGGCGCCGGTCGGCGGCAAGCGCGCCCTGGCGCGCGCGGCGCTGACCCTGCTGCAGGAGGCTGTGGCCCCGGAGCAGAACGCGATTGCCCTGCTGAAAGCAGCGCCCTACGGCCGCATCGCCATCGATAGAGAGGGCTGCACGCTCTGCCTGGCCTGCGTCTCGGCCTGCCCGGCCGATGCTCTGCGCGACGGCGGCGAGCGACCGGCGGTCTCGCAGATCGAGGCGGCCTGCGTGCAGTGCGGTCTCTGCGCGTCGACCTGCCCGGAGCAGGTTATTTCCCTGGAGGCGCGGCTTTCCTTCGACAGCGAGGCACTGCGTCCGGTCGTGCTGCACGAGGACGAGCCCTTTGCCTGTGTCTCCTGCGGCAAGCCCTTCGCGTCGGCTGGCACGATCCGGCGGATCAGCGCCCAACTGGCCGGCAAGCACTGGATGTATGAGAGCGACGAACGCAGCCGCCTGATCCAGATGTGCGACGACTGCCGCATCCAGCGGCAAGCCGACCTCTCCGGCGGCGATCCCTTTGCCATCGGCCAGCGTCCCAAGGTCCGTACCACCGAAGACTACCTGGAGGCCCGCGACAAGGGCTTGACGCCGGAGGATTTCCTTTCGGAGGAGTAAGGGCCGATACCCCTTGCCTCTGCAGAGCGGCCGGCGCGCGATGACAAGGGACCGCCCGGATCCGCCTGAGCGGCGTTAACTTGCCACCTCACACCTTCCTGGATCCGAAACCGCCGGGACATTTGAATATCCCGGCGGTTTCGGCATGATCGGTGCTATTAAACGCGACCTTGCCGTTACCGCTCCCACGGCTTGCAGCCGATAGTGCTGCGATACAACCTGTTGCATCACTGCTGCGATGCCATAGGCTTATAGCGGGTCCTCTAGTACCCGGTTGCTCTATTCCCGAGCCATTGATCGTCCGGCGTGAATCCACTGCCTTTGCGAGTAGGAGATTCTGTGCGAGTAGGAGATTCTGGTTTGAACGCCTCCCGGCGCGCCTGCTCCTCATGGTACTCCCGTATCATATCGGCCAGGCCCTGAAAAGTGGCCTGAATAGAGGATAGAGAGTTGAAGTCGAGTGTGATTTGCGATTGCGCCTGTCCTGCCAAACCTACGGTCAGCAGGGCGGCTGCCGATAGCCCGATGCAGAACCTGGGTAAACTTCTTATCTTGGACATTGTTCCGTTCCTTTCTCCACTGGTAAACTTACTTGCTTTCCTGCCACTCACCAGTTTTTGGACCGCAAGATTTAGAGTCCGTATACTCTACAGACACTGTAACTGCAACCTATTCGGTTTCCATCGGGCCGTCAAACAGCAATTCCGCTCTTGCGTCAACACGCCGCACACTGGCCTCCATGAACAAGACTGGATCGGCGGCCCAGCCCTGCTGCGCAAGCCGCTCCCCCTTGGCCCTGGCCTTGTACGCGCTCAAGGACCGCTTTCAGCTCCCCGGCCTTAAGGTCCCCTGGTTTTTCATGTCTCTGGAAAATCGAGTGCGGGCGCCTGTCCACACATGACACCCTATACCAGGGGGCCGCCCGCATCCCTATGTCCTGCTGGGAGGGCCTGGGCGGCGCGGGCTGGGGGCCTATCCTGCAAGGTATGACGGAGGATGCGCTGAGGCTGGCGATGGTGACGGCCGATCTGCGGCCCGGCTGCAGCGGCGTCGGCGACTACAGTCTGTCGCTGGCCCAGGCGCTTAAAGCGCAAGGACAGGAGGTACGCCTGCTGAGCCTGGCGGCCGAAGGGGAAGCGGAGCGCCCCCTGGACCTTGCCTGTTCCGCCGATCAAGCCTGGCATCGCCGCACCGCAGCTCTCAAGACCTGTCTGGCGGCCTTGGAGCCCGATTGGGTTTTCCTGCAGTTGATGCCGCAGCTTTATCATCCGCGCGGCTGGATCGGCCGGATCGGGCCCGGCCTGGTCCGGGCGCTGGAGGGGCACAGGCTGGCTGTCATGGTGCATGAGTTGCATGCAAGTGTCATTCTGGGGCGGGATGCGGCATCGGCGGCGCGGCGCCGGCGGCAGGCGGCTGCCAGCCTGGCGCTGTTGGAGCGAATGCAGCCGGAAGCGGTGATGACCAGCAACGCCCTTTACCGCGACCGCATCGCGTCTGCGGGGCTGCCGGCGCGGGTGCTGCCGCTCTTCAGTCATCTTCCCACCGGGCCGGAGCAGCCCGGCGCCTGGCTGGAGGAAGCCTTGCGTGCAGCTGGCCTCAAGATGGAGCGGGAGCGGACGGCCTTCCTGCTGGCCATGGGGCGTTTGCGTGCCGATTGGGAGCCCTTCGAGACGCTCGCTGCGCTGGCTGCGGCGGCGCGGCGGCGCCGGCGGCGGCCGTTGCTGCTGGTCGCGGGGCGGACGGGCATGACCGCGGAACGTCTGGACTTCTGGCGGCGGCGCCTGCCCGCTATGGATTTTCTCGATCTGGGGCCGCAGCCGGCCCGGCATCTGGTCCAGCTTCTGAACCTTGCCCAAGTGCTGCTGACGCCGACCCGCTATGAGGTCTTGGGCAAATCCAGTATCGCCGCGGCAGCCCTGGCCCAAGGCGTTCCGGTGCTGCCCAGCGAAGGCGATCCGGCCTTCGGCGAACCGGCACCGCCGGGCTTCGAAGGTTTGTTTCTGCGGCCGGGGAGCGATCCGGCGGCCTTGTTCGAGCGGCGCCCGGGCAGCGGTCCCTTCCGGCCTCAGCTGGAAGGCGTCGCGGCAAGGCTGCTGACACTCCTGCGGAACTCCGCTTGAATCTCCAGCCTCTTGCGGACCGTCGGCTGCGGTTGCGACCTAGGGTGCATGAGTAACCAAGCCTCCGGGAATCTGCGCCCAGATATTTGCGGCATGACCGATTTCGATAGCGGTATCCTTTCGGTTGTGCCCGGCGATAGCGCCGCGCATATCTTGGGAAATGCACATCGCTGCGGGTTGCCTGCTCTGGGTCACCTTGTCCGGGCTGCCCCGGAGCGAGGCCCGGGACCGGCGGAAGTGGAACGGAGATAATCCGGGCAGGGGTCCGGCGGTGCATTTCCGGTACTCCGGTGCGGTGAACAGAGGATGGGATAGCGGGGGAGGGGCGGGATGTACGATACCGAAGACCTGAGCCAAGCACTGGAGAAGCTAGGCGGGAGCCGGGTGCTGGTCATCGGCGACGTCATACTGGACCGCTTCGTGCATGGACGCGTCGAGCGGATCTCGCCGGAGGCGCCGGTCCCGGTGATGCAGGTCGAACGCGACGATGCGATGCTGGGCGGTGCCGGAAACGTGGTGCGCAACCTGGCGGGGCTCGGCGCCCGGCCGGCCTTTATTTCGGTGATCGGCGACGACGCCGCCGGGCGCGCGCTGCAGAAGCTGGTGGGCGAGGCCATCGGCGACCGGGGCCATCTGCTGTTGGACCGCAGCCGGGAGAACAGCATCAAGGAGCGCCACGTCGCCCTGCATCAGCATCTGCTGCGGGTCGACCGCGGCACCACCAGCCCGATCTCCGACGCCTTGGCCCAGGCCTTGGTCGGCAGTGCCGAGGAACAGCTGGAGGAAGCCAAGGTCATGGTGCTGTCGGACTACGGTAACGGCCTGCTGGGGCCGGCGACGATCCAGGCATTGATCGGGGCCGCGCGCAGCCGCGGCTGCAGCATCGTGGTCGATCCCAAGGGCCGCGACTTCGGCCGCTACCGCGGTGCCAGCCTGGTCACGCCGAACCGCCGCGAGCTGACGGAGGCCAGCGGCCTGCCGGCCGGCTCGGACGATGAGGTGGTGGCTGCGGCCCGTCTGGTGGCCACGTCCTGCGGCATCGATTCGGTTCTGGCCACCCGCAGCGAGCAAGGCATGACACTCTACGAGCGGGGCGGCGCCCGCCATCTGGAGGCGCGTGCCCGCGAGGTCTTCGATGTCTCAGGCGCCGGCGACACCGTGGTCGCCGTCGTGGCGGCCGGCATCGCCGGCGGTCTCTCCATCTTCGATGCGGCGCGCTTGGCCAATGTCGCCGCCGGCATCGTGGTCGGTAAGGTCGGCACGGCCGTTACCACCCCCGGCGAGATCGTGCAGACCCTCTATGCGCAGGAGTTCATGACCGCCGGCAACAAGATCGCCGGCCTTAACGAGGCACGCGCGAGGGTGCAGCGCTGGCGCCAGGCCGGGCTCAAGATCGGCTTTACCAACGGCTGTTTCGACCTCTTGCACCCGGGTCACGTCTCGCTGCTGGCGCAAGCCGGCGCCCGCTGTCACCGCCTGATCGTCGGCCTCAACAGCGACGACTCCGTGCGCCGTTTGAAAGGCGAAGGCCGCCCGGTGCAAAGCGAGATCGCCCGTGCCACGGTGCTTTCCTCGCTGGCCGGCGTCGACTGCGTGGTGATCTTCAACGAGGACACGCCCGAAGGCGTCATCCGCGCCTTGCGTCCGGAGATCCTGGTCAAGGGCGCCGACTACAAGATCGAGGAGGTCGTGGGCGGTAGCTTCGTACAGAGCTACGGCGGTGAGGTCATGCTGGCCGAATTCTTTCCGGGTCACTCCACCAGCGGCACCATCGCCAAGCTCTCGAACAGAGGCGGGTGAGCGCCGGCTGCGGCCTGCGGCGGCTGGGGTTTCTTCGGCCTGCGGCGGGAGACCTGTGCTTGCGTGAAGCTGCAGGAGTTTTTGCGGGGCCCTCGCAGGTTGCTTGCCGGAGTTGTCCCGCACGGGCGGTCCGGGGGTTGCGCGCGGGCTTACCCTTAGGCAAAGCGGCGGGGGATCCGGCTTCTCCGGGGCTTCTCTTCGGTGCCGCTCCCCTCGTCGCATGGGGCCTTAGCCTCGCCTGGCGCCCGGCAAAAGCGATGGCGGCGGAGGGCATGGAGGAATTGGCGCCCTACATCGAGGCGTCTACGGCGCGCGGCGGTGCCAAAGCGGCGGGGTAGCCAGTCCCCAAAGTTTCGTACCTATGCACATCCATGCAGCTTGTGCTTGAAGCCTTTGCCGGCCGCCGTAGGCCAAGCCCAAGACAGCGCCCAAAGACAGAAGCGGGAAAGAGTCCGGGGTAGGCTACAGAGTGCCAGCCCCGGCTCATAAAGCGAAGTCAAGTGCCGGGCGTGGCGGCTTTCAGAACCCTGGCAAGGGAGGAATTCCCCGCTAGGACCCCGCCCGGGAGGCCGCCGGCGCCCGACTGCCGGGCATGTGGGCGCGGTTAATTCGTCAGCTTCTTGGCGCCGAAGGCTGCAATGATGCCGTAGCGGTCGAAGGTCCCGGCGGTTTCGGCCTGCTCGGTGCCATAGAACGCACCTCTGATGCCGCCTCCGCCCTCAGCGTCGCTGTAGGTCCTCGCATAGCTGCCGTCTGCGGCAACCGGAATTCTTCTGAAGCG